>DFWZ01000029.1 GCA_002381565.1 Gallionella sp. UBA4121
GGCGCGGCAGCGGCTTTCGAGGCGGCGCTCAGCAATCAGCTCTGGCTGTTGCTAGCGGCGGTGGCGACCATGTACATCGTGCTCGGCGTGCTGTATGAAAGCTTTGTCCATCCGGTCACGATTTTGTCTACCCTGCCCTCCGCCGGCATCGGCGCACTGCTGGCCTTGATGTTGTCGGGCAACAGTCTGACGGTGATCGCCATTATCGGCATCATCCTGCTGATCGGCATCGTGCAGAAAAACGCCATCATGATGGTGGACTTCGCACTTGATGCGCAGCGCAATGGGGGACTGTCGCCGGCGGACGCCATCTTACAGGCGGCACAATTGAGATTAAGGCCGATACTGATGACTACCTTCGCAGCCCTGTTCGGTGCGATACCGCTGATCATAGGCGGCGGCATGGGAGCCGAACTGCGCCAGCCGCTCGGCATCACGCTGGTCGGCGGTTTACTGCTGTCGCAGCTGCTCACCCTGTTCACCACGCCCGTGATTTACCTGGCCTTTGACCGTCTGGCAGCGCGCTTTGCCGGCGCAGAGACAGCAAAGTGAACTTTTCCGCACCCTTCATCCGGCGCCCCATCGGAACCACGCTGCTGGCGCTGGCCGTGCTGCTGGCGGGCGCGATCGCCTTCAGGCTGTTGCCGGTGTCACCCCTGCCGCAAGTGGATTTTCCGACGATTAATGTTAACGCCAGCCTGCCGGGCGCCAGCCCCGATGTGATGGCCGCGACCGTCGCGACCCCGCTGGAGCGCGCGCTGGGACGCATCGCAGGCATTTCGGAAATGACTTCTTCGAGCTCGCTGGGTTCGACCAATGTCACCATCCAGTTCGATCTGTCCAAGGACATCAACACGGCCGCACGCGAAGTACAGGCCGCCATCAATGCCGCGCGGCCATTGCTGCCGACAGGCATGGTGGGCAACCCGACCTACCGCAAGGTCAACCCGGCGGATGCACCCATCATGATTTTGTCGCTGACATCGAAAGGCATGTCGGTCAGCCAGATGTACGATGCCGCCTCGACCATACTGGCGCAGAAAATCTCCCAGCTGCCGGGTGTCGGCCAGGTAACCGTGGGCGGAGGCGCGCTGCCCGCCGTGCGCGTCGATCTCGATCTCGATCAGATCAACAACATGGGATTGAGCCTGGAACAGATCCGTCAGTCCATCGCGACCAGCAATATCAACGCGCCCAAGGGTGCGCTGGAAGATGCGAGCCATCGCTGGCAGTTGCAGGCCAATGACCAGCTCACGACTCCCGCAGAATACAGCAGGCTGATCGTCGCATACGTTGCCGGCGTACCGGTACGTCTGGATCAGGTAGCGCATGTCAGTCAGAACTCGCAGAACGTGCGCAACATGGGCATGTCCAACGGCCAGCCTTCGGTGCAGCTGATCATCTCCCGACAGCCGGGGGCCAATATCATCGACGCGGTGGAAGCGATCGAGGCGGAACTTCCCACGCTAAGTGCGTCGATTCCGCAGGCCATACATATCAACGTGATGATGGACCGCACCGTGACCATCCGCGCCTCGTTGCACGATTCAGAAAGCACGCTGCTGCTGTCAGTGGCACTGGTGGCGCTGGTGGTTTTCGTATTCCTGCGCGACTGGCGCGCCACGCTGATCCCCGCCATCGCGGTGCCGATTTCGCTGGTCGGCACGTTTGCCGCGATGTATCTGCTCGATTACAGCCTGGATAACCTGTCGTTAATGGCGCTGATCGTCGCCACCGGATTTGTAGTGGATGATGCGGTGGTGGTGCTGGAAAACATCATGCGGCACGTCGAAGCGGGTGTGCCACCCAGGCAGGCAGCGCTGCGCGGCGCACATGAAGTGGGTTTTACGGTGTTGTCGATGAGCCTCTCACTCGTGGCGGTATTTTTACCGGTATTGCTGATGGGCGGCATCATCGGTCGACTGTTCCGTGAGTTTGCCGCCACCCTGTCCATCGCGATTTTCATCTCGCTGATCGTCTCGCTGACCGTGACGCCGATGCTCGCGTCCCGCCTGCTGAAACCCAAAAGCAGTACACCGCCCGGCCGGCTGGCGGCAATGGGTGAGCGGGGCTATGCCAGGCTGCTGCGCGGTTATGACATCAGCCTGACCTGGTCGCTCAAACATAACTGGCTGATGCTGGCGGTATTTTTCGTAACCATTGCCTTCACGGTTCACTTGTACAAGGTCGTTCCCAAGGGATTCTTCCCTACGCAAGATACGGGTCTGGTCATCGGCAACATACAGGCCGATCAGGCGATTTCATTTCAGGCCATGTCCAAAAAGCTCGAGCGCATCGTGGCCATCATCAAAACCGACCCGTCGGTGCAGAATATAGTGGCCTTTACCGGGGGCGGCGGCACAAACGGCGGCTTCATCTTCATGAGCCTGAAACCCTATAATCAACGTCCGGATGCGACGGCCGTGATCGGCAAACTCAGGCGGGAGCTTAACGCCGTGCCCGGCGCACAGGTATTTCTGGCGCCCGTGCAGGACATCCGCGCAGGGGGTCGCCCGTCGCCCGCCCTCTACCAATATACCTTGCAGACTGGCGATTTGAACGAGCTGCGCCAGTGGGAACCCCGCGTGCTCGAAGCGTTCCGGCATATTCCGGGCTTAACCGACGTGAATACCGATCAGCAGAGCAAGGGCCTGCAGATCGAGCTGGTCATCAACCGGGAAGCCGCTGCGCGTTACGGCATCTCGGTCAACACCATAGACCAGACGCTGAACGACGCCTTCGGCCAGCGGCTGATATCGACCATCTATGCGCCGCTGAACCAGTACCGCGTGGTCATGGAAGCAGATGATCAGTATCTGCAACACCCCGATGCGCTGGGCAGCATTTACCTGATAAGCGCCGCAGGACAGAAAGTTCCGCTGGCGGCGCTGGCACATTATGAGATGGGCAATACGCCACTGGTCGTCAACCATCAGGGTCTGTTTGCCGCCTCGACGATTTCATTCAATCTCGAAAAAACGGTCTCACTGGGTCAGGCGCAACATCTGATTGAAGTGGCGATGGCACAAATCGGCCTGCCTGGCAGCGTTCAGGGCGGTTTTCAGGGTACCGCAAAACTCTTTCAGGACACGCTCAACAACCAGCCCCTGTTCATTTTTACCGCGATTCTGGTCATCTACATCGTGCTGGGCATGCTGTATGAGAGCACCATCCACCCGCTGACGATACTGTCGACGTTGCCGTCGGCGGGGATGGGCGCGGTACTGGCGCTGATGCTGTTCCATACCGATTTTTCCATCATCGCGCTGATCGGCGTGTTTTTGCTGATAGGGATCGTCAAAAAGAACGCCATCCTGATGGTGGATTTCGCACTGCAAACAGAACGGGATACCGGCGCCAGCCCGAGTGACGCCATCCACCAGGCCTGTCTGCTGCGCCTGCGTCCCATACTGATGACTACGCTGGCCGCGCTCTTCACGGCCTTGCCGCTGGCAATGATCACCGGCAACGGTGCCGAACTGCGCCAGCCGCTGGGTATAGCCATCGCCGGCGGACTGATCGTCAGCCAGTTGCTCACCTTGTACACCACCCCGGTGATTTATCTGCAACTCGACAAGTTGCGCCACTGGGGGCGTCGCCGCTGGGCAAAACGTCTTGCAGCGCAAAACTAATGGCAAATACCATGATAAAAGTCAGCATCACGCCTGCTTTTTAGGAGAAACCAAATGAAAAAGCATCTGATTGTCGGCTTCACTGTTTTGCTGTCAGCCTGTGCAGTAGGGCCTGACTACAAGCGTCCGGCAATAGAAACACCCGCACAGTTCAAGGAAAACCGCGGCTGGGTGCAGACAGGCCCTGTTGCAGTGCAGGGGGCCTGGTGGACGGTGTTCAATGACGCGACGCTAAACACGCTGGAGCCGCGCGTTGCCAGCGCCAACCAGAGCCTGCGCGCCTCCTACTACACCTACCAGCAGGCGCTGGCGCTCACCGACGCGGCACGCGCCGCCGAGTTCCCCACGGTAGGTGCTACGGTTGCATCCAGCCGCACGTCTTCAGGAACGGGAAACAACATAGTAGGGACGGGCGCAAATACCACGGTTTCGGGAAAAACGGCGAGCTTCACCGCCAGCTGGGTTCCCGACTTATGGGGCAAAGTGCGACGTCAGGTCGAGGCTGACACAGCCAGCAGCGAAGCGAGTCTGGGTACACTGCGCGCCGCACAGCTCAGCCTGCAAGGTACGCTGGCCCAGGATTATTTCCAGATTCGCCAGCTGGACAGCCAGACACAGCTGGCGCTGGATACGGTCGCGGCAGATGAAAAATTCCTGACCATCACGCAAAACCGTTACGCCGCAGGTGTCGCAACCCGGGCCGATGTGGCGCTGGCCGAGGGGCAGCTGGCCTCCGCACGGGTGCAGCGTGTCACGTTTGGCGTACAGCGCGCACAACTGGAACACGCAATTGCCGTACTGATCGGTGAGGCGCCATCCGATTTCAGCCTGCCCGCCATGCCCGGCATGCCCGAGCCTCATGCCATCCCTGCCGGATTGCCCTCGCAGCTGCTGCTGCGCCGTCCCGACCTGCAGGCTGCCGAGCGCCAGGTCGCAGCAGCCAATGCCCAGATCGGCGTTGCCAAATCAGCCTACTTTCCGGCGTTGACGCTCTCAGGGCAACGCGGCTGGCGCAGCTCCACCTTTACCAATCTGGTATCCGCGCCCAATCTGTTCTGGTCCATGGGGCCTTCGGTCGCGGAAACGCTGTTCGATGGCGGCGCGCGCAGCGCTCAGGTCGCACAAAGCCGCGCGGGTTACCAGATCGCGGTCGCGCAATATCGTCAACTCGGCTTGCAGGCCTTGCAGCAGGTCGAGGATCAGCTTGTCGCATCGACTGTCCTCGCCGAAGAGGATAATTTGCAGCGGCAGGCCGTCACTGCGGCAGAGCGGTCGTTGCGTCTTGCGACCGACCAGTATAAGGCGGGTACCGTATCCTATCTGAATGTAGTCACCGCGCAGACGTCCGCCTATACTTCGCGTAATGCGGCGCTGCTGATTTCAGGTCAGCGCTTCACCGCCAGCGTGGCATTGATTCAGGCGCTGGGCGGGGGATGGGGCGATGAGATACAGCCCCTGCTGGGTGCAGACGTGCAACCTGAACACACCGATTAAACATTGAACCCAGATAGTTCATTAGCACAAAATTGCGTCATACCGGCGAAGGCCGGTATCCAGATGATTAACAATTCCCCGCGCAAGTGGGACAACATCATGGTTTGGCTGTTCCTCGAAACTCGCCGTGATCGGTAATCGGCTCGTTTTGCCTGCTACGCAGAATATTTTTTATGACTGGATTCCGGCTTTCGCCGGAATGACGGCCTGATGGATTATTTGGATTGAACTTTCAGTTGCTTGCGATCAGAAAAACGGCTTTCAGCCGATTACTTTCATCAAGGAGGATTTAGCCATGCGATATCGTCTGTTAGGGAATACCGGTCTTTATGTTTCCGAACTGTGCCTGGGAACAATGACTTTCGGTAACAAAGGATTCTGGGAGGTCATGGGTGGCCTCAAACAACCGGAAGTTGATCTGCTGGTACGCGAAGCGTTCGAGCAGGGCATTAATTTTTTTGATACTGCCAATGTTTATTCGCTGGGCGAATCGGAAACACTGCTTGGCCAGGCATTCAAAAATATCGGACTGCCACGGGATGAAATTGTGGTCGCCACGAAATCCACCGGGATCATGAATGAATCTCCCAACGGGAGAGGGCAATCGCGTTTTCATATTTACAACGAGGTCGATGCCAGCCTCAGGCGGCTGCAATTGGACCATATTGACCTCTATCAGCTGCACGGATTCGACCCCTTGACGCCAATCGAGGAATCCCTGTCCGCGCTCAACGACCTCGTCAGGTCCGGAAAAATCCGTTACATCGGACTATGCAACATGGCGGCATGGCAGGTCATGAAAGCCCTGGGGGTTTCCAGAGCCCGCCACTGGAGCGAGTTCGCCAGCGTGCAGGCCTATTACTCCATCGCGGGGCGAGATATCGAGCGTGAAGTTTTCCCGCTGGTTCAGGACCAGAAGCTGGGACTGATGATCTGGAGCCCGCTGGCCGGCGGTTTCTTGTCGGGAAAGTACAAACGCGATCAGACGGCTCCCGCAGGCGCCCGCCGCACCGATTTCGATTTTCCGCCCTTGAATAAGGATATGGCTTTCAACTGCCTGGATGCGATGGAACCTGTCGCACAATCGCATGGCGTGTCGGTGGCTCAGGTGGCTTTGGCATGGATATTAAGCAAACAGCCGGTATCCTCCATCATCATCGGCGCACGCCGTATTGAACAACTGAAGGACAATCTTGCGGCCAGCAGACTGATCCTGTCGGACGCGGAGTTGAAGACGCTCAATGAAGTGAGCGCACTGTCACCGGAGTATCCCGGCTGGATGATCGCGCTCCAGGGGCAATACCGCGCCACGCCGCCGGAGAAAAAATAACCCTTTTTATGTCATTCCGGCGAAAGCCGGAATCCAGCAATAAAATATTTCGCGAAGCGCCTGCCTGCCGCAGGCAGGAACAAACCCAAGGCATTGTCCCGCTTCCGCGGGAATTTATTGCACACTGGATTCCGGCTTTCGCCGGAATGACAACGTTCATAGAGCATTATTTAAAAACAATAAGGTTGTAGTTGTAGTACTTTCAACAGTTAATTGCGACATAGCCTTTTAAAATGCATAGACCTCTGGCATGAAATGGTCTTGGAGGGTGCAGGCGTCACGTCAGGTAATATGCGCCCCTTCCATTGTCGATAACAGCCTCATGCCTGCTTCCTTTATCCGCTGGTTACTGCCGCTGGCCCTTTTAATCCTGTCCGTTACCTGGGGGTACACCTGGGTTCTGGCCAAACAGGCATTAGCCTATGCCCCGCCTTTTGCTTTCGTGGCGGAACGCTGTGTCGGCGGCGCGCTGGCCCTGCTGCTGGCTGTCAAACTGATGGGTAAACCATTCAAGCTGATCGCACCCGGAGCCACGCTCGCCATAGGCCTGGCTCAGGTAACCGGTTTCATGGCATTTCAGACCTGGGCGCTGGTGGAAGGGGGACCTGGCAAGACAGCGGTTCTGGTCTTCACCATGCCCATCTGGACACTGATTATTGCCTGGCCGGTGCTGGGGGAGCGCATCAAAGGACGGCAGTGGCTGGCCGCACTGAGTACGCTGACAGGACTGGTGCTGATCATTGAACCCTGGAACATGCATTCCAGCCTGCTGAGCAAATTCCTCGGTCTGATGGCAGCCCTTTGCTGGGCCATCGGCACCGTTCTGGTCAAGCGCCTGCGCGCTCGTCAGCAGGTCGATCTGCTGTCTCTGACCACCTGGCAGATGCTGATGGGCGCTGTGCCGCTTGTGCTGCTGGCGCTGGTGGTCCCGGAACATGCAACAAACTGGTCCATGTCATACATCTGGATTCTGCTCTTCATGGCAGTCATCAGCACGGCCATGTGCTGGTGGCTGTGGATCACCATTCTGGATCGCGTACCCGCATGGGAAGCCAGCCTGTCTGTACTCGGCACGCCAGTGGTGGCGATCATCTCCTCACGCCTGTTGCTGAATGAAGAATTCAAACTCAGCGAGCTGACCGGCATTCTGCTCATCGGCTGTGGTCTGGCGCTGCTGTCACTGATAGGCTGGGCTGCCAGCCGCCGCAAGTCAATAAAATGATTTCTCACGCGGAGCCGCAAAGAAATATAAAGCATCAGATGTAGCCGTTCAAATTTGATCAGACACAAATTATCAGACTACTACTTTGCCTTCATGTATTACACCCCGAAAACCGGATACTCACGACGGACTGTTATCGAAACACTGCGCACCTCCAAGGTGGAACATCTGATCGGCTGCTTTACTGCTGACAGCAGCCCATCAATTTTCATACTTTCATTTGTTTCAAGTCGCTGCTGTTGCCTCCGCCAGAAACAACGTCACCATGGTTAGGCACGAATAAAAGCATGAATAGCAGGGAATTGTGTTCTGGATAACCTATCGAAAATTACCTAAACCAACGGTCAACAGAAATAAGTAGCTTATCTATCCAACCGAGATGGGCGCAAACAAAAAATAACAATATGCCGAGGATTATTCCGGTTCCGAAAGATTGGGCTATCAAGCTCATGACGTTTCTCCTTGTTCAATTATTGTTGTTAACGAATTACTATTCGAGAATTTGCGCGCATAGGAGCCCACCAAAACTTCTTGAATAATTCCACCAAAATTAGATGCTTCTACAACTAGGATTACGCATGGGCCCCAATAGTAAAGGTTTAAATGGTAATAAAAATCCTGACCATCATTGAAAACAAAAAGATACATATAGGCATAGGTAATGCATCGGACAAACAAAGGGGGGAGACAAGCAAGCCACTTTCCGCCTTTTTGACCATAAATCTTTGCGACCAACATCCCTACTAAAAATGGCAGAACAAATATGTCCAAAATCCATGGGGCGGTGAAAGTTGCTATCCCTTTAAATATTTCAATATTTGCTCCGAGCAACCAGTCCCCTACAAAATTTAATAGCATTCCAGCTAGCACAGCAACTGTTCCTCTAACGAAAAGATTATTCATCGTTAACTCCCCCTAAAATGAAATTTGTCAGCAATTTGACATCCGCACTGTACATAACAACCGCTTGACAATATAGGTACAGTTTGATCATTATTTGCACATACTGTACTGCTCTCATTTACATGACAATTTTTACGCTCGACCCAAGTACCTCTCTACCATTAACTGACCAAATCATTGTTGCCGTTAAGAAAATGGTCGATGAACGCGTTATTCGGATTGGTTCCCGAATGCCTTCGATTAGAAAATTTGCCCAAGATTATTATGTCAGCCGGTCAACGGTAGTGCAGGCTTATGACCGCTTGGTTGCAATGGGATACTTACATTCACGCCTCGGTTCGGGGTTTTACGTTTCCAATCGACCTAGTGGGCAAACATCTCAGGATTCGACCTATCAATTGGACGGAACAACTGACGTTGTTTGGCTTTTGAGGAAATCGCTTGAAGATCGCTCTAACAAAACAATGCCCGGAGCATGGTGGCTACCTGCATCATGGATGGAAGAGTCCGGTATTAAGAAAAGCTTGCGAACACTTTCACTGAAAGAAGGAGAGTTTCTAACCGCCTACGGCACGTCGGCTGGCTACCTTCCGTTGCGAGAACTGCTTCAAAACAAACTGTCCAATATAGGTATTGCTGCAGAGACTTCCCAAGTGATACTCACCAACGGAGTGACACATGCATTGGACTTGGTAACTCGATTTCTAATTCGAGCGGGTGATGCGGTGCTGGTTGATGACCCTGGATATTTCATCCTGTTTGGAGGGCTAAAATCTTTTGGCGCCAATGTAATTGGCGTGCCATGGAATCACGATGGTCCCGATACTGAAAAAATGGAATCTCTGATCAAAGAACACAAGCCTAAAGTATTTTTTACCAATACAGTTATTCACAATCCAACAGGTGCGAGCATTTCTCAACCGGTCGCATATCGAGTACTGCAACTGGCAGAAAAATATAATTTGACGTTAGTCGAAGACGATATTTATGGCGACTTTCATCCTGCCAGCGTAACTAGACTAGCGACGCTTGATCAATTGAACCGTGTTATTTATGTCAGCAGCTTTTCTAAATCGGTTTCAGCCAGTCTGCGAGTCGGATATTTAGCTTGTAACAAAAAACTGGCTTCCGAATTGTGTGATGTGAAATTGCTTACTGGCCTAACTACATCTGAAATTGGCGAACAAATTATTTACCAACTATTGACCGAAGGACATTATCGAAAACATCTGGATAAATTGAGAATTAGACTGTTACAAGCGCGGCAACAAACCATGGCAAAATTAGAAAATATTGGCTTCACCATTCATTGTGAGCCTCAGGGAGGAATGTTTATTTGGGCAAAACCAAGTATCGAAGTTAACTCAGCAGTTATTGCAAGCGATGCGGCTAAGTCAGGCATTATGCTTGCACCGGGCAACATGTTTAGTCCCAGTCAAGAACCTTCCCCATGGATGCGCTTCAATGTTGCTCATTGTGGCAATCAGTCAATATTTGATTTTTTATCGAAATACTCTAAGAAATAGATTCATGATTTTTATGTATCTCGATATTCAGCTAATGGCACGAAGCAGCCCGACAATCTCGCTGATTACCCGCCGGATTGCTGCCATTCGCGACTGAGTTTTAACCGAAATTGCAGGTCAGGCTCAGATACTCTCTGCCAGAGAGTATCTGAACCGATGCAATCAGATGCCTGTTGCGGCTCTCGCGGACAACAGCCACGAATTAAATAGATTACTTGGCGCGACCGTATTTCGCGGTGAAGCTGGCTTTGCCCAGCGCATTCCCGTGAATCATGTAGCCGGTCAGCGCGGCGGTGGCGTCCGCTGGCACGTCAAGCTTGTCGGTCTTGAGCGCGTAAACGGTGAAAATATAGCGATGCGGCTTGTCTCCCTGCGGCGGGCAGGTGCCGCCCCATGCTGCCACACCATAGTCGATACGGTTTTGCAGCGCGCCTTTGGGCAATGTCGTGCTGTTCACCGCACCCGCACCTGACGCCAGTTCGGTGGTGTCGGCCGGGATGTTGATGACCATCCAGTGCCACCAGCCGGAACCTGTCGGCGCATCGGGATCGTACATGGTCACGGCAAAGCTCCTGGTGCCTTCGGGTGCGCCGCTCCATTTGAGCGCAGGGGACTTGTTCTCGCCTGAACAGCCAAAACCATTGAACTCAAAGCTCTTTGCCATCGTGCTGTTGGCTTTTATCTCGGGGCTTGAAAGCTTGAAATCGGCGGCGCATGTCAAAGTCGACATGCCGGCCAGAGCAACGGCTAAAAATAATTGGCGCATGCGGGTTCTCCCTGAAGTTGGTAAAAATGGCTAGACGAATAAATTGTAGCATCGTTTCCGCATTTGTATTTTCGGCCCAACACCCGTACTTTTGCCAGCCCGGCCTTCAATTTTCTCCGCAACCCTCCGGACAGGCTCAGGAAGCGCTGGGCAATTCAGTGTGCAAACGCTAAAATCGGCTCACACCACCTCTTTTCTATGCAGCGCATGACCCTCAGGCTCCCCTTCTTCAAGACACTGGCGCTGACCTTAGCTGGCTTCGCCATCACCTGTTTGCTGTTCAGCTGGCAGGTGATGCCTCGAATTTTACAATCTCAGGCAGAAAAATATATCGCCGAGAAGACCGGTCACCATCTGACAATGGACCGCCCCCAATTCAATCCTTTCAAGATCAGTCTGCGGCTGTCCGGAGTGCGCCTCACACAACCTGGTGGCGAACCATTGCTGGCTTTTCGTGAACTGGTCGTCGATTTATCCGCTGCCAGCCTGTTTCGTCATGCGCTGGTTTTTGACGACATCCGCCTCGATGGTTTAGACGCCACCGCCGTTTTGCTGCCGGACGGAAAGTTAAACTGGGCGGGCCTGATCGATGCATTCAGGGGCAAGGAGCAGACGCCAGGCTCACCTCTGCCGCGCTTCGACATCCATCGTTTCGTGCTGTCCCATGCCCGGCTGGATTTTTCCGACAGAAGAATCACCCCTGCCTTCGTTACCCGGGTTGAGCCGATAGACCTCGAACTCACGGAAATATCCTCACTACCCGACGACATGGGGCAGTACAGGATTTCGGCCCGCACGTCATTCGGTGCGAACCTGGCATGGCATGGCGAAGCCACTCTTGAACCGCTGGCGGTGCGGGGCGGTTTCAGCGTCGAGCAAGCAAACCTCGCCTCGCTGGCAGCATATATGCAGAACAGTTCGCCGGTTATGCCGACCCGAGGCCTGGCCAGTCTGTCGGCCGATTATCGGCTGGGCTATGCCAGCGGCAAGCTTGAAGTCAATCTGGAACACATGGCAGCCAAACTCACAGGGCTCGAACTTGAGCAACGCGCAGGTCCAGCCGTTTCGGTCGGCGCCATCGAGGCATCGGGGGGCAGCTTTGATCTTGCCAGGAACAGTTTCACGCTTGGCAAAATCGACGTCAGCCGCCTCAGCCTGCGGCGCGGCAGGGACATCACGCCGAATGCGCTTGAACTGGGCAGTTTTGCCGCCGGGGATATCCGCGTCAATCTGGCTGCACAAAAGGCAAGTGTCGGCAGCATTGCCATCAAGGATGGTCGCATCCGCGCGAAACGCGCTGCCGATGGTCGCATCGACATCGTGGATACATTGCAGGCACTCTCCGCCAAACAGGGACCTGCAACACCCGAAAAATCCCGCTGGCGTTACCAGGTAGAGAAGCTGGAACTGGCAGGTTTCGGCGCCGATTTCCGGGACGAGACCGTCACGCCAGCGGCGCAGTTGTCCCTTGAAAATATCGCACTGGGCATGAAGGGCATCAGCGAAGACGGTAATGCGGCGGTGCCGCTTCATGCCTCTTTCAAGACGGCAGGCGGCGGCAGCTTCGACGCGGAGGGAAACGTTATTCCCGCGTTACCGGCAGCGGATATCCGGCTCAAGCTCACGGAACTCGACATCACGCCAGCCCAGCCCTACCTCTTTGCCGTTGCAAAACTGAAACTGAAAGGCGGCCGGTTATCGACAGAAGGTCATGCCGTCTACAATGCACATGGAATCGACTACCGGGGCAATTTTGTCTTGCATGACCTGAATGTTGCGGAAGCCGATACGGGTGAGCTGTTTCTGGCCTGTAAGTCTCTGAGCAGCCGTTCATTTGCAGCCACATCGACGAGCCTGGCTATCGACGAACTCACCCTTAACGGGCTCGATACCAAACTGATCATCAACAAAGACAAATCGGTCAGTTTCACGCACATCCTCCGGCAATCAGCAGCAACACCGGCCTCGCCGCCTGCTGCGAAAAGCAAACCATTTTCCGTCAATATCGACCGGATGCGCTTCAATAAGGGCGAGATGGATTACGCCGACTATTCCCTGTTCATGCCCTTCGCCACCCGCATTCATGATCTTACCGGGACGGTCACGAATCTCTCGTCCCGGCCGGGCGCACTTGCCCAACTGAAACTGGACGGTCAGGTTGACGACTACGGGCTGGCTCGCGCCACAGGCCAGCTTGATCTTTTTCATCCTACCAACGCCATGGACCTGAAGGTGGTGTTTCGCAACCTTGAAATGGAACGCCTGACACCCTACTCCGCAACCTTTGCCGGCCGCAAGATCACTTCCGGCAAACTATCCCTCGATCTGGAATACAAGATCAAGCAACGCCAGTTGCAAGGCAAGAATCAGATCGTGATGGAACAGCTGACGCTGGGTGAGCGGGTGGAGAGCCCGGAAGCCAAAAATCTCCCGCTGGATCTGGCGATCGGAATTTTGCAGGACGCCAATGGCCGCATCGATCTGGGTCTGCCAATGTCCGGAAACCTGGAGGATCCGGAGTTCAGTTACGGCGGAATCGTCTGGAAGGCGATCGAAAACGTCATCAGCAAGATTGTTACCGCACCGTTTCGTGCGCTGGGCGCACTGTTCGGCGAGGAAAATAAATTTGAAAATATCATTTTTGAAGCAGGTGACGCGGCGCTTGCACCCCCTGAGCGCGAAAAACTGGTGCAGCTCGCCGATGCACTCGGCAAACGGCCGGCTTTATCTTTAACGATACAGGGGGTTTATGCCGAGTCGGACCGGATCGCTTTGCAGGACAGGATGTTGCGGCGGACTGTCGCTCAAAAAAGCGGACAGCAGCTCGATAACGGCGAAGATCCCGGTCCGCTTGCCATGCGCCAGCCCAGGATTCAGTCGGCACTGGAAAATATATTCTCGGATAAACTGGGGAGCGCTGAACTTGCGGCTTACAAGGCGGGTTTCCGTCAGGTGAACCCGGGCAAACTGGAAGAGAGTACCGCAGACAAAGTCGTGTCGAAACTGACGGATCTGTTCCATAAGAATCGCATACTGAGCGAGCAGGAATTGGCGCCTATGAAGGGAGCCGATTTTTACACTATCCTGTTCGAACGCCTGCGCAACGGGGTGGTTGTGGATCAGGATCGCCTGCTGGCACTGGCAACAGCCCGGGGTGAAGCGACGGCGTCGGCGCTGAAAGCGGCAGGCGCCCCGTTAGGGCGCCTTTCAGTACTTCCAGCCGGAAAAATCGAAACCGAAGGGCCGGACGTGCCGATCAAACTGGTACTTGGCTCGAATGCAAAGGTTATAACAGGTCATATCCCTTAACCCAAAACACTCTTTAGGATAAAAATGATAAAAATATTTTTCAGAACGCTGCGCCTGGTATTAATGCCTTTCATGCTGTTATGGGCAAAACTGGCCACCCCCAAAGGGATTGTGCGCTCAGCTGAGGCACAGCAACAGGTTGACCAGCAGTGCAAAAAACTGGCGCTTTATCACTTTAAAACCTGTCCGTTTTGCATCAAGGTCCGCCACGAAATGGCAAGACTGTCTTTGCCGATTGCGTTGCGCGATGCGCAACACGATGCCAAACACCGTGACGATTTGCTAAAGGGCGGCGGAAAAATCCAGACGCCTTGTTTGCAGATCACCGATGACCGGGGCAATGTTCAATGGCTTTACGAGTCGAGTGACATTATCAAATATTTGCAGCAACGTTTTTCCTGAGCGCTGCCTGCAAGCCGGCTCCGTTGCCGTAGCGTTTCAGCCAGGCAAAACATCCTGATTCTGGTGGGCGTTGCCCAGCAGCCGCTCGCGCACCAGATTGATGTGCTGCGCCAGCACATAGAACTGATCGCCAAAGGACTTGGGTACCTTCATTCGATTCACCGCCCGCTCGATGTCATCCAGCCGCTTGATGAGTTCCGCCCGTTCCGCCGGCGCATTCCCTGCAAGCTGCCCGCGTTCGAGCTCCAGCAACGCGCCATACCATTTGAAGATGCGCGACTTGATGCGCCAGCGATAAATTGGCGGCAGCATGCGCAGCCCGGGAATCAGCACGACCAGGATCGGCACGATCACCACCAGAATGCGGTTGATCAGGGTGGCCAGCCAGAATGGCAGGTTGCGGTAAAGAAAGCTCTTGCCCGACTTGTAGTAGCGGATGGCATCCTCGCTGATGCGGAATTCATGCGCCAGCGGCGCGGGAAATTCTCCCTGATGCTGCAAAATGCCGGTGCCGCCATGTACCTCACGCGCCGCCTCAAGCAACAGGTCTGACAGCGCCGGGTGCAGTCCTTCGCGCGCAACCAGCTCCACCGTAGGTCCGACCAGCAACACCTGATGCTCGGGGATGTCATGGACGATGTCGATCGCGCCTTCCGGCAACTCGATCTTGTTGAGATAGCCGATTCGGCGGCTGTAGGCATCAGCCTGTGAAAAACTCATCAGCCTTATTCCCGGGATATGCAGCAGCTTGCGCATCAGTTGAAACGAAGCGGAATCACCCATCAGAAACACGGCATCGATCTTGCCTGCGATCAGCGCATCAGCCCCATCCTGCGCATCCATTTCCAGCAGCTCGGTGGGCCCGCCAGGCTCAATGCCGTTGGCCTTGAGCAGCACAGAGGCCAGCATATGCGCACCGCTGGCGACCTGACCGATCGCCAGCTTCTTGCCGCTAAACTGGGTAAGCTTATCAACCGGTGTTTTCCCGCGGTAGAACACCATCAGCGGCTCGTAAAAAACGCTACCCAGGGAGATCAGCTTGTCAGTGTCCACCCCCTCCATCACCCCGCCCTGAACGAAACCGACATCGACATGGAACGAGGGATCGATCAGATGCGCCAGATTTTCCAGCGACCCCTGCGAAGGAATGACATTCAGCTTCACGCCATTGCGCGCCAGGATCTTTTTGTACTTTTCGGCATTGCGCTGGAACATGCTGCCCTCGGGGCCGCCGATAAGGGTGATGGTGTCGGGCGGCGCCGAATCAATAAACCACAGCGCGGCGTAGAGTATGACCAGGGCCGCCAGCATGATGGCAACAAAGCCCAGCACAGGGCCCAGGCCCGGCATTTCCAGGATGGCCTGCTTCATCCTGGCAAACGGAATTTTCCTCATCATTACACACCGTATTTATGACATGGGGCATTCAAACACGCCGGCATTCAATTGGCAATTAATCCACTACCGTATTTTCATTTGGCATGCATCACCGCATACATTGGTGCATACTTGCACACTGATTGCGAATAAGTTAATTAAACTTCCCGAGGAGCTATACCATGAAAACAGTTAGCAAAAACATCCATGCAGTCCATACATTGCTGGCAGGGCTGGCGTTAGCCGTATTGATCGCACCGGGAGTCGCGTCAGCTGCCGACCCGCAACTCGAAAAAGCCATCGAGCAAGGCCGTGAACTCTTCTCGCACGCCACCTTCGATGGCAACGGTCATGTCTGTGAATCATGCCACCTGGCGGGGGGCGCCAGTCCGGGCAAACTACCCAATGGCAAAGCAATACCGAGTCTTGCCAATGCGGCGGCGATATTCCCGCGTTTCAGAGCAAAAGACAACAAGGTGATCGTTTTGGCAGATCAGGTCAGAAGCTGTATCGCCGGGGGGCTTGGGGGCAACCCACCTGCCTACGGCAGTGAACAACTCAATTCGATCATCAGCTACCTTACATCCCTCTCCGAGGGGAAGCCGATAGAGATGGGCGGGCAACCCCGGTGAGCGCGCGCCACATACTTATGCGCATGTGCTGCATCATTTATTCCGCAACGGAGGCCATCCATGAAAATTTCTGACCCCGACGTTGATCTGGTTTGCGATGAGCGGGATATCTACGAGCGCCTGCTGTCACTCAAAGATGCCGAGATACTCGAACTGGGCTGCGGCAAGGCGGAGAAGACCCTTGCCATCGCCCGGCATGGCAAGGTCGCGACGATTGTTGCACTGGAAGTCGATGAAATTCAGCATGCTGAAAATATGCGTCGCGTTGCGCCTGCCAATGTAAGATTTGAACTGGGCGGAGCGCAGGCGATTCCGGCCGCCGATCGATCCTTCGATGTCGTCTTCATGTTCAAGTCGCTGCACCATGTACCGCTGGAAAAAATGGATGCGGCAATGGCCGAAATCCATCGCGTATTGAAATCTGACGGGGTGGCGTACATCTCGGAACCGGTTTTTGCGGGGGAGTTCAATGAAATCCTGCGGCTTTTTCACGACGAACAGGCCGTGCGCGAAGCCGCCTTCGCCGCTGTCGAGCGGGCGATCGCGGCAGGCAGCTTTGAGCTGGCGAGCCAAACCTTTTTCGCGGCCCCCATGCATTTTGAAAACTTTGCACAGTTTGAAAACCAGGTGCTGAACGTGACACATACGCAACATCGACTAAGTGCAGAGCTACTCCAGCAGGTACAGCAAAAATTCATGCGCCATCTGACCCCTGAAGGCGCTGCCTTCAACATGCCGGTACGCGTCGACTTGCTCCGCAAGCGCGGATAGATTTTCCCGGTGAGCGATGCGGAACGGGAATCCCCTCACCGTTCCCAATCGCAAAACCGCCGTTTGTTACGGAACCGTGTCGGACACGAAAACCGGTCTCCTTTTCTGCATCCCGCTTCTGACACGAACTAAAAAAGTGCTGATTTATTCGTCATCCCCGCTTACGCGGGGATGACGAATAAATCAGCATCTCCCTAAATACCGAGTGATCGTTAGCCGCGGTTCTGCTTGGTGAGGTCATGTAAGGCACCAATTGTTTCCTGGACATCTGAAAAAATACGCACTCCTTTTTGAGGACGCCTGGTGATGTCCGAGCCTTTTCCCCCGACCCATATCTCAATATCGGCCGGCAGCAAATGCCGCAAATGTGTAATAACCGGTCTAACACGCCGTGCCGGATAGGCAAAGCTGAAAGATATTGCGACCACATTGGCCTGGCATGAGATAGCGGCCATTTTCAAATCATTCAAGGGCGTATTTGATCCAAGGCTGACCGTTTTCGCGCCCTGCCCTGCAAGCGCCGCCTCGGCCATTAACAGCCCCAGCGCATGATGTTCATCCGGCGGAGTGGCAAATAGAATTTTTGGGTAACTGCGCTTTGGTTTGCTTAAGAGAATTTCAGCATGCAGGCAACGTTCGATGACACTGGTGCAAAGATGCTCGTGATATATCTCAATTTCCCCTCGTGACCAGGCCTCTCCAACTTCGATAAGCAATGGAGCAACCGTATTCGACACGAACTCAGTCAGCGTTCCGGTGGCGCGCTGCTTAACCAAAAGAGCCTGAAGCCCCACAAGGTCAGCCTGCTTCAGTCGCTCGATGAGCTTGCCGGTTGATTCATTGCAACGCGAATCAGCGCGGTCATTGGTAATGGCCCGGTGCAGGCGATCGAGCTCAAGCGGGGTCTTGCCCACGACCTGAGCAGGCTGAAAGCCGCCTTCCAGCAACCGTTTGATCAACAGAAGCTGACTGATGGTCTGACGCGAGTATCCGACTTTGCCGTCTGCGCTTGCTTCTGGCATGGGGAATCCGTAGCGCTGACGCCACTTTCGCAATAGATCCTTGCTCAAACCGGTCTCAAGTTCGATATCGGACGAGGGAACAAAGGCGCCTGTTTGCATAGGCATTTATGATATCAGATAGACATCTGTCCGCACTATTGTGTCACGGATAATGATTGTATTATTTAATGCTGTTATTTGCGCAGCCTGAATATTTCAAGGCATATTTTCTGATGCTCACCGCAGATTTAGGCACTTAAATGATAATTATGAGAGATCTGACATGCGTAACAATCAACCCGTAAGCGGACGTGAATACCCATTCCCACAAGGGGAAACAGTCATTTCCTATACAAACCTGAAGGGGCAGATCACTCGCGCCAATGAGGCATTCATCGAACTGTCAGGTTTCACCAAAACTGAATTGATCGGACAGCCACATAATACCGTGCGGCATCCCGACATGCCCCCGGAAGCCTTTCGCGACTTATGGGATACTGTGAAAAAAGGCCGCCCCTGGAGCGGCCTGGTGAAAAATCGCCGCAAGGATGGCGATCATTACTGGGTGCGCGCTTATGTATCTCCCCTGGCTGATGGCTCCGGCTACGTGTCGGTGCGCGTTGCGGCTTCGCGCCAGGAAATCAGTGCGGCAGAAGCGCTTTATGCGCGGATGCGCAACGATGACAGCATCAGACTGGATGAAGGTCTGGTGATCGGTTCCAGTATGCTGGCTAAATTCATGCGCCGAATCGGCAGCCTCAGTCTCGCAACACGATTGTGGTTGCTGGCATTTAATGGAGTAATCGGTTTTGCACTGGCTATTGCGTCCGGATCGGCCGACATTAGCGAGACAGTGCTCGTATTGCTGGGCTTTTTGGGCTCTGTAGCGTTGCTGATCCAGGCAAAGATGGTGATTGGCAAGATCAAAAATGGTCTGAAAGAATCACAACAGGCAGCCGAATCAATCGCACATGGCGATCTGACACGACCGCTTCCAGCGCCGAGCAAAGATGAGATGGGCGATCTTAACGCTACACTTTCTGTGATGCGTAATAACCTGCACGAACTGATCGCCGGTGTCCGCGAGGGAATTCTGTCACTCAAACTTGCATCGAACATTGTTTCGACTTCCGCAGATGCCAGCTCAAAGGTGACTGAAATGCAATCGGAAGCCGCTTCCGGCATGGCGGCCGTGATGGAACAACTATCAGTCTCAATCGATCAGGTGAGTGAGCACGCCAGTGATGCACACAAGGTCAGCGAATCCTCCAGCGAACAGGCAATCGAAGGCGGGAAAATCATTCACAGCACAGCGACAGAAATGGAACACATCGCCACGGCTGTAAACAATGTCGCAGGAACCATACGCGGCCTTGAAGAATATTCCACACAAATCTCAGGTATCGCCAACACGATCCGTGAAATCGCAGACCAGACCAATTTACTCGCGCTGAACGCCGCCATAGAAGCAGCACGCGCTGGGGAACAGGGACGCGGATTCGCGGTAGTCGCCGACGAAGTGAGAAAACTGGCCGAACGCACCGCCACCTCCACCAAGGAAATAGCCGGCATGATTTCGAAGATACAGGATGGAACCAAAATGGCAGTAAAAGAAATGGAAGTCAGTGTAAAACGGGTCAGCGACGGTGTTGGATTGGCACGACAGGCAGGAACTTCCGTAGGCAATATCAGCGAAGCTGCGCAACATGCCGCAGGTGCAGTTGATGACATCACATCAGCAATCAAAGAGCAGTCACTAGCGGCGCGGGATATCGCACAGCGCATCGAGAAGATTGCACGAGGCACAGAAGAAAACACCCTGTCATCTATCCGGACGGCTGACTCGGCTAAAAAGATGGCTGAACTCAGCGGAGAACTAGAAGAGCTGGCATCGCGTTTTAGAATTGCCTGATATCAAACCAATCTTACCAGTGCGCGAGCTATGCACTCCTCGCTCATCAGGCTTATTTAGCGGGTCTGATCCGACCAGGGAACCGCTGATTTATTATTCGTCTTCCCCGCAAAAGCGGGGGAACCAGCACCTTTATTTAACTGGATTCCCGCCTACGCGGGAACGACAAAACCGAATAAATCAGTGGTTCCCGAGGACTATAGTGTCTGTTGAACGGCAGATTTTGAGATGAGCAACCGGCTGGAACGGGTCGATGGCTGCCGATACAAAAGAATTTTCAATGGCAACTGTGTCTTGCGGATGGGTGCCAATAACCGGACAAAAAGTTCACGCTTAAGAAATGCCGGGTCAAGCGGCGCCACTTTTAACTTCAGTAATTGCTGTTGATTCATACGTTATGTCCGGCCTGCATTCGGGTAGAATACCTCCCTCCAAATGGAAGAGATTCGCTCCCCGGTGGGGCGGCCGGACTTCAAATCCGGTTGAGCACGCCAGCGTGCTTGGGTGGGTTCGACTCCCACTCTCTTCCGCCATAAAGCCTGCTGAAAATCGAGTTTTAAAATCCCGCGGTAGTGACATCCTGGCGCAGATGATGTTTGTCACCGGTTCTGCGGGTATAGACGATACGGTTGAAAAATTCCAGAATCTGGATAGCCAGTTTGCGGCCTGTATTGACCTGATCGCGAAATTCGGCGGCACTGACGCCATCATGCGTTTCCGCCATTTCCCTGATGATAGTCGATAACTGCCCGATTGCCTGTCTGGTGAAGTAATGATCGTGGGCGACCAGATACACATCACCCACTCTTGCCACGCGACGCAACAACAGGCGGACTTTGCCCTCGTCCAGCGACAGGGCATGGGCGATATCCCTGACACGAGGCGGCTGAAACAGATCAGCCTGCAATAGCGGCAAGATCGTTTGCCATTGTTTTTCTTCAGCCGCCGTGAGCGTTACTTTATGATCGGGCAGATGTATCCACGGACCGCTTTGGGATACCTGCCCGTCGACCAATAGCTCATCCAGTAAAGCGCTGAAAACCGCGCGCACCAGTGCGGGCAATGCCATCCGATGCAATCGCGTCCGGTCAGGCCCGATAAAGTCTGTATTCTCTTCGTGTTCCAGACTTAGTCTGGCCAATACGCGCAGCTTTAATTGTGACCAGCACGCTGGCGTAAAACCGAAATCAGCGGACGGGGTCGCCACAATATGCATGGGCATACTGCGCCACAACAGCTGCGCTTCCGCCTCGCGGATATTTCTGCTTTGCGCAAAGCGTGTCAGATCCATTCCGCTTGAAGCGCTCTCCATGGCAAGCATCAACGCCTGATCATGACAGGTTATCTGCATGGCTTGCAGAGCATTGATGCGTGCCGGCGTGCGCCGGTTTTTGGCAGGAGGAAACGGGTCCAGCACTTTGCCGCCGCCCAGTGTGCGGTTTGCCGACTGGTCGCGCAGAATAAAACGGTCGCCGTTGAGCGCACAGATCGGTTTGTCGGTAATAAGCTGAACCAGCGCCATGCCGGAGGGAGCTATTGCTTCGCCTTCCAGTATCGCTAAACGCGCCATCACATCGGACGCACCGATATGCAGATGCACCGGTGTCCAGTGTTTGAGCGCCTTTTGTTCTCCGGCGAGCAGATGAAAGTGCGCATCGAAACGTTGCGTAGGTGCGTGAACCGATGCTGCCAGAACCCACATGCCGCGGCGCACATCGTCTTTTTCAAAATGAACGCCGGCAAGATTAAGCGCACAGCGTTGTCCGGCGTGACCGGATTCTGCCGGCCGGTTCTGTGCATGGATACCGCGTACGCGCACCTCGACGCCGGCCGGGGATATGATTAATTTGTCGCCTACGTGGACTTCACCTGAAAACACGGTTCCGGTGACGACGGTACCAGAACCTGCAATGGTAAATGCACGGTCGACCGCCAGTCGAAAATGACCGGCGCTGGGTTTCACAGGCAATTCGAGTGCGGTTTCGTCCAGATGAGCGCGCAGTTCGTCTACACCCTGGCCAGTAATGGCGGAAAGCGGGAATATCGGGCTATTGTCCAGGCCGGTGCCCGACAACAGGCCGTTGATTTCATTCATGGCAGCAGCAATGCGTTCAGGCGCAACGCGGTCAATTTTAGTCAGCGCGATCGCGCCGCGATTGAGTCCCAGCAGATTCAGAATGGCCAGATGTTCGCGCGTCTGGGGCATCGGGCCGTCGTCCGCGGCAATGACCAGCAGCACGTAGTCTATGCCCGTTGCGCCGGCGAGCATGTTATGGATGAGTTTTTCATGTCCCGGCACATCCACAAAACCCAATACATCGCCGTTGGGCAGGGGGCTGTAGGCATAGCCCAGGTCTATGGTAATCCCGCGTGCCTTTTCTTCCTTCAGGCGGTCTGCATCCACACCGGTGAGGGCTTTAACAAGTGAGGTTTTACCGTGATCGATATGACCGGCTGTACCGATGATCATTTATTGAAATCTACCGTGATTAAGCAATTAAGGTTAATTGACCGAGCTGAACCATAAATTCATGCACGTATTTCTCTTCCAGACATCGCACATCCAGACAAAAGGCGCCGTCTGTAATTCTACCCAGTACCGGCACGGGGAGCTGGCGAAATGCCTGCTCAATTTTTTTCAAAGCGCTGCCTTCGCCTTTGCCCCGAACCTGTGGGGTAATCGATAAACACACGCTGGACAAGAGGTCTATGGGAAGTGACCCGCTGCCGATCTGGCTCTGACAAGGCTTGATCGCAACCGTGCCGTGTCCTGCCAGCGCCTGTTCCACCGCAGGTAGCAAGATTTTTGCCGTGCTGTCGATTTCCATCACAGAACGCGTCAGCAGGCGCAAGGTAGGCAGATTCTGTGTGAGGCGCTCCGGGTCGCGATAAAGCCGCAAAACTGCATCCAGCGCAGCATATGTCATCTTGTCTACCCGCAACGCTCTTTTGAGCGGGTTCTTTTTGATTTTGGCGATCAAGTCTTTGCGGCCGATAATAATGCCAGCCTGCGGGCCACCGAGCAACTTGTCGCCGCTGAACGTGATCAGATCGGCCCCATTAGCCAGTGATTCCTGCGGGGTCGGCTCATTAGGCAAACCCAGTTTCTTGAGGTTGGCTAAAGTGCCGCTGCCCAGGTCGACCATGAAAGGCAGACCATGCTGATGGGCAAGCGCGGCCAGGTCTTTTTCCGCAACTGATGCGGTAAATCCCTGTATCGCATAATTACTGGTATGCACCCTGAGCAGCATCGCTGTTTTGCCTGAAATC
Source organism: Gallionella sp. UBA4121 (assembly GCA_002381565.1). GTDB lineage: Bacteria > Pseudomonadota > Gammaproteobacteria > Burkholderiales > Gallionellaceae > Gallionella. Next base: position 23,548 of record DFWZ01000029.1, read on the forward strand.
GACTCCGCATAATCCTTCAAATGCGTGCGGTTGGTGGTGCCCACCTCTTTAAGCTTGCAGCCGGCCCGTGACATGATGTCCGGCACCCGGAATGAGCCGCCGATTTCCACCAGTTCGCCACGCGAGACGATGACTTCCCGGCGCAAGCCCAGTGTATTCAATGCCAGAAAAACCGCTGCCGCATTATTATTGACGACCGTGGCGGCTTCAGCCCCGGTCAATTCCCGGAGCAATGGCTCAATCAGGTTGTCTCGATCACCGCGCGACCCGCTATCGATGTCATATTCCAGGTTGCATGGGCGGGTCATGGCATCGATGACCGCCTGGATCGCGACATCCGGCAACTGGGCACGACCGAGGTTGGTGTGCAGCACTGTGCCAGTCAGGTTATAGACTGGCCGCAGCGCTGGGCGACTGGCTTGCTGGAGCCGTGATTGCAGGTGCAAGTTAATTGCAGGCTCTGCAAAGATATCCGCGGGCAGGATATGGGCCTGCGCAACATTGTCGCGCAGTTCAGTGAGCATGGCGCGAATTGCCGTTAATACCGGCATGCGTCCATATTCGAAGATCAACGCCTGAGTCGCGGCCATATTCAGCACACGATCAACCGATGGAATTGCGGCTAGCATGGCACGCGTTGCAGATGCGGTATTCGACTGAGCACTCGGCATGAATATGATCAGGGTGATTACACGGCCAGTTCAGAAGGGGATATGAGAAACAGGTTGGGGCCACTTCTGTTCTTGCCGTTTTCATCCATCATCAGATCGAGGGCGAGCGTAGCGAGATCATCTGCAACCGGATCGACCTGAGGGTCTTTGTCCATATGCATGATTTTCAGATAAGTGCCGCACTCATCGCAGGTTTCAGCCTTTACCGCACCGGAAGTGCCCTCAATCGCATAATACGAAATACCTTTAGTGGACTCGCAATTACTGCATTTGACTCGAACCATATGCCATTGTGTATTGCACACCGAACAGCACAGATAACGCAGGCCATTTTCTCTGCCGCCGATACGGACGATGCTGGACACGGGAGGAGATGCGCATACCGGACACAGATTGCTGATATCGTTGGCAGCAAAAGCTTGTGCGCCCAGCGTGCTTGCCATATATGTCCAGTAAACCTGGAGTGCCGCCGCGACAAACGGCGCCGCGCCAAGGTCCATACCATCAAACTGACCGGTGAGAATATCCGTTGCAAATGTTTCCAGCGCAGCGCTATCCATCTGTTGCAAATGCAAAAGGATTTTCCTTGTCTCTACAGTGGCCGTCTGCATGACATGGGCAATAATTTGCCTGAGCGCTTCCTGCCATACCGGATCACGCGGCCAGCTTTGCACCGAGAGCGGCGGCATGCCATGCTCCCTGCACAGCGTCAGCTCAGCCGCCGATGGCAGTGGAACCCTGGGAAAGACTGTCAGCGCGGCATGCTGCGCCTCGGTCAACTGGGCCATGAACAACAAAAAATCCTTCATCACGTGACCCGCCGCCAGTTGCCGCAGCCGCATGGCCCGGTCACGAAAGACACTGTCCGGCTGGTAGATGAAAGGGATTTCACCTGCGGGTGGTTCTATTTGTCCGGGCTGGATGACGGGGGTTGTAGTCACAACTTTGCATCCTTTGAGATTTCTTTATACCAGGCAGGATGATGGTGACGAGCCCAGGCAGTTGTCACAGTACCACGTGTCATGGCGCGAATTGAACCCTTGGTCCAGATGGCAGCATAGACATGCACAATGATCGCCACGATGGCGATAAAAGCCGCCAGTGCATGCACCAAGACGGCCAACCGGATGACGCTGATCGGGAAGAAGATGGCAAAGTAAGGGCGCCAGATGATGAACCCGGACAGCATCAGCAGCGGGACAATGACCACCAGCGACCAGAACAGATACTTCTGACCGATGTTGTATTTTCCGACTTCGGGCAAATTCGTGGCTTTATTGGCCATGATGTCACCCAGGTGTTTCTGCCATTCACGGTCGGCATCGGTGATGTAATTGTGTCCCCAGAATTTGACAATCAGGCTCAGAAAAGACACGAACATGACAACGCCGATAAATGGATGCAGAATTCTGGTCCAGGGCCCCCCGCCGAAAAAATTGCTCAGGAAGAAAAAGGCGGGGTGAAACAGCGCCAGCCCACTCAACGCCAGCATGATAAAAGTGATCGCAACGAGCCAATGATTCATACGTTCATTGGCGGAGTAACGAACTACAAGATTAGTCTTGATTGACATTTGCTTGCTCCTCAAATATTTATGGTTACCCCGCCGCAATCAATGCAGTTCGGATTCGCTTTCTTCTTCAACTTCATTTGGGCCGACTTTGATGAAGTGGAAGAACCCGGCCAGCGCGACCAAACCGATCCCCAGGCTCATCAGCGGTTTTGTGACGCCTTTCCAGATTGCAACCATCGCACTGATCGATGGGTCTTTAGGCAAACCATGATATAGCTCCGGCTGATCCGCATGTTGCAACACATACATCACATGCGTACCACCTACGCCTTGCGGATCGTAAAGTCCGGCGTTGCTGTAGCCACGCTCCTTGAGGTCAACGATGCGTTCTGCAGCATGCTCGATCATGTCCTCCTTGCTGCCGAACACGAGCGCCCCGGTCGGACAGCTTTTTACGCAGGCCGGCTCCATGCCGACGCCCACCCGGTCGGAGCAGAGCGTACATTTGTAAGCCTTGTTGTCTTTCTTGGATATGCGCGGAACATTGAACGGGCAGCCGGCAATACAATAACCGCAGCCTATGCAGGCTTCTTCGTGAAAATCGACAATGCCGTTGCTGTATTGAACAATCGCACCCGGTGCCGGGCAGGCTTTGAGACAGCCCGGATCGGCACAATGCATGCAACCGTCCTTGCGGATTAACCACTCCAGCTTGTCTTTTTCTACTTCGACTTCGGAGAAGCGCATGACGGTCCAGGAATCAGCCGTCAAGTCGCGCGGATTATCATAGATGCCGGCATTGCTGCCGATTTCATCTCGAATATCGTTCCATTCCATACAGGCGCTCTGACACGCCTTGCAGCCTATGCACTTGGACACATCGATCAGCTTGGCGACCTCGATGGTCTGACGCGCGCTAGGCGGTGGCGTTGTTGTCGCGGAGATCCGCTGGATATCTAAAGATTGTAATGCCATGATCCGCCTCCCTTATGCTTTCTCGATGTTGACAAGGAATGACTTGAATTCCGGCGTCTGGGTATTTGCATCACCCACGAAAGGGGTCAGGGTATTGGCCAGATAGCCGTTTTTAGCCAAGCCCTTGAATCCCCAGTGTATCGGAATGCCAACTGTGTGCACGGGCTGGCCGTTGACGTTGAGCGTTTTAATGCGCTTGGTCACGACTGCCACCGCCTTGATATGCCCCCGGTTGGACGACACCTTGACCTTGTCACCCGCCACAATGCCTTTGCTCTTGGCCAAGTCTTCACCAATCTCGACGAATTGCTCCGGCTGGAGAATCGCGTTGAGTTTGACGTGTTTGGTCCAGTAGTGGAAGTGCTCCGTCAGTCGATAGGTGGTGCCGACATAAGGGAAATCCTTCGCTTTTCCTAAAGCGTCCATGTCATCTTTGAACACGCGCGCAGCTGGATTACTGATCACATTCGGGTGCAATGGATTGGTGCCAATTGGCGTTTCGAACGGCTCATAATGCTCAGGGAATGGGCCTTCTGCCATTTTGTCGACGGCGAACAGGCGGGCTACACCTTCCTGATTCATGATGAACGGACCGACATTTTCCTCTGGCGCTGCATCAGGCCGCATATCCGGAACATCCATGCCCATCCACTTGCTCTCCTTGGCATTCCAGGAAATCACCTTGCGTTTGGCATCCCATGGTTTGCCGGACGAGTCGCATGAGGCACGGTTATAAAGAATGCGTCGATTTGCAGGCCAGGCATAAGCCCAGTTCTGTGTATTTCCCAGGCCGCTTGGATCGGAATTATCGCGCCGCGCCATCATATTGCCTGCCTGAGGCCAGGAGCCGGAGAAAATCCAGCAGCCGCAGGCGGTAGAACCGTCATCGCGCAACTGGGCGAAGCCGGCCAGTTGCTCGCCGGCTTTGGCCAGCACCTTGGTCGCATCCTTCGGATCCAGCACATCAGAGAGCGCCTTGCCGTTAAATTCACGCGCAAGCTCTTCAGAGGAAGGGCTGTCAGGAATCTTGTAGGGCCAGGTCGTGTTAAGGATTGCATCGGGAAACGCGCCGCCTTCCTGTTTGTACATCCCGCGCAGCCTGAGGAACAGGCCAGCCATGATTTCAGCATCACCCCTGGCCTCACCCGGTGCGTCAGCGCCCTTGTAATGCCATTGCAGCACGCGGCTGGAACTGACCAGCGAGCCGTCTTCTTCCGCAAAGCAGGTGGAAGGCAGACGGAATACTTCGGTCTGGATCTTGGACGAGTCGACGTCGTTAAACTCACCGAAGTTTTTCCAGAATTCGGAGGTTTCGGTCGCCAGCGGATCGATAACCACCAGGTATTTCAACTTGGCTAACGCTTCGCCGATCTTGGCCTTGTTCGGGAACGACGCCAGCGGGTTGAAACCCTGGGCGAAGTAGCCGTTCATCTTGCCCTGATGCATCATCTCGAATACTTGCAGCACATCGTAGACCTTATCCAGCTTGGGCAGCCAGTCAAAGCACCAGTTGTTCTCCTTGGTCGCGGCATCGCCGTACCAGGATTTCATCAGGCTGACGTGAAACTTGGGGTAATTTTGCAAATAACTCATCTGGCCGGGACGCAGCGGTTTCAACGCGCGTTTGTCCAGGTACTCTGCAAAATCCTGCTCCTTCTCGCCAGCCAGAGTCATATAACCTGGCAGCATGTTGGATAACAGACCCAGATCGGTCAGTCCCTGGATGTTTGAATGACCACGCAGCGCATTGATACCGCCGCCCGCCATACCCATATTGCCCAACAGTATCTGAACCATTGCCATGGTCCGGATGTTCTGGGCGCCGATAGAATGTTGCGTCCAGCCCAGTGCATAAAGGAACGTCGTGGTTTTGTCAGGCACCGCCGTGGCTGCGATCATTTCGCATACATGGAGAAACTGCTCCGTGGGCGTACCTGTGATCTTGGTCACCATTTCCGGCGTGTAGCGGGAATAGTGCTGCTTCATCAGATTGAATACGCAACGCGGGTTCTGCAGCGTTTCATCGACCAGCACGAATCCATCATGGCCCTTCTGGTAGGACCAGGAAGTCTTGTCGTACTTGCGTTTATCCTTGTCGTAGCCTGTGAACAGGCCGTCATCAAAATTGTAATCGCCGTGAACCAAAAAGGTGGCATCGGAGTACTTCTTGACGTATTCGTGTTGAATCTTGTCATGGCTTAACAGGTAGTTAATTAACCCACCCAAAAAGGCAATATCACTCCCTGAGCGTATCGGCGCGTAATAATCCGCCACTGCCGCTGAGCGGGTGAAGCGAGGATCAACTACGATCAGTCTGGCCTTGTTGTGCGCCTTGGCTTCAGTTACCCATTTGAAGCCGCATGGATGCGCTTCGGCAGCATTGCCGCCCATTATTACAATCAGATTTGCATTTTTGATATCGACCCAATGATTGGTCATCGCGCCGCGGCCGAACGTAGGGGCAAGACTTGCCACCGTAGGTGCGTGTCATACGCGTGCTTGATTATCGAATGCGAGCATCCCCATATTGCGGATGACCTTTTGGGTCAGATAGCCGGACTCGTTTGACGAAGCCGAGGCTGCCAGAAAACCCGTGGTAAGCCAGCGATTGACGGTTAAGCCATCTGCGTTCCTGGCGACAAAATTGCTGTCGCGATCCGTTTTCATCAGTTTGGCAATACGGGTGAAAGCGTCATCCCATGAAATGCGTTTCCATTCACTGGAACCCGCTTCTCGTACTTCCGGGTATTTTAGGCGACTGGGGCTATGCACAAAATCCAGCAGACCGGCACCCTTGGGGCACAACGTACCGCGATTCACCGGATGATCGGGATCGCCTTCAATATGGATGATGGTCGATTTTGCATTTTTGGCTTTGTCGCCCAGGCTGTACATCAGAATGCCGCAACCGACTGAACAGTATGGGCAGGTGTTACGGGTTTCGGTGGTGCGCTCGAGCTTGAAGTTCCTGATTTCCGCCAACGCTTCATTGGGAGAGAATCCCAGCATCGCCAGGCTCGAACTTCCTATGCCCGCAGTACAGATTTTGAAAAATTGCCGTCTAGTGACTTTCATAACCCCTCCAGATGGATGATATTGAATTTCGTTATTTTGTGCAGCATGACTCTTACTTACATAACACTTACTTATTTGATTTTCGAAGTAGATACCTGAACTCTATCATTGTCAACCTCACCGCCATCGAAGTTACTCGCCTGACTGACGCGCTATGATTCAGGCTACATATCGCTTGTATAAGGGACACCTCGACAAGCAATTCCTACAAATTTGCCATATCGATAACGAAGCGGTATTTCACATCGCTTTTGATCATCCGCTCATAGGCGGTATTGATGTAGTCCATGTTAATGAGCTCGATATCCGAGACAATTTTATGCTGGGCGCAAAAATCGAGCATCTCCTGCGTTTCGCGTATTCCTCCAATGAGTGAACCGGCCAACTGGCGGCGCTTGAAGATCAGGTTGAATACCCCTGGCGCCGGATGAGGCTCTGCCGGAGCACCGACCAGGGTCATGGTGCCATCGAGTTTGAGGAGTTGCAGGAACGGATCGAGGTTGTGGGGGGCCGCGACCGTATTCAGGATAAAGTCGAACTGGTTGGCATGGGCCGCCATCTGCTTGGGGTCGGTAGAAAGACATACCTCATCGGCACCCAGCCGCTTGCCATCTTCGATCTTACCAGGAGAAGTGGTGAACAGCACGACATAGGCGCCCATGGCGTGGGCGATCTTGACGCCCATATGCCCCAGGCCGCCCAGACCGACTATCCCCACCTTCTTGCCGGGACCCGCCCCCCAGTGACGCAGCGGCGAGTAAGTAGTGATGCCCGCACATAGCAGCGGAGCGACGCTCGCCAGATCCTTCTCGTCATGCTGAATGTGCAGCACAAAGGATTCCTTGACGACGATCGCCTGGGAATAACCACCATAGGTATTCTCACCGCCAAACACCGGGCCGTTGTAGGTCCCGGTAAAACCGTTATCGCAATACTGTTCTTCACCCTCATGACAGGGATGACAATGCCCGCAACTGTCGACCATGCAGCCCACGCCGGCCAGGTCACCCGCCTTGAAACCCTGCACCTTATCCCCCACGGCAAGTACGCGTCCGACAATTTCGTGTCCAGGCACGGAAGGATAGACGGTATTTTTCCACTCGTTGCGGGCCGTGTGCAGGTCGGAATGGCAGACGCCGCAATAGAGGATCTCAATCTGCACGTCTTCCGGGCCGGGATCACGGCGCTGAACTTCAAAGGGGGCCAGTGGGCTTGAAGCACTCTGTGCGGCATACGCTTTGCTTTTTATCATGACGATTTCCTCCTTGTGGACAGGGTGTTGCAATGCAAATTCCGGATTGACCGGTTGATGTCTATTCCGGCGAACAGTGTGTCACTCAACAGTTACAGACTTTGCCAGGTTGCATGGCTTGTAGCTTCGAGCCCATACAAGCCATTTGAGTTGAACGTATAAATAAAGACTGTAAAAATCTTGCCTGTATTACCAATCATTTCGATAATTTTCACTTCCTGTCAAAAACCTACTTTTCTCGATTCGCGGCTGGTTAATAAAAAATAAAGAGTGTAAAAATCGGCTTTCAGAATTCTTACGTCCGTCAATCGGCCAATCCGGACATTGCGAGGGTGTAAAGTATTGCGTATCTCACAACTCCTGTCAGCAAGGCAGGAGATATTGGAATGTGAAACCTGAACCCGAAATTTATCAAGCAGATGCGAATTAGCCGTCAGAAAGATACGATGCTTGATTTCGAGGAAAACATGAAATTTAAAGCTCATTCTTGAGGGGATATGTCAGACTGGTCATCAGATACTTGATAAAAATTTCCTTTTTCAGCCTGTTGTAAAGTAAAAGATTCAAAATTATTTATTTCAGCGAAACGCGGAACCTGTGAATGCTGCTCTAGAAAACCATCAGCATTAATTTTTTTAACATCTTCAATGGTTTCGGCTTTACATATCTCAAATATTTTTGCTGCCTTACTTAGTTCTAGTGTTGCGCGAAACAGCTCGTTTATAAGGCTTCCAAATTGATTAATAGCATTTTTGCTCAATTTTTTATTGATATGTTTCTCGCTTATTTCCCTTGAGGATACCGTTTTTCCGTCTATAAGTCCTTGCCCGTCCCACATAGTATGGATTGCAGCATTTCGTTCGCCTGACTTTTTCCCCATAAAATCAATCCATTCTAATGCGTAGGATTTATGTTCCTGTGGCACTTTTTCAGAGCACAAAATTATGCTGCGGGTAATTTCTCTTTGCCCACTATCAGATTTTATAGAGAAAAATATAGCTTCAGCAGCTTCTTTAGGTAGCCCTGATGCCACCCAAAACAGTCTGAATAACTGTTCGTGAGCAGCATTCCATGCGATGGTAACCGCACCAATTAAATAGCACATCGGGGAGTACATATTATTTCCACCGGTTAGTGGAAACACAATTGCTGGAACTGGCTCTTGAGATTGGGGCGTATTAGATTTTTTTGATTTCATCTAGTTGAGGTAGTCAGTATTCCCATAATCGGATTATACGTGCATTGCAGCAGGCGTGTCCGACAGCCATTTAAGCGAACCGCCACCGTCCGCAAAGGCCGAGCAGCTGACATTTGCGATGACCAGACTAAGCGGCTTGCACACATTTTCGGCTGTGGAATTGCGGGCATTATGGGTCACATGTTTTGCCGAAATGCCTATTCTATTTTCCCCGTGCAAAGGGGGTAAACCTCAGTAGCTGGCGAACACCGGCTGTGTTGTTACCCCCCTTCAATTTACGACTTTAATAACCTATTTACGACTTTAATTGCGCGGAATACAAACAGCTGCAAGCCTCGTAATTTATTCCACTGTTACTGACTTGGCTAAATTGCGAGGCTTATCGACATCAGTCCCTTTCTGCAATGCCACATAATAGGCCAGCAATTGCAGTGGAATGGTGTGCAGGATAGGGCTCAGATATCCTGCGTGCTCCGGCATGTGCATGATGTGTACGCCGTCTTCTTCGCGTATATGGGTGTCCGCATCGGCAAACACATATAGCTCTCCCCCGCGCGCGCGCACTTCGTGCAGATTGGATTTGAGTTTTTCCAGCAGCACATCATTGGGTGCTACCGATATGACCGGCATATCCTTGTCCACCAGCGCCAGCGGCCCATGCTTCAGCTCACCCGCAGGGTAGGCTTCGGCATGGATATAGGAAATTTCCTTGAGTTTGAGCGCGCCTTCAAGGGCGATCGGATAATGCAGGCCACGTCCCAGAAATAACGCGTGTTGTTTATCAGCAAACTGCTCGGCGAGCTTCGCGATTTGTGGTTCCAGATCCAGCACTTTTTGCGTTGCAGCGGGCAGATGGCGCAAGGCGTGCAAATGTTGCTGCTCGCACTCTGCCGTCAGACGATGACGCTGCTTGGCCAGTACCAGCGTCAGCAGGAATAGCGCGACCAGTTGCGTGGTGAACGCCTTGGTCGATGCCACGCCGATTTCCGGCCCTGCGCGCGTCAGAAAACGCAGCTTTGACATCCTGACCAGTGCGCTTTCAGGCACGTTGCATATTGCCAGGGTATGGATATGACCCAGCGCCTTGGCGTGATTAAGAGCCGCCTGTGTGTCGGCGGTTTCACCCGACTGGGACAACACAATCACCAATGCGCTGGGATTGGGCACACTGGTGCGGTAGCGATATTCGCTGGCGATTTCCACCGTGCATTGAATACCGGCAATTTCTTCCAGCCAGTATCGCGCCACCAATCCTGCGTGATAACTGGTGCCACAGGCCAGAATCAGAATGCTGTTTATATCTGCGAAAGACGCTGCCGCTTCAGCACCAAAAATACCCGGGACTATGGATTGACTGTTGCAGACGGATTCGAGCGTGTCGGCAATGGCCTGCGGCTGTTCGTGAATTTCCTTCTGCATGTAATGTCGGTATTTGCCTAGCTGCACACTTTCATTACTGATTTCGCTTACCTGAACAGGGCGTTCGACAATGTTGCCCGCTGCGTTGAAAATCCGATAACTCATCCGCTCAATTTCGACGACATCGCCCTCTTCGAGATAGATCACTCTGCTGGTAACCGGCAGCAGTGCAGAAACATCCGAGGCAATGAAATTTTCTCCGATACCAATTCCCATCAGCAAGGGACTACCTCGCCGTGAACAAATAAGCTGGTCAGGATTGTCCGCTGCAATTACACCGATGGCATAGGCGCCTACCAGTTCGGTGAGAGCGGCTCGAGTAGCCTCCAGCAACGATATGCCGTTCACATAATGGCTGTGTATCAGATGTGCGATTACTTCCGTGTCCGTGTCCGACGTAAATTCGTAGCCTGCTGCGCTCAGACGCGTGCGCAATGACTCATAATTTTCGATGATGCCGTTGTGAACCACGGCGATCAGATCACGGCTCAGGTGCGGATGTGCATTGCGCTCACTGGGTACGCCGTGTGTCGCCCAACGGGTGTGGGCGATACCTATAGTACCCTGGATACTGGCGCTTTTAATGCTGAGCTCAGCGACACGACCGGTGCTTCGCGCACGTTCCAGTTTTGCATCGTGCACGACCACCAGCCCGGCTGAGTCATAACCCCGATATTCGAGTCGCTGCAACCCCTCAAGCAGGATAGGTACAACATTGCGTTGTGCTACGGCGCCTACGATTCCACACATAATTTAGACCCAAGGAAAAATTGACAATGGAGAATTGATAATGGTAAGTCAACAACAAGCCAATTACGACTCACTGCTCGCTACTTACTACTCGCCTTTTACTTTCTTAACCGGACGCTGCCATCCGTTAACCGTCATTTGTTTGCTGCGTGACAAGCTAAGCTCACCCGCCGGCGTGTCGCGGGTTATCGTCGAACCCGCGCCTATTGTGGATCCCCTGGCAACTTTAACAGGGGCGACAAGCTGCGTATCCGAACCGATAAATACATCGTCTTCTATCACAGTTCGGTGCTTGTTCGCGCCATCATAATTGCAGGTAATCGTGCCCGCGCCGATATTAACCCTGCGCCCGATCGTCGTGTCGCCGATATAGCTTAAGTGATTGGCCTTGCTGCCATCATTGATTTCACTGTTCTTGATTTCGACAAAATTGCCCACATGTACCTCGTCATGCAATATCGTACCGGGACGCAGGCGTGCATAAGGACCAATGCGGCAGTCTCGCCCGACAATACTGCTGTCGACATGGCTAAAGGGGGCCAGCTGTGTTCCATCGGCGATAGAGGCATTCCTGATAATACAGTACGCACCGATTTTCACATTATTACCAAGTGTGACTTCACCTTCAAAAATGCAGCCGATGTCAATTTCCACATCGCGCCCGCAATTGAGATGACCTCGCACATCAATCCGGGCGGGGTCGGCCAGCGTAACACCTTGCACTAACAGGCGCTGAGCCTCTACTTGCTGCCATGTACGCTCCAGAACAGCCAGCTGAGATTTGCTGTTTATCCCGTGTATTTCCCATTCATGATTCGGTTGTACGGTATGCACCACAACGCCATCTTCGACTGCCATACCGACAATATCAGTCAGGTAATATTCACCCTGCGTATTATTGGTCCGTAATTTGGCAAGCCACGCACGCAGTAGCCGGGTAGGAGCCAGCAGAATACCTGTATTGACTTCCACAATTTCGCGCTGCTCCGGCGTCGCATCTTTTTCCTCGACGATGCTGAGTACATCGCCGTTCTCGTTGCGAACAATGCGACCGTATCCGGTTGGGTTAGCCATGTTGACGGTTAACAAGGTCAACCCGCTGCCTGCCTGCTGCATCTGATGGAGGGTTGTGTGCTGGATCAGCGGCACATCGCCATAAAGAACCAGCGTCTTACTATCGTCATCGAGGTGTGGCATGGCCTGCTGCACTGCGTGGCCCGTGCCGAGTTGTGGCTCCTGCAACACAAAAAATATGTCTGACGTGTTCAGCGCTTTTGGCACGGCTTCTCCGCCATGACCGTACACGACGCAGATAGTTTGAGGGTCGAGTTTGTGCGCACAATCCAGAACATGCTGTACCAAAGTCTTGCCGGCCAACGCATGCAACACTTTTGGCTTGTCCGAATGCATGCGCGTGCCACGACCGGCAGCCAGGATAACAACATTTAACAAATTCATAATGTACCTTCTCGAAGAGGCCCGATTATAAACATTTTAAAACTCAATAGTTCGAGAACACATGCAGGATAACGGCAATTCAGCGCCACAATCCGCTCTGCCATGAATAAATTTGCGGCACAAAAAAAGCAGCCTAAGCTGCTTTTTCTGAGTTTACTGTTTGAACTAATGTCCGGCCTGTTTGCGTATTTGCTGGATGATACGCAACTGCGCAATTGCTTGTGCCAGTTCTGATTCTGCCTGCGCATAATCAAAATCAGAAGTACGATTTTTCATCGCCTCCTCTGCCGCCAGCTTTGCTTCCAAAGCACGCGCCTCGTCCAGATCTTTGCTACGAATAGCCGTATCTGAAAGAATGGTCACCATATCAGGCTGCACTTCAAGCATACCGCCGGACACATAGATCAGCTCATCATCCGACTGATCCGGACGCTTGATACGCACAGATCCCGGCTTGATGCGAGTCAACAAGGGTGCGTGCCGAGGATAAATACCCAGCTCGCCCATTATTCCCGGAACCACGACTACTTCGGCGAGTCCGGAAAAGATCAACTCTTCCGCACTCACAACGTCGACATGTACTGTCATTGCCATGTGTGTCACCTTTATTGAAGTGTCTTGGCTTTTTCGACTGCTTCTTCTATGCCGCCAACCATATAGAACGCTTGTTCAGGCAAGTGATCATAATCGCCGTCAACGATACCCTTGAATCCCTTGATCGTTTCCTTCAGCGTTACATATTTACCAGGACTGCCGGTAAACACTTCAGCGACGTGGAAAGGCTGCGACAAGAAGCGCTGGATCTTACGTGCACGTGCAACAGCCAATTTGTCTTCCGGTGCCAGTTCGTCCATACCAAGAATGGCGATAATGTCGCGCAGTTCCTTGTAGCGTTGCAGATTTTGCTGAACGCGACGTGCCACAGAATAATGCTCTTCGCCGACAACCAGTGGATCCAGCTGACGCGAGGAAGAATCCAGAGGATCAACCGCCGGATAAATACCCAGCGATGCGATATCGCGAGACAGCACGACAGTCGAATCCAGATGCAGGAACGTCGTAGCAGGAGCAGGATCGGTCAAGTCATCCGCCGGAACATAAACAGCCTGAACCGAGGTGATGGAACCCACCTTGGTTGAGGTGATGCGCTCCTGCAAACGGCCCATTTCTTCAGCCAGTGTAGGTTGATAACCCACAGCGGAAGGCATACGACCCAGCAGCGCAGACACTTCAGTACCGGCCAGTGTGTAGCGATAGATATTGTCAACGAAGAACAGGATATCACGGCCTTCGTCACGGAATTTTTCAGCCATGGTCAAACCGGTCAACGCTACGCGCAGACGGTTACCAGGCGGTTCGTTCATCTGACCGAACACCATGGATACCTTGTCCAGAACGTTGGAGTCTTTCATTTCGTGGTAGAAGTCGTTACCCTCACGAGTACGCTCACCGACACCTGCGAACACCGACAAACCGCTGTGCTGCTTGGCGATATTGTTGATCAGTTCCATCATGTTGACGGTCTTGCCCACACCCGCACCACCGAACAGTCCGACTTTACCGCCTTTAGCAAACGGACATACCAGGTCAATCACCTTGATGCCGGTTTCCAGCAGATCAACCGAAGGGGAAAGCTCATCAAATCTTGGCGCCTTCTGGTGAATCGGACGACGCTCATCACATTGGATTTCACCGGCATCATCAATAGGACGACCCAGCACATCCATGATCCGTCCCAAGGTGCCTGCGCCAACTGGAACAGAAATCGGATTATTGGTATTAACAACCGCCATACCGCGCTGCAATCCATCAGAAGATCCCATAGCAATAGTGCGAACCACGCCGTCACCTAACTGCTGCTGAACCTCGAATGTCAAACCCGCTTCGGCAATGGATCCTGCAGCAGCTTGCAGCGTTAATGCGTCGTATACTTTAGGCATCTGGTCGCGCGGAAATTCAATATCTACCACCGCACCGATACACTGAACAATCTTACCTTGAGTCATTTTAAAATTCCCCGTCTAAATTAAATTTGGTGTTATCGCTGTATCAAATAAACAGTCAGGCAATTAGCCTACCGCCGCCGCTCCGCTGCAAATCTCGGAAATCTCGCGGGTGATAGCCGCCTGACGCGCCTTGTTGTAAACCAATTTGAGATCAGCGATGACACTCTTGGCATTGTCGGATGCGGATTTCATTGCCACCATACGTGAGCTTTGTTCAGATGCCATATTTTCTACGACGCCCTGGTATACCAGCGATTCAACGTAACGGGTCAGCAAATCGTCAACCACGACCTTCGCGTCCGGCTCGTAAATGTAATCCCAGCTGACTTGTGAGTCGCCCAGTTGTTCGCCACTCAACGGCAACAACTGTTCGATGCAAGGCTCCTGCTTCATGGTGTTCACAAAATGGTTGTAGCAGATATGGATTGCATCTAACTCACCTGTCACATATGCATCCAGCATGATCTTTACCGCACCGATCAGGCTGGCCTGATGCGGAGCATCTCCCAGACCGGTCAGATGCGACTTAACTTCTGCACCAAACCGGTTCATGAAACCCAGACCTTTGTTGCCAATCGCACAAACTGCGATAGCGCGGCCTTCGGAGTCCCAATTCTTCATTTGGCTCACGACCAGACGAAGCAGGTTGCTGTTCAAACCGCCGCACAAGCCCTTATCGGATGTAATCAGAATCACCCCGACCTTTTTGATGGTTTCACGTTTTACCAGAAAGGCATGCTTGTACTCAGAGCTGGCGCCTGAAAGGTGTGCTGCCACCGCGCGGATTTTCTCTGCATAAGGCCGTGCTGCGCGCATGCGCTCCTGTGCACGGCGCATTTTGGCAGCGGCAACCATTTCCATGGCGCGTGTAATCTTGCGTGTATTTTCTACACTCTTGATTTTCGTGCGGATTTCTTTACTGCCAGCCATTTTTCACCCCGCCTTAGTAAACTGCAGTTGCTTTGAATTCCTCAATCGCAGCAGACAACAGCTTTTCATTATCCGCACTCAGGTCTTTTTTGGATTCAATCGTATCCATCAATTCCTTGTTTTTGGACTTCAGGTAGGCATGTACTGCGGCCTCAAATGCAAGCGCCTTGTTTACTGCAACGTCATCAAAGTATCCCTTGTTGACGCAGAATAAAGTGACGGCCATTTCGGCAACCGACAACGGGCAGTATTGCAACTGTTTCATCAGCTCGGTCACCAGCTTGCCGCGTTCGAGCTGCTTGCGTGTCGCTTCATCAAGATCAGAGGCGAACTGGGCGAAAGCTGCCAATTCACGATACTGAGCCAGTGCCAGACGCACACCGCCACCCAGTTTCTTGATAACCTTGGTTTGTGCAGCACCACCCACGCGGGATACCGAAATACCGGCATTGATCGCTGGACGGATACCGGCGTTAAACAGGTCGGTCTCAAGGAATATCTGGCCATCGGTGATCGAAATCACGTTGGTTGGAACGAAAGCAGAAACGTCGCCGGCCTGAGTTTCGATGATAGGCAATGCTGTCAACGACCCTGTCTTACCCTTCACTTCACCCTTGGTGAATGCTTCCACGTAATCCGCATTGACACGAGCGGCACGTTCCAGCAAACGGGAATGCAGGTAAAACACGTCGCCAGGATAGGCTTCGCGACCTGGCGGACGACGCAGCAACAGTGAAATCTGACGGTATGCCCAGGCCTGCTTGGTCAAATCGTCATATACGATCAGCGCATCTTCACCGCGATCGCGGAAATATTCACCCATGGTGCAGCCTGCATAAGGCGCCAGGAACTGCATCGCAGCTGAATCGGAAGCGGTAGCCGCAACCACGATGGTGTAACCCAGCGCGCCGTGCTCTTCCAGCTTGCGCACCACGTTGACGACAGTGGACGCCTTCTGACCGATAGCCACGTAGATACAAGTGATTCCCTGGCCCTTTTGATTGATGATCGCGTCAATCGCAACCGCTGTCTTGCCGGTTTGACGGTCGCCGATGATCAGTTCGCGTTGACCGCGACCAACCGGCACCATAGAGTCGATTGACTTCAAGCCTGTTTGCACTGGCTGATCAACTGATTGACGCTGGATTACACCTGGAGCGACTTTTTCAATTTTATCAGTCAACTTGGCGTTAACAGGACCCTTGCCATCGATCGGCTGTCCCAGCGCATTTACAACACGCCCGCACAACTCAGGACCTACCGGAACTTCCAGAATGCGACCGGTACACTTGACCGTATTGCCCTCGGTGATGTGTTCGTACTCACCCAGAATAACTGCGCCAACTGAATCACGTTCCAGGTTTAAAGCCAGACCGAATGTGTTGCCCGGGAACTCCAGCATTTCACCTTGCATCACATCAGACAGCCCGTGCACACGAACGATACCGTCAGTCACGCTGACTACAGTACCTTCAGTGCGGGCTTGTGTTGCTGCTTCAAAGTTTTCAATACGGCTGCGAATCAAATTGCTAATTTCAGAAGGGTTGAGCTTCATCTGAGTTTTCCTTATTTCGATTATTCGAACATTAAGCCAGTGCGTATGCCAATTCGGTCAGACGGGTGTTGGCAGAGCCATCTATCACCTTATCGCCCATGCGAATTACAATCCCGCCCAGCAAGGTCTTGTCTACGTTACAGCTAAGCTTAATGTCGCAGCCCAGGCGAGATTTCAGTGCGGCAGCGATTTTCTGCTGCTGCGCATCGTTCAATGCGAAGGCTGAACTGACAGTAACTTGTGCGGACTTTTCAGCCTCAGCACGCAGAACTTCAAACATTTCCGCGATTTCGGCAACAACTTCCAAACGACCGCTTTGCGCCAGGATACGAACGAAATTGCTTTGCTCCTTATTCAGGTCGCCTGCCAGTTGCAGCATCAATTCTTCGACTTGACCATGCTTGACACGCGGGCTTGATACCACCGCCTTTATGTCCGCATTGGCCATCAGCTCCGTCAAAACCTGCATTACGGCAGACCAGCCCTTTAAGTCAGCCTGCTTTTGTGCCGCTTCAAACGCCGCCTGAACGTAAGGTCGTGCAATAGTATTGGCTTCGGACATGGCTGTTAAATTTCCGTAACGAGTTTGTCGAGCAGATCATTGTGCGCTTTTGCGTCAATTTCACGACCCAAAATTTTAGCCGCACCTGCCAACGCAATCTCTGATACCTGAGTGCGCAGCTGTTCCTTTGCGCGGAACACTTCTTGATCCACTTCGGCCTTAGCCCCGGCCAGGATACGTTCGCGTTCAGCATTTGCCTGAATCTTGGCCTCTTCGACCAGTTGACTAGCGCGCGTTTCTCCGCTGGCAATGGTCGCCCCGGCCTTTTCTTTAGCTTCTCGCATAATTTCGGCGGCTCGCTTGGCAGCCAACTCCAAATCATGCTTGCCACGTTCCGCTTCAGCCAAACCATCCGCAATTTGTTTTTTGCGCTGCTCCAAGCCGGCAATGATTGGCGTCCACACAAATTTCATGCAGAACCAAACAAACAGGGCGAACATGATGGTCTGACCAAGAAGAGTTGCATTAATATTCATGCGAACAACCTTTCTTTAACGACTGAGTTATGTTTAGCCTGCAACCGCAAACAGCACATACATTGCAATACCAACGGCAATCATTGGAACCGCGTCAACCAAGCCCATTACGATGAAAAACTGAGTACGCAACATTGGGATCAGCTCAGGCTGGCGTGCAGCACCTTCCAGGAAACGACCACCCAGAATACCAATACCAATCGCCGCTCCCAACGCGCCCAAACCCATCATCAGTGCGCCGGCTACATATAACAGTGCGTGTGCTTGATCCATCTTTACTTCTCCTATTGATTAAAATTAAAGTTTTATAAAAATACAGAATTTAGTGATGCTCTTGATGTGCCATATCCAGATAAACAATCGTCAGCGTCATGAAAATAAACGCCTGCAAAGTCACAATCAGGATATGGAATATTGCCCACGGCAAAGACAGGGACCACTGCGCCCAGAAAGGCAGCAATGCAATCAGAATAAATATCATCTCACCCGCATACATGTTGCCGAATAGTCGCAACGCAAGCGAGATAGGCTTGGCAATCAGGTTAACGCCTTCGAGCAGCAAGTTTACCGGCGCGCCCCACTTACCAAACGGCTGCAAGGTCAACTCAGCTGTAAAACCGCCAACCCCCTTCATCTTGATGCTGTAATAAATCACCAGCAGGAACACACCGATTGCCATACCAAATGTTGCATTGGGATCAGTAGAAGGAACAACTTTAAAATGTGGCAAGCCCAGAAGGTGCGCAAGCTGCGGAACATAATCCACAGGAATCAGATCCATCAGATTCATCAGAAACACCCAGAAAAACACGGTCAAGGCCAGCGGCGCAACCATATCATTTTTGCCGCTAAACGATCCGCGCACACTGCTGTCGATGAACTCGATCGCCCATTCGACTGCATTTTGCAAGCCACTGGGCACACCCACGGTCATTTTCTTGCCGACACGGCTAAACACCCAGAGGAACAGCGCGCCCAGCACAAAAGACATCAACATTGTATCTACATTGATCGCCCAGAAACCCATCGCCTTGGCCTGCTCTGCGCCGTGCGCAAAACCCATGCTTCCATCCGGCAAAGTGCCATAGGTTAAATTCTGGAGGTGATGCTTGATGTATTCTGATGAGGTGAGAGTTTCGCTAGACATATTTTATTCTATCGCTTAATCATTAAAATTCGCGCCACTATTGGCACAACCTGACCTACCACAAATCCACACAACACAGCCGCCGCCGACAGCTTTAAGCCACCCATCGCCAAAGACAACGACAAGACGACCAGAAAAAACCTCTCCATACTGTTGCGATATATTCCTCGCAATACACTATGTGGCTGATAATTTTGATTTATTTCGATTTTTGACAGACCGCGAACTAATGATATTCCATTTAGCGCCGCTGTTAATGCCCCCCACAAAGTCGCCGATGCAATGCTCCACGAATGACTGTAGAAATATGCAATCATGGTTATCATCAGCGCCGTAGCAACCTGAATTTTTACGACCCGATAACCTTGTTGTTTTTCTTTTGCGAACTCTGAAAGACCAGGCATTCTAATTCTCTTTTTATATACTGTCAATCGCGCAGACGTTTAAGTCCCTTGTCTGATCAAGGTTCCAGTGAATTATTTGCTTAGCTTCATTTTTTCCATCAGGCTGTCGAGGTGTTCATTACTATCAAAAGCCACCACCAGCTTTCCGCTGCCGTTTTTAGCTGTTTTAATTTCGACTTTAGCGCCCAATTGATCGGATAGTGCGGCCTCCAGGCGCATTAGATCTCTATCCTGTATTTTCTCGGACTTCACTCGCGCTTCAAGCTGTTTATTCACCAGTTTTTCTGTGTTGCGCACGGACAGCTGCTCTTGCACGACTTTATTCGCGATGGATATTTGCTGCGCGCCTTCCAACCCCAATAACGCACGGGCATGCCCCATATCCAGCCGGCTTTCCATCAGCATGGTCTGGATGACCTGGGGGAGGTTGAGCAGACGCAATAAGTTACTGGCCGCACTACGCGAACGACCTACCGCATCTGCTGCTGCCTGATGGGTCATCTCGAACTCATCAATCAATCGCTGAATTCCTACCGCCTCTTCCAGCGGATTCAGGTTTTCACGCTGGATATTTTCTATCAGCGCCATTGCCAGCGCAGCCTTGTCGGCTACGCTGCGCACCAGGACGGGTACATGGCTCAAACCTGCCATTTGTGCCGCACGCCAACGGCGCTCTCCGGCGATTATTTCGTAGCTTTCATCGATGAGCTGACGCACCAGAATAGGCTGAATAACACCCTGCACCCTGATTGAATCTGCCAACTCCTG
Source organism: Gallionella sp. UBA4121 (assembly GCA_002381565.1). Classification (GTDB taxonomy): domain Bacteria; phylum Pseudomonadota; class Gammaproteobacteria; order Burkholderiales; family Gallionellaceae; genus Gallionella. The sequence goes on from DFWZ01000029.1 coordinate 43,707, forward strand.
CAACGACTCCAAGCCCATATTCGTGCGCGGCTGGTACTTGCCCGGCTTGAGCAACGCAACACTCAAGTCGCGCAACACATCATCCTTTTCACTCTTTCCGCCGGATAGCAAGGCTTCCAATCCGCGTCCGAGGCCTTTTTGTGGTTTTGTCATACTGGCGTCCTTTATGCCGCGACGGATTTCGCCGCAGTATTTAATAATTCACTGGCTAAAGCCAGATAAGCCTGCGTTCCCTTGGAGAGCTTGTCGTGATACAGCACGGGTACACCATAACTGGGCGCCTCGGCCAGACGAACATTGCGTGGAATCACGGTGCGGTAGACTTTGTTGCCGAAATGCTCCTGCAATTGATCGGAAACTTGCTGCGCCAGCGTGTTCCGTGGATCAAACATGGTTCGCAATAGCCCTTCTATCTCTAAAACCGGGTTCAGGCTGGCTCGTACCTTGCGTATGGTATTGACCAAATCGCTCAATCCTTCGAGTGCGTAATATTCGCACTGCATCGGGATCATTACTGACTTTGCCGCGCACAATCCGTTCAAAGTCAATAAGTTAAGTGCAGGCGGGCAATCGATCAGTACGTAATCATAACTCCCTGCAACAAGCTGTAGCGCATCCCGCAGTCGCGTTTCACGTTGCGCTACATCTACCAGCTCAACTTCAGCACCAGCCAGATCCCGGTTGGCCGGCAACACATCATATTGTCCCACCTCCGATTTTTTTCTTGCTTCGGCTATCGTTTTTTGGCCTAGCAGCACGTGATACACGGTGATCTCCAGATCCCGCTTCTCTATGCCGCTACCCATGGTTGCATTGCCTTGCGGATCCAGGTCTATCAGCAACACGCGCTGTTTGGACGCCGCGAGACTGGCAGCCAGATTCACCGTGGTGGTGGTCTTACCCACGCCGCCCTTCTGATTAGTAATGGCCATTATCTTGGTCATGGTGCACGTTCCTCTCTGGGTGTTGCAATGACTAAACAGCGCGCAGCATCCAGCCCCGGCACACTTAGTAATATGATTTCTTCAACCAAACAATCGCCTGGTACTCCCGCCAACTCGTGTTCCGGCAAACCTTTCATGGCAACCCAGCGTCCTTTATCGGCGATCAGATGGCGGGTTATGCGCAGAAAGTCCCCTAACTCGGTAAAGGCACGCGAAATAATTCCATCGTACTTGTTTGTCGTTTGAAACTCTTCCACTCTTGCACAACGAACCTGCACATTGCGCAGCCCCAGCTCGATGATAGCCTGCTGTACAAAACCAGTTTTCTTGCTATTGCTATCCAACAAGGTAAAGTCCCAGTCCGGCTGTGCGATCGCCAGCACCAAACCCGGTAAACCCGCACCACACCCCACATCCAGCCAGCGACCAGCAGTCAGATGCGGCATCACGGCAAGACTGTCGAGCAAATGGTGAACAACCATCTGCCTGGGGTCACGAATGGCAGTCAGGTTATAAACCTTGTTCCACTTTACCAGCAACGCCAAATATTCGAGCAGCTTCGTTTGAGTATCGCAACTCACGGCAAGGCCCAGTTCAACAATGCCGCGCTGAAGGTCTTCGGCTAGCGACACGTTATTATTTGACTGGCTTTGCATCACGAAACCCGCGCTTTAAATGCACCAATAATAATGAAATGGCGGCCGGCGTAATTCCGGATATTCGCGCCGCCTGCCCGACTGTTTCCGGCTTGAATTGGTTCAGTTTTTGCTGAGCCTCTATCGACAAACCGCGCACTTCCCGATAATCCAGATTATCCGGTAAATGCAGGGATTCATTTAGCTCCCCGCTTTTAATTTCTGCGTGCTGTCGGTCTATGTATCCCTGATATTTTGCTTGAATCTCCACCTGCTCGGACACTTTTTGATCTTCCACAGCGATGCCGGCGCCGGGCAAAGTCAACAAACCGGCATAGTTCACATCCGGGCGCAGCAGCAAATCATAAAGCGAATACTCACGCTCGATATTTTTGCCCAGCACACGCAGCGCATCCTCAGACGGCAAGCTGCGCGGATTCACCCAGGTGCCGCGCAAGCGCTCCTGTTCAATGGCAATCGCCTCACGCTTTTTCTCAAAGGCCTCCCAGCGCTCATCATCGACGATACCTAGCTTGCGACCGATCTCAGTCAGACGCAAATCGGCATTGTCTTCACGCAACTGCAATCGATATTCGGCACGGCTTGTGAACATGCGATACGGCTCGGATACGCCCTGAGTAATCAGATCATCGACCAGCACCCCCAGGTAAGCCTCATCCCGGCGCGGACTCCACGCCTCCTTTTCTCGCACCTGGAGCGCCGCATTCAAGCCGGCAAGCAGACCTTGCGCTGCCGCCTCTTCATATCCTGTGGTGCCGTTGATTTGCCCTGCGAAAAACAATCCTTGTATTGCCTTTGTTTCCAAAGAGCTTTTTAAGCCGCATGGACTAAAATAATCATATTCTATGGCATAGCCTGGGCGCAGAATATGCGCATTTTCCATGCCTTTGATGGAACGAACCAGATCCAGCTGCACATCGAATGGCAAACTGGTTGAAATACCATTGGGATAGACTTCATGTGTGGTCAGACCTTCCGGCTCCAGGAAAATCTGATGTGAAGTCTTGTCGGCAAAACGTGTAATTTTATCTTCAATAGAAGGACAATAACGCGGCCCCACCCCCTCGATTACCCCGGTGAACAAGGGGGAGCGATCCAGCCCGCCACGAATGATGTCATGCGTGCGCTCGCTGGTTTCCGTAATCCAGCATGGCAACTGACGGGGATGCTGCGCCGCATTTCCCATGAATGAAAACACCGGCACCGGGTCATCGCCCGCCTGTTCCTGCAACAACGAATAATTGATGGTACGCCCATCAATGCGCGGCGGCGTTCCAGTTTTCAGTCGCCCTACAGGTAACTTTAACTCGCGCAGACGGTGCGCCAGGCTGAGCGCGGGCGGGTCGCCCGCACGTCCTGCCTGATAACTCGCCTGCCCGACATGAATCAATCCGGCCAGAAAAGTCCCGGTGGTCAACACCACGGCTTTTGCTGAAAATCGCAAGCCCAACTGGGTAACCACACCGGTGATCCTATCCTGCTCCACAAGCAAGTCATCAACCGCCTGCTGGAACAACCACAGATTTGGCTGGTTTTCCAGGGCGGTGCGAATTGCCTGCTTGTAAAGAAGGCGATCGGCCTGTGCACGCGTTGCCCGCACCGCATAGCCCTTGCTGGAGTTCAGGATGCGAAACTGAATGCCGCCCTCATCGGTGGCCTTCGCCATCGCCCCGCCAAGCGCATCCACCTCCTTAACCAGATGCCCCTTGCCTATGCCCCCAATTGAAGGGTTGCAGGACATCTGTCCGAGCGTCTCGATGTTATGACTAAGCAGCAATGTTTTGCAGCCGGCGCGCGCGCTTGCCAAGGCAGCCTCGGTCCCGGCATGCCCGCCACCCACTACAATTACATCGAATACATCGGGAAATTTCATGTCGCCACGGATTATAAAAGGGTGAGCATCATACAATAGACGGGGCGCAATCCGAAATATCGTGTTTCACGTGAAACAGCTACTTGCCTATACAGAAGCGGCTGAATATCTCGCCCAGCAGATCGTCAGCCGAAAATTTTCCGGTGATGCTGCTTAATGCCTGCTGGGTTAAACGCAATTCTTCGGCGAATAATTCGGGGCGCGGCAGAACTGCTGACGCCTGTGCAAGGTGGGATAGTGCCAGATTCAGCGCGATCAGGTGGCGTTCTCGAGCGATGAATGTTCCGCTTTCCTGATTGCGCCAACCAATCAGTTTAAGCATTTCTTCGCGTAGCTCGTCCAGACCCTCGCCTGATTTCGCAGAAATATATACGCCTGCATTTTCTGATTTGTCAGGTTTTTCGTTCAACAGGTCAGCCTTGTTAAACACCAGCAGATGGGGAATATCGGCTGGAAAGCCGGAAATTATTTCAGTATCTTCGGCACTGCATCCCTTGGCTGCATCCAGCAACAACAGGATCAAATCGGCGCGCTTAACCATCTGATGAGTGCGTGCCATACCCATATTCTCAATTTCATCTTGCGATTCACGAAGCCCTGCGGTGTCCATGATATGCAGCGGCACACCACGAATCTGAATCACCTGACGAATTACATCACGCGTAGTACCCGGCACATCACTGACTAATGCCACCTCTTCACCGGAAAGGCAATTTAGCAGACTGGACTTGCCAACATTCGGCCGTCCTACAAGTGCAATATGAGCCCCTTCACGCAGCAAGCTGCCCTGCCTTGCAATCGCAATAGTCTGCTGGAGTTTGGCCTGTATGGTTTGCAGCAAGGAGTCTCGATGCGTGCTGTCAACCACGTCGATATCTTCTTCAGGGAAATCCAGCATCGCCTCGACCAGCATGCGCAAGCGCACCAGCTCATCTAACAAAGCATGAATTACCGCAGAAAAGTCGCCATGCAACGAACGCATCGCGCTGCGGGCGGCTTCGGTGGTCGTCGCTTCTATGAGATCTGCCACGCTTTCGGCCTGTGCCAGGTCAATCTTATCATTCAGAAAAGCACGACGCGTAAACTCGCCGGGTTCGGCCAAACGGGCGCCCAGATCCAGGCAACGCTGCAATACCAGATGTAATACTGCCGATCCGCCATGCCCCTGTAGCTCCAGTACATCTTCACCCGTATAAGAATGAGGGGCAGGGAAATACAGGGCAATACCTTGATCAATTATTTCACCGTTTTCATCCTGAAAATCGGTGAAAGTCGCATGGCGCGGCGCGGGCAAATTCCCCAGCAGGGCAGAAGCCAGGCCGGCAATTCCACCCCCGGAAATACGCACTACCCCAATACCGCCACGACCTTGTGCCGTAGCTATCGCTGCAATCGTATCAGCGTTTGGATGTGTCACCCACAACCCCTACCGTACGTGTTATGTACCACTGCTGAGCGATAGACAGGGCATTATTAACGATAGAATACAACACCAAACCCGCCGGGAAGAAGAAAAACACCACACTGAAAGCGACTGGCATGATTTTCATCAGCTTGGCTTGCATGGGATCAGGCGGCACAGGATTCAGCTTGGATTGAAGCAACATGCTGGCGCCCATGAGTATCGGCAGTATGTAATACGGATCAGCAGCAGACAGATCGGTTATCCAGCCGAAAAATGGTGCGTAACGCATTTCGACACTGGCCAGAATTGACCAGTACAGCGAAATAAATACCGGAATCTGAATCACAACAGGAAGACACCCTCCCAGCGGATTAATCTTTTCAGTTTTATACAAATCCATCATCGCACGATTCAATTGCTCGCGGTCATTTGCATATTGCTGCTTGATTTTTTCAAGCTTGGGCGCAACCAGTCGCATTTTCGCCATCGAGCGATAACTCGCGGCTGACAACGGGAAAAACAGAATTTTAATCAACAGGGTCAGTATGATAATTGCCACACCCCAGTTATGTACGATGCCATGAATAAAGCTCAGCGTCCAGAAAATCGGTGTTGCAACAACAGTCAGCCAGCCATAATCCACTGTCAAACCCAGCCCCGGTGCAATCGCATCAAGTTTTGATTGGGCTGGGCCCGCATAAAAAGGCACTGACATTGCGATCTTTTGTCCTGGCGCAATAACCGGAACAGGCAGAATTACACCGGCCGAATACAGTCCACTTTCAAGTTTACGAGTAAAAAACTCATGTTTTATTTTCGCATCCGGTATCCAGGCGGCAACAAAATAATGCTGCAAAATTCCTATCCAGCCATTATCTGAATCTGTTGGATATTTAACTTTTGCTTTATCAATATCCGAAAAACTGACTTTCTGAAATTTATCTTTTTCGGTATATACCGCTACACCGGTAAAGGTAGGTACCATCTTGGATACCCCAGCAGGATCAGCCCCATCGCGAATGAATTGATAATATGCCGAGGCCTTAATTGCGGCACTGGTATTGTTTTCAATTTCATAGGTAATATCAACAACATAGCTATCCCTGTGAAAAGTGATAACTTTTGCAACTTTTAATCCATTCAGACCTTCAGCTGTCAGTTTTACCTGAAGCTTATCGGCATTGTCAGCTAACTTATAATTATCCTGTTCACTGCTGAACAAACTTGTGTGATTAGGCATGTCCGCACCCAGCAATCCTGTTTGCGCGACATAATCATGGGTGCCGGGACCTTTTTCAAACAAAATAAAATTTTTGGTTTTGTCCAGTCTGTCCGGGTGCTTCAAAAAACTTAGCCCCTGGATATCTCCACCCAGAGTATTAATTTCCACATCCATCAGGTCGGTTGTAACCTTGATTATTTTTCCCGACTCTGTTTTTGTAGAATGTTGGGCTATGGCTGCGCGCTCGGCAACATCATCAGATTTGGCCACGACTGAGGTCAAGTCTGATTTTTCCGCAGTAACAACGGCTGCCGCTTGCGGATGCTGATAGCGTTGCCAGCCATCCCAAACCATCATCAGCGAAAAGGAAAAGATTAAAAACAGGAAAAGTCTCTGAAAGTCCATGATGGTATTTTAATTAATTATGGTGCAGGGTCATAACCACCTGGATGCCAGGGATTACAGCGAGCAAGACGCTTGATGCTCAGCCAGGAACCTTTAATCAGGCCGTGCCTGGTCAAAGCTTCACATGCATAATGAGAACAACTTGGGGTAAAACGACAGGACGGTGGACTGAGCGGACTGATCACATACTGGTAACCATGAATAACTTTTATTAGGATTCTGCGCATCGTATTGCTACCCGACTAAAAAGTTCACTTAAACCATTCCCGCATGTATTCTTGTCTGAGCGTACTGTGTTGCGCGCCATCACAACTAAATCAACGCCGCACGCTTTAATTTGGTGAACACGAAACAGTTCTCGAATTTCACGTTTTGCCCGATTTCTATCCACTGATTTCGGCATATATCTTTTGGCTACTACGATACCTAGCCTTGCCTTTTTCAGTTGATTCGGTACAAAAAATAGTTTGTAAAACTTGTCTGATAACACATGTGATTTCAGACAGTTTCCATAGCCTTCGCTGCGCGGAATACGTTGCGCAGCCGCAAAGCTATTAAGATGCTTACACAGCGAGTCTTGCACGGCCCTTGGCACGACGAGCACGAATTACGGCTCTGCCGCCACGAGTTTTCATGCGGACTAAAAAGCCATGAGTACGTTTTCTTTTCGTAACGGAAGGTTGGTATGTACGTTTCATTCTGAATTATCCTTGGGAAGTCATAAAACGCGATATTACAATATGTTAGCCGCGCTGTGTCAAGATAAATTTACTTTATTGCTTGTGGATAAGTTTCCTCATGATCTGTAGAATCAGGTAATCTAATGCTAATTTGCAGAACAATTTAGGTATATATGCAAGAACAAGCCTTCTGGGATACTTGTCTCGAATTATTCGAAAAGAGCCTGCCCCCCCAACAATTTAACTCCTGGATTAAGCCACTCAAATTAACCAGCGATGATGGACACCTGGTTTTAACTGCGCCCAATACTTTTACACTAAAAATATTACAGGATCGTTTTTTTCCTGAAATTAATCGTCAGGCAAAGCTTGTTTATCCGGTTGTCCCACAATTTGAGTTTCGTGTTATCGAATCAATTCCAGCTAATCTACCACCGGCAACCCCTCAGCCTGAGATCAAAAAAACCCCCGCTGATAGCAAACCTAAAATTGAAACTTCATTCCGAGGCTACGGAAAACTCAATCAAAGTTTAACTTTCGATAATTTTGTTATTGGCAAGGCAAATCAATTAGCCTTTGCTGCTGCTACTCAAGTAGCCGAATTGCCCGGTGTTTCATACAACCCGCTATTTATTTATGGCGGTGTCGGTCTTGGTAAAACGCATTTAACCCAAGCTATTGGCAATCAAATACTACTCAACAGACCCCAGGCTAAAGTTTGTTATATGCATGCCGAGCGTTACGTCGCTGACGTGGTACGTGCCTACCAAACCAATAAATTCGAAGAATTCAAGCAGTACTATCATTCCTTGGATGTTCTGCTAATCGACGACATCCAGTTTTTTGCCGGTAAGGCGAAAACTCAGGAAGAATTTTTTTATGCTTTCAACACATTAGTAGATTCTCATAAACAAGTTATTTTGACCAGCGACACATTTCCAAAAGAATTGACGGGTTTGGAAAGCCGTTTGGTTTCCCGGTTCGGCTGGGGACTTACCATCGGCATCGAACCTCCTGAACTGGAAATGCGGGTTGCAATCTTGCTCAAAAAGGCCTCTATCAGCGGATATACCCTGAACGATGCTGTCGCTTTTTTTATAGCCAAACATGTCAATTCAAATGTACGCGAACTGGAAGGCGCCCTCAAACGTGTTGAGGCTTATACCAAGTTTCACAAACGAATTATTTCTGTTGAAACTGCAAAAGAAGCATTGAAAGATATTCTGGTTGCACAAAGCAGACAGATTACTATTGAAAATATTCAAAAGACAGTCGCTGACTATTACCGAATAAAGATTGTTGAATTGTTATCTAAAAAACGCACCCGAAATATTACCCGCCCAAGACAAATTGCCATGAGTCTGTCACGTGAATTAACAAGCATGAGTTTGCCAGAAATTGGCAATGCGTTCGGGGGTAAAGATCACTCAACTGTGATTCATGCCTGTCAAACGATACTCTCCCTCAGAGAAAGTGATACGACTATTGATGCAGATTATAAAATTTTGCTTCAGACATTAACGGGATAAAGCTGTGGTTATGCTGTGGATAAAATGTGAGTATCACCATATAAATATTATTTGTTAAACTTATCCACACTAGACGGGCCCTCAACCAACACATGGCACACATCCTATTTTTGTTCGTAATACTTTGTTTTAAATAGTACTTAATGAGTTATCCACATAAAGTATGATCATTATTATGATTATTAAGTATTTATATTACTTTATTAAATTATAAGGAATCATATTCGATTCCTTGATTATCGGGCTTGTTTGCTAATTTGCATCTGTCATTTGAAATGCAGGTTGGTTTGTATAAAAGTTAGTGATTTACAAATTCGCTGTCCAACCTGAAAAATTAATTTATGATTATTCCGAAGTAGTTTTAATCTGTCGCCCTTGTTAGCTAACTGCAAGAATCAATTGCCGCAACATTGCCTAAAATTTCCTTGGGCGCTATCTGGATAACGTTGTGACTATGCTGTGGGTAAAATGTCAGTATTAATATAGAAAATTAATTCATTAAATTTATCCACATTTAACAAGTAGATTGTCAACAACTAAAACACAAGCTTATTTAACTCGTAATATGTTGTTTTTAAAATTATTTACAGACTTAACCACTCAATCTGAAGACATTATTAGTCTTATTAGGAATTTATATTATGTTTATTGAAAAGATAGAAAAAGAAGCCTTGCTAAAACCGCTACAAACGGTAGTTGGCATCGTTGAGCGTAAACAGACAATGCCTATCTTATCTAATATATTGATTGAAAAAGAAATTGGTAAAATCAGGTTTACTTCCACTGATCTGGAAATTCAAATAACCACGACGATAGAAACTGATACTGATGCTGATAACAACACGGCAATTACCGTTGGCGGAAAAAAAATGCAGGAAATTCTGCGCATACTCCCGGATCAAAGCAAAGTATCAATTGAGGTTAAAGAAAACAAAGTCCAAATAAAATCTAATAAAAGCAGGTTTAATCTTCAATCACTGCCCGCACAAGATTTTCCCAAACTTAGCCATCAGCTCGAAAACGCAAAAAAAATCACACTTAGCCAATCGGTGCTAAAAAAACTGTTAAGTTCAGTTCAATTTGCCATGGCCCAACAAGATGTGCGTTATTATCTCAACGGTGTTCTTTTCGTTATCGAGGATAATCAATTCAGGGCTGTTGCGACTGATGGACACCGGTTGGCATATAACGCAATAACGATAGCTGAAAATTCAGAAAAGCTTGAAATAATCATTCCACGTAAAGCAATCACTGAACTTTCAAAATTGTTAAGTGACGGGAATGAAGAAATTGAAATTGAATTTTCTGGCCAACAACTCAAGGCAACATTTTCAGGTATTGAATTAGTTACAAAATTGATTGAGGGTAAATTCCCTGATTATCAAAGAGTTATACCGAATTACAGCAACCACCTTAGTATTAACAGAACGCTTGTTCAACAAGCATTGCAAAGAGCAGCAATTTTATCAAATGAAAAATTTAGGGGCGTCCGTTTTGTTCTTACTGAAAAGAATCTATGTATCATAAGTAGCAACAGCGAACAGGAAGAAGCCCAGGTAGAAATTGAAACCGATTATCACGGAGAGGCTATCGATATCGGTTTTAATGTTAATTATTTACTGGATGGTTTGAACAGCATCCATACCGAAATGGCGATATTTTCTTTTGGCAATCCAAATAGCAGTATTTTGATAACCTCACCAGACGATCTGGATTTCAGATATGTGGTTATGCCGATGCGCATCTAGTTCAGTAGCCGTCATTGGTAACGTCAGCAGTTTATGTAATGTTTCACGTGAAACAAACCAACACCAGGAAAGAAACTCATGAATGAATATGATTCCAGTAGCATCAAGGTTCTTAAAGGCCTGGAAGCTGTCCGTAAACGTCCCGGTATGTACATTGGTGACACAAACGACGGTACTGGCCTGCACCATATGGTGTTCGAAGCAGTGGATAACGCTGTAGACGAAGCGTTAGCGGGCCATTGCAATGAAATCAATGTAATTATTCATGCTGACAACTCGATCAGCGTCAGCGATAACGGACGCGGTATTCCCACCGATATACACAAGGAAGAAGGCCGATCTGCTGCCGAAGTCATCATGACTATCCTGCATGCGGGTGGAAAGTTCGACAGCAATTCCTATAAAGTATCGGGCGGTTTGCATGGTGTAGGTGTATCTGTGGTCAACGCCTTGTCCGAATGGCTTAAATTGACAATTTACCGCGATGGTAAGGAGCACTTCATTGAGTTTCGTCATGGCGACCCTGTTGCGCCGCTTAAAGTGGTTGGGGAGTCAAAAAAGAAGGGGACCCTGGTTCATTTTCTGGCGGCAAAAGAAACATTTGGTTTGATTGAGTTTCATTTTGATATTTTGGCTAAGCGCCTGCGCGAGTTGTCATTCCTGAATAACGGCGTGAAAATCGCGTTGATTGATCATCGTAATGGCAAGGAAGAAAATTTTTCCTTTACAGGTGGAATCAAAGGTTTTGTTGAGTACATGAACCGGAATAAATCTGCACTGCATCCGACCGTTTTTCATGCTGTCGGCGAAAAAGACGGGATGACAGCTGAAATTGCAATGCAATGGAACGACTCCTATCAGGAAAATGTGCAATGTTTTACTAATAATATTCCGCAGCGCGATGGCGGTACTCATCTGACAGCGATGCGCGCCGCGATGACGCGTACCTTGAATAATTATATTGAAGCTGAGCAGCTGGCAAAGAAAGCCAAGGTAGAACCTACAGGCGACGATATGCGCGAAGGTTTAACTGCTGTGTTGTCGGTAAAACTTCCGGATCCGAAATTTTCATCACAAACCAAAGATAAGCTGGTTTCATCTGAAGTTCGCCCTGTCATCGAAGAATTGATAGGCCAGCAAATGAGTGCGTTTTTGTTGGAAAGACCCAATGATGCCAAAATTATTGTTGGCAAAATTATCGAAGCGGCGCGTGCCCGCGAAGCTGCACGTAAAGCCCGCGATCTGACTCGCCGCAAAGGCGTACTGGATGGCATGGGTTTGCCTGGAAAACTGGCGGACTGCCAGGAAAAGGATCCTGCCTTGTCAGAACTGTATCTGGTCGAGGGAGATTCTGCGGGTGGTTCAGCCAAGCAGGGGCGGGATCGCAAGTTTCAGGCTATTCTGCCGCTGAAAGGCAAGATTCTCAACGTTGAAAAGGCGCGCTTTGAAAAGCTTATCAGCTCCCAGGAAATTGCCACGCTGATAACTGTTTTAGGTACAGGTATAGGCAAAGACGAGTACAACCCAGACAAGCTGCGTTATCACCGCATTATTATCATGACTGATGCGGACGTGGATGGATCGCACATTCGTACCCTGTTGCTCACCTTCTTCTATCGCCAGATGCCTGAACTGGTCGAGCGTGGCCACATTTATATCGCGCAACCACCGCTTTACAAAATCAAGCAAGGCCGGGACGAGCGTTATCTGAAGGATGACCTTGAGATGAAGAGTTACCTGTTAGGTAATGCGCTAAAGGATGCATCGCTGTTTTCGGCGCTGGAAGCACCGCCGATTCAGGGCGACGCATTGGAACAAATATCCAGACAATATTTCCTTGCCGAAGCCGTGATTGACCGTCTGACACATTACATTGCCCCGGAAGCCAGTCATGCCTTGCTTATTCTACCGACCCTTTCATTGGATAATGCAGAGCAGGCGCACAAAAGCGCGCAGTTGCTGGAAGCTGCTAGCAATGGCGTAATCAAGGTCTCTGTAGAGAACGATGAACAGGGAGAATTGCGCTTGCGCCTGGAAAAACTTTTCTACGGTAACTATTCGATAAGTTATCTGGATAAGGATTTTCTGCAAGGCGGCGATTACAAGCAGATTCGCCAGACTGCAGATGCGCTGGACGGACTGATGAGCTCAACCGCTTACGTGATGCGCGGTGAGCAGAAGCGCGGTGTTTCCAGTTTCAAACAGGCGATCGAATGGTTGCTGGAAGAAGCCAAGCGAGGCCTTTCCATTCAGCGTTACAAAGGACTGGGTGAAATGAACCCGGAACAGTTATGGGAAACCACGATGTTTGTGAAAAACCGTATCCTGCTCAAAGTACGCATTGAAGATACCATTGCCGCTGATGAAGTATTTACTACGCTGATGGGTGATTTGGTTGAACCACGCCGCGCATTCATCGAGAAGAATGCACTGGGTGCGAAAAACCTGGATGTGTAAATTGTAGGTTCTCAGAATAGTTGAAAACATTCTCACTATATCAATAATTTTTTTACGCCTAGAAGTTCAGAAAACTAGCTGAACTGTTTAAATAAAGTGTGAAGCAAGGTAGAGAAATAAAATGGCCACGAGATATTCGTGGCCATTTTGTTTCCTGAGACCTATCGGCAAAATAATTTCATAACAATTTAACTCGAAGCTGCTTTGCTTAGTCATAAAGCAGAAAATTGCTAATAAAAGTCGAAAAATCGGTGTTTTTATAACTTCTGACGGATACCGCATTCTTGCAAGCCAGTAAATACAAGGCTTGCAGAGCAGCGCTCTCAAAACGCGCCGTAACGGCCTTTCGGGTGTGAGCCAAGGGGTCAGGCAGGACTGAGGTATGGATGTCGCAAATTCGACGTTCTAATGGGTTTCGAAGATTTTTTATGACAAAGTGCAACGTGGCGGCGATTTACCCTCAGTTTTACGTCAATTTTCGTTATTTGTTGCCAGGGGTCTTCAAAATAAGATACAAAATCGCTATATGTTAACTAACGAACATAAGCGCCGCTGATATTTTTATATAATTTCAATATTTGAAATTAACAGGTACTGCTGGACTCGAAGCGCAAAAAGAACAAAATCTATTATTATTCTACGGATTAAAGATTCACAGGAAACTCAGGCATGTCAACAATAGTAAAAAAATCATCCCACGACCCGAAGCAAAACCTTATTCTCGCAGCTCTTCCTGAACAGGATTACGAACGCCTGTTGCCTTATCTGAAATTTGTTGAAATGCCGCTTGGCTTGACGATGTCCGAGTCGGGTGATCATATTAATTACCTGTATTTCCCGACCAGCGGCATTGTATCGCTGATTTATGATCTGGAAAACGGAGCGTCGAGTGAAGTCGCGCTCGTCGGGAATGAAGGACTGGTCGGTATTTCCATCTTTATGGGAGGCGATAGTATGCCGAGCAGCACGGAGGTGCAAAGTGCAGGCTACGCCTATCGGCTCAGCAGGAAAATCATGAAACAGGAATTCGCCCTGGGTGGTCAACTACAACACTTGTCACTACTTTACACGCAGGCACTGATCAGCCAGACGTCTCAAACTGCCGTGTGTAATCAACATCACTCAATAGAACAGCAGCTTTGCCGCTGGCTGTTGATGAGCCTGGACCGAATGCATGATAATAAACTGATGATAACGCAAGAGCTGATTGCGAAATTGCTAGGTGTGCGCCGGGAGAGCGTGACTGAAGCCGCCGGCAAATTACAAAAAAATGGTGTAATTATCTACTCGCGCGGCGTCATCAGGGTGAAAGACCGACCCCAACTTGAATTGCAAGCGTGCGAATGCTACGGGGTGGTGAAAAATGAGTATGACCGCTTGCTTCCTCATCCCATTTTAAAAGCAGGACAAACAGGCGAAGCCTCATGAGCACAACGCCTCTTCAGGCAACGGCTCAGGCATCCGAGTCTGCGCAGGAGAAAGCCCACCTTCCGGCCAATATTGCCGAAGCCAACCCGGTTATTGTTCACTTGCCGGTAGCCGCGCATGGTGTTGCGCTTGGAATATTGGCAACAGTTGCATTGATCTTTGCATTGGACTGGGCGCAACCATTTTTAATTACCCTGCTTCTTGGAATAATTTTCGCATATACGTTGAATCCTCTCGTGGTCTGGCTGGAACGGCTCAGGATTCCCCGCGTTGCAGGCACCAGTATTGTCATGGTAGCCGTGATATGTGCGCTTGTATTCGGCGCTTATGCGCTGCGCGGCCAGGCGCAACGAATATTTACGCAGTTGCCTGAAGCGGCCAGTAAATTGTCGATGGGACTCGCCAAGATACGCAGTGGTCAGTCCATCAATATGAAGAATATGCAAGCCGCCGCGAACACGATCGAAAAGGCGACCAGCCAGACCGATCTGTCTGAACTTCCCAGGCAGCGCACCACGCACATCGTTGTTGACCAACCTGGCTTCAAACTCAGCAATTTTCTTTGGGTCGGTTCCAGAGGAGCTCTCACCCTCTTTGGTCAGGCAACCATGGTGTTTTTTCTGGTGTTCTTTTTTTTGCTCAGCGGCGACATTTTTAAACGCAAGCTGGTACGACTGACTGGGCCGTTACTGTCGAAAAAGAAGATTACCGTGCATCTGCTGGATGAGATCAACAACTCTATCCAGCAATACACATTCATGCTGCTGGTGACCAATGCGTCGGTCGGACTGCTGACATGGATTGCGCTACGTTGGATGGGTCTGGAAAATGCCGGAGCCTGGGCGGTCGCCGCAGGATTGCTGCATGTCATTCCCTATATGGGGCCGGCTCTTACCGCTGCCATC
Organism: Gallionella sp. UBA4121; assembly: GCA_002381565.1. Lineage (GTDB taxonomy): Bacteria > Pseudomonadota > Gammaproteobacteria > Burkholderiales > Gallionellaceae > Gallionella. Next base: position 58,959 of record DFWZ01000029.1, read on the forward strand.
CTCGGCATGGCGGCCTTTATGCAATTCGATTCGTTTTCCATGGGGTTTTTGGCAGCAGGCGTGTCGCTGGCGATAGCGACCTTCGTCGGCACCTTTGTTACAACCTGGATGACAGGAAAATTTGCTAAAATGAACACAGCAGCGGTATTTGTCTCGCTGCTTTTCTGGGCTTGGCTTTGGGGGGTATGGGGGATGCTTTTGGGCATTCCGATTACAGTCATCGTGAAAGTGGTGTCTCAACATGTGGAGCAACTGCATCCAGTGGCAGAGTTGCTGGGAGAGTGAGACTGAATCAAACCACTCTTCAAGAGATATCGTCTGGAAAGAGGAGGCTGACAGACAACATGCCGGGCTCATTCACACTGTGAGTGTGATAAATTATTTCTGCCGAATCAATGCAGATGGTCGTCATTCTCAATTCGGAAGTCCTTATTTTAGGACCAGTGAGCGAAACGTCCATCCAACGGATTCTTAAATGACAATGATGCAAGCTTTTCCCTTGAACGCTAACCAGTCTAGTATTGACCGAATCGTAGCGCTCGCAGCACGTCTGCGGCCAGCTTCGCCTGACGATATAACCGCTGCAGAACGCAATATCCGGGAAGAAGTCAGCCGGCTAAAAAAACATCAAGAAGAAGTTGCCGTTCTGAAACAAGACTTGCAGACATTGCTCTCCTTACCTCATCAAACCGCATTTTATGCAGAGGCCTGTATCCGCTCCGCGCTGGGGTTCTGGTTTGAACTTGCCAAACGTATAGGTCAGCGCCTGCTGCCGGCGCCGTCTGATGAGAGACAGCTGACAGATATCATGCATCAGGTATTCAGTCAGGATTTTGATCATCAATGGATACTTGAGGTCAGCGATGCAACATGGTTGGAGCTGGCATCCACGCTCGATCTGCATGAATTCGATCAGGATAACGCTGCGGTGCTGAACGTGATCGAGGCGGTGCGGGCGCTTTCCTACCGCATTGCCGGAACGGCGCTGGATCGGGAGCTGCTTTTGGCAGAGCCTATGCTGGAGTACTTCGACTCTCCTTTTTTAGCGCAAAATTCCGCTCTGGTGCCGATTCTGGATCGAGTCCGTATGGGCGGCGCGCATCCAACAGACGGAGAGTTCCGAGAGATTGATGTGCTGCTTGACCAATGTATCAATGTGCTTGATCGTGCCCGCCGCAAGGCAGGTGAAAACGGCATCAGCGTCCGGCTCACCTATCTGCTGGCACGACTCCATCAGCTTATCCGTCGCCAGCGCGATTTGCTGACGTTCTTGGTGGCAGAAGAGCGAGTCGTGCATTCGATCAGGTTAATGAAAACGCTCTCTGCTGCTGTTAAAACCGGACACCTCATCAAGGGATTCATAGGTGAAAGCGTGAGCCTGCTGTCACGCAATATTACCGATCACGCCAGCCACCACGGAGAGAAATACATTGCTGAAGACCGTGCTGCATGGTGGGCGATGGCGCGCAGCGCCGCGGGGGGAGGGGCTATCATCGGGGTGATGGCCATGCTGAAGATCCAGCTATCCATGCTGCACCTGCCACCACTGACCGAGGGGCTTGCCTATGGCCTCAACTACAGCTTCGGTTTTGTGCTTATCCACCTGCTTGGTTTTACCGTCGCGACCAAACAGCCCGCCATGACAGCCTCTTCCATCGCGGCAACGCTGGTTGATGCACGGCCACGCGAATTGGAGCGGCTCGGCGATCTTGCACAAAATGTCGTACGCACCCAGTTCGTCGCAGTGCTCGGCAATGTCGGACTGGCGCTTCCGGTCGCATTTTTGATAGCCTACGCATGGACAGTGGCGTTTGGCAATTCTTTGATTTCTTCTGAAAAAGCCATTCACCTCCTAAAAGAAGTAGACCCATTGAGTAGCGGGGCCCTTTTCTTTGCCGGCGTGGCAGGCGTTGGGCTGTTTCTTTCCGGTCTGGTGTCCGGCTATTTCGACAATCAGGCGCGTTACCACCAACTTGCTTCGCGCATAACAGTCTCCCCTGCGCTGAAATGGCTGAAACCTGGCCAGGCCAGTAAATTCGGCCTGTATCTGGATGTTCATTATGGCGCGATCCTTGGCAATCTGTTCTTTGGCATGTACTTGGGGTTCATGAGCGATATGGGGAGGCTCACCGGTTTGCCGGTGGATATACGCCATGTCTCCTTCTCCAGCGCCAACCTGGGTACGGCCCTGGCTACGCTTGATATTTCAAAATTCACCAGTCTTTTTCTGTGGGCTATTGTGGGCGTGTTCGGAATTGCACTCGTCAATTTGATTGTGAGCTTCAGTCTTGCCCTCTATGTGGCAATGAAATCCAGAAGCCTGGGACTGAGCGATATAGTGGAACTCGGCAGATTGCTGTTGCAGCGCTTCCTGACGCATCCGCTGATGTTCTTCGCGCCGCCTGATAAATCTTCAAAATTACAACAGGTGAACTAACTTCAATAAGCCCCTGTCAGCCATGTATTCTGCCCACAATATTGTTCGCACTCACCCGCGCCTGCTTGCTGCGATAGTTGCAGGAATCTTTGTCTGGCTGGTACTTCCTCTGCAATGGACTCCTGTTGTGCGGGTGTTAGTTGGTTGGAATGTGACTGTCTGGTTATATCTGGGTTTAATGGGATGGCTGATGATGCGTGCGAGTCAACTTAAAGTTCGCTGTATTGCCGAGCAAGAGGATCAGAGCGCGGTTGCCATTTTGGCGATCATGTCAATGGCGGCGATTGTCAGTATGATCGCGATCGTTTTTGAGCTCTCAACCGTCAAGGGCCTGCCTTTCAGCCTTCGCATGGCTCATTACGGATTCACCGGGGCAACTGTATTGGGTTCATGGTGCCTCGTCGCAACCCTGTTCACTTTTCACTATGCGCATATTTATTACAGGTCGCCCATAGCGCGACGGGCGCTCAGTTTTCCGGATAAAGAGGAGAATCCGGACTATTGGGATTTTTTATATGTCTCGTTTACCATTGCTGTCGCAGCACAGACATCCGATGTGGCCATCATGTCGCATGCAATGCGCAAGATAGTACTGGCGCAATCCATACTCAGTTTTTTGTTCAATGTCGCGATTCTTGGCCTGTCGATCAATATAGCGGCCGGCCTGGTCGGATCATAGACCTGCAACTGTCCTTCGCCTCAAACACTTCATTCAACCCGCATCAACCCTTACGGTTGGTTGCCGGTCTGGCCCTGTTGAATTAAACTTTTTTTGTGACCGTTTTCTTCGCGGCAGATGCAGGTTTGATGGCGGTTTTGCTCGTCTTCGCTGCTGCCTTTGCTACTGCTTTGGGTTTTGCAGCCGCTTTCGGTTTTGCTGTGGTCTTTGGCTTCGCTGCGGCCTTTCTTGCAGGCTTGGTTTTCCCCGTGTCACCCTTCGCGGCCTTGGCAGCAATCAGTTCCAGCGCTTCTTCAAGCGTGATCTCGTCGACCGACACGTCCTTGGGCAGGGTGGCGTTGATCTTGCCGTGGCGCGCATAGGGGCCGTAGCGACCGCTGCAAATTTCTACCGAGGCTTTGTCATCGGGATGGTCGCCCAGCGTGCGTAAGATGGTGTTGCCGTCCTTGGCTTGCGCCAGCAGTTCCACTGCACGATCCAGCCCGATGTCGAAAATGCTGTCAGAGCGTGGAATGGACTTGAATTTCCCATCGTGGCCAATGTACGGGCCAAAGCGGCCGATATTGACAATGACCTTCTTGTTTGTTTCAGGGTGCAAACCTAAGTCGCGTGGCAGTGACAGCAATTTCAGCGCGCCAGCCAGGTCGGCCTGCTCTATTGGCATTTCCTTGGGCCAGGAGACGCGCTTGGGCTTGATTTTTTCGCCTTCAATTACTTCGCCGAGTTGCACATAATGGCCGTAAGGACCGCGCAGCAGCAGTACGGCTTGTGCGGTGTCTGGATGTGTTCCCAGTTCAACGCGAACATCATCCTGTGTCTCGCCGCCAACGCTGCGCTTGTATTTGCATTCCGGATAATTGGTACAACTGATGAAGCTGCCATAGCGACTCAATTTCTTGGCTAGCGGTTTGCCGCATTCCGGACAGGCTTCATCCAGCAATTCCTGTGGCCGCTCGATATTGGTTTTTTCCTTGATCAGTCCGGAAAAACCTTTCCAGAACTCATCCAGTACGCCTACCCAGTCACGTTTACCGTCGGATACTTCATCAAGTTCATCTTCGAGCGATGCTGTGAAGTTGTAATCCACATAGCGGGTGAAATGATCGGTGAGGAAACGCGTGACAACTCGTCCGACATCGGTAGGTACGAAGCGTTTTTTGTCCAGAACGGCATATTCACGGGTTTGTAGCGTGGAGATGATGGTGGCATAGGTTGAAGGGCGACCGATGCCATATTCTTCCAGCGACTTGACCAGGCTCGCTTCCGTGAAGCGTGGCGGAGGTTGTGTAAAGTGCTGTTCGCCGAACAGTTTATCTACCGGCAAAACATCCCCTTCACTGAGCGGTGGCAGTTTGCTGCCCTGCTCTTCCTCGGCATCATCCACGTCTTCCATGTAAACGCTAATGAAGCCGGGAAAAACCAGCACCTGTCCGTTGGCTCTGAACAGTGTATCGTCACCGCCTAAGCGTATGTCTGCGCTGACAGTGTCAAAACGCGCCGGTGTCATCTGGCAGGCAAGCGTGCGCTTCCAGATCATTTCGTACAGACGAGCTTGATCGGCACTCAGGCGGTCGCGCAGGCTGTCGGGTGTGCGCGCAATCGAAGTCGGGCGTATCGCCTCATGCGACTCCTGAGCATTCTTGGTCTTGCTCTTAAAGACGGGTGGGCTGCCCGGCAAATATTCTGCAGAAAAGTTGCCACTGATGTAGTCGCGAATTTCGGCAACGGCTTCTTGCGCCAGCGACACCGAGTCGGTACGCATGTAGGAAATCAGGCCGACGGTCTGGCCGCCGATGTCCACCCCTTCATAGAGCGTTTGTGCGGTGCGCATGGCCCGTTCGGTGGACATGCCCAGCTTGCGCACAGCCTCCTGTTGCAGGGTAGACGTGGTGAACGGTGCTGCGGCATAACGCTGTTTTGCCTTCTTTTCGACACGCACCACTTTGGGTGGCAATTTTGCATCGTTAAGTCTTGCAAAGATGGCATCGTATTCTGCCTGACTCTTGATGCTGAGCTGGTCGAGTTTTTTTCCTTGATACTGGAACAGGCGGGCGGAAAATGCCTGGTGATCCTTGTGACTATCCAGATGCACAGTCCAGTATTCCTGGCTGGTAAAGGCTTCAATTTCCAGTTCGCGTTCGACGATCAGGCGCAACGCAGGGCTTTGCACGCGCCCGGCGGATAAACCGGGGCGAATTTTCCGCCACAACAGCGGCGATAAATTAAAGCCGACCAGATAGTCCAGCGCGCGCCGTGCCTGTTGTGCATTCACCAGCGGCATGGCTATTTCGCGCGGATTGGCGACCGCTTCGCGGACAGCCGACTGGGTGATTTCATAGAACACCACGCGCTTCATGTTCTTGCCTTTAAACCCTCTCTTGGCTTTGAGCAGTTCGGCGATGTGCCAGGCGATGGCTTCACCTTCACGGTCGGGATCGGGAGCGAGCAGAATGTTGTCAGCTAGCGCAGCTGCCTTGGCAATGGCATCCATGTGTTTACTGTTGCGCGCGATGATTTCGTAATTCATGGCAAAACCGTTTTCGGTATCTACCGCGCCGCTCTTGGGAACGAGGTCGCGCACATGCCCATAGGAGGCAAGCACCTCGAAGTCATTACCCAGGTATTTTTTCAGGGTCTTGGCTTTTGCCGGAGATTCTACGATCAGAAGATTAATTGCCATGCGTGGTGTTTAATGTAATTGAGTGAATTGTATGGGGACGAGCAGCTCTTCGATCAACAGCGGGCTGAGATCCTGGTGGCGATCCCATAGCACGATAAGCATGATGAGTTTGAGCTTTTCCAGTCCCAGGTCCTTTTGTTGGAGTGCCACGGCACGGTCAATGATAATCTCGCGCTCGACGGCAGAAATCATGGACTGCTGCTCGGCAAATAATAAAAACTGTCGTGCCTCAGCACTGATCCGTTGAAACTCCAGTTCGGCAAAAAAACGCATCCCGGAATGATTCAGGATGGCAGGATAGCTGTCCGAATTCTGCAGTCGCAATGCCGACAGCCAGGTCAACGCTTCATCTATATCTTCGCCCTCGAAACCGGCGGCAGAAAGTTTGCGGGACAGCTTGTCCGGTGCCGGGTAGCTGCCTGCATCAATATAGCTTTCAAACAGGTACATCAAGATTTCAAACATAATTTCGTGTGAGTTTAGTGTATGCGTTGGAACAACCCGCCCGGAAGTGCTGCGATGCGGCCTTCAAGTTCGAGTGTCAATAGCATGGCGGATAGCTGGCTAACCGTCAAGCCGCTGCGTTGACAAAGCGTATCCATGCTCACCGGATCAAAGCCGATCAGGTCCGGCAGGTCATCGCCTTGAGGTGAGTCGCCTTGAGGCGTTTCAGGTTTGGGGGCGAATGGAGCGAACTGGCCAGTTAACTCTTCAAGTATGTCTTGCGCCGTTTCGACCAGCTTTGCGCCTTGCTTGATTAGTTTGTGGCAGCCACGACTTTGCGGCGAATGTATCGAGCCGGGAATGGCGAATACATCTCTGCCCTGCTCCATCGCCTGTCGTGCGGTAATCAGCGAACCGCTCTGCTGTGAGGCTTCGACAACCAGACAACCTATGCTCATGCCGCTGATGAGGCGGTTGCGGCGCGGAAAGTTTGTGCCGACAGGCGGTGTGCCCAGCGGAAATTCGGAGATAATCGCACCTTGTTTAGCCAGAGTATGAGCCAGATCGCGATTGGCGGCGGGATAGACTTTGTCCAGCCCGGTTCCGACCACTGCGATGCTGCTGCCCTGCCCGCGCAATGCACCGCGATGGGCAGCCGCATCAATGCCATGCGCCATACCGCTGATGATGCACAGTCCTGCATCGCTCAATAAATTTGCAAATTCCTCGGCATTGCTTATGCCCTGTGGCGTGGCGTGGCGGCTGCCGACAATGGCGAGTGCGCTGGCATTTAATAAATCAAGACGTCCTTTGACGTAAAGCAATAGAGGCGGGTCGGAGATGTTGAGCAGGGCTTGCGGATAGTCATTATCGGCCAGCGTGATCACATGATTTTGCTGGTCTTCCAGCCAGATCAGCGTTGGTGTGAGCGCATCATCATGGATGCCTTTGCTTATTGCAGACGCAACATCGGGTTTGACGAAAGACCTGAGTGAGTTCACCGATGCCGCCAAAACCGCCTCAGGTGAGCCAAACTCCTTTAACAGGTGACGCGCCCCTTCTCCTCCTAAGCCCTGTATCAGACTGAGCGAAAGCCATGCCTTTAGCGACTCATCAACATAGCCTGCCATCAGGTTGTTGTCCTGTCCTGCCAAAAGTTTTTCGGCGGGCAGATTGGTGGGTTGGCTGCTTGATTCGCCAATCATGTTTCACGTGAAACCCGTGTAGGCAAATACTCAGGGTGTCGCGGCATGATCCAGGAGTTGCACGGGCAAGCGTGTTTGCATCACCAGCGCATAGGATACCTTATCGAATACACGGAACACGAACAACAAGCCATAACGTACGTCTGGCAGTGCGAGGTCTTTACCCTCGCTTTTTACTACCCGACCCTTGCTGAACAGGGCCAGCACATGGCCGCTTTGCAATCCATCGCGCGCACCCTTGTTGAGGGTGATAACGGTGTTCTGGCCCGCCTGAGATACGCCGCCATAGATTGAAATCACGGTAGCATTAATCTGGCTTTCAGGTGCCCGCGGCAGGTAGTTGAGAGAGGTTGCGGCGGTGGATGCGACCAGGCGGTCACCCACATTGATTTCCTGTTTCGCATCAGTCACAACGGCGGTGCTGACATTGCCAAACTCATTGACCTCAACCGAGCCCAGATAGATCGCTTCACGACCCAGAATTTCATGCGTGTCGGGATCGGTAAATATTTTTCCGGGGCGATAGACTTGCCATCTTTTCCCCTGGTCTTCGGTCAGACCTTTGGCGTAGACGATATCACCGGGGCCTACAATGACACGCTCTTCTGGTAGCCCGACCAGCGTCGGGCTGCCGGCCAATAATCCATCCTCCATAACCAGTGGTTGGCTCAAAAACGGCTCAATTGCCTTGGGTGGAATGCTGGGAATGGCATTTTGTGTGCTATCTTCGGAGCGTGCCTGTGGGGACAGTCTGATGACCGCGTCTGTAGTTTTACTCTCACTCCCGCTTCCGCCTACGCTTAGCGTGCCGTGTGCGCGATCCAGCACAATGGTTTCACCGGGATAAATCCAGTGCGGATCCCTGACGGTGTTTTTGTTCATTCCCCAGATGTAGGGCCATTTCCAAGGGTCTTTGAAGAACTTACCGGAGATGTCCCATAATGTGTCGCCTTTGACTACAATATATTGGTCAGGGGCATCGCTGCGTATCTGTGGTGAGCTGTCAGGTTGGCCGGCAAAAGCCAAGACAGGCAATAAAAAGCAAAACAGCGATATAATCTTACGCATGCGAAACCCCGAAAGAGTCAGTGACAAAGGCGCACGGCATACCGTGGCGCGTTAAATTCTGCATCCAGTCAATTAAATTAGCAAGCATTATGGCAATCCTACAAATTTTACAGTATCCCGATGAGCGCCTGCACACAATCGCCAAAAAGGTTGCGCAGGTTAATGACGTCACCCGCAAGTTGGTGCGAAACATGGCAGAAACCATGTATGCTGCACCGGGAGTTGGCCTGGCGGCAACTCAGGTGGATGTGCATGAGCGGGTCATCGTGGTGGATATTTCCGAGACGCATGATCAATTGATGGTGTTCATCAACCCTGAAATTTTATGCGCGAGCGGCGACTCGGAAGGTGAAGAAGGCTGCCTGTCCGTGCCGGGTATTTATGAAATGGTGCATCGTGCAAGTAAGGTGACGGTGCGGGCGCTCAATCAGATGGGCGAGCTTTTTACACTGGAGGCAGAGGGGTTTTTGGCTGTGTGTATTCAGCACGAAATGGACCATTTGCAAGGCCGGGTGTTCGTCGAATACTTGTCGCAACTCAAACAAACAAGGTTGCGCGCCAAGCTCAAGAAGCGGCGGCGCGAAGCGCTTTAGGTTAACCGTGAAAATAATTTTTGCCGGTACTCCACACTTTGCCGCCAGCGCGCTGGCGGCATTACTCAAGGAGCATCAAATCGTCGCGGTGTTGACGCAGCCGGATCGCCCTTCGGGTCGCGGTATGCAGATGACAGCCAGTCCCGTCAAGCAGTTAGCGCTGCAACACGGCTTAACCGTGTTACAGCCGGAGAGTTTGAAGACGGAACAGGCTGGAAAGGCGATCGCAGAATTAGGCGCTGACGTGATGGTGGTGGCGGCCTACGGATTGATTCTGCCGGTGGCGGTGCTGGAGTTGCCACGTTACGGCTGCCTGAATATCCATGCTTCGCTGCTGCCGCGCTGGCGTGGTGCGGCACCGATACAGCGTGCGATTCTGGCGGGCGATAAAGAGACTGGCATTACCATCATGCAGATGGATGTGGGGCTGGATACCGGCGACATGTTGTTGCGTCAGGCTTGCCCGATTGAGGCTGTTGACAATGCCCAGACTTTACACGACAAGCTGGCGTTACTGGGGGCGGCCAGCATACTTGAGGCATTGCGTTTGCTGCAAGAAAACCGCCTGACGCCAGTTGTGCAGGATAACAATGCAGCGTGTTATGCGTCTAAGCTGCTTAAAAACGAAGCCATGATCGACTGGCGGCAGGATGCTGAGCAGATTGCACGCGCGGTGCGCGCCTATAATCCTTTCCCGGTGTGTCAGAGCAAGCTGAATGACGTCGTGTTGAAGGTTTGGCAGGCCGAGGTGTGCCCTGATCAACATGGAAAACCGGGCGAGGTATTGTCCGTGGACAGGCGTGGCATAACGGTTGCCTGTGGCAAAGGTGCGCTGCAATTGCTGGTGTTACAACGACCTGGCGGCAAGGCACAACCTGCCGCGCAATTCATGCAGGCGATGCCGGTGAATGCGGGTGAATTTTTCGGTAATTTAAATGCATAACATACAATTGGCAGCCACCCAGATCGTCCAGCAAGTGCTGGTGGACGGGCGTAATCTCAACCAGGTGCTGGATGAATCGCTGCGCAGAAAATCGGTCTGGGCACCGGCACAGCGTGCCGCCCTGCAAGACTTGAGTTACGGTACCTTGCGGTTTTACGGCCAGTTAAATGCCATACTTGATCTGTTGTTGCACAAGCATATGACGGATAACCGCATCTCCTATTTGCTGCTGGTAGCCTTATATCAACTGCAATACAGCCGTGCGGCGCAGCATGCGGTGGTGGATCACGCCGTGCGCTCGGCAGACATACTGAATCCGAAGATTCGGGGGCTGGTGAATGCGATATTGCGCAATTTTTTGCGCAATCAGGCCGATTTGCTGGCGCAAGCTGCCCTTAAGCCGGAGGGCCGATATAGTCATCCGCAGTGGTGGATAGATGAACTAAGGGCGCAGTATGGAGAAGATGTTGCCGGCGGAATACTTGACGCCGGCAACGGGCATCCGCCGATGACGCTGCGCGTCAACCATCGGCGCGGCACGACTGCTGACTATCTGGCGCAACTGTCGGAACAGGGTATCGCTGCAAGGCTTATCGCTCCTGATGCGCTGCAACTGGACAGGGCCGTGTCGGTAGACAAGTTGCCCGGATTTTTTGAAGGTCTGGTATCGGTGCAAGATGCGGGTGCGCAGTATGCGGCACGACTGCTGGACGTTCACAACGGCATGCGCGTGCTGGATGCCTGTGCCGCACCGGGCGGCAAGGCCGCGCACATTCTGGAGCTGGCAGACGTTGAGTTGGTGGCGCTGGACAAGGATGAAAAACGCCTGCTACGCGTTGCCGAGAATTTGCAGCGTCTGGGGCTGAGCGGAACGCTTTTGACGGGGGATGCCGCCAATCCTGCAGGCTGGTGGGACGGCAAGCCTTTCGAGCGCATATTGGCCGATGTGCCCTGCTCTGCAACCGGCGTGGTGCGCCGCCATCCGGATATAAAATGGCTGCGCAGGAAAAAGGACATAGCGTCTTTTGCTGCGCAGCAGTCTGAAATTCTGCAATCCTTGTGGGCGCTGTTGGCGCAGGGTGGTCTGTTGCTCTACGCCACTTGTTCCATATTCAAACAGGAGAATCAGGATGTGATAGACGGGTTCCTGGCGAAAACCCCGGAAGCACGACAGGTATCTTTGCCTGATGGCCAGTTATTACCGACAGACCAGCATGATGGGTTCTTTTATGCGTTGTTGCAAAAAACTGCTTAACGTCCTGCTGCTGAGCGTCTGCTTTGTTGCCGCAGCCTATGCGGATGGCATCGAGGTGAACAAGGCTGAAGTACGCATGACCGAGGACGGCTATCAACTTGCGGCAGAGTTTGATGTCAACCTGAATTATGTGGTGCAGCAGACCTTGTCGTTAGGCGTGCCGCTCTATTTTGTGGGCGAGTTTTCGCTGACACGTTCACGCTGGTACTGGCTGGATGAACAGGTGTTTCAAAGTGAGCAATCGGTCAAGCTATCCTATAACGTGCTCACCCGTCAGTACCGTATTTCTCGCGGGGCGTTGTTCCAGAACTTTGCAAGTCTTGATGAAATGATACATATGCTGGATCGGCAAAATTCAGCCTACATTCCGTTCGATTCGATGAAAAAAGATGGCAATTATATTGCCGCCGTACGATTGCGCCTGGATACCAAACAGCTGCCCAAGCTGATGCAGGTGAATGTGCTGACCAGCAAGGACTGGGATTTTGATTCGGGCTGGTATCGCTGGGTGGTACGTCCTCAGGACTCCGCCGCGCGCGGCAAAGCGGAGTGATAAAGCTGTGAAATACCTGATCATCCTGAGTGTCATTGCGGGTACCGCTTTGCTGTACCTGTTGTCCAGCAGCAGCGTCAATACCGAAGTGTTTTCCATCAACTATTACAGCCTGCTTGGTCTGATGGGTTTGCTGGCAGCAGGATTGCTGGGGTTGGTGGGCGCCCAGATTTGGCGTCTGCGCGAGAAGTTAAAGCACAAGGTATTTGGCGCTAAACTAACGCTGCGTCTGGTGCTGTTTTTTACCCTTATTGCAGTTGTACCTGGCATCCTGGTTTATGCCGTATCGGTCAACTTTTTGTCGAAAAGCATCGAATCATGGTTTGACGTGCGTGTCGAAAAGGCGCTGGAGGGTGGTCTTAATCTGGGAAAAAGCAGTCTGGATAACAGTCTGAAAGAATTGACGAAAAAAACCCAGTTTATCGCACTCTTGTTGTCAGAAAAAAATCCTGCTCAATTCCAGAATGCGTTGACTCAGTTAATCGATGAAGGTGCGGCACAGGAAACGGCTCTGTTTGATTCAAACGGCAGGATGGTCGCGTTTGCCGCCGTAGACAATGCGTTGCTGCCCGATGTTCCGGGTGACAAGCTGATACAGGAAGTGCGCGAAAAAGGACAATACGCCGCGATTGAGGAGCTGCCTGACAAATCGATGGGCTTGCGCGTGCTGGTTTTAGTCAGTGCGAATAGCTATTCGGGGATCAGCTATATCTTGCAATTTAACCAGGCCGTTCCCAAGCAGGTTGAAGCCGATGCAGAAACGGTGCAGTCGGTGTACCGCGACTATCAGGAGCTGACGCTGTCCAGGGTGGGGTTGAAGCGTTTGTATGGCATCACGCTGACACTATCTTTGCTGGTGGTTTTACTCACGGCGATATCGGCTGCATTCTTTATCAGTGAACGGCTGGGTTCATCACTGGAGGCGCTGGCCGAGGGCACGCGCGCGGTTGCGCAAGGCGACTTTACCGGGCAGCATCCGATACGCAGCAGTGACGAACTGGGTGCGCTGACAGGATTGTTTAATCAAATGACACACCAGCTGGCGGATGCCAAACGAGCCAGCGAGCAGCAACAGCGCGAGGTTGAGAGTGCCAAGGGGTATCTGGAGAGTGTGCTCACGCATCTCTCCTCAGGGGTGCTGGCGCTGGATGGCGAATTTCGCCTGCGCTCGGTGAATACCAGCGCCGAACATATTTTGGGCGCGCCCTTGCAGGAGATGCAGCGCATGCCATTGCAGCACATTGCGGAAAAATATACCTTGTTGAATACTTTTTGCCAAACCATCACGGCAGCCTTTTCGGACACCACCAATGGTGAATGGCAGCGTCAAATCGAACGGCTGAGCAAGAACGGAACCCAGATTTTGCTGATGCGTGGAACGCGCCTGCCTCAGGGTGCAGAAGCGGGTTTTGTCGTGGTGTTTGATGATATCAGCCACCTGCTGCAAGCCGAGCGTCAGTCTGCCTGGGGTGAGGTGGCTCGCCGCCTGGCTCACGAAATCAAGAACCCTCTCACACCGATTCAGCTCTCCGCCGAGCGTTTGCAATACAAGCTTAGTGCCAAACTGGACGATGTCGATGCGAAGCTGTTGCAACGTGCCACGCAAACCATCGTCAGTCAGGTGGCAGCGATGAAAAATATGGTGAGCGATTTCGCCGATTATGCACGTGGCCCGGTGCTCAAATTGACACGGCTGGATGTGCACCGACTGATTAAAGAGGTGCTGGGTTTATATGAAGCCAATGCCGTTCCTATCACATTGCACTTGCAGGCGAGTCACGCCGAAATAAATGGGGATGCAACACGTTTGCGCCAGGTATTGCACAACTTGTTGCAAAATTCGCAAGATGCCCTGTCGGGCGTGCCAGCGCCTCAGATAACCTTGAGCACTGAAATGGTGCAAGGAGAAATTCATTTGCGCGTGCTGGACAATGGCACCGGTTTTTCCGAAAACGCGTTGTCGCGAGTTTTTGAGCCGTACATGACAACTAAAACCAAAGGTACCGGTTTGGGGTTGGCAATTGTGAAGAAAATAATCGAAGAGCATGGCGGCAGAATAAGCGTTGAAAATCATGTAAATGGCGGCGCCTGTGTCAATATCAGTCTGCCGCTTGCGGACATGGAAAATGTAACAATGGCACCCATGCCCGCCCCCCTCTTTTCTACCTCTCCCCCGCAAACGAGGGAGGGTGATAAGGTCTCGCTGCGTGAATTACAAGATAGTGAGGAACAAGTATGAGCAAACAGATTCTGGTAGTGGACGATGAGGTCGGCATACGTGAATTGCTGGCGGAAATATTATTTGATGAGGGTTATCAGGTACAGCTTGCCGAAAATGCCGAACAGGCGCGTCGTTTCAGGCACGAACATGAGCCGGATCTGGTGCTGTTGGATATCTGGATGCCGGACGTTGATGGCGTCACGCTGTTAAAGGAATGGGGCGAGCAGGAACTGCTGACCATGCCCGTGGTTATGATGTCCGGTCACGGAACGATAGAGACCGCTGTAGAGGCGACGCGTATCGGCGCGGTGGATTTTCTGGAAAAACCGATTTCGATGCAGAAGTTACTGGGTACCGTAGCCCGCGCGATCAAGGAGGGGGCCGCGAGGCCGCAATTGCCGGCGGTCGATGCGGTGCAAAACCTGATTGTCGAAATTGATGGCGCGACCATCCATTTTACTTTGCCCTTGGATTTGCCCCTGCGCGAAGCGCGTGAGCATTTCGATGCAATTTATTTTGATTACCATTTACAAAAAGAAGCCGGCAATGTTTCTCGTGTGGCAGAAAAAGTAGGTTTGGAGCGTACTCACCTGTACCGCAAGCTTAAACAGCTGGGGATAAAAGTAGCTAAAAAAGGCCCTGAAAACGAGGCCTGACGCGATTTGTCAGGGCTTGAGACTTGCCATTAAATTGGCAAGCCGGTTGATGTATTGCGGGGTGTGCGGCATAATTCCACCAATTAACAATTTGGCATTAAACATAAACCCATCCCTATGGATGTTCGGAGGAGTCAGTACATGACAGCAAATCGTAGCATTACCCCACCAAAATACAATGACATAACCGGCGCAATCCGCATGTTGGCAGTAGATGCCGTGCAAAAAGCCAACTCCGGCCATCCGGGCGCGCCGATGGGCATGGCAGAGATCGCTGACGTGTTGTGGAATCACCATCTGCGCCACAATCCGGCAAACCCTAAGTGGCCTGGTCGCGATCGTTTCATGATGTCTAACGGTCATGGTTCGATGCTGGTATATGCGTTGTTGCATCTGTCAGGTTACGATTTGCCGATTGAAGAGTTGAAGCGCTTCCGTCAAATGCACTCCAAGACACCGGGTCATCCTGAATACGGTTACACCGCCGGCGTAGAAACGACCGGCGGTCCGCTCGGCCAAGGCATCACCAATGCCGTGGGTATGGCGATGGCAGAAAAATTGCTGGCGGCAGAATTCAACAAGCCTGGCCATGAAATTGTCGACCATAACACCTACGTGTTCATGGGCGATGGCTGCATGATGGAAGGGATTTCCCATGAAGCCTGCGCACTGGCCGGCACCTGGGGCCTGGGCAAGTTGATGGCGTTCTGGGATGACAACGAAATTTCCATTGACGGTCACACCAACGGCTGGTTCACTGACGACACCGCAAAACGCTTTGAAGCATATGGCTGGCATGTGGTTGCCAATGTACAAGGGCATGATGCCGAGGCAATCGACGCTGCAATTCGTGCTGGTCACGCGGTTACCGACAAACCTACCCTGATCTGTTGCAAGACCATCATCGGTGCCGGCTCTCCCAACAAGGAAGGTACTCACGATGTGCATGGCGCTGCCCTTGGCGACGCCGAAGTTGCCGCAACCCGCGCACACATCGGCTGGAACTATCCGCCTTTCGAAATTCCTAAACACGTCTATGACGCATGGGATGCCCGCACCAAAGGCGCTGGCCTGGAAAAACTGTGGAACAACAAGTTCGCCGAATATCGCGCGGCCTATCCTGCTGAAGCGGCTGAATTTGAACGCCGCACCAAGAGTGAATTGCCATCCGGCTGGGCGGCACACGCAGCTGCCGCGATTGCACAGACCGATGCAAAGGGCGAAACCATCGCCACTCGCAAGGCTTCGCAAAACGCGATCAACGCACTGGCGCCTGCCCTGCCTGAGTTCCTGGGCGGCTCAGCCGATCTGACCGGTTCCAATCTGACCAATTGGACAGGCTGCAAGCACGTTCACGGCAAGAGTACCGGTAACTACATCAGCTACGGCGTGCGCGAGTTTGGTATGTCGCACATCATGAACGGTATGGCGTTGCATGGCGGCTTACTGCCATTCGGCGGCACCTTCCTGATGTTCTCGGAATATGCACGCAATGCCTTGCGCATGGCAGCCCTGATGAAGCAGCGCGTGATTTTCGTTTACACCCATGACTCCATTGGTCTGGGCGAAGACGGCCCGACTCACCAGCCTGTAGAGCAGACCGCAACATTGCGTCATATTCCCAACATGGAAACATGGCGTCCATGCGACACAGTTGAATCGATCGTATGCTGGGTTGCCGCAGTTGAACGCAATGATGGTCCTACCAGCCTGATCTTCAGTCGCCAGAACCTGCAATTCCAGAAGCGTGATGCAGCGCAAATTGCCAATATCCGCAAGGGTGCTTACATTCTGTCTGAAGCCGCAGGCGGCAAGCCGCAAGCTGTAATCATCGCGACCGGCTCAGAAGTTGATTTGGCCATCAAGTCGCAAGCCGCTCTTGCTGCAGAAGGCATCAACGTGCGCGTGGTGTCCATGCCGTCGACAAACGTGTTTGATAAGCAGGATCAAGCCTACAAGGACAGCGTGTTGCCGAGAGGCGTGAACCGTGTCGCAGTTGAAGCGGGTGTGACAGGCGGCTGGTACAAGTATGTCGGCCTGGAAGGTGCGGTTGTAGGTATGGATTGCTTCGGTGAATCTGCGCCGGCGCCGGAACTGTTCAAGCACTTCGGCTTCACTGTGGAAAACGTGGTGAAGGCTGTCAAGGGCGTGCTGTAAGACTGAATTGAATAATTAGAACGGGAGATAAACATGGCAATTAAAGTTGGTATTAATGGATTCGGTCGTATTGGCCGTATGGTTTTCCGCGCAGCAACCAAGGACTTTCCTGAAATTGAAATCGTTGCGATCAATGACTTGCTGGAGCCTGATTACCTGGCTTACATGCTGAAGTATGATTCCGTGCATGGCCGTTTCAATGGCGATGTCGTTGTGAGCGGCAATAATCTGGTGGTCAATGGAAAAGAAATCCGCCTGACAGCCGAGCGCGATCCTGCAAATCTGAAGTGGAATGAAGCGGGTGTGGACATCGTGATCGAATGTACCGGTTTCTTCCTCGACCAGGAAAGCTGCCAGAAACACATTCAAGCCGGCGCGAAAAAGGTGGTTATGTCTGCTCCTTGCAAAGACACTTCACCAATGTTCGTATACGGCGTGAACCACGATACCTACAAGGGGGATGCGATCGTATCCGCAGCTTCCTGCACCACCAACGCACTGGCGCCGGTTGCCAAGGTATTGAACGACAACTTCGGCATCAAGCGCGGGCTGATGACCACCGTGCACGCAGCAACGGCCACTCAAAAGACCGTAGACGGCCCATCCAACAAGGACTGGCGCGGCGGCCGCGGTATTCTGGAAAATATCATTCCTTCCTCGACCGGTGCTGCCAAGGCCGTGGGTGTGGTATTGCCAGAACTGAAGGGCAAGCTGACCGGTATGGCATTCCGCGTACCGACTTCTGATGTGTCAGTGGTTGATCTGACGGTGGAGTTGAACAATCCGGCTACTTACGAACAAATCTGCGCGGCGATGAAAGCGGCATCCGAGAGCGGTCCGTTGAAGGGCGTTCTGGGCTACACGACAGAAAAAGTGGTTTCCACTGATTTCCGTGGTTATACCTGCCCCTCCGTGTTTGATGCAGAAGCCGGTATCGCCCTCGATCCGACTTTCGTCAAAGTGGTGGCATGGTATGACAACGAATACGGTTATACCTGCAACCTGATGCGCATGGTTCGCCACATCGCAAAGTAACAGGTTCGACAAAGGGGTGGCCCGGCGCCAGCCCTTTTGACTTTGTAGTTCTATTCAAAGGGAAAGTAATGTCCGTAATCAAAATGACTGATCTGGATCTCAAGGGGGCGCGTGTCCTGATCCGTGCTGATTTGAATGTGCCTGTCAAAGACGGCAAAGTCACATCCGATGCCCGTATCTCCGCCTCTATGGCAACCATCAATGCCGCACTGAAAGCCGGTGCGCGTGTGATGGTAACCTCTCATCTGGGTCGCCCGGTTGAGGGCGATTACTCAGAAGAAAACTCACTCAGGCCGGTCGCAGATGTGATCGCCAACAAGCTGGGCAAACCGGTTCGTCTGATCCGCGACTGGATCGATGGAGGATTTGATGTTGCCGAAGGCGAATTGGTGTTGCTGGAAAACTGTCGCTTTAACAAGGGCGAGAAAAAAAGCACTGACGAACTCGCCAAAAAATACGCCGCGCTTTGCGATGTATATGTGATGGATGCATTCGGCACGGCGCATCGCGCTGAAGCATCGACACACGGTGTGGCAAAGTTTGCACCCACGGCCGCCGCCGGTATTTTGCTGACCGCAGAACTGGAGGCCTTGACCAAGGCGTTGCTCAATCCCGCGCGTCCGATGGTTGCCATCGTTGGCGGCTCCAAGGTTTCTACCAAGCTGACGGTGCTGGAATCCTTGTCCGAAAAATGCGAGCAACTGGTGGTTGGTGGTGGTATTGCCAACACCTTTCTGAAGGCGACCGGTCATCCGGTAGGCAAATCGCTGTGCGAAAATGATCTGGTACCGACAGCACAAGCGTTGATTGCAAAAATGACGGCGCGCGGAGCGAGCATTCCCATTGCGACCGATGTGGTGGTGGGTACGGCAGCCCCGTTTTTGCCGGGCAACGAAAATACCCCTGCTATTTTGAAGTCGGCCAACGATGTGGCGGATGACGAAATGATTTTTGACATTGGTCCGAAGTCTGCACAGGAGATTGCCGACATCATCATGAATGCCGGAACTGTGGTGTGGAACGGGCCGGTCGGTGTGTTTGAGTTCGATCAGTTCGGTGAGGGCACCAAAACCATCGCAAAAGCGATCGCAGAAACGAAGGCATTTACGCTGGCAGGTGGTGGCGACACGATTGCGGCAATTCAAAAGTATGATATTTTTGATAAGGTGTCATACATCTCAACAGCAGGCGGAGCGTTCCTTGAATTCCTCGAAGGCAAGACTTTGCCTGCGGTGGCGATTCTGGAAGAACGCGCTAAAAAATAATCAATTAGGAATCTCATGCTGCGTAGAACTAAAATAGTTGCAACGCTGGGGCCTGCCTCCAGCGATCAAAAAGTCCTGGAGCAGATGATTCGTGCCGGCGTTGATCTGGTGCGCATGAACTTTTCGCATGGGTCGGCAGCGGATCACGTGAAACGTGCTGAAGTTGTGCGGGCGGCGGCGGCGGCCGTTGGTCGAACCGTAGGTATTCTGGCCGATTTGCAAGGACCGAAAATCCGCGTAGGAAAATTCGAGAATGACAAAATCGTGCT
>DFWZ01000042.1 GCA_002381565.1 Gallionella sp. UBA4121
ATTCGTCCCGGCTTTTCTTCGTCCGCCATGCGGCCCCTTCTGTTCAGCGGATAAGCTGAACATCATCAAGGTAAGATTTGATCGCGATCAATGCTCTGATGTTATAGACTTGACAAATCACTGGGAAATCAATCGGGTTTGAGATGGCATACCTGATTATTTCAAACTGTCGAAACGGGAGTGTCGTGATGGAGAAAAAATCATATCCCTTGGCCGATGTCTATCGCCTGCTTGAGCCGGGGCCGGTCGTGCTGGTCTCGACCCGCAGCCGGGATCGTGCGAATATCATGACCATGTCCTGGCATACGATGATCGAGTTTGAGCCGCCACTCGTGGGTTGTGTGATCAGCAACCGGAATTACACGTTTGACATCTTGAATGAAACAAGGGAATGCGTAATCAATATCCCAACGGTTGCGCTGGCTGAAAAAGTGGTGGGCTGCGGGAACAGTTCAGGGCGAGAGGTGGACAAATTCGAGAAATTTGGCTTCACACCCGTGGCGGCATCGTGCATCAAGGCGCCGATTATCGATGAGTGCTATGCCAGTCTTGAATGCAGGCTGGTTGATGTGGAGATGGTCGCCAAGTACAATTTGTTCATTCTTGAGGTGGTCAAAGCATGGATAGATCCGGCGCAGACACATCCGCAGACGATACACCATCAAGGTAAAGGCAGCTTTATGGTGGCCGGCGAGACGATTCACCTACCTTCAGGGATGAAATAGGCAGAGTGGAACCTGTTGAATGGGGCTTGACAAGTGATAGACTGCTATTCGCAAGTAAATTGGCTTAATTTAATCTGAGGAGCTATACCATGAAAAAAATCATTGCTGTTGCCTTACTCTCCGTGGTCGTTGCTGCACCATCTTTTGCTGATGATGCTTCTGTCAAGGCGCCCGTCAAAAAATCTCCCGCTGCCACTGCTGTACCTCCTGTGAATGATCGCACCAGGATGCGTCAAAAGTGTGATGTTGAATCTGTCGCAGGCGTGCATAGTGGCTATGGAATGATGGGGCCGCAGGGCGCCGGCATGATGATGGAGTCTGGCATGCACATGTTCAGGGCGCTCAGCCTGAGTGAAGAGCAGCGCTCCAAAATCAGCAAGCTGTCCGATGAACTTAAGCACGATAACTGGGCCAAGCAAGGTTTGATTAACGATGAAACAGCAAAGCTGCGCGATCTTTATCAGGCTGATAAGCGAGATCCGGCAGCCATCGGACGAGAATATCAGAAGATATTTGATCTGAAGCGTCAGATGATTGAGGCTTACATTGATACACAGAACCACATCGATGAAATCCTGACGCCTGAACAACGTGCGCAAATGAAGGCATTTCGTAACCAGATGCATCCGATGTACATGCATCCAGTGCAA
Organism: Gallionella sp. UBA4121; assembly: GCA_002381565.1. Classification (GTDB taxonomy): domain Bacteria; phylum Pseudomonadota; class Gammaproteobacteria; order Burkholderiales; family Gallionellaceae; genus Gallionella. The sequence goes on from DFWZ01000042.1 coordinate 1,376, forward strand.
TAAACGATTCTTCATGCGGCGGAGTCGAGCGCAGATACTTGTGGGCTGCGACTCTGAGGAATTGCGCACTCAGTAACAGGCAGTCATTGCAGGCGCGGGCACAGCATTTAGTTGATGATCCGAGCCGAAACAGTTGCACTGCGGAGAATGATCATGTTTAAACGACTGTTACTCTTGTTGATTCTTTTGCATGCAGCGGGCGCGCTTGCAGAAGATTCCGCCGCACCTTCGCCGGATATGCTGGTGAAGCAGGTAGTTGACGAAGTGCTTTCATCCATCAAGCAGAACAGGGAAATTACGCACGACCAGACAAAAATGAATGATCTTGTCGAAGCGAAGGTGTTTTCTCACTTTGATTTCAGCCGCCTGACCCGATTGACGGTAGGCGGCAAGTACTGGGCTGATGCCACACCACAAGAGCAGTTGCAATTGATTGGTGAGTTCCATACCTTTCTTACCCATGTCTTCTCCGATGTGATTGCCCAGTATACGGACCAGACGATTTTTTTTATTCCGTTTCGGATGCAACCAGAGGCCCAGGATGCCACTGTTAAAACCGTTGTCCTGGATCCGCGTGACGAATCAACGCAACTGGATTACAAATTGGAAAAAACTGATTCCGGCTGGCTTATTTATGATGTAGACATCGATAATATGAGCCTGATCAGAATTTACCATTCAAATTTCAGCAATGAACTGCAGAATGGCGGGGTGCCGAATCTTGTCAGCGTGCTGCACAAGAAAAACCTGGAGGTAGAATCTGCAAGGCATGGTTAATATTTTTCCAAAAGTGGCTTATTCCTTAAAACATGTGCCGCATTTTTGCTGCCTGGTTCAGGGCGGCATCGCTTTGCTGGACATGCGCCAGATCAGCAGTAGTCAACATCCTGTTCGGTACCCGCGTAACAATTCTGTATTTCCGTGATGATTTTCTCATTTTTCGTTTTAGACAGGATTTTTTTGACTATAGTGTTTTTATACTCGTCCATGCGCGCACGCATCAGTTTCTGGTATTGAGCCGGAATTTTATTGAGCAACTGAAGCCAGCCTGCCTCGACATCAGGCTGTGTTTCACGGACATTTTTGATCAGACTCTCAATCTCTTTTTGTCCGGTGCGGGCGACGATACGTCCGTCACCTGAAATGGCGAAAATGACAGCGATGGCGATCACTGCATCGGCGTCGAGATCGACATCTTTTACGGCGCCTGAAAAATGATTTTTACGCAGCCATTTGGCACATTCAATGATGTCCTGATTTTCCAGGCGGATCAGCAGTTCTTTCCTGTAGGCGTCATCGCCCGTCCACGCCGAACTTGGATCGGCCCGGCATAGCTCCAGAAAGAGCGCCTTGATGTTGCGCTGCTGTACGTAAGGGTCGCTGTCAAACTCTGAGAGCATGGTCTGAGCAGGCAGGCTGGATAATTCCTTTATATGCCGGAAGCCCATCTGGAAGACGTATTCTGCTCCGTGGTGCAGCAGCAAGGATAATCCGGATTCATCGCTGTCAGATGCCTGACTCATTCCCAACGAGACGCATCCTGTCGTCAGGTAAAACGCTTCGAGCAGGCCATCGGCTGTTCTGTTATTGGTGAATTTGCCAGCGACCAGCACCGTGATGCCGGCAAGTTCATGGAGTAGCGTTTGCGCCACTTCAGCGTGAATTGTGCGCTGTGCAAGCGTTTCAAGAGCTCGCACCAAGTGGGGGGCGCGCGTGGTATGGGTTGCCAGTTTCATGGTTTTTATGCCTGACTAAACAACCATCACGCAAAAATATCCTCGCCCAGACTCGGGCGACCCGCAGGCTTGGCCGTCACTCGGCTAGGCACTTGTTTGCGCAGGCGCAACAGTAACTCCTGGGTGCTGCGACTCGGCGCATAGTCATACCCGTGCGCGTTGTCATCATTGTCATCTTCATCGCCTTCGTCAGCGGCGTGCAATTGATTTTCGCCCGGTTGCCAGTCGGGAAACAGCTCAAATAACACCCGGTCCCAGGCTTCCGGATCGGTTCGTGCAATGGCCAGGGCCAATGGTACGATGTCGTGATCGGATGAAGTCTGACCGTTGCTGTATGCGCCGCGTTCGTGGATTTCATTGGCCAGTTCGATGATCTCCTCGGTGGCGGTCGAGAACAGCGCGGCAAAAGCCGTCGTCCCCCAATCGGTGGCTAACGCTTCATGGATGAGTGCTGCGCGCCGGTCCAGGTCGTCACTGGCGAAAATGACACCATGAATATGCGCGAACAGCGACTCCGCCAGAAACTCAGGCTCATCCTCGATCATATCCTCGTTCCAGGTTGCTGCGAAAAATGCCAGACTTTGTGCCCAGGCTTTGGGCGAAATCAGCAGCGTTGCCAGCGACAACTTGCCGCCATCGAAGGCTGACAGGTGCATGGAAGCCACCTGTGGCGCCAAAGCATCGAGTACCTCAACGACAGCCAGATCGCCGAATTGCTCGGCAGCTTCATTGAATATCTCCTCGGCATGGGAAGCAGAACCTGCCAGAACCAGTTCTGTGACCTGACGGCTGATCGCGGGAAGATTGGATTTGTCAGACATTCTCGCCTCCGTTCGAATCGAACAAATGCTCGATATCGTGCCCCTGAACGAGTTGATCCTCGTCCTCATCATCGCCGCTTTCGCTCTTTTGCAGGGATTCGAGCGAATGGTCCTCATCAGACCAGCGTTTGGGGTGCTTGTACAAGAATGCCGTAATAATCGCGCGGCGTGCCAGTTCCGGATTGACCTGGCCGACCGTTTTCAATGCTCTGTCGGCCATTTCGTCGCTGCATGACACCATGCCGATCACTGCCGTGGCATCGCCTTGGTCGTAGTGATCGCTCTGCGCGAGTAGTCCGGCGGGGTCGTCAAATTTGAGGTGGTCAGCCAGTGCGAAGCTCAAGAGGTTCACATCGTCGATCCCTGAACCTCGGGCGAATTCGTCGATGAGCGATTTGATGACTTTTGCATAGTTTTTTCTGTCAGGCGGGTCACCCATCGTATCTTCGATCTGGATGCCAAGTTCGCGTGACTGGTATGCGAATTCAGGATGTATTTTTTTCATGGTTTTATCGTGATGGGTCAGACTGGAGCACAATACCGCAGCGATTGAACAGGGCTTGCCACAAAGAGAGTGCTTCTTCACCCGGATCGATGATGATGCGGTTATTAAGCGTCTGGTTATATTCTGATCTTTTTTTCGGGTCGGACAGCAACTCATAAGCCTTCTGGATGGCATTGAAGCGGTTTTCTGCGCCAGAATGCGCATTCCTGTCCGGGTGATGTCGCATCGCCAGAGAACGGTAAGCCTTCTTGATCTCGTCTGTCGTTGCACTCGGAGATACGCCAAGGACATGGTATAGATTTTCCAATGGATACCTCCTGTGAGGCGGCTATTTTACACGAGACTGCGTTGTCTGGCTGCCTGTTCATGGTGTTTCGAGGAGTATAGGGCGCTGCCGCAGGCATGAACTGGAGATTGCGGCCTGCCTGCTGTATGGTAGAGTTCACTAACTATTTTCATCAGGAGCGGAATTATGGCCCATCTGTTCGAACCCCTGAAGCTACGGGATATCACGCTTGCCAATCGCATCGGTATTCCGCCTATGTGCCAGTATTCGGCGCGAGACGGTATGGCGGCAGACTGGCATTTTGTACATTACGGCAGCCGCGCAGTCGGTGGTGCTGCGCTGATGATTATCGAGGCAACGGCCGTAACAGCGGAGGGGAGAATCAGTCAGGGTGATCTCGGTATATGGGACGACAAGCATGTCGAGCCGTTAGCGCGCATCGCAGATTTTTCAAAGGCGCAGGGTTGTGTGCCGGCCATCCAGTTGGCGCATGCCGGGCGCAAGGCCAGTGTGGGCTTGGGCTGGCAGACGCAGAACACGCTTGATGAGTCTGAGGGTGGCTGGCGTATCGTTGCTCCGTCTCCCGTGTCGTTCGGCGAAAACTACGCCGTACCCGATGAGCTTGACGAGGCAGGGATCGGTGAGGTGATCGCCCGGTTTTCATCCGGCGCGCGTCGTGCATTAGACGCCGGATTTGATGCGGTCGAGATTCATGCAGCGCATGGCTATCTGCTACACCAGTTCCTGTCGCCGCTGTCCAACCGCCGTACGGATGCTTATGGCGGCAGTTTCGAGAACCGTACCCGTCTGATGCGGGAAGTCGTCACTGCCGTCCGGGCCGAATGGCCGGAGCGACTCCCGTTGCTGATCCGCCTGTCCGCGACCGACTGGGTTGAAGGGGGATGGAGTGCGGACGAGACGGTCGAATTGTGCCGGGTATTGAAGGGCTGCGGTGTCGATTTGGTGGATGTGTCTTCAGCCGGACTGGTGCCAACGGCAAAAATTCCTGCGGGCCCCGGTTTTCAGACCGAATTCGCAGCAAAAATTCGCCGTGAGGCTGGCATCAACACGGCCGCCGTCGGCTTGATTACATCGCCTGCACAGGCGGATCACATTATTCGCAGCGGGCAAGCAGATATGGTGCTGCTTGGTCGTGAAATACTGCGCAATCCGTACTGGCCGCTCGCCGCAGCCCATACGCTGGGGCATGCAACCGCCTGGCCAGCGCAATATTTGCGTGCCGCGCCTTCGGGCTCGGTGAGCCGCTGATTACCGTCGGGTAATCAGCGCAGGACACGTTTAGAATTTATCAACCAAACTCAAGAGAACAGACCATCATGTTCACGATGCCTTCCATGTGGAATTTGATTATTTCCACGATCGTATTTTTTATCGCCGCCTGGTATATCCACCGCTATCTGGATGAACAGGGAATACCCAAAGGGCCGACTCGCGGCATGCTGGTGCTCGTCGTCGCCTCTCTGTTATCCTGGGGTGCCGGATATGTCGTGGATATCACACAAGCAGGGGGGAAGCAGCCATTACCCCCGGGGGGCGTGACTCAACTGCTGAAGGAAGCCGGTCAGGCTAATCCGTGATAGGAAAATGGCCGTAATTAATTGAGTAAAGTTTTGTCTGTATCCGGGCGCCTTTTCCTCATCAAAGGCCGAGCGAGGCTAACAGGTCGTCCACTTCATCCTGTCCGTTGACGCTTGCTTGATATCCGGGGCCTGCGGTTAATCCCTCAGTGCTGATCAGTGAGTCTTTTGCATTGGGTGCATATTCTTTGAGAATGTCGAGCAGGATATTTTCGATTTCGACGGCCGCATCAACGATCTTGTTGACCATTTGCCCTGCTACATCACGAAATTCCTGCGCCTCCATGATTTGCATCAGATTGTGGCGCACTGACTCCTCGGCCATTGCAATCTCGCCCAGTTTCGAGATCGTATCCATAATCAGAGGCTGATGTTCGCTGAAACTGGTATCGGCAAGGCGCATGGACAGCTCGCTGCAAGTGGCCCTGTTCTGGCTGGCCAGTGGCAGTGATGCTTCTACCGCGCTGATGGTTCTCTCGGAGGCATCGTGCATGGATTTGTCAATAAAGGACAGTCGCTCGCGCGCATCGGGCATGGTGGATGCCGATTTTTCAAGATGTCGGGTGTGGCCGAGCTCCTTGAGTATGCGGTGCAGGCGGGCGGTGGCGATGCCGATTTTCTCAACTCTGGCATCGGGCAATATGGTGCGTTTTTTGCGGGTGGCGTCGCTCATCGTTGTGGGATCCTGAAGATTGTTTTTAATTTTGTCAGTCGGGTGAACCATATGGCGACTATTGTGATCAGTACTCGCTGTATTTTTTTGCGCTGCCGCGAACGATATCCGCCGGGTACTTTACCGCATTTTTTTCCAGCTTAAGCTGTGCGGCTGCCAGCAAATCGACCCCGAGTTTATCCGAAATGCGTACCAGATACAGCAGCACGTCAGCCAATTCCTCCTCGACGGCGGTTTTATTTTCCACAGACAGACTGGCTGACTGGGCCGGGGTCAGCCATTGAAAATGCTCCATCAGTTCGGCGACTTCCACCATCAACGCCATGCACAGATTTTTTGGCGTATGGAACTGATTCCAGTCGCGTTCATCGGCAAATACGCGCAGCTTATCGCGCAACAGCAGTAAATCTGATGACTTGGGCATCTCAGAACTCCGGTGCACAGGGACTTCTGCCATTGTATTGCGGCATGCTAGCGTTGATAAGCGTACATTTTTTTCAGGAACATTTCCGCATCAATCGAGATCATTTCCGCTGGCATGACCTTCCTGCTCTCGGTGCATGACTGTAGAGCCAAGGCAGGATTCCAGCCCGCGCACATGACCTCATCACTGTAGGCGATCGAATCGCTGTATTCGATTTCGCAACTGCTCATATCCATAATCACGGTACTCATCTCACACCTCCGGCAGTTTGGGTTATGGGCGAGTGCCCTGTATCTTTGTTATCGGCGCCAACGGCCAAATGTTTAGTGCCGGGGCTGAGAAATTTTCAGGCTACAGTTCTACCCGCGTGTATTCGACTGGCTGCCGAATTCGCTGAGCTCGACGAAGGGTGCGGGTTGCCAGCCGGGTTGGCGATGTTCGGCGACGACATTGGTGAATATGCCGCCGCGAACAAAGAACTTGGCTGTCAGCCGCATGAAGCGGGGCTGGGTGGCTTTGATCAGATCGTCGAGTATGCGGTTGGTGACATCTTCGTGAAAATGCCCTTCATCGCGGAATGACCACATATACAGCTTCAGGCTCTTCAATTCGACGCACTGCTGGTCTGCGATGTAATCGAGAATCAGCGTGGCAAAATCCGGCTGGCCGGTCTTGGGGCACAGGCAGGTGAACTCGGGAATTTCCATGTGGATGTGGTAATCGCGCAGCGTATTGGGGTTCGCAAAGGTTTCCAGCGCTTTGATGGGTCGGGTCGTCATTTGATGGGTGGCTTGGGTTAAAATGATGCACATTATATCGCTGCGACTGCCAAATTGCGTCTTTCACAAATCAAGTTAGCCGGATTTAAATCCTTCGTTGACCCCACACACATTCATTTGCCGGGGCAGATCGTCGGCGTGGTGGGCCCCAACGGCTGCGGAAAATCGAATGTGATCGATGCCTTGCGCTGGGTGCTGGGTGAGTCACGTGCGCAGGCCTTGCGCGGTGAGAGCATGCAGGATGTGATCTTCAATGGTTCGGGCAAGCGCAAGCCTGTGTCGCGTGCCAGTGTGGAACTGGTGTTCGATAACCAGTTTGGCAAGGCCGCCGGTCAGTGGTCAAGCTATGCGGAAATTTCTATCGGGCGCGTGTTGCAGCGCAACGGCGAATCCAGTTACTTCATCAATAATCAGAAGGTCAGACGCCGCGATATCACAGATATATTTCTGGGCACGGGGCTGGGCGCGCGCGCCTATGCCATCGTCGAACAGGGCATGATCTCGCGCATCATCGAGGCCAAACCTGAAGAATTACGCGTGTTTCTCGAAGAGGCGGCGGGTGTTTCAAAATACCGTGACCGCCGCAAAGACACGGCGTTGCGACTGTCGGATACGCGCGACAACCTGCTGCGGGTCGGTGACATCCTGCAGGAGTTGGACAGGCAGCTTGAGCGTCTGAGTGGGCAAGCCGAGGTGGCGAGGCAATATCGCACGCTGGAGGCACAGCGCGATACTAAACAGCAGTTACTCTGGCTGTTAAAAAAGCAGGAAGCCTGCGCGCTGCGAGACAGGTTTGCCGTGAATATTGAGCAAATGCGCACCGAACTGGAAGCTAAAACCGCAGGATTACGCGATATTGAAAACCGGCTGGAACATTTGCGCAACCAGCATTTCGTGTTGTCTGATGCGCTGCATGCCAGGCAGGGTGAGCTATACAGCGTGAATGCAGATATTGCCGGACTCGAACAGCAGATCAAGCATGCAGCCCTGCAACAGCAGCGGCTGACGCTGCAAATTGATACTGCCGCACGGCAAATTGAACAGCAGCAACAGCAAAAAGATCAGGCGACCAGTCTGCTGGAACACTGGCGGGGGCAGCAGGAAGAGGCGCAGATAAAGCTGCTTGAAGCCGAGCAAAACGCACAAGGCGGGAGTCTGCCCCAGGCGGAAGAGGCGGCGCGCGCAGCGCGTGAGCGATATAACGGATTGCAGCGGGAGCAGTTAAAGTCCCAGCAGCAACTTCAACTGGCCCAGACACAGCATGACAACCTGCTTCGCAACCTCCAGCAACTGGAGGCCCGCCGCTCTCGTCTGTTGCAGGAGCTGGACAATCTGCCGCGTCCCGATAGTCTGTTGCTGCAACAGGCGCAGGAGGAGTTCGCTGAAGTTGAAATGGAGCACGGGGCACTCGAGGAGCGTCTGGCGAACTATCTGACGCTGCTGCCACAGGCGGATCAAACGATGCAACAGCTGCGTGCCGTTTTGCAACAACAGGAACGGCAGGGGGCGCAGACCGAGGCGCGCATGCATGCACTGCTGCAATTGCAGCGGCAACTGGATAACGACAAAAATTTACAGGACTGGCTGGAGCAGCATGGCCTGGATGGCTTGCCGCATCTTTGGCAATCCATACGCATCAGAAGCGGCTGGGAAAACGCGCTGGAGGCGGTGTTGCGCGAACGGATCAACGCCTTGCCGCTGCCTGCGGGTACACTGCGCGATGCACCGCCGGCCAGGCTTGCGCTGTATGAGCCGTCCGGCGAGGCGGCTGCTGTCGCAGCACAAGGGACCGTTGGCGCAGGGCAGTTGATCCCGTTGTTCGGCTACGTGCAATGTCAAAACGAGCAGGTGGTCCCGGCAATGCGCGAGTGGCTGGCATCCATTTATGTCGTGGACGACATGACCCAGGGTTTAGCCGGGCGTGCGCAGTTGCCGGGAGGTGGCTGGTTCGTCACGCCCGAAGGTCATCTGATCGGCATGCACAGCGTGCTGTTCCATGCGCCGGACAGTCAGTTACATGGCGTGCTGACCCGGCAGTGCGAAATTGAACAGCTGGAACATGATTTGGATGTCCACACGCAGGGGCTTGTGAGTTTTCAGCAGCAGCTGGCAGAGGCTGAACAACGCTATAAAGCAATTGAGGTGGAAATTCCTCCGTTGCGCAGTCTGGTCAATGCATCCGGGCTGCGCCAGCACGCGCTGCAGATGCAGATTCTCAAGCTGAATCAGGCGCATGAGCGAAGTTTTGAACGCGGCTTGCAGATAGAGACGGAACTGGTGGAAGTGGTGGAGTTGCTGGATGCTGAGCAAGCCCATCGGCAAGAGGTCATCGTGCAGATGGCCATGCTGCGCGAGGAGGCCGCGATTTGTCTGTTGCAGGTCGAGGAGGCGCAACGTCATGACCTTGAACAGGAAATGGCCTTACGTGAACAGCGGACACGTACACAGCAGGTGCAACATGCACTGCAGGAAGCGCATTTCTTCTCCCGGACTTGCCTTGATAAAATCACCGATTTGAACGTAAATATCCAGCGTATCTCGGATGTTCTGACGCACGCTGAACAAGGCCTGGCGCAGTTGCGAGCCGAGTTATCCGGTTGTGGCGACCATCTGGCTTCCCAGTCATTGCAGGATGCCCTGCAAGTTCGCTTTGACGCAGAGCAGGCTTTAGGCTGCGCACGGGCGCAGCTGGAAGCTGCTGCGGGAGATCTGCAAGCCCTGGAGCAGGAACGCATGTCTTGTGAGCATCAGTTGACTCAGCTGCGCGAGCGGCTTAATGAATACGCGCTCAAGGAGCAGGAGGCGCGTTTGTATTCTGAGCAATGGGCTGTGCAGTTGCAGGGCGTGGATGAGGCACCGCTAATGCCGCTGTTGGCAGGCGCCAACCCCGGTCAGCTGCAGCACGAACTGACGCAATTGGGCAACGCGATTGACGCGCTGGGTGCGGTGAACCTAGCCGCGCTCGAAGAGCTGCAAGCGGCATCTGAGCGCAAGCTTTATCTGGATGCTCAGACTCAGGATCTGCAAGAGGCGATGGCGACGCTGGAAGAGGCCATTCGCCACATAGACCGCGAGTCGCGGGATCTCTTGATGAATACCTTCAATCAGGTCAATTTGCAGTTGGCCGAGCTCTTTCCCATTCTGTTCGCGGGAGGGGACGCGCGGCTGGTGCTGACCGGCGAGGAAATACTCGATGGTGGCGTGCAGGTGATGGCGCAGCCGCCCGGCAAGAAGAACAGTTCTATCCATTTGCTCTCCGGAGGGGAAAAGGCATTGACCGCCATCGCGCTGATATTTTCCTTGTTTCAGCTCAATCCTGCGCCATTTTGTCTGCTCGATGAAGTGGACGCGCCGCTTGACGATACCAATACCGAACGGCTATGCGCGCTGGTCAGAAAAATGGCGCTGCACACCCAGTTCGTGTTTATCAGTCACAACAAGATTGCGATGGAAATGGCGCATCAGTTGATCGGCGTGACCATGCAGGAGAAGGGCGTTTCCAAGGTGGTGTCGGTGGATATCGAAGCGGCGCTGCATATGCGCGACGAGAATGTTGTATCCGGGTTAAATAATCAGGAAATTTAAGTTCGAAAGTGTCATAACGCTGACCTATTCCGGTTATTATCACGACGATTAAAATTTAGCCCGAAAGTTCGGGGGGAGAAACTATGCAGCAACCAAGGTCAGTCGACCAAGTTCAACGCAACTACTACGATATTGATAATAATGCCGAGTTGGCGCTGGAAGTTTTTAATGCTTACTATCGCACGCTCAATCATTCCGGGAAGTTTTACGATGAATTCCCTGATTTTTTTCTGGTAAAACCCGGCGTGCTGGAAGGCCGGGAAATTGCAACGCGTTCATCTGATCAGTTATTGCTCGACGATAGTATCAAGTGGGCCCGTGCACGCAATGGCTATATTGGCGTCTCGAAGCACCGCAACCCCAAGCTGGGCTATTATTGGCTGGAGCTGTCTGTGGCGCCCTTCATGCTGGGCGATACAGTCACGGCGGACAATAAGGGCGAATTTTTCTTCATACTCACCAAATTTATAGAATTTACCAAGCAGTATCCGAAAATATACGGCAATTTGACAGCAGATATCGACACGGATAAAGACCTCGCCCTGATGTTCAACGGGATCAGCAGGATGGCTGAGCGTCTGAAAGAAACTTTAAAAATATATCCGGAAGAAATGCTGGTGTCATTCAATCCAAAATGGCCGATCACGCAATTTCAAAAGATGCTGCATTCGCTCAAGGAAAATGATCAGGAATGGTGCGAGTTGTTCTTTGAGTATCTGATTTATGTGATGGGTAATAAATCTAAGAGTTAGTTTTCAACAGAATGAGCACTGCACCGCTGCCGCCAGCTCCAGGTGAGGCTGCGCAAAAAGCCATTACCTGCGGGTGTTGAGTCAGCCAGTGGCGTGTCTGTGTACGCAAAACAGCCTCTCCCCCCTGACTGTTGATCCCCTTGCCATGTATCACCAGCACACAGCGCAACCGGTGCAGCATGGCTTCGAACAGAAATTGCTGTAACAGTATGCGTGCCGCATCGACAGAGCTGCCGTGCAGGTCCAGACTGTCCTGAACGGCGTAGCGCCGCAATCGGCGCAATGTCAGGCGGGATATGCCATTGCTCAGATAGTCTTCCGGCGAATCGTCATGGCAAGAATCGGACAGCGTGTCGGGTAGCGTGTGGCTTGAGGCCGTGACTCGGACTCTGGCCTGGGTTGCGGGTTGAGGAGGGGAGATGCGGTTTTGTTCCGCCAGCGGCGTGACATTGCCGATTGCCGCGCGGAACAATGCCGCATCCTCTTTGCTAGCCATTGTTGAGTTATTGAGTTCCTGTTATTGGTTGCAGAAAAAAACAGTTGTCCACTGCGTGGACTGAGATTTTTACAGTTTTCCGATCGAGGCCAGGTACTTGTCCGCATCCAGCGCTGCCATGCAGCCGGTCGCCGCACTGGTGACGGCCTGACGGTAAATTTGATCCTGTACATCGCCTGCGGCGAACACGCCTGAAATACTGGCCGCTGTGGCATTGCCGGCCGATCCTCCGCGCGTCTGGATGTAGCCGTTATCCATTTCCAGCTGTCCGGCAAATATGTCGGTATTCGGTTTGTGACCGATGGCGATGAACACGCCGGTCAGCGCGATATCCTGTTTTTCTCCGCTTTGCACATTTTTGACGCGCATGCCGGTGACGCCGCTGGCGTCGCCCAGCACTTCATCCAGCGTGCTGTTCAGTTGCAGGGTGATTTTCCCCTCTGCTACTTTTTCCATCAGATGGTCGATCATGATGCGTTCTGCGCGGAAGGTGTCGCGGCGGTGTACCAGCGTGACATGCCTGGCAATGTTCGACAGGTACATCGCTTCCTCCACGGCGGTATTGCCGCCACCGATCACCGCGACATTCTGGCCGCGGTAGAAGAATCCGTCGCAGGTCGCGCATCCCGAAACGCCGCGCCCCATAAATTCCTGTTCTGTGGGCAGGCCTAAGTATTGTGCGGATGCGCCGGTGCAGATAATCAGTGCGTCGCAGGTATAGCTGCCCGCGTCACCGATCAGCTGGAAGGGTTTTTGTTGCAGTTTGACAGTGTGTATGTGATCGGAAATGATCTGCGTATTGAAGCGTTCGGCGTGCTGCTGGAAACGCGCCATCAGTTCCGGTCCTTGTACGCCCATGACGTCGGCAGGCCAGTTATCGACTTCGGTGGTGGTCATCAGCTGGCCGCCTTGTGCCATGCCTGTGATCAGCACGGGACCCAGGTTGGCGCGCGCCGCATACACGGCAGCGGTGTATCCGGCAGGTCCTGAACCCAGAATAATTAGACGATGATGTTGAGTGGTCATGATGGTGTTCTCAGTAGGTTGGGCTGGTTGTCCAGCAACAGACGAAATTTACCAGCAATGACGGTAATCTGTCGAGCATAGGTTAAAATTCGGGCCATGAATATATTTTTGCGCTGTGTTTTTTTATCCGTCGGCTGTTTGCTGGCGACGCCGGTTTTTCCGGTGACGCTGCCCGGTATCCCCGAATTTATTGATGAAATGGCAGACAAGCATCATTTCAGCCGTGCTGAATTGACCATTTTGTTTGAACGGGCGAATTACAAACCCCAGATTATCGAGGCCATTTCCCGCCCGGCTACCATCAAACCGTGGCTGGAATATCGCGCCGCCTTCGTCAATAACAATCGTATTAAGCCAGGACTGATATTCTGGAATAAGTACCGGATGGCATTGCGGCGCGCCGAGCAAAAATACGGTGTTCCTCAGGAAATCATCGTAGCACTGATCGGCGTGGAAACTCTCTACGGCGAGAATGCGGGGAGCTACCGCACGATAGATGCATTGACCACGCTGGCATTCGATTATCCGCGCCGCGCCGATTTTTTTCGCGATGAACTGGAAAACTACCTGTTGCTGGCGCGCGAACAACAGTTCGACTTGCTGGCCGTGCGCGGTTCATACGCGGGGGCGATGGGCATACCGCAGTTCATGCCGAGCAGTTACCGCAAATATGCGGTCGATTTCAACGGCAACCACAAGACAGATCTGATCAACGAAGCCGTCGACGCGATAGGCAGCGTCGGGAACTATCTGATGAACTATGGCTGGGTTAAAGGCGGGCCGATTGCCGTGCGTGCAGAAGTCGGCGAGGAAAGTTGCGCGGGTGCTGCCAATGTCCCGCGCAGTCTGGCTGAGTGGGCGGAGGCGGGGGTCGTACCTATGGTTGAAATCAGGCAGGATGCCCCGGCACGTTTGCTGGACTATACGGTGATCGAAGGCAAGGAATTCTGGCTGGGGTTCAATAACTTCGATGTGATCACGCGCTACAACAACAGCGATTTTTATGCGATGTCGGTGTTTCAGCTGAGTGAGGCATTAAAAGAAGCGCACTCAAAAGTTTCCGCTAAATCAGTTCACCGTTAGTTGCAATTCGGCGTGCGCCTTAGCGCGTCCTGCTTGATGGCAGGGTCAGGTATTTGTTTCATTGTGTTTGCTGGTCGGTGGAAAGCGCCACCATGTTGCTGCGACGAGCAGACCAAAGAACGAGTAGGCAAGTGTGAAAACCCAGGATGGAGCCTGATAGTAGATGAGCTGCTGAAGCCAGTGCTCGATAAAGCTGCCATGGTAGGTTGCTGTGCGCGCCTTCGCACGCAGCCACATTTCGACAGAGGTGAGCGGGCAGGTGGCGCCGAGCCAGGCCTGTGCTACGACGATTACGATAGCGGCCAGGTGCGCAAGCCTGAACCACAGGGTGTTGACCCACCGCCAGGCTTTGAAGTTTCCGATGATCGTCAGAACGAGGCCGCCAATGACGAACGCGACGATACAGAAGTGGAGCGTGAGCACCACATCTGCAAGCAGCTGATACGGCGGATCGTCGAACATGTTAGAGGCCTAAAGTAGAGCTTGGTGCTGCGCGCTTTCACGCCAGCATTAGGTGCTTTAGCACCAATGATGTCGGGGATAAGCAGAATCTTGGCGCATGTTTTATCGCGTTTAGATAATGTTTAGTTGTTTCATCAAAACCCTTGCGGTCTTTGCGGCGTCCCTCTCGAACGCAGGGTTAGGTTGCATCTGTGCCAACCCCAGAAGCCCATAAAATGGGCTTGAACGTAGCAGCATTATCTTCTGGCGACACGCCAATATCTTTGCGAATCGCGAGCAAGAGCACAGCAAGTAACTTGTCATGCGCCTCTTGGGAGCGGCACTGATTGGAAATGCTGGCCTCACTACGATATGCGTTGAGCGCCGCAATGACGGGTTGAGGCGCAAATAGCAAAAGGTTGTTTGTGGTTTTCGCATACAGCCTATGTCCCTCTGGTGTTGCATCACCTTCAACGATCCCGCTCATGCTTTCAACGAAGGCTTTGTAATACGCGAGTTTCTCTTTTCGCCATTCAGCCTCCCGCTCTCTGCGCTTCGTAGACCAGTACGTGAGAAATGCAACTGCAAGGCTTCCAAAGACCCCAACGATTGCTGTGATGAAAGTGGCGCTCATGAATGTAACCCAACGTCAACGTAATGTAGACACCAATAAACAACTGAACATTTTAGCTGGATAGGTGGTTAATTTGTTGATAATAAATAAGAATTGTTTATTTTAGACTACCGACTACCGACTACCGACTATCAATTGGCTTGATGTGATGCGTCGGGCGCCGTTGTAGCGCGCGTGCCAGTATTTTTCATTCAGGTTGGTAATCATGATGGCTTT
>DFWZ01000024.1 GCA_002381565.1 Gallionella sp. UBA4121
ATCCAGAAGATCGCAAGTTGCAAGTGCCAGGTTCGCAGGAGATTGCTCGGCAGCCACGCGGCAAGATCGAGACCATAAAACGTGCCGGGGTCGGCGCGGTAGTGGGCGACGGCACCTCCGACTAGACTTTGTGCCAGAACCAGCAGTGCTGCCAGCGCAAAATATTTCAAGGTCGCACGCTGCGCCAGAGTCACACCAGTGCCCGGCAGCTTCGGATGCCGATAGCCTGGCCGGGACTTCCAGCCGAGAAAGTCGAACTTCCCGAAAGCCAGCAGCACCGTCGCCGTTCCGCCGAGCAAAAATATAAGACTCAACGCGCTCCACAGCACGGCGTCGGCAGTCGGCGTGTTGCCCGCCACGGGATCGTAGGGAAAGTTGTTGGTGTACGAATGCGTGGTTCCCGGCCGGTTGGCGACCGATGCCCAGGTAGTCCATGCGACAAAGGCGCTGAGTTGCTTCAGTTCGGCGGGGTCACTGATGGCTTTGGATCTGAGTCCGCCGTTCATCACCGGATTGGCAAAGTATTCATTCCACACGCCAGACTGGCGTTTGAACCAGTCTGCGTAGGCGAATTCAACTTCCAGCCCTCCGGTTTGTGCATCGTAGCGGTTATGCTTCAGTTCAGTCCGTACTTCCGCTTCGATCATGGCGCGTTGCACAGGAGTCAAGCTGTCGAGCGTGATGCCGAAGCGCTGCCGGGCGATACTCGTCGCATCATCAAGCGCCAGAGTGTGCAGATATTCAGCCGAAAAGTCGGGACCCAGTAAAGCGCCATGACCCCAGATCGTCCCGTTGTCCATCAGGCCGTATTTGAGAAATACCTGCTGGCCGTTGCGAATATCTGCGCCAGTGTACAGAACGGCCCCGTCAGCGCCCGTCACCTTGTCAGGGATGGGCGGGGCTTCGTGATATGCCTTGAACGTCAATAAAATCAGGATGGAGAAGCCGAGCATCATGGTAAGAAGGCTGATGCGTCGCCACCATGGTGACAAGCTTGCATTGCTATCCCGTTCATGAAATTGGGATGCTACAGCGGCGATCTCATTCATCATATTTGTTGAGTCTGGAATGGATAAAGCAGAGCGACCGCCTGATATGAACGGTTGACTCAGGAATAAAGCGCGATTTCGAGTAATGCTAGAACAGGATGGAGGGTTCTACTGTACGGTAGCAAACACAGCAATATCTTGCACTAAGGCTGGCTGGCAAATCTGAGTGGCAGGTTGTGGCACCAAGTGATAATTCGCACATCGAAAATCATCGCCACAAACCTGCCCTTCGCCCCTTTCGCTCCAGCAATTTATTAGTTCGCCGGATTGCGGTCATTCGCGAAGTATCACTGACGAGACACTGCGGTTATTAGCGACTAGCAGCTTTCTGGCATGCAGTGCGACACGAAGTCGCTTGTTAAAGTTGTTTCCACTCTGAGAGGAAGAAACCACCCGTCTCACCTGGTGAATCTAGGAGTCTGAATAAAGAGCGACTTTGACAATGTAACGAAGTGCCGTAAGGCACGGGGCACAAATCGCGAGAGGCGTACCCTTCGGGCAGCCATAAGCCTGAAAAGTGCTAGATAATCGGTATGGTGAAAATATTTGAATCTGCGATGTGAATCAGCGCGCTGTTTTTTCCACTTCACGTCACTTTCAGCGCACTGTAAATACTGATGGAATGTCTATGCAATAGGCGTTCCAGACAAGTCTTGTACTGGATAAATTCGTGCAGTTTCGTGGCAAATGCAAGAGTCTGATTCACAGTCAAGCGCTTCATGCAGCGGCTGCCAGGCTTTATTGTGTTCGAGCACGTAACGATATGCCTCTGCCGTAACGGCAAACCCGTTGGGGACACGCACACCTTCAGTTGTCAGGTTTTGGTACATCTCACCCAGCGAAGCATTCTTGCCGCCGACCAACGGTACATCGTCGAGACCAATCTCGTTGAACCAGCGAATGTATGAGATCTTGTTCATGCTTTGCTCCTTATGCAATGTGGATACGTACCAAGCAGGCTATAAGTGTCTGCGGGGCATGCCATGACCGCTTCAGAGTTCATGTCCAGCCGGATTGGGCAACGGCACCCCGATAGACTGGGGACTCCCTCTGAACATCAGGATTATCAATTCGACGACTCCATCGCAGCCAGATATTCACCGCGCTGCGCTGCGCCATTCAACCTTGCACGTTTCAGCAACGCCCGTTGTGCTGCGGCAACGTTCTCTGCTTTGCCCTGCCAGGCTTGCAACACCGACTGTTGCAGAGCGCGACCGTAAGAAAAGGAGAGCAACCATGGTGCACCGGAGAAATCAGCATTCATGGCATTGAGATTGGCCGTCGCTTCTTCAGGACTCAAACCTCCTGAAAGAAAATTGATACTCGGCACTGCCGCCGGTACGGTGCGCCGGAATACCTGCAGGGTTGCTGCTGCGATCTCTGCGGCGCTGGCTCTGACGGGATGATCCTTGCCCGGCAGCACCATATTCGGTTTGAGTATCATGTGTTCCAGCACGACATGGTGGCGGTGCAGTGCATGAAAAATTCCCTTGTGTACCGCTTCGGTTACCTCGGCGCAGCGTGCCATACTGTGATTGCCGTCGATCAATACTTCCGGCTCGACGATGGGCACAACGCCCATTTCCTGACAGACCGCAGCATAGCGCGCCAGCATCTCGGCATTGGCGGCAATACCCAGCGCCGTAGGGTAGTGTTCACCAATCTGGTAAACTTCGCGCCACTTGGCGAAGCGCGCGCCCTGGCTTTTATATTTAATCAAGCGATCCGCCAAACCGTCCAGGCCATAGGTAATAAGATCGAAGGGCGACAGCGCCAAAGGCCCTTTCCCTTTATCCACCTTGATGCCGGGGATTATGCCGCGCTGCGCCAGCACCTCGGGTAGCGGCGTACCATCGCCATCGGCTTGTGCAAGCGTGTCCTCGAATTCGATCACGCCGCTAATGTAGTGTTCAATGCCGGGGGCGATAAACAGCATGGCGCGGTAAGCGCGACAGTTCTCTTCGGTGGCTTCCACATTGATAGATGCGAATCGTTTGGCAATCGTGGGTTGGCT
>DFWZ01000034.1:0-27463 GCA_002381565.1 Gallionella sp. UBA4121
ACCACTTACCACTTACCACTTACGACTGTTTTTATGACTATTAAAGCCATTATTTTTGACGTGGACGGAACGCTTGCCGATACCGAAGACGGCCACCGATTATCTTTCAACAAGGCCTTCGCACAAAGCGGTCTGGACTGGAACTGGGATGTCGCGCTGTATGACAAGCTGCTCAAGGTGACCGGCGGCAAGGAGCGCATCAAGTATTTTATAAGTGACTTTCTGCAAGGCTTTACCAAGCCCGCTGATTTCGACGACTTCGTGAAAAATCTGCATGCAGTCAAGACACAGCATTACACCACCATGATAGGTGAGGGAAACGTACCATTGCGTCCCGGCATCAGACAATTGATCCATGAGGCGCATGCGGCGGGCATCACACTTGCCATCGCCACCACCACCACGCCTGAGAATGTTTCCGCCCTGCTGGAAGTGGGTCTCGGTAAAAACTGGGCAGATTTGTTCGCGGCCAACGGCTGCGGCGACATCGTGCCGCACAAGAAGCCCGCGCCGGATATTTATTTCTGGGTGCTGGAAAAGCTGGGGCTTAATGCCGCCGAGTGCATCGCACTGGAAGATTCCGAAAACGGCTTGCGTTCCAGCCTTGCCGCCGGAATCAGGACATATGTGACCACCAACCACTATACCCGCAGGCAGAACTTCGAGGATGCGGCGGCGGTGTTCGACGACCTGAGCAACCTGGATCAGTTCTACCAGACTGCCGGATTGACGATTCCCAAATAACCAATTCAGGGCGCATTCAGTTTAGAATACAGCATATTTACACCAAAACTCTCAAGGAAACCCATGTACCAGATCGCCCCAAGCATACTCTCCGCCAACTTCGCCCGCCTGGGTGAGGAAGTTGATAACGTTTTAGCCTCTGGCGCGGACATCGTACATTTCGACGTGATGGATAACCATTACGTGCCGAATTTAACCATCGGGCCTCTGGTCTGCGAAGCCTTGCGAAAGCACGGCGTGACCGCTCCGATCGACGTGCATCTGATGGTCAAACCTGTGGACCGCATCATCCCCGACTTCGCCAAGGCGGGCGCGACTTATATCACCTTCCACCCTGAAGCCTCCGAGCACGTTGACCGCACCATCGGCCTGATCAAGGAATGCGGCTGCAAGGCAGGTCTGGTGTTCAATCCTGCCACACCGCTGGATATCCTGGAATACATGTTGCCCAAGCTGGACATGGTGCTGTTGATGTCGGTAAACCCGGGCTTCGGCGGTCAGAAGTTCATCCCTTACGTGCTGGACAAGGCCCGCAAAGTGCGCGCCATGATCGATGCGGGTGGCTACAATTGCCGTCTGGAAATCGACGGCGGCGTAGGCCCTGCAAACATCCGCGAAGTTGCGGCTGCCGGTGTGGATACTTTTGTGGCGGGTTCGGCAATTTTCAACGCTCGCATCGATACTGACGCAAACAAGTACGACACCGTGCTTGCCGCAATGCGCGCTGAACTGGCCAAGGTTTAAGCATGTTCCGCCACGCCATGTTTGTACTGCTGATTGCATTAGCAGGTTGTGACCGCATCACTGGCGCGGCAGATCGCAAAGTTTCCGATGCGGAAGCGATAGGTTACGCCTGCCGTGTTTCGTTTAAAAAACCCGAAGACTGCATGAAGGAAAACGACGCGCAGAGCACGACCTCGGTTCTGGCAGGCTGGAGGGCGGCTGACAAGGACATAGCGGACAAGACGCTGGATCCCAGCATGGGTTCAGCCGTGCATGCCGTTTCCGCGCCCAGCGCGACAGAGGATGCAAAGGCCAAGAGCAATCCCTCATCCGAAAAAGAACCGACGTCCGAGAAGAAGTCCGATAAATCTCAATAAGGAAACCCCATGCCCCATATCAAGCGATACACCACTCCCGTCAGCGTCAAGGCCATCGTGATTGATCTCGATGGTACGCTGCTGCACACCGCGCCTGAACTTTCCGAAGCCGCCAACCGCATGTTGCGAGACATCGACTATGCGCCGGTCTCGCAGGAACTGCTTGCAAGCTACATCGGCAACGGCATCAGCTGGCTGGTGAAACGCGCACTGACCGGCGACATGCACGCCACGCCGGATGCCGCTTTGTATGATCACGCTCTGCCTATTTTTGAAAAACATTACACCGAACTGCTGCTGCAAAGCCGTGTATTCGATGGTGTGATCGAAGGTCTGGAAGCCATGAAGGCAGCGGGTTTCCGCCTGGGCTGCATCACCAACAAGGTGGAGCGTTACACCACGCCGCTGCTGAAGGGCATTGGTCTTGCCAAGTATTTCGAAATCGTGGTGGCAGGCGACACCCTGCCCGAAAAGAAACCGCATCCCATGCCCTTGCTGCACGCCGCAAAATTCTTCGGTGTTCCTATCGAACAACTGCTGCTGATCGGCGACTCGCTCAATGACACACTGGCTGCCAGAGCCGCCGAATGTCCGGTGTTCTGCGTACCTTACGGCTACAACCACGGCGAACCTGTGGAAACGCTGGATCTGGACGCCGTAATACCCAACCTGGCTGCTGCCATGCCGCTGATTAAACTGGCCTGAAAAACAGGAATTAGGATTCGGGATCCAGGATTCAGGCGAGAGCTAGTGGATTGACCGATAGAGGACAAACCACGTTTTTTTCTGCATCTTGCATCCTGTATCCTGATTTCTGATCTGGAGGTTTTCATGCCGCACCCGATTACAGAACAAGAATTCAACGCGTTAGCCGCGCAGGGTTATAACCGCATCCCGCTGGTAGCCCAGACCTTTGCCGATCTCGATACGCCATTGTCGCTGTATCTCAAGCTGGCCAACAAGCCGTTTTCCTATCTGCTTGAATCCGTCCAGGGCGGCGAACGCTTCGGGCGTTATTCCTTCATCGGCCTGCCCGCCGATACCCGTATCATGGTACGCGGCAAGCTGGTCACGCTGACGCATAAAAATGGCGAAACTACTCAGGAAGTCGATAATCCTCTGGATTTCATCAGCGAATACCAGACGCGGTTTAAAGTAGCCCCCCTGTCAGGACTGCCGCGTTACACCGGCGGACTGGCCGGATATTTTGGCTATGAAACAATACGTTACATCGAGCCGCGCCTAGCCCACGTCCGCAAGCCTGACGCAATCGGCACGCCGGACATCCTGCTGATGCTCACCGAACAACTGGCGGTAGTGGACAATCTCACAGGCCGTCTGACCCTTATCGTGTATGCCGACCCGTCGCAGGATGACGCCTACAAGCTAGCGCGCGAGCGATTACGCGAACTCATCGGCATGCTCAGGCGGCCGGTGGACATTCCCTTTGAGCCGCCCGCGCTGCGCAATAATGCGAAATCCGAATTCGGTGAAGCCGCATTCAAGGCGGCGGTAGAAAAAGCCAAGCAATACATTTTCGACGGCGACATCATGCAGGTCGTGCTGTCGCAACGCATGACGCAACCCTTCCCCGCAGCGCCCCTCTCGCTGTACCGCGCGCTGCGCAGCATCAACCCTTCCCCGTACATGTTCTATTACGACATGGGCGATCATCACGTGGTCGGTTCTTCGCCGGAGATTCTGGCACGTCTCGAAGGCGACACCGTCACGGTGCGTCCTATCGCCGGAACCCGGCCGCGCGGCAAGTCACCGCAAGAAGACGCCGACCTCGCGCAAGATCTGTTGACAGACCCGAAAGAGCTGGCCGAGCACCTGATGCTGATCGACCTGGGGCGCAACGACATCGGTCGCGTGGCACAGAACGGCACGGTCAAACTCACCGAAAAAATGATCATCGAACGCTATTCGCATGTGATGCACATCGTCTCCAACGTCGATGCCAGGCTCAGGACCGGCCTGTCTGCGATGGACGTCCTAAAAGCCACTTTCCCGGCCGGAACGGTATCCGGCGCGGCGAAGGTGCGCGCGATGGAAATCATCGACGAACTTGAACCGTCCAAACGGGGAATCTACGCAGGCGCGGTCGGCTATCTAGGTTTCAACGGTGACATGGATGTCGCGATCGCGCTGCGCACCGCTGTGGTAAAGGACGGGGTTCTATACGTACAGGCGGGGGCGGGCATCGTTGCCGACTCAATACCGGACAGCGAATGGATGGAGACGCAGAACAAGGCACGCGCCGTGTTGCGCGCAGCCGAGATGGTGCTGGCGGGACTGGATGAACAGGCGCATCGCTAATGTTGCGTTTAACCGAAATCAAACTGGCCGTAGGACACCCGGCAGGCAACATCAGAACAGCGATTCTCAAACGGCTGGGCATCACAGAAGATGAGCTGATCAGCTACGTCATTTTCAAGCGCGGCGTGGATGCGCGCAAGGCGCACGCCATCCTGTTCACCTACACGCTGAATGTGGAAGTGCGCGATGAAACTGCAATCCTGGCGAAATTCGCACAAGATCCGCATGTCAAAACTGCGCCGGACACCCGTTACCGCTTTGTCGCCCAGGCGCCGAAAAATCCGGCTGCGCGCCCGATCGTGATCGGCATGGGGCCAGCCGGCCTGTTTGCCGGCCTCTTGCTGGCCCAGATGGGTTATCGACCGCTGATCCTGGAGCGCGGCAAGGCAGTTCGCGAAAGAACAAAGGACACCTTCGGGCTGTGGCGTCAGGGCGTGCTCAACCCGGAGTCCAACGTGCAGTTCGGCGAAGGCGGCGCGGGGACATTTTCCGACGGCAAGCTGTATAGCCAGATCAAGGATCCGCGCCATCTGGGCCGCAAAGTGCTGGACGAATTCGTCAAGGCCGGCGCTCCCGAGGAAATCCTCTATGTCAGCCACCCGCATATCGGTACTTTTCGCCTGGTCGGCATGGTCGAAAAAATGCGCGAAACCATCGGGCAGCTGGGTGGCGAAATCCGCTTCGAAAGCCGGGTCGATGACATCGAGATCGTCGATGGCGCTGTGCGCGGCGTGGTACTCGCAAGCGGCGAGCGCATTGCAACTGATCATCTGGTGTTGGCGGTCGGACACAGCGCGCGCGATACCTTCGAGATGATCCACAGGCGGGGCATTTACATCGAAGCCAAGCCTTTTTCCATCGGCTTTCGCATCGAACATCCGCAATCTCTGATCGACTCCGCCCGTTTCGGCAAGAACGCGGGCAATGAACTGCTGGGGGCTGCGGATTACAAGCTGGTACATCACGCCAGCAACGGGCGCACCGTGTACAGCTTCTGTATGTGCCCCGGCGGCACGGTGGTCGCCGCGACGTCCGAGCCCGGGCGCGTGGTGACCAACGGCATGAGCCAGTATTCGCGCAACGAGCGTAATGCCAATGCAGGCATCGTGGTGGGCATTACCCCCGAAGACTACCCCGGCGATCCCCTGGCCGGTGTTGCATTTCAAAGGTTCTGGGAATCACAAGCTTATAAACTTGGCGGCGGCACCTATCAGGCGCCCGGCCAGTTGCTCAGCGATTTTCTGGCAGGCAGGCCTTCGACCGGGTTAGGCTCGGTGCAGCCCTCTTACACACCCGGCGTACACCTCACCGACCTGTCCGCCGCGCTGCCTGATTACGCCATTGCCGCAATAAAGGAAGCGCTGCCCGCCTTCGCCAAACAAATCAAAGGGTTTGATCTGCCGGATGCGGTACTGACCGGCGTGGAGACGCGCACATCCTCTCCGATACGCATCAAGCGCAATGCCGGCGATTTGCAGAGCATCAACACCCGCGGCCTTTATCCGACAGGCGAAGGGGCAGGTTACGCGGGCGGGATTCTGTCGGCGGCAGTGGATGGCATAGAGGTCGCCGAGGCTGTCGCGTTGAGCATAGCCGCCAAATCGAATTAACGCGATGGGTGATCTGAGTGCTGTCGAACTGGATACGCCCCCGGACGATTTCCTGCCGGACGAGCCCGAAGGCGCGGCGTTTCACAAGGCGTTCCAGGCTTCCGGCATTGCCGGTTTTACATGTCGTTATCTGCTGATCGAAAGACAGGGGCGGCGTATAGCCGTTGTTCCCTATTTCCTTGGCACATTCAGCCTCGGCACGCTGCTGCCGGATGGCCTGCTGAAAAAATCCCTCTCATGGATCAAGTTCAACTACGTATGCGTCGGGCATCCCTCCACGGATTTCGGCATGATAGATGGAGATACTTCCGCCGAGACACTCGCCCTGGTCAATGTCACACTGAGAAAAAAAGCATCGCTGGTAGCCTACAAGGGTTTCAGGGATAACCTGCCCTTGGCGGGCTACACGAGGGTGCGCGGCCTGCCAGTGTCGGTACTCACAATAAATGGTGATTACTATTCAGGACTGGACGCCAGGCGGCGCAACGATTTCAGACACAAGCTGGAAAAAGCGCAAACACTCAGGTTTGAAGAGCATTCGGCCTTGCCGGAACATCTTGCGCAGCAGGTGTTTCTACTCTACATGAACACATACAACCATGCGCCGCTGAAATTCGAGCGGCTTACTCTGGCCTACTTTCAGAATACCGCCGCCATCAGCCAGTTTCTGCTGTTCTTCGAAGCCGACACACTGATCGGATTTGCCCAGCTCATCGGCAAGAACAAAAAAGCATCTTTCACCTATGTCGGCATGGATTACCTGCACAATCGCCAGTACGGGCTGTATTACGTGATCTGTCTGAAGGGTATCGAAATCTGTTTGCGCGACGGCTACCAGCAACTGGAATTAGGCGTGACTTCATATCACTTCAAGCATTTGCTGGGCGGCCAGCTGATAGAAACCAGCCTCTATTTCCGGCACAGCCATCGGCTTGCCAACTGGCTGCTGGGCAAACTGAAATTTCTTATCGAGCCTTCTGAAAATGAGTTGCGGTAACTGCCGCCACGACAAGCCGGAATGAGCCAGAATAATGATAAAAAACGCAGTATGGAGTGCCAATCAAAGCTTGGTGAATATGCCATACTGGCAATCATCCTCTGCATCTCCCTGTTTGTTCACTTGGCAATCATCTACGGAGTGGCCTGGTCGCCAGTTGGCGCAGAACACGCGAGCCCGCCAGCAATAGTCGGCCGGCACCGTTTGACGGTAACGCTCACCTCACCTTCTCATGCCATAGCACCGCAGAAAAGTGCTGCCCTGAAAAAATCCGATGCGCTAGCTGTGACTGATGTTGAGACCAGAACCAATACGGATTCCGACAACAATCTTTCTTCCATGAAAAAGGTTATCTCGACATCGCTAACGTCACGCTATTTCAGTCTTGCCGAACTGGACCAGCACCCCGCTATTACCCGGAACATTTCCGACAACCCGCCAGAACTGCGCGACTATCCGCAAGGGGGTGAAATAGTATTCCGGCTGTGGATTGATAAAACAGGCAAAGTGGTCAATGTCGACACCATTTCATCAACGTTGCCCCAGGTATTTGCGGACAGCGCCCGCGCCAGTTTTTTAAAAGCTACATTTTCCCCGGGGCGCAAACACGGGAACGCAGTGGCATCGGTAATGGATGTGGCAATAACCTATGCCCCGATAAAATAACAGCCGTATCCGCACAACCTTACCAGGCAGACCTCCTTAATGGCGCCTGTTCTGATTTATGTACCGCTTATCCGGATTTCTATTCACTTGGTCGACTTGCAGTGGAAGCCTGCGCACAAATGATTATTATGCGACCATATGAAGGAGTCAACAATGAAAATGCAAAAAGGTTTCACCTTGATTGAGTTGATGATTACCGTGGCGGTCGTTTCTATTTTAGCAATGATAGCGCTGCCATCCTATAGCGACTATGTTAAACGCGGGAATATCACAGAAGCCACGTCGAACCTAGCTGGTCTGCGCGTTCAAATGGAACAATACTATCAGGACAATCGTAATTACGGCTCTGGTGCATGTGGTGTCGTAATGCCAGCTAGCCCATCGGTCAAGTATTTCACCTTTGCTTGTGTCCCGGGAGCTTCCCCCAGCCAGACCTATACCATCACAGCTACCGGTGCCGGTAGCATGGCTGGGTTTACTTACACTATTGATCAAAGCAACAACAAACAGACGACCGCCGCACCTGCCGGATGGGGCCCCACTTCGACGACTTGCTGGATAACCAAACAAGGCGGCGCATGTTAATTCTGCGACATAGCCAGCATGGCGTAACCCTGATTGAACTCATGATCGCGATTGTGATTTTTGGCATATTGCTCGCCATGGGCGTCCCCGCCTACAGCGGGTGGGTACAGAATCAACAGATACGCACCGCAGCGGAATCGATACTCAACGGTATACAATTGACACGCGCCGAAGCGGTGCGCCAAAACACCAACGTACAATTTAGTCTGACCGCTCTGCCGATGTCGGACTGGCAGGTTTCCGTGGCCAGCACCGCAGCGGTCATTCAAACTCGTTCCAGCCAAGAAGGATCTGCGAATGCACGTGTCGCCACGCTGCCGGCAGGCGCGACCACCGTCACCTTCAACGGTTTGGGCCGTGCAACGACCAACCTGGACAGCAGCGCGCCGATTACCGAGGCGGATATAACCTCGACGGCGGCCAGTGCGACCCGGCAGCTGAATATCCTAGTCAGCGGCGGCATGGTGCACATGTGCGACCCTGCGCTACCTGCGACCAATCCGCAAAGCTGCTCCTTTTGAGGATGCGACTATGACAGCCACCATTCATCAACTGCCGTTTGCACAACGAGGCTCAGTGTTACTGGAGGCATTGATTGCTCTCCTGATTTTTTCCATGGGCATCCTCGCCATCGTCGGTATGCAGGCCGTCGCCATCAAAAACAGCGCCGATGCCAAATATCGTGCCGATGCGAGCTATCTCGCCAACCAGATCCTCGGCCAGATGTGGGCGGATCGGCCCAATCTGGCTTCTTACGCCAATTACGCCGGCGGAGGGGTCCCCAACGGGGGCGCCGCCTGCAGTCCAACAGGTGCCGCATCCACTAATGCCAACGTGTTTACAAACTGGCAGACAACGGTGCAGAACACGTTGCCCAATGCGCTCGCCAACAAGCAGCAGATTTTCATCGGCGCGAGCAACCTGGTCACCGTCACTGTGTGCTGGCAGGCGCCCCAGGACAAGGTCTGGCACAATTTCGCGGCAACGGCCCAGATCAACGGTTGAGGACAAAGACATGAAAAACGCATCTTACGTTAAATCATGCAGTGGTTTCAGCTTGATCGATATCATGGTCGGCATGGTGGTCGGCCTGCTTACCATGCTTGCCATCATGCAGTCCTATGCTGCCTTCGAGGGGCAGAAGCGCACCACCACCACCGGCATGGAAGCGCAGGAAAACGGCCTGATGGCGCTGCATGCCATGGAAACAGACATCCGCCAGGCCGGCTACGGGTTGACCGTGAGCGGCGCCTTGGCTTGTACTGGGATCAACACCTACATCAACGGCGTGACTACATTAAACAGCCTGTTCGTTCCAATTCAGATCACGAACGGTGGCGCGGGGAGCAGCGACACGCTCACTGCCACCTACAGCACCTCGGCCACGGGAGGAGTGCCAGCCAACATTGTGACCCAGATGCCAAACTCCGCAGCGCTACTTACGGTCAATACCGGCAACGGCTTCAATGTGGGAGACATGCTGCTGATATCCACACCAGGCACTGGTCTGCCTTGCGCTCAACTGGCCGTCACTGGGATACAAACTCAGGCAAACGGCGTAAACCTTATCAGCAATTCCGGTCTATCCATCTACAACCCTCCGGGCGGACAGAACATTTTTCCACCCGCCGGCTACGGCACCACTCCCCAGTCCGTAGTATTCAACATGGGCACGATGGTGCAAAACCAATATCAGGTACTGTGCAGTTCTTTAACTGCCACCAACCTTGCGATCTCAGCTCCCGGAAGCTGCACCCCCGGCCCGGCCGTCTTCACAAACGCCACCCCGCTCGCCAGCAACATCATCAACATTCAGGCCCAGTACGGTATCGCCCCGACCGGCACTCAGTCGGTCAACTGCTGGGTCAACGCCACTACCGGCAATGCCTGCGATGGCAGCGACTGGACGGCTGCTGGCCTCACGGCCACCCCGGCCAATGTAGCCCGAATCAAGGCGATCCGCGTAGCGGTGGTCGCCCGCAGTAGTCTGATGGAGCGCGCAGACCTGGCAACCAATATTTGCACCGCCACGCCCAGTATCACCGCCGCAAACTACCCGACATGGGACGGCGGCACGATTGACGTAACGGCTGATCCCAACTGGAGATGTTACCGGTACAAGGTGTATCAGACCATCATTCCGATGCGAAATATATTATGGGCCAATCTGTGAAGCCAACTCTCGCCCCTAAAGCTGTCCGCGCACAGCGCCGACTCGCCAAACCGGAAAAACAGCGCGGTGTGGTGTTGTTCATCGCCCTCATCGCTTTGGTTGCCCTGACGCTGGCCGGCATCGCGTTGGTGCGTTCGATGGATACCGGCAACGTGATTGCCGGCAACCTTGCCTTCAAACAGGCCGCGCTGCAGGCAAGCGATACCGGGGTAGAAAAGGCATTTGCCGCCTTGCCCAATATTATCGCGACCAGCCTGGACACCAACATTCCGGGTCAATATTTCGCCACGATTCAACCCGTGGATACGAAGGGCGTGCCCACTACCATCAACTGGGCCACCACTGTATCGGACACCACAACGGTGCCCGGCTACACTGTGCAATATGTGATCGACCGGCTTTGTCAGGGACCCACGCCGGTTACCGACATCCAGACCAAATGTTCCTCGGTTGCGTCTCTTGGAGGGGGCAGCAAAAAAGCCAACGCCCCGGTGTTTTCTTCCGCCACGGCCGTCTATTATCGGGTGACGGTGCGCGTAACGGGTCCGCGTAATTCCGTCAGCATGGTTCAGATCATACTTTCCGATTGATTCCACACCCACTTTGCCTGGGCCATGTCGTTATCTGATCGAATAGAAGGAGTAATCAAAATGAAAATAGCTCACACCCGGCATAGCATTGCGAAAACATTGCTTATTTGTCTGGCTGCCAGTCAGTTGGCTCAGAACGCTCAAGCTGCCTCAACCGATCTGGCCAATGTACCCATGGCTGTGGCGAACTCGGTCACGCCAAATGTACTGGTCATTCTGGACAACTCGGAGTCGATGGACGCCACCATGGCTGGCACCCTGGAATCCGGCAATATCCCGGACACACGTGGCAATGTCGGCCGCTCCGCCATGAGCAACCTCGCAATCACGCCTTATCGCGCTGCGTTCAACTGGGGATTGATGAGTTTTGCAACCGGGACGCCAAGCCTGTTCAGTACATACGCCTATTACATGGGTAGCAATACTGGAATGGTTTTTACCAACAACTGCACAGGTTATGTTGCCGGTGTGTTCAACGGCTCACCAACCAAAGCCGGGGTTTCAACCGACGGCGGCGGCAAATGTATCGCCAACCCGCAGTACACCTGGAACGGTACTACCGGTAGTCAGGATAATAGCTCTCAATTCATTACATTCGAGACCAGTGGTGATGATAGCAATATTAATGATGTACTTTATTGGAGCCCGCTGGGGTCGGTGCCGGCGACGCCGGCTTACAACCAGTTTTGGGCTCTCACAAACGGTCTTAATAGCGGTTCTTATAATCTGCTTCAAAATAAAACTGCCGCAGATACCACCTGGGCTTCGGCAGATTTTTCCGGGTCGGTTTATTCTGGTCCTTTTGGTTCGACAGATGCTGGCTTTGTTCCGTGGAACCCGCCTGTTACACGGCAGGTGTACCTACCCAGAGGCTGGGGTTACTACGCAGGCGTCACAGGAGCCGGCGTACTCAATGAAGCCGTCATGGCCGACTCAACAACCCACTACAACAATCTGATGGCCTTGCTGGGAAATGAAACCAGCGGTGCAACTGGCGAAATCAAGAATACTGCGGTATTCACCCCAACAGCTGGCACACTCAGTACTGCCAGGTCCTATTTTGCAGGCAGCAGCACCCCAATCAAATACGCCTGCCAGCAAAACTTCGTGATGCTGGTAACCGACGGATTGCCAACCGCCAAATCAAACGGGACCATGTATTCCTTAGTCCCGGACCAAGTCAGCACCTGCGTCTGGAGCACCGCAACCAATTCCTGCTCGAGTGGCATGCCGAGCACGGCCATCAACGACGTCATCACCCAGCTCACCGGGCTGCGCACAACTTCTGTCAGCAGCGTCACTTCCACGAACCCTGATGGCAGCGGATCGGTAACCGGAAAATTCGACATCCAGACTTATATCGTTGGCCTCGGCAACACGGTCGTCAACGCCAACAACTTTTCGGCCCTGAATGACATGGCCTATAACGGCGGCGGCCTGAATCAGGCTCTGCTGGCAACCGATCCGGCTACGTTTCAATCGGCAATCAACGCTATCACCAACAACATCACCGCGAAGGTAGGTTCGTCTGCTGCCGTTTCAGTCGCGAATGCCCATGTCACGTCGACCGACAACGCTTCCTATGCTTCCAGCTACAATTCCGGAACCTGGGCCGGAGACGTGAATGCCTATCCCATTGATCTGACCACCGGGCTGCCTGGAATCACTCCACTCTGGACTGCCGGCTCCGCGCAGGCTCAGCTGGACACGTTGACATCGGCCAGCCGGTATATTGCCACGTCTACTGCTGTTGCTGGTGCTATCGGGGGCGTTCAGTTTCAGGCAACCACCGCAGGCACAACAACCACACTGAGCGCCAGCCAGCAGACACTGCTCAATACGCCGGGCGTGACACCAGTGGATGGCGCCGCCGTGCTGGCTTATCTGCGCGGAGACCGTAGTGGAGAAACTGCGGGAACTTACCGGGTGCGCGCGCATTTGTTGGGCGACACGGTCGATGCCGAACCGCTTTTGATTCGGGCACCCAGTGCCGGTTATGCGGATGCCGGTTATCAAGGACTCACGACCACATTCAAAGA
Organism: Gallionella sp. UBA4121; assembly: GCA_002381565.1. GTDB lineage: Bacteria > Pseudomonadota > Gammaproteobacteria > Burkholderiales > Gallionellaceae > Gallionella. The sequence continues at coordinate 12,824 of DFWZ01000034.1, forward strand.
GGCCAATGCTGGCCGAACACGCATGCTTTATCAGGGAGCCAATGACGGCATGCTGCATGCCTTTACTGCTACGACGGGAGCAGAAGCCTGGGCTTATGTTCCCAATCTGGTTATGAGTTCGCTCAACGCTTTAAGCACAAAGACGGGGTTTACCCACCAATACCGTGTTGACGGCACGCCGGTGTCCGGAGATGTGGACTTTAAAAATTGTTGCACTACGGGCACCGGAACCGATTGGCACACTATTCTGGTGGGTGGATTGGGCAAAGGCGGGCGTGGTTATTATGCGCTGGATGTGACGAATCCAGTTGCTGCCAGTGAGGCGGTCGTCGCCAGCATGGCGCTGTGGGAATTCCCCAATAGCGTCGCCAACGCCACCTTAAGAAACGCTGCCACGCTAAACACCGGTTACAGTTTTGGCAAGCCCATTATCGTCAAAACAAAAGCAACAGGATGGGTTGTGCTGGTCACCTCGGGCTATAACAACGGCACGAATACAGGTGATAGCGGCGGCGACGGACTGGGCCATTTGTTTGTGTTGAATCCTAAAACCGGTGATTTGCTTAAAGACATCCCCACCACCGGCTGCACCGCCACGCCGGCCAGCAATCCTTGCGGTCTGGCCCAAATCAGCGCCTATGTGGAAAACGCTAATGTGGACAACACCACCGATTTTGTCTATGGAGGCGATCTGATGGGCAATGTGTGGCGTTTCGATCTTTCTGGAAATAGTGTGGCCAGTTGGGGCATTGCTAAGTTTGCGGTACTCAGAGATGCAGGCGGCGTAACCCAGCCGATTACGACGACCCCGGAACTCGCCAAGAATATAATCAATAATATTGCTTATCGTTTTGTTTATGTCGGAACAGGACAGTACTTGGGAAATAGCGATGTGCCCTGCCCGACAGGCGGTTGTGTCCCCGTAAGGACGCCGAATTCCCACGCCACCCAAACTCAAACCATGTACGGCCTGGTCGACACACTCACTGCTGCTTTGCCTGACCCGCTGCGCAGCAGCCTGGTTCAGCAAATATTCACCACTGTCGGTTCGACGCGTACGGCCAGCAGCAACCCGGTAGATGTCACCACAAAAAACGGATGGTATATCGACCTTCTTGACACAGGAGAGCGGATCAATACTGACCCGGTGCTGGCCTCAGGAGCGCTAACCTTTACGACCAACACGCCCACTGCCACTGTTTGTGTGCCTGGCGGCAGCAGCTGGTTATATTTGCTCAATTACATGACAGGTGGCACGCTAACCAATTCCACGGTGCCGTGGAGTGGAATGAGCCTGGGTAACGCACTCGCCAGCCGACCCGTATTAATCCAGCTGCCTAGCGGCCAAGAGGTTGTGTTGGTGCGTAAGTCAGATGCGACAACGGTAGCACAGAATGTTCCTCTTCCCCCCAGCTCATCCACTGGGAAACGGGTTACTTGGCGAGAACTTGTACAATAGCCAATACTACGAGGTGAAAAATGAAATTTATTAACCGTGCATTTGTTATGGCGTTATTGGTAATGCCACAGGCAGTCTGGGCCGTCACCCCGGCCAACATCGGGACTATGCCTTTAACCAACACATCAGCGACTATTGAGCGGGGTGGCACGATTACCGCTGTAAATCGCCGGGAAAGAACCATTACCGTGGATGGCGTAACTTACTCACTTGCAAGCGGAGTGGGAGAAGGTTTACGGAAGAATATGCAGGTTATATTCAGTACAGTCAAAAGCGGCTACGGCGGACAGGAAACAATCAGGGCGATACAACAGATCACACAACCCGGCAAGTAATGCTGCAAAAATCCTTCCCTGTATGCCTTACCTGGGATGTGGCTTATCTGACGATGGGCTTCAACACCCCCTGAGTAGCGGGCTGCCAGATGAATGCCGGCCCGCTGTCTGCCTTTAAATTGCAAACGCCCTACTCAGGCCACTCGCAATCCGCAAAAATCATTCTCGTCTGAACAGAAATCTCCCCTGAAATCATACTTGCCTTTGCGGGTATGGTTAAGAATGCGATAATCGCCAGACAGCCCTAAACGCACCTGACGAATACCGCAAGCCGCCAACCTGAACCGGGCGAAAAACCCGCGTATTCGAGCTATTGTTGACAGCCATTTTATATGTTGGAAACCCTATGTTACTGATGATCGACAATTACGACTCCTTCACCTACAACCTGGTGCAATATTTCGCTGAGCTGGGTGCGGATGTGGAAGTGCATCGCAACGACGAAATCACGATTGAGCAGATCGAAAAAATGAATCCGCAACACATCGTGGTATCGCCCGGCCCCTGCACGCCTAACGAAGCCGGGATTTCGGTTGCAACAATCCGGCATTTTGCAGGCAGGATTCCCATTCTCGGCGTGTGCCTGGGTCATCAGAGCATCGGTCAGGCATTCGGCGGGCGCATCATTCACGCCAAGCAGCTGATGCATGGTAAGACTTCGCTGATTCATCACATGAACAACAGCGTGTTCACCAATCTGCCCAACCCGTTCACCGCGACGCGCTACCACTCCCTGGTCATTGAACGCGAGAGTCTGCCGGAGTGTCTGGAAATCACCGCATGGACGGACGACGGCGAGATCATGGGCGTACGCCACAAAACGCTGCCCATCCACGGCGTGCAGTTTCACCCCGAGTCCATACTCACCGAATACGGGCATGACATGCTGAAAAATTTTCTGGAAGGGTGCAAATGATCACACCTCAACAAGCGCTGGTACGGCTGATCGAACAGCGTGAAATCTTTTACGATGAAATGCTGTCGCTGATGCGGCAGATCATGAGCGGCGAAGTGTCGGCCGCGCAGATCGCGGGCATACTCGTCGGCCTGCGCGTAAAAAAAGAGACGGTAGGCGAAATCTCTGCCGCCGCGTTTGTGATGCGCGAATTTTCAGCCAAGGTACCTGTGGTTAACCGCGAGCATCTGGTAGACACCTGCGGCACCGGGGGCGACGGCATAAGTACATTTAACGTGTCGACCGCCAGCGCGCTGGTCGCAGCAGCTGCCGGTGCGCGTGTTGCCAAACACGGCGGACGTTCGGTATCCTCGACCTGCGGCAGCGCAGATGTGCTGGAAAAGCTCGGCGTGAACATCAACCTGACCCCGGAGCAGGTCGCACTCTGCGTGGATACCATCGGCATCGGCTTCATGTTCGCGCCAAATTTCCACGGCGCCATGAAATACGCAGCGCCGGTGCGCCGCGAACTCGGTGTCCGTACCCTTTTTAATGTGCTGGGGCCGCTGACCAATCCTGCCGGGGCCGACAATCAGGTCCTTGGGGTATTTCATACCGATCTGGTTGGTATCATGGCCCGCGTGTTGCAGCGCCTTGGCAGCCACCATGTGCTGGTGGTACACGGCATGGATGGCATGGACGAAATATCCATCAACACTGACAGTTTTATCGGAGAGTTAAAAGACGGCAAAATCAGCGAATACACCGTTAATCCTGAGCAATTTGGCCTGCACACGGCCTCCAACGATTTGCTGCGCGTGGCAAATGTCACCGAGGCCTGCAACATGCTGATCGGGGTATTGGACAACAAGGCTGGCGCACCGCGCGACATCGTGCAACTGAACGCAGGCGCTGCGATTTACGTGTCAGGCAAAAGCGACACGCTGGCAGAGGGTATCGCCCGTGCCTCCGAGGTAATTACCAACGGCGAAGCGCGCGCCATGCTGGATAAACTCATCGGGTTCAGCCAGAAATTCACCAGGATGCCGCCGACTTGACGCTCCCAATCCTCTATTCTTTTCGCCGTTGTCCTTATGCGATGCGCGCACGTATGGCGTTGCATGCCAGCGGCGTATCGGCTGAATTACGCGAAGTCGACTTAAGCCACAAGCCTGATCACATGCTGGCGGCCTCTCCCAAGGGCAGCGTGCCCGTTCTGGTATTGCCGGATGGCAGTGTCATCGACGAGAGTTGGGACATCATGCAATGGGCCCTGCACCGGCATGACCCGGAAAACTGGCTGGGTGAGCAGGATGCTTATCTTTTAGCCGCCGGGCCGTTGATCAGCGCCAACGATACCAGCTTCAAGCTGTCTCTGGATCGTTACAAATACGCCGACAGCCATGCGGCACGCACGGATTATCGCGCCCAGGGCGCGGGTTTTTTACGGCAACTGGAAGAACGCCTGTGTGCAACGCGCTATTTGCTCGGCAACACGCAATCCATCGCCGATGCAGGCATCTTTCCATTCATTCGCCAGTTTGCCGAAGTCGACAAGGACTGGTTTGCAGAATCGCCCTATCCATTGCTGCGCACCTGGCTGGCTGGCATTCTGGATTCGCCCCGCTTTGCTGCGATCATGCTGAAGTCTCCTTTGTGGCAACCAAATCCTGAATCCTAGATCCCGAATCCTGCATCCTGCTTTCCCCCTCTTGAAAATCTGCAAATCTGCCCCATCTAGTCGCCATTCTCTTCAATCGTAAATTAAGGACTGGCATGACTGAAAATACTAACCGCGAAACGATGGGGTTTCAGACGGAAGTTAAACAACTTCTGCAATTGATGATCCACTCCCTGTATTCCAACCGCGAAATCTTTCTGCGCGAACTGGTATCCAACGCATCCGATGCCTGCGACAAGTTGAGATTTGAAGGATTGCACAATGACGCGATGTTCGAGAACGATTCCGAGTTGCAGATTCGCCTGAGTTACGACAAGGAAGCCCGCACGCTCTCGATTGCCGACAACGGCATCGGCATGAACCGCGACGAAGTCATCAACAATCTGGGCACGATTGCAAAATCTGGCACGCGCGAATTCTTCTCCAAATTAAGCGGCGACCAGCAAAAAGATGCGGGGCTGATCGGCCAGTTCGGGGTCGGCTTCTATTCCGCCTTTATCGTGGCTGACAAGGTCGTGGTGACAACCCGCCGCGCCGGCGAAAATACCGATCAGGGCGTCTCCTGGGAGTCGGATGGCGGCGGCGAGTTCAGTATAGCCATGGTTGAAAAAGCGCAGCGCGGCACTACCATCACCCTGCACCTCAGGGAAGATCAGGATGATCTGCTCTCCGGCCACAAGATACGCTCCATCATCCGCAAATATTCCGATCACATCGTCCAGCCCATCGTGATGAAGAAGGAGGAATGGAAAGACGGCAATCAGGTCGTCACCGATGAAGACGAGACCGTCAATCAGGCATCCGCACTGTGGGCGCGTTCCAAAAACGAAATTACCGACGATGAATACAAGGCGTTCTACAAACATGTCGGACACGACTACGATGATCCGCTGGCCTGGACGCATGCCCGCGTGGAAGGCCGTCAGGAATACACCCAGCTGCTCTACGTGCCTGCCCGTGCACCGTTCGATTTGTGGGATCACAAAGCCCAGCACGGCATCAAGCTCTATGTGAAACGCGTGTTCATCATGGACGATGCGGAACAGCTGTTGCCATCCTATCTGCGCTTTGTGCGCGGCATCGTCGATTCCAACAACCTGCCATTGAACGTGTCGCGCGAAATCCTTCAGGAATCGAAAGACATCAAGGCTATCCGCGAAGGTTGCACAAAGAAGGTGCTCGGCCTGCTGGAAGATATGGCCGCCAATGAAGCGGACAAATTCAGCACATTCTGGGGTGAATTCGGCCAGGTGACCAAGGAAGGCGTAGGGCAGGATTTCGCCAACAAGGACAAGATCGCAGGGCTGTTGCGTTTCGCGTCGACTCATTCCGACACACCGGCTGAGACCGTATCACTCAGCGATTACATCGACCGGATGAAGGAGGGTCAGGACAAGATTTACTACATCACCGCCGATACGTTTAACGCCGCGAAGAACAGTCCGCATCTTGAAGTATTCCGCAAGAAAGGCATCGAAGTGCTGCTGCTCTCTGCACGCGTGGACGAGTGGGTCGTGGGCTCACTGACTGAATTCAAGGAAAAGTCCCTGGTATCCGTTGCCAAAGGCGGGCTGGATCTGGGTGCACTCGAAGATGAAGCCGAAAAACAGGATCAGGAAAAACAGGCAAGCGAGCACAAGGAACTGACCGGCAAGATCGAAACCAGTCTTTCCGGACGCGTCAAGGAAGTTCGCGTCACCCATCGCCTGACCGACTCCCCGGCCTGTCTCGTGGCAGACGAAGATGACATGAGCGGCAACATGGCGCGCATGCTCAAGGCTGCCGGCCAGAAAATACCGGAATCGCTGCCGATACTGGAAATCAATCCGCAACATCCGGTGGTGATCCGACTGAAGGCTGAAACCCAGCACTTCGATGACTGGGCTGCTGTGTTGTTCGACCAGGCCTTGCTGGCCGAAGGCGGACAACTCGACGACCCGGCCGGCTTCGTCAAGCGCATCAACCATCTGATGCTGGAGATGCGCGCAAGCTGACACGATAGTGTCATCCCCGCGCAGACGGGGATCCAGTAAACAACAGGGCCGGAGAAATCCGGCCTTGTCGTTTTCGTTTAGCTTCGCTCCGAAATCATCATTTCTGAAAGAAAATCCGCCACGGTCGGATACCGCAGCCTCACTTGCAACTCGCGCTTCATGCGTTGATTTGTGAGCCTTCTCGATTCGTTCATGAACGAGTACATCACCGGCGACACGGCATGCTGCACCTCGGCCCGCAACAGGCGCGGCGCATGCGGCAGGTGATACGCTTCGGCCACCGCATCGAAATACTCGCCCATCTTCAACCCGCTGTCGTCGCTTGCGTGATAGGCACGGCATGACGCAGCCCTTATCAGCGCCGCCACTGCAATCCGCGCCAGATCGTCTGCGTGGATATGATTGGTGTAGCTGTCTTCCGCATCCACGATACACGGCGTAGCCAACTTCAACCGGTCAATCGGCAGGCGGTCACCGGCATAAATACCCGGAACACGCAGAATGCTTGCCCGTACCCTGTTGCGCCTCGCCCAGTCGCGAATTTGCTGTTCTGCATCTACCCGCAGCTTGCCGCGCGCCGATTGCGCATTAAGAGGGCGCGTCTCGCTAACCCACGCCCCGCCGCAATCACCATACACGCCGCTGGTGCTGATGTAGACCATGCGTTCCGGCGATGTCCTCTGCGATAATACGCCCAGCAGATTGCGCGTGCGAATGTCAGAGTCTCCGGTCGATGATGGCGGGGCGAAGTGCAGCACCGCATCGGCAAGACCCTTGATGCGCGTCAGGCTGGCACGGTTATCAAGGTCGCCGATGACCGGCGTTACCCCCATTTTTCGCAACTTTGCGCAATAGCCGGGATTGCGCACCAGCGCATACACGCGATAGCGCTCTGTGAGCAGGGGAATGGTGCGCAGTGCCACGTCACCACATCCGACAATGAGTATTCGTTTCATATGCGAATTATGCGTTAAAATCCGCCCTTTCGCGTAACGCCTTACCGACACAGATCATGACTTATCAGACCACGATACAACCCAGCGGCCACCAGTTTCCCATCGAGGAGCATGAAACACTGCTCGAAGCAGCGCTTCGGCATGGCTATGCCCTGCCCTACAGCTGCCGTGACGGCGTGTGCGGCGCGTGCAAGGGACGTGTGCTGCAAGGACAAGTGGATTACGGCAAGCATCAGGACAGCACCCTGACAGACATGGAAAAGGCGGCAGGTCTGGCCTTGTTCTGCTGCGCCACGCCGCTGTCTGACCTAGTGATTGAATGCAAGGAGATCAGTGCGGTAAAGGATATTCAGATCAAGACCATGCCTTGCCGCGTGCACAGCATGGAAAGGCCAGCCGTTGACGTGATGGTACTGAAACTCAAGTTGCCAGCCAATGAACGGCTGCAATTCCTCGCCGGCCAATACATAGACATCCTGCTCAAGGATCAAAAGCCGCGCAGTTTTTCACTGGCCAATGCCCCGCACAACGATGAGTTTCTTGAATTGCATATCCGCAATATCACAGGAGGCGCTTTCACACACCATGTATTCGAGGAAATGAAAGAGCGCGACATCCTGCGCTTCAAGGGCCCGCTGGGCACTTTTTTCCTGCGCGAGGATACCGACAAGCCGATCATTTTTGTAGCCTCCGGCACCGGCTTTGCGCCGATCAAGGCCATCATCGAACACGCGCTGTATATCGGTATGAAACGACCCATGCACTTCTACTGGGGCGCACGCAAGTTATCCGATCTGTATATGCTGGATATGGCAAGAGACTGGGAGTCGCAGGGAATTGTATTCACCCCGGTGCTCTCTGACGCCCTGCCCGAAGACAACTGGCAAGGTCGCACAGGCTTCGTGCACCGTGCGGTGATGGATGACTACAGCGACCTGTCCGCATTTGAAGTCTACGTGTGCGGTGCGCCCATCGTCGTCGAGGCTGCGCACACCGATTTCACCACCCAGCGCGGCTTGCCGAATGAGGCGTTCTTCTCGGACGCGTTCACCTTCGCACCCAAGACGCCTGCCTGATCAGGCAGGTAATGTGGCAGGATGCTGCCACTTAACTTCCCTTGCGACAAATTTGCCACGCAGCAGTCCTGTCCAGTGGCACCTGTGCTAAGTCTCGACTTGACAATACCCTAATTGGGTTTTAACATGCCCGTTATGGGTATTTACGCAGATGCATTGTTTACGAAGACACAACAGCGGGTGTTGGCAGTGCTATTTGGTCAGCCACACCGTTCGTTCTACGCCAATGAAATAATTTCATTGGCGGCGTCGGGTTCAGGTGCCGTGCAACGTGAGTTAGCGCGACTGGAAGCAGCCGCCTTAGTGACAGTGCGGCGAGTGGGTAATCAGAAGCATTACCAGGCCAATCACGACGCGCCGATTTTTTCAGAGTTGCGTGGCATTGTCCTGAAAACGTTCGGTGTGGTCGATGTGTTGCGCGCCGCGCTCCAACCGTTATGGTCACAAGTTGAACTGGCATTTGTCTACGGCTCGCTGGCCAAAGGCACTGAGCAGGCCGGCAGTGATATTGATTTGCTGGTGGTCGGTGCGCTGCCATCGAACGCACAATTGCTGGAAGCCCTGTTACCAGCCCAGACCCAACTGGGTCGCGTAGTAAACCCGACACTCTATACGCCAGACGAGTTCGCTCAACGTGTACGCGATGGCAAATCATTTATCATGCGCGTGCTGGAGCAACCTAAAATCTTTGTTAAAGGATCAGAGCATGATATTTCAAAACTCAGTTCCACTGGCGAATCTGGCGCGCATCGGCAAGCTCAAGACTGAACCACCTGATGCACGCGAAAGAGCGGGTTTATTGCATTCCGCTACCGTTCGGTTACAGGATGCCAGACAAACCATCCTCTCATTGGAAAGCCGTTTTGATCTTGCCTATAATGCCGCGCATGCAGCCGCATTGTCTGCACTGCGCTGGCATGGTTATCGCAGCGAAAATCGCTATCTGGTATTTCAATGCCTGGAACATACGCTTGGATTCACGCCGGAACAGTGGCTCCTGCTCAACCAGGCGCACAATAAACGCAATCTTGCCGAATATGAAGGCGAGCTCGATGTCACAGCAGGCTTTGTCGCGGAACTGATTGAAAATGTCGCCCATTTGATAGCCGCATCTCAATCCCTTGAGATCGCACATGATGGCGCTACAAGGACTGTACCACCACCGTAACTTGCACCGTTGCCAAATGAGCTCTCAAAGGATGTTGCATAAAATCCATGCTATAAACCCACCAAGACATCAACCGCGCGTCGATTCGGATGTGATGGCCTGTCTGAAGTCACAAGCAAAGGTTATCAGACGCGCTTCAATGCGATGCTGCATGAAATGAAACACTAAACGCAATGTTCAATCAAGTTTGACGCTATCGATTGCACAACAACCGCTGGGAAGGCGGCTACCAGTATGAGCAGGCAAGCCACGTCCAGAACGATGTGTGAAAATAAATATTTTCATTGCCAGGAATTAGTGCTTCTCGTCGATATTCTTTGTAATTGTCCACGATAGTAAAAATAATTAAACCAACTCGATCCAACACAACGGCAATAGTGGCGCTTAAAACGAGAATGATAGCCACTGTACCTAAATCCAAAGAAGCCATGCTAATTGTGTTGCCGATCAAAAATAAGCACCAAATATTAATTCGATAACTCAACTTTTTAGAATAGACGCTTTGAAACATTAAGAAAGAATTGATGATGTATGTTCCCAAGGTCATAAGTAAAACTATAAGTAAAACAGATTTCATATGACTCTTTCAGAATTGCTACGGTAAGATAGATGGTGTAGTAATCGATTTATTTTTCATCGAGTTTGCTGACGCACCAACTTCATAAAATAGAAACCATATATTAATCATCAAATTGCAATAGAAATAGTTCAGCTCAGCAGGCCATATATTTTATCTATTTGGCCGGTTACTTCCCGAGACGATCTTGTATTCCAGCAGACGGCATTCGATGGCGCCGTTGAACAGCGGGGTGCGTTTGGAGGGTGACAATCGCATCAGCTTCAGGATGGCCTTGTCGGCGGTGAACAGATAGGCCGTCCAGCCGCCGAATTTCTTCTTCAGTGCATCGCCCAGTTTCGGGTAGAGCTCTGCCAGTTCATCCAGCTCGCCCATGCGCTCGCCGTAGGGCAGGTTGGCCACCATGATGCCGTGATCTCTAGGGGCCGAGATTTCCAGGATATTCGCCTGATTGAGTTCCACGCATTCCGACAAGCCGGCCTCATGCAGATTGCGCCAGGCGGTTTTCATCGCATCCCCGTACATGTCGCTGCCGTAGATTTCCAGCGGCTTCGGGGGCAACTGTGCCGCAATCGCCGCATCTTTCATCGCCTGCCACGCAGCTTTATCAAAGTTGAGCAGTTTCTCGAAAGCAAAGCTGCGCGCAATACCGGGCTGAATGTTCAGCGCCATCTGCACCGCCTCGATCAGAAACGTACCGCTGCCGCACATCGGGTCGAGCAATGGCGTGCCGGGTTTCCATCCCGACAGGCGCAAAATTCCTGCCGCCAGATTCTCCCTTATCGGCGCGATATTGGTGTGCTGACGAATCCCACGCTTGAACAGCGCATCGCCTGAGGTATCCAGGTACAGCATCAGCTTTTCGTCTTCGATGAACACGTGAATGCGCACGTCAGGATCCAGCGTGTCGACGCTGGGGCGCTCATCGCAGTGTTCACGGAAACGGTCGCATACGGCGTCCTTGACCAGCAAGGTGATGAACTCCAGACTCTTCAACGCGCAGCGTATCGCCGTGGTATTCACCCGTATGGTGTGGCTGACATTAAACCAGTGCTGCCATTGCAGATCGAACACGGCCTTGTAAATATCCTGCTCGGTGCGATACCAGGTTTCCTTGACACGCCACAACACGCGGCTGGCCACACGGCTTTCCAGATTGACGCGATAACACAGCTGCCAGTCGCCGGAAAAATGCACGCCGCCTTCTGTGGTGCGCACCTTCTGCGCACCCATCGCATCCAGATCGCTGTGCAGTACGGATTCCAGGCCGCGCGGGCAGGGGGCAAAAAAATCAGTCATAGCAAACCTCTAAAAATTCATTTTGAAGGCGAAACGCTGTATCGCGTGCTCGCTCATGCCTCGTCTATCCATTTGATATGCCTCCTCATTCACTGTGCGGCTTCTTGCGTTTCATCCTGCAACAGTGAATTCAAGGTTTCCCAAAATCAGAAAGGCTTTACCGTCACCAGAATGACCACGGCGGTCAGAATAAGAACGGGTATTTCATTGAAAAAACGGTAAAAAACATGGTTCCGGACATTTTCATCGGCAGCGAACCGTTTGACCAGAATGCCGCAGTAATGATGGTAGCCATATAACAGCAGAACCAGGAAAACCTTGGCATGCAGCCAGCCGCCGGAAAAACCGAAAGCGAACCACAGGACAAGTCCTGAGGCGATCGCCAGCCACGCAATCGGCGTGACGAAACGGTACAGCTTGCCCTCCATCAGCTTCAGGCGTGTAATCTCGGCGGGTTCTCTGGCCATCGCGTGATTGACAAAGAGGCGCGGCAGATAGAACAGCCCGGCGAACCAGGATACGACCATGATGATATGAAAAGCCTTGAGCCAGAGCATGATGAAAAACCGGTTGTTACAATGGCCGAATTATACGGGTAGCGCCACACCTGCGCATCATTGTCGCTTCGCAGAATATTTGTCTCGCTGGATTCCAGCCTGGACGCAAGCGCGAAACTTCGCTACGCTCGTTTTCGCGGGAATGACGAGCATTTACTGCGACAGCCGCCTCCTGAACAGCACCAGCGACACGTAAAGCCCGGCCAGCGCGTAGCCCGCCAGCACCGCAACATCCGCCAGAATGTGAGCGGGGATCGAATTGTTCAGCAGGGGACGCGCCAGATTCACCGCATGGGTCAGCGGCAACATGGACGACACGCTCTGCAGCATCGCGGGCAGCTGATCGACCGGAAAAAACACCCCGCACAACAGTGTCATCGGCGTAATGACCAGCGTGAAGTAGTACATGAAGAACTCATAGCCCGGCGCCAGTGCCGTCACGATCAGCCCCATCGCAGCGAAACACAGCCCCACCAGCAAGGACAGCGGAATGATCCACAAGGCCAGCGGCGAATGCGACAGACCCAGCGCCCAGATCACCAGCAACACGGCAACGCCGGACAACAGGCTTTTGCTCGCCGCCCAGGCGATTTCCGACAATACAATGTCATCGAGCGTGACAGGCGTGTTGAGGATCGCCTCCCAGGTGCGCTGTTCCTTCATACGCGCAAAACCTGAATACAATGCCTCGAAACTGGCGCTGTTCATGGTGCTATAGCACACGGTTCCGGCGGAGAGAAAGGCGATATAGGACATGCCGCCGATTTCAGGCAGCATGCCGCCCAGTCCGTAACCCAGGCCCAGCATGTAGATCACCGGATCGGCGAGATGGCCCAGTATCGACGGGCCTGCCATCTTCTTCCACACCATGTAGTTGCGCCGCCAGATCGGAATGAAGCGGCGGCTGAATTGTGGAAGTGCGTAAAAATTAGTCTGCATCTCGGTTTTAATCGCGCATTTCGCGGCCGGTTAATTTGAGAAACACATCTTCCAGATTGGCAGGCCGATGCACATAGCGCAATTCCTTGTTTTTCTGCAATTCGAGCAACAACGGATGCGCATCCTTCACATAGCAGAACACCGATTCGCCGCTCACCTCGTATCGCTCGGTATGACCCGCCGCATGACTATGCGCCCAGGCTGCCGCATGTTCGCCGAACACCTCGACGACTTCCGGCTCGATATTATCGGCTATCAACTCCCTCGGCGTGCCGCTGCTGATAATACGCCCGTTGTCCATCACCGCCAGGCGGTGGCACAGACGCTCCGCTTCATCCATGAAGTGGGTGGTCAGCACCAGCGTCTTGCCGCGCGCGGTCAGCTCGCGCAGGCGTTGCCAGATCAGATGACGCGCCTGCGGATCAAGACCGGTGGTCGGCTCGTCGAGGAAAATCACCTCGGGATCATTCACCAGCGCGCGCGCCAGCGTCAGCCGCCGCTTCATCCCGCCGGACAGCGTTGGCACTTTGGCGTCCTTCTTGTGCGCAAGATTGGCAAACTCCAGCAGTTCCGGCAGGCGCGCCTCGATGGTCGCATCCGTCATGCCGAAATAGCGGCCATACACCATCAGGTTTTCCGCCACGGTAAAGTCGGGATCAAGATTGTCCATCTGCGGCACCACGCCGACACGAAGGCGTGCTTCTCTTGCCTGTTTGGGTACGGCATTGCCCAGCAGTTCGACACGGCCGCCATCCGGCTCAATCAGGCCCAGCAACAGGCGCAGCGTGGTGGTTTTTCCCGCGCCGTTCGGCCCCAGCAAGCCGAAACATTCGCCACGCACAATATCGAGGCTGATGCCGTCGACCACCCGCTGTCCGGCATATATCTTGAGCAGGTTCTCGGCCCTGATAACGGTATTCATAAACGACACCCGTTGAATTCATTCAGCACAAGCTGCTTGAGCTGGTGCAATCTCCCGTGAAAGAAATGCCCCGCCTCCGGCAAAACCACGACAGGCAGGTGCTGCGGACGCGCCCAGTCCAGCGCATCGGATAACGGGATCACCTCATCCTGCTCGCCGTGTATCAGCAGCGTATTGTGCGGCACAGGCGGCATCGCGAAACGCCCGACCGCCGGCGCTATCAATACCAGCTTGTGCGGCTCTGGATGCAGATGCTGTGCTGCGCGCGCGGCGACATAGCCACCGAATGAGAAGCCTGACAGGATCAGCGGCAGATGCCCGAACGCATCCCTTGCATGTTGCACGACCGCCAGCACATCCTCCACCTCACCGTTGCCGCTGTCGAACACGCCGTCACTCGTACCCACACCACGAAAATTGAAGCGCAGCGTGGCAAAACCCAGTTCGGCAAATGTCCTGGCAAGCGTGGTGACAATCTTGTTCTCCATCGTGCCGCCCATCGTCGGCAGCGGATGGGCTACCACAGCGATGGCACACGGCTCACCCTCCGGCAGATGCAGCACGCCTTCAAGCTGCCCCGCAGGCCCTGCAAATATTACCTTGCTTTGTGTCGCCATTATATTTTCAGTCGCTCGACAATCCGTCCATGCCTGAGATGCTCTTCGATGATTTCATCGAGATCGGACTCATCCACATAGGTGTACCAGGTGGCTTCAGGATAAACCACGATGACAGGCCCTTCGTCGCAACGATCCATGCACCCGGCGGAATTGATGCGGATA
>DFWZ01000034.1:27590-62041 GCA_002381565.1 Gallionella sp. UBA4121
TTGCCGCAACAATCGCTGCCGTCCTCCCGTTGATTGGTACAAAAAAACACATGCTTGTCGAAATAACTCATTGCTCAACTCCGGAATCTATGGGGTTAGAAAACCTAAAAATTCACTTTTGCGGGATGAAGCGCAAGAAGCCGCGCAGCAAACGACGAGACATATCAAATTTGATAGGCGAGGAATGAGCGAGCATGCGACAACGCGATTCGCCTGCAAAATGGACTTTTTAGGTTTCCATTATACGTTCCGTATCCGCCATAAGTGAAACAGCAACAGCACCGGAAAAATCATCGTGATGGTCTGCGCCAGACCGTTGTAATTGAGCAAATGCCCATAGTGCCAGTGATACACCGACATCGCGGCAGCGGGTGTGTTGCCGTCCACCACGAAGTTCACGATGACGAAATAGCTAAAGGCCACTACTGCACCCAGACTGATCACCGCCACACGCGGCAGCCACAACACTGCCGTAAGAATTATAAGGCCCAGCAACATGCCGAACATCGCCTCGCCATTGATCCACAGCAACAACGCCCAGGATTTCAACAGCACGGCGGCAGCGGTGAACTTCATCAGCGCCACCACGCTCAGCACCACCAGCAACACCACCACAACACGGCGCGGCGTGCGCAACAGGGTCAGCAGCAGCGCACCCAGCATCAGCAGGTTCAGCGTGACCGCCACACTCGCCCACCAGCCGAACGGTTCCGGCAAGGGCGCTACAAACGGCTGGCGCGCCATCTCGGTGATAAACACATTACCCAGCATCGGCAGGGATGGATTTATTTGCCCGAACACCCACAGCGACAGCAAAGCCAGGCCAAAATCCATCTCCTTGCCATGGCGAAACAAGTGACTGCGCCAGCGTATCAATCCCTGGCGGAACCAGCTCCACGAGGAGATGCTGACCGCCAACAGCGCGCCGGTCAGCGTACCGAAAGTGTTGGTCAGCACATCCAGATTGGAGCTGGCGCGCGCGGGCAAATACATTTGCAGATATTCCATGCCCGACGACAGACTCATGCCGCATACCACAGCGAGCATCACACTGACCGCAACCCCAAAACGCGCCCGCAACGCCAGCCCGACCAGAAGACCAAAGGGAATATATGCCAGCACATTGACGACCGCATCAAACGGTGTAAAGGTTGACAACAAGGGCATATGCAGCACATCGACGAAATTCAGCCCCTGCTCGCGCCAGCCGGAAAACGGCGACAGGCTGACATATGCGATGAACAGCGCATAGCCTGCGGCCAGCAGTGTACGCAACCTTGCACGGGACTCGGAAATAAATAGCTCGCTCATGTCTTGTTCTGCTTTATCCACTGCAAGTTTGACCGATCCGACGACGTGTGCACACCTCACACGAAACATGCGGCTTATCTTTTGAAACTCAGCACCACGACGCCGGCAGTGACCAGCAATATTCCCAGCCATTCTCTGAGTTGCGGGCGCTCGCCCAGGAAGATAACGGCAAAAATGGCGACCAGCACCACGCTGAATTTATCCACGGGCGCGACTTTTGACGCCTCGCCCATCTGCAAAGCGCGAAAGTAGCAAACCCAAGATGCACCGGTTGCCAGACCCGACAGCGTCAGAAACAACCAGGTTTTCTGGCTCAGCGCAAAAGGGTCGCTCCACTTCCCGGTGAAATACACGAAGCCTGACAGCACCAGCAGAATGACGAAGGTGCGTATCAGCGTGGCGAAATCGGAATTCACCCCTTGCAGCCCGATTTTGGCGAAAATCGCCGTCATGGCCGCAAACACCGCCGAGAGCAACGCCCAGTAGAACCATCCATGCGCTGACAACATCGCCACCTCCGTTAAACCAAAAACATTATCCACGAAAGACACGAAAAGCACGAAAAAATAACAAGCGATTTGGCGTGTAGCATTACCAAACATTCCTATTTAGAAGAAAACCATAAGATGGGTATTTCAAAGCTTAGTCGAATTCGGCCTCTTTCCAACAGAGAAAAGTTGGAACGATTTTGTTGTGTAGGCTTGTTCGCGCTTTTCGTGTCTTTCGTGGACAGCAGTTACTTTACTGGCTGTACCAGCACCCACGGGCTGACCACCACTGCCCACAGCATCGCATCGGCTTCCAGCCAGCTGCGCGCCTGTTCATCCGTGACTTTGCCAAACTGGCCTGCCGCCATCCATTGCCCGATTAAGACTGCATTATCCTCCGACATTTGGAACGCCGTCTCGACCAGGTCCAGGTCGGGAGAAACAAAAATCGCGGCTCCGCCGGCAAAATAACGCTGCATGTCGCGCCAGCGCATTTGCGCAGTTTCCAGATTGACCTTGGCACGAGAAATTTCTTGTGGGCTAAGCATATTCTTGTTCCATCCGCTTTGTTCCGTTCAGATAATTATCCTTCACCTTCATGTAATGCTCGGCAGAATGACGCAGAAACGCGATTTCCTCCTCCGTCAGCGCTCGCACCGCCTTGGCAGGACGGCCCATGTAGAGCATCCCGCTCTCCAGCACTTTACCCGGAGACACCAGACTGCCCGCTCCGATCATCACACGATCAGGAATCACCACATTGTCCATGACGATGGAACCCATGCCGATCAGGCACTCGTCCCCTATCGTGCAGCCATGCAGGATCACCGAATGACCGACCGTCACATAATCACCGATGATCAAAGGCGAACCCTCCGGATTCTGTGGCGTCCTGTGCGACACATGACCCATCGTCAGGTCCTGCACGTTACTGCCGCGCCCGATCACGATGCGGTTCACGTCACCGCGCAACACCGTGTTGCACCAGATTGAACAGTCATCACCCATCACTACATCGCCGATGACCTGGCAGGAAGAATGAAGGTAAACCCGGTCGCCAAGAACGGGCTGAGTGTCGAGATAAGATGATAAAGGCATGTCTTAATTTTCTTTCAATGTTTCCGCCAATATCCGGGGCGGCGACTGTCGTGGGCGATAGCCAGGATTTCCGCCTGTTCGCCGCGTATGCGGTAAATCACGCCATAACGGAAATGCTTAAGGTGGCAACGCCGCAGATTTTTTCCAAGAGGATGCCATGCCAGCGGCTGATTACGAATTCGTGCCAATGCCTCATCTACATCGGCTGTAAAACGGTATCCCAAACCGAGTTGTTGCATCTCCAGATACTCGAATGCATCATCCAGTTCCTGTTGCGCTGCCGTTGAAAAATACAAATGCATCACCGGCGATATTTCAGCATCACTTCTTCCGCCGCTATTAGCGCCATCTCCCCCCGATCAATCGCTGCGGCGCGCTGCTCACATTCGATTATCCATGCTTGCTCAACAGCGGGTTCAGTGGGGCAGACCAAATCAAACAAGGCATCCAGCAAGGCCAGCTTGTCCTTTTCCGGCAGCACTTTGGCCTGCTCGACAAGGGTATCAACGATTGCGCTCATGATGACACTCCATAGTTAATTGAAAATGCTAGGCATATATCGTGTTCTCTCCCTCGTTACGCTATATTGAAGCGCCATCAAAAATCTCCACGGGAAGCTCCAAGGATTTAATACCTTCAATGCAACCAATGTTCAGACGGTAGTGACCGGGTTTTCTCATCGTTTCGTGAAAAGTATAAATGCCGCACTTATTGCAAAAGTGATGTTTAGCTGTTTTCAAACCAAACTGATACGTTGACAACGAATCCCCGCTTGCTTGAATATTTATGTCTTCCGGTGCAACCGTGAACGCCGTCATTATTGCGCCCTTTCTGACACAAATGGAGCAGTTGCAACGCAATCCTTTGTCGATTTCCGGCGCTGTAAAATCATATGCAATCGAACCGCAGTGACAGCTCCCCCGATATTTCTGCATTTATGGTTACTCTTTCGTAGATTTAACGTAGATGTACTGAAAACACCATTAGCCCACCAGCTTCCACATCATCGTCTCTCCCGCGCATAGCGGCACCAGACGCTGTTCACCGAAACCCACCGAAGCGGGCACTTGCCAGTCCTCACGGCGCAGCGTGATGGTGTCGGTGTTGCGCGGCAGTCGATAATAATCTGCCCCGAAGAAGCTGGCAAAACCTTCCAGCTTGTCCAGCGCGCCCAGCTGCTCGAAAGCCTGTGCGTAAAACTCCATCGCGGCATGGGCGGTGTAGATACCGGCACAGCCGCAGGATGTTTCCTTCGCAGACTGCGCATGAGGCGCGCTGTCGGTACCGAGAAAAAATTTCGGGTTGCCGCTGACAGCCGCCACACCCAGCGCCGCCCGATGCAGTTCGCGCTTCAACACCGGCAGGCAGTAATAATGCGGGCGTATGCCGCCGCTGAACATGGCGTTGCGGTTATACAGCAGATGATGCGCGGTGATGGTCGCCGCGATATTGTCGGGCGCGCTTTCCACGAATTGCACCGCGTCGCGGGTGGTGATGTGCTCGAACACCACACGCAAACCCGGCAAATCACGCAACAGCGGCATCATGACGCGCTCGATAAACACCGCTTCGCGGTCGAACACGTCTATTGCGGGGTCAGTTACTTCACCATGCACCAGCAACGGCATCCCGCAACGCTGCATTTCCGCCAGTGCGGAATAGGTCTTGCGGATGTCAGTCACGCCTGCATCGGAGTTGGTAGTGGCACCCGCCGGGTACAGCTTCACCGCATGAACGATACCGCTCTCGTGTGCCTTGCGTATTTCATCGGCCGAGGTGTTGTCGGTGAGGTACAGCGTCATCAGCGGCTCGAACGCAGCGTTTGCGGGGAGCGCTGCGAGTATGCGCTGCCGGTATTCGAGTGCCTGAGCGGTGTTGGTCACGGGAGGCCTCAAATTGGGCATGACAATGGCGCGTGCGAATTGCCGCGCGGTATCGGGCAACACCGATTGCATCAGTGCGCCGTCGCGCAAGTGCAGGTGCCAGTCATCTGGGCGGGTGATCGTGAGTTGCTGCATGATATTGTCCGGCTAGGTATGTAACGGCGATTATAAATCAAAGGCCGTTGCACCGCCCCCGTTCACAAGGATACGAGCCTAACTTTGCACAGAAATTTCTCAAATTTGCCTTTCGGGAAATTCATCAAACGAGCTATCGCGGTCACTCAAACTTTTGAATCATAGAACCGAATCGAATTGCGCCCGGACGCTTTGGCTTGATACATGGCCGCATCAGCCCACTTCAGGATGTCTTCCTGGCTTTCTTCGTGATTGATGAAGACGACCACACCAATACTTGCAGTGCATGGATGTTCGACCATAGTATCGGCGCCTCCCTCATGCCTGAGTCTCAGCAAATAGGGTTCGGCTAGCACGGCGCGGATTTTTTCTGCGACAGTATGAGCCTGTGTAGTGGACTCGGTTTTATCCAAACTCAGTTCACTGAGCATCACCACAAACTCATCGCCGCCGAAGCGCGCCACGGTGTCCGTTTCGCGCACACAGCTTTTCAGTCGATCGGTCGCCTCAATCAACAACAAATCACCCACATCATGACCATACGTGTCGTTTAACGGTTTGAAGTTATCCAGATCCAGGAACATAACCGCGCCAAAGCAACCACTGCGATGGCTGGCAGCCATAGCCCGGCTCAGGCGATCATTGAGCAGGCGACGGTTTGGAAGCAGTGTCAATGCGTCATAGAAGGCGAGATTGTGAATTTGTTCTTCCGCCACCTTGCGTAAGGTAATATCGTTCAGCGTAGCGACATAATTGGTGACCTCTCCGGTACTACCGATCACTTCGGTGATGGTGAGTTGCTCCGGATACACTTCGCCATTCTTGCGCCGGTTCCATATTTCACCCTGCCATGTCCCGGTGCGCCGGACACTTTCCCAGATCGCGGCATAAAAGGCCGCATCATGGCGACCCGACTTGAGCAGACGAGGTGTCAGGCCTATTGCTTCCTTTGCCGTGTAGCCGGTGATTCTGGTGAAAGCATGGTTGACCCTCAGGATTACGCTGTGCGCATCGGTAACTGCCATACCTTCCTGCGTCTCAAAGGCGGTGGCAGCAATACGAAGCTGCTCATCAACCCTAATGGCCCATTTGCGCATAAAAAATGAAGCCGCTGTGGCAAATGCGGCAGTCGCGATGGCTGTAATTGTATGCGAACCCCACATAGTCAAGGTCCCCTTGAAGAATATCTCCTTCAGGAACTCATAGACAGCCATAAGCAATGCCACACTGAAAAAAATGCCGGCTAATTGAATTACGGGTAATAATTTGTGGGATGCTATCTTCATCTGTTACTTGGAGGGAAATAAATCAAGCCGGGCGCATAAAAGTGCATGATTTCGCCAGCCAGAGAGTAAATAAAAAAGCCGAGCATTATACTCGGCCTATTCCTCACTTGTCAGCAGCGAGTGCAACTTTACAGGGATTCTTTGAGATTTGCCTGACGTATGGCTAACCTGATTTTTTAGCCGATTGCAGCAGTGCCGCCAGCGAAAAATCTGCGATATGCCGGGAGATCGCCTCAATTTCATGTCCGTCATAATGCAGGGTGGGCGTCAGGATTTGTAACACCGGGTGAGAATGACGATAAAACAGACACTGACCTAGTATGCTGTACACACTGCGGCGCAGCGCAGCTTCACTCGTCCGGCAACCCACAATCTCGCGCACCAGCCGGCCCAAAAACTCATGCAGCGGCGCGATCGCCTCAATCACGATCTTGTCCAGCGCAGGCGTGGGGTCGGCCAGTTCGCGCGCCATCATCTGACATTGCCGCGAAGCGTTGTTTTCATCGAGCAGCAATAACATGAAATCACGGATGAACAGACGCAGGCGTATTTCAGGGTCGGCATCGGCTGCATCATTGGCAAGCTGCAAATCCCTGAGCCGATTGAAATTTAACGCTTCTGAGAGCAAGCCGTCCTTGCTGCCGAAATGATAGTTCACCGCTGCGACGTTGACATCCGCGCGGCGGCATATCTCCCGCACCGTCGCGCCCTGAAAACCATGCTGGGCAAACACCTCGCGCGCGGCTTCCACCAGGCGTGCGCGGGTCCGTTCACTGGCCGTTAGTTCTTCTTCAGTCATACGCCGTTATTTGACTTGCATGGCCGTATCGCCCGCCAGGGCTGAATACAATTTCGTCGCGGCTGTCAGTTGCGCCAGCAAAACCTGCAACTCGGACTGAGAGGCTGTGTTGGCATCTCGCTGTGCATCGAGCAACTCGAGATTATTTGCGATGCCTGCCCGATAACGCGCATCGACCAGCTTCAGGCGCAGTTTCTGGGATTTGGCGTAGGCCTGCTCTGCCGCAAGCTGTCCTGTCAAACTGTCGCGTGCATTGAGCAAATCCGCCACTTCACGAAACGCCTGCTGAATGGTCTTCTCATACTGGGCCACCGCGATCACCTTGCGTGCACGGGCGACATCCAGATTGCTCGCATTAAGCCCGGCATCAAACAGCGGTTGCGTCAGCGACGGCTGAAAACTCCATGCGTCGCTGCCCGGGCCGAACAGCCCGCCAAGCGCCCGGCTGGCTGTACCGAAGCTGCCGGTCAGGTTGATTTGAGGCAGAAAAGCGGCGCGCGCAGCCCCTATGTTGGCATTCGATGCAATCAACTGCTGCTCGGCGGCCTGCACATCAGGACGCTGCAACAACACCTCGCCCGGCAGGCCTGCGATCAGATCCGGCGTAATGCCCTGTTCCTCAAGCGTGCGCCCCGATGGCAGGTTTGCCGGCATCTGGCCTACCAGCTGCGTTAGCAGATTCTCGGCGGCAGCCTGTTGCTGCTGCAAATTCGCCCGTTCACTCACGGCAGCCTGATACGAACCCTCCGCCACCAACGCATCCAGATCGCTGGACACCCCCAGATCGCGACGATGCACTGTCAAATCGTGCACCTCACCGCGCCCTTGGGCTGTCACTGTGGCCAGTTGGCTGCGCTCACTCAGCGCCAGCACCGACAGATAGGCATTGGCCACATCGGAGATCAGCGACAAGCGAAACGCACGCTGCGCGGCTTCGGTTGAAAGGTAATTGGCCTTTGCCGCTGCATTCAGATTACGCACCCGCCCCCAGAAATCCAGTTCGAACGATACCAGATTCGCGTTTACATCATAACGCTGCGCCTCATAGGGTATCGGTAAAAAATTCGTGCTGGCGGGAGAAAAAGAAGCCGTGCGCGTTGCTTTCAGATTTACATTAGGCAGCAGATTCGCCTGCTGTATGCCATATTGCGCACGAGCCTCCGCAATGCGCGCAGTGGCGATGCGCAGGTCGCGGTTATTTTCCAGGGCCGCCACAATCAACGCCTGAAGGCGCGGATCAGGAAAATAGACCTTCCAGTCCGGCATGGCCCTCACCCCGGCAGACTTGGCCGAGTCTGGCCAGGCTGCGGGTACAGGAGGCACCGGGCGCTGATAAGTGGGCGCCAGTGAACAGCCGCCCAATGCGGCCAGCAGAATGATCAGAGCAGATTTTTTATTCATGGTGGCTATCCTTGTCCCCGGCATGTTTGCGCGCCGGGAAAATGCGCCGCACCAGCACGAAGGACAGTGGAACAAAGAAGATACCCAGGATTGTAGCGCTGAGCATTCCGCCCAGCACACTGGTGCCGATGGCATTCTGAGCACCTGAACCTGCACCGTGACTGATCGCAAGCGGCAATACACCGAATCCGAAGGCGAGCGAAGTCATCAAAATTGGGCGCAGCCGCATATGGACAGCTTCAAGCGTTGCTTCGACCAGCCCGATGCCATGCTCCTCCATCTGAACCTTGGCGAACTGCACGATCAGGATGGCGTTCTTGGCCGATAAACCAACGGTGGTCAGCAAACCGACCTGCAAATATACGTCGTCAGCATAGCCGCGCAACATTGAGGCCAGCAAGGCGCCGAAAATGCCCAGTGGTACGACCAGCATCACCGAGAAGGGAATCGACCAGCTTTCATACAATGCGGCAAGACACAGGAAAACGAACAGCAGTGACACGGCATACAAGGCGGGCGCCTGTGAGCCTGAACTATGTTCCTGATCCGAGAGGCCCGTCCATTCAAAGCCGATGCCGGGCGGCAACTGAGCGACCAGTTTTTCCATTTCTGCCAGCGCCTCACCCGAGCTTCTGCCGGGTGCTGCCGCACCCTGGATCTCGATGGAAGGAAGGCCGTTGTAGCGCTCAAGGCGCGGCGAAGCGTAAGCCCAGTGACCTGTCGCAAAGGCTGAAAATGGCACCATGTCACCCTTGACGTTGCGTACAAACCATTTCCCTATGTCCTGAGGCAGCATGCGCGAAGGTGCATCGCCTTGCAAATACACTCTCTTGGTGCGCCCCTTGTCGATAAAGTCATTCACATAGGAACTGCCCCATGCGATGCTCAATGTTGTATTGATGTCGCTCAGGGAAAGACCCAGCGAGGCGGCTTTCTGCTGGTCGATATCCAGACGGTATTCCGGCGTATCGTCCTGGCCATTGGGGCGTACCGCAAACAGCAGCGGATCCTTTTTCGCCAGGCCCAGCAACTGGTTGCGCGCTGCCATCAGCTTGTCATGGCCCAGGCCCGCACGATCTTGCAGCTCCAGATCGAATCCGTTTGCATTGCCCAGTTCAAGCGCTGCGGGCGGAGCGAAAGCGAATACCATGGCATCGCGTATCTGCGAAAACGACTTCATCGCGTTCGCCACGATGGCCTGCGCTTTCTGTTCAGGACGTGTGCGCTCGTCCCACGGTTTCAAGCGGACAAAAGCCAGACCCGCATTCTGCCCGCTGCCGCCGAAGCTGAAACCTGCCACGCCGAACATGGTCGCGACGGAATCCTTCTCATCCACCAGGAAATGATGCTCGACCTGTTTGATGACCTCAAGCGTGCGCTCCTGTGTGGCGCCGGCAGGCAACACGATCTGGCTATATAGTATTCCCTGGTCTTCGTCCGGCAGAAAACCGCTGGCCTGGTGCCAGTAGATTGCGCCCACTGCGACCACGACTACAACGTAGATGACAAGATAGGGCGCAACACGGTGGATGATGCGGCCAACCGCGCTCTGATAAGCCTTGTTTGAACGGTCAAACATGCGGTTGAACCAGCCGAAGAAACCGCGATGCGCGATATGCTCGCCTTTTGCGACGGGTTTCAACAGTGTGGCACACAGCGCCGGCGTCAGGACCAGTGCGACAAGAACCGACAACACCATGGCCGAAACGATGGTGATGGAGAACTGACGGTAGATCACGCCGGCGGAACCGCTGAAGAAAGCCATGGGGATAAACACGGCCGAAAGTACCAGCGCGATGCCGACCAGAGCGCCGGTAATCTGGCTCATCGATTTCCGGGTTGCTTCTTTAGGCGTCAGGCCCTCTTCAGTCATGACGCGCTCGACGTTTTCCACGACGACAATAGCGTCATCGACCAGCAGACCAATGGCCAGAACCATAGCGAACATGGTGAGCGTATTGATCGAATAGCCAAAGGCACTGAGCACGCCAAAGGTACCCAGCAGCACCACCGGCACGGCAATAGTGGGTATCAGGGTGGCGCGGAAATTCTGCAGGAACAGGTAAATGACCAAAAACACCAGCACGATGGCCTGCAACAATGTCTTGATCACTTCCTTGATCGACAATTTGACATATGGCGTCGTGTCGTAGGCTACCACCGCCTTCATGCCGGGCGGGAAGAATTTCGACAGCTCATTGATCTTGGCCTTGATCGCATCTGCGGTATCGAGGGCGTTAGCGCCGGTCGACATCTTGAACGCAACACCCGTGGCAGGATGGGTATTGAAGCGGGCCAGCCTGCTATAGTCTTCGCTGCCCAGTTCAATGCGCGCCACATCGCTCAGATGCACCGTGGCCCCGCCGCTGGTGGTCTTGAGTATGATTTTGCCGAACTGTTCAGGCGTCTGCAAACGGCTTTGTGACGTAATGGTGGCGTTGAGTTCCTGTCCTTTGATGGTCGGCGTGCCGCCCAGTTGCCCGGAGGACACCTGCGCATTCTGCGCTTGGATCGCGCCGCTTACATCGATGGGCGTCAACTTGTAGCTGTTGAGTTTGGCGGGATCCAGCCATATGCGCATGGCGTATTGGGCGCCGAACATGATGGTGTCGCCCACGCCCTTGACACGGCTGACCGTGTCGAGCACGTTGGCAGCGACATAGTCAGCCAGGTCAGCCTGATTCATTTTTCCGTCTTCTGAAACGAAGGCCATCACCATCAGGAAGTTTTTGGTCGACTTGGCAACCGTCAACCCCGCCTGCTGAACCACCTGTGGCAGCAACGGCATCGCAAGTTGCAACTTGTTTTGCACCTGAACCTGGGCGATGTCGGGATTGGTGCCGTTTTCAAAGGTCAGCGTGATGTTCACCGCACCGGATGAATCGCTGCTCGACGACATGTAGCTCAGGCCATCGATACCCTTCATCTTCTGCTCGATCACCTGGGTGACCGAATCTTCAACCGTTTTGGCAGATGCGCCGGGATAGGAGCCTGTAATCGCAACGGCAGGCGGCGCAATAGCCGGATATTGTGCGATGGGCAAGCCGATGATGGACAGCACACCAGCCAGCATAATGACGATGGCGATCACCCACGCAAAAATCGGACGATCTATAAAAAAACGTGACATCGCGGCGGCTCCTTACGGCTTTGCCGCTGTGACGGCTGAGGCTGCATCAGCCATCGGCACGGCCTGGGCAGGTGCGCCGGGCTTGACCTTCTGCAAACCATCCACGATCAGCTGGTCACCTGCGTTCAAACCGCTCTTCACCACCCACTTGTCTCCTGCCGCATCGCCCAGTTTGAGAACACGCTGCTCCACCGTCCCGTCCTTACCCAGCACCAGCGCCGTCGCCTGTCCTCTGGCATCATGTGTCACCCCTTGCTGGGGCACGAGTATGCCCTGTTCATTCACACCCTGTTCGAGAATGGCGCGCACAAACATACCTGGCAACAGATCATGCCTGGGATTGGGGAATACGGCACGCAGCGTGACAGTACCGGTACCCTGATCGACCGTCACATCAGAAAACTCAAGCACCCCCTCCAGCGCATAGGTCGAGTTGTCCTCCAGCAGCAGCTTGACCTTGACTGCATCTGAACCGGCTCGCTTGAGCAGTCCAGCTGCCAAAGCACGCTTCATGCTCATAAGCTCTGCGCTGGGCTGGACGACATCGACGTAAATCGGGTCCAGTGTTTGCACCGTGGTAAGCGCGACTGCCTGGCTGGCCGTCAGTAAGGCGCCGGGCGTCACCGTCGAGATGCCGATACGCCCTGAAATAGGTGACGCGATTCGAGTGTAATCAAGATTGATGCGCGCAGTTTCTACCGCTGCCTTGTTGGCGGCCACGTCAGCTTCTGCCTGTTTGAGCGCCGCATCCGCATCGTCCGCATCCTGGCGGCTCACGGCACTGATCTTGACCAGCTCACGGTACCTGTCGGTCTTGAGCCTGAGAGTCTGCAAACCTGCTTCCGCCTTTGCCAGGCTTGCCTGCGCACTATCATGCGCAGCCTTGTAGATCGCAGGATCAATCTGATAGAGCGTCTGCCCCGCCTTCACATCGCTGCCTTCCTTGAAAAGCCGCTGCTGCAAGATGCCGCCGACCTGCGGCCGCACTTCGGCAATCTGGTAGGGTGATGTGCGCCCGGGCAGCTCGGTAGTAACGGATAGTTTTTGCGTCTTGACAACAACGACACCGACCGGTGTAGCCGCTTTCTTTGGCGCTGAAGCCTGCGGCTTGCCACATCCGGCCAGCACAAGACTGACCGCCAGTGCCAGCCCCGCAGACAGCCTGACAACATTAGCTTTTTTTCGCATTGGAAATCTCATCATTTTGATTCCGGTGACCTTAAATTGACTTGTTAATTCGGCGTTCGCGCAACTCATTCCGACCTGCCGGACAGCATTTTCAATCACGTCGAACCAGGCTCCCGCCAGGCGTAACATGCAAATGCTATCAGCTTTATGACATCAACCCGGTGGGATTCCGGTCGGTCTTTTTGAAGGAGGGGATTCAATGCGAGCCAGCGAGACGCAAGATATCAAACGTCTGTTTGAAAGTCAAACGCTTGTTTGAAAAACGGATTTAAAAAGGGCATCCCGGACATAAGTCCGGGATGCCCTTGTACTGGTACTGGCAGATGTGTTAGACGTAGCGACCTGGTCAGGCAGAGGCTAGCCCCAGTCGCTGCCGCTATCGCCTGAGTCAGCGATGTTTGAACTGTCATCCCAGGAAGAATTATCCGCTATGCCGAAGTCCGCCCCTCCCATGTTGCCGGACGAGTCACCCCAGGAATCTGCGACAGGCGCAACGCCAGGTGAAGAAGCCCCGCCATCCATGAAATGATGCGCCAGCGCTTCACCGGCCACCATCCCCACACCGACTGCGGCGCCGGTAGCCAACCCGCCCATGATCCCGCCGGCCATCCCGCCACCGGACGTCATCGGCCCCATGCCACCGCCATACGGCTGACCATAAGGCTGCATGGGCGCAGGCGCTTGCATACCGGACTGGTAGTTGCCGGCCGCCATGCTGCGCGACGCGGTATTGCGCGACGCAACTGCGCGCATGATGAAAAACAGTATCGCGATGACACCGGCCCCTATGAGCAACAATCCCCACGGGAAAGTGCTGCCTCTCTCCGCCGGTTGAAAACTGGCCGCTGAAGATGGGCTGACATGGCGGGAGGCGCCTATCCTGTTTTTCAAGTCCTGTACCGCTTGCGGATTGGCAAATGACAAGCCTGGCTTCAGGCGTTCGGCGTTATTCAGTTCAGCCTCCGCCCTGCCCGTTTGACCTTGTCTGGCCAATATTTCTGCTTCCACAAAATGCGCCTTGGCACTGTCTGGATGTTGCTGAAGAACCACATCCATCATCCTTTGCGCTTCATCCAGCTTGCCGGCCTGGGTTGCCTTATAGACCTGGTCGAGTGTGGGTGCATCCTGTGCAATTGCCACCCCACTCGAGATCAGCATCGCAGTCAACAATCCGTACATCGTTTTTTTAAGCATATAAAAATCTCCTTTAAATTCTTGCAGGCATAACCTGATACCATCAGAGCCGAGGCTACCGGAGCAATCAGAACATATTTCATCGGCATAAGTTCCGCCGATGCGTCGGGGCAGGAAATTCTCTTTCACAAAACTCTGCCGCCAATATACCGCTTATTTATACGGTGCGTCTTTATTTGGTGTACCTGTCAACGAATGAACAGACAGAACGTTGTGGTCGCGCCAATAGCTTCATATAAATTATAACTATTGCCAATGGAGGAAATATGAACAAACTTTCGATTGCGATCGCAGCATCCCTGGTGCTTGCGGCATGCGCATCCTCCACCCCTGCCCCGATAAAACAGGACTCGCAATCCGCAAGCCCCCTGCAAACCGGTGCACCTCAAACCGGCGTGCTTTCCCAGGCGGAAATAGATGCACAGGCATTGGCCGCGCAGACCCGGGATTTACACAGTATTTATTTTGATTACGGCACGTCCGATGTCAAACCGGAGTATGGCAATATCATTCAGCAGCAGGCCGACTTCATGAATTCACATCCCGGGGATATCGTGACTCTGGAGGGCAATACGGATGAACGCGGCAGCAACGAATTCAATCTTGCGCTGGCGGACACACGAGCGGGCGCCGTCCGCAAGGTGATGCTGGTATTGGGCATCCCGAGTTCCAGAATCAAAACGGTCAGTTTCGGTGAGGAAAAACCGCGGCTCACCTGTCATGAAGAAAGTTGCTGGAAGGAAAACCGTCGCGTCGATTTTGTGCACAGCAAACTGCCGCGCTGAAACCTCATCCGGCATTCGTACCCGCAGCCAGTATGGGGAATAGCCCCTGAATACCGTTGGCGATAAACTCGACTGCAATCGCCGCCAGTATCAGCCCCATGATGCGGGTAAAAATGTTGATCCCCGTGGCGCCGATGCGGGTCGCGATCCAGGGTGACAGACGCAACACCCCCCAGACCACCAGGCCCAGCAGCATGATGCCCAGTGCGATGACCATATAGTGCGCAACACCGCTGGACTTGTGCGCCATCAATATCACGGTGCTGATGGCGCCGGGGCCCGCCAGCAGCGGCATGGCAAGCGGCACGATGGCAACAGATTCCTTCTCTATCGACTCGTCGGCTTCTTCTTCTGTCTGCCTGATATAGCTGGTTTTCGCGTGCAGCATGGCAATGGCCATCAACAATATCAGGATGCCGCCGCCGACCCTGAATGACGCGATGGTGATGCCAAAAAAATCCAGCACCAGTTCACCGAAAAACAGCGCCACCAGCAGGATGATGATGACCCCGACGGCCACCATATTGATGGTTTTGCTGCGCTGGGCGCTGTTCTGGTCGGTCGTCATGCTGATGAAGATCGGGATCACCCCGAACGGGTTGATGATCGCCAGGAGCCCGATAAACATTTTTACGTATTCTGCATAATTGAGCATATTGTTCATTTGCGTGATCCGGTGGCAGAAAGACTAACCCATTCTCCTGAAATTTAGAATCAAAATACGGCGCCCAAAAAATTCAGGCGCGGCCGTCAATCCCGGAGTACGCCGCGCCGTCAATCGGACAGCAGCGTTACGTTTATCAGCTCATCATCATCCAGCGGGCGGGCGGTTGCCAGCTGGTGTTCGAGGACGCGGAGATCCGCCTCCGAGGCGTCAGTACCGGCCGCAGTCCGCCGCCTGACACGTTCGCGCAAGACATCAGGATCGGCTTTTATGTCCAGTATTTTGAAATCCACTTCAAATCGCTTTGCCAGATCGCGAAACAGATCGCGCTGGTCGCGTTCGAGAAACGCAGCATCGACAACCACAGGCCAACCCGCCAAAAGCAATCCTTCCGCCAGACGCGCCAGATGTTCATAAGTGCTGCGGCTTGCCAGCTCGGTATACAGTCCTTCGCCAATATCACCACCGCTTTTGTCCAGCGCGCCCAGTCCTGCCAGACGCTTGCGCTCGACATCGGAGCGAAGACGTATCATGCCGTGCTTTTCCAACAGATGTTGGGTCAGTGTGGTCTTGCCGGAACCGGACAGACCGTGGGTGATCCAGAGTTGCGGCGGCACGACTTGTTTCAGCTGCCCGGCCAGTTGCAGACAACCTGTGACCTCGGCACCTGCTGACAGGACGGATAGCTTGTCGGTGACTTGTCCGGCGCGCAAGGCCGCCACTTTCGCGCGCACCAGCGCACGGTAAACCGCGTAATAACGCAGCAGCGCTATGCCCTGGTAATCGCCGGCAACTTCCAGCCAGGCATTGAGAAAACGTCGCGCCAGGTCAGCGTGGTTGCGATGAAGCAAATCCATGTAACAAAAGGCGACTTCCGAAATCACGTCTATCCAGCGCAACGCGGAGCTGAATTCGAGGCAGTCGAATATCACCAGTTGCCCATCTGCCCAGGCCAGATTGGCCAGATGCAGGTCGCCGTGACATTCGCGCACCCAGCCTTTGCGCTTCTTCATCAGCGGCGCAAGACGCGAGTGTTCAACCGTACACCAGTTTTGCAGATCTGCCAGACGCGTCCTTTGGGCGGAATCTTCCAGCCGGGCGAACAATATCTGAAAGTTCTCTTCGACGGGCCGGGCGATCGCCTCCGGTTCTCCCCACGGACTATCGGCAGGCGCTCGCTCGCATTCGAAAAGATGAAAATGCGCCAGCCGGGAAGCCAGCGCGTCTATCTGCACTTCATTCAGTTCGCCGCGCTCTGAAAGACGATCCAGCGTCGCATCCGCCGGAAACTGGCGCATTTTCACCGCGAACTCCAGGGCCACGCCGGAACCGTTGATGCGTGGCGCATCGACGCTGCCGGTGATCGCCACCACGTCGAGATAATATTCAGCCGCCAGTCGCCGGTTCAGGCGCAGTTCCTCAATACAGTCCTGCCGCCGCTGTTCCAGCGTGGAAAAATCCAGAAAGCCCAGATCGACCGGCTTCTTGATCTTGTAGGCATACGAACCCGTGAGCAGTATCCAGGAAATATGCGTCTCGACCAGTTGCAGTCCCTCCACCGGATGGTCATAGCAGGCCGGGTCGGTCAGCAGCGTGCGGATCAGCGGCGGCATAGATGTACCGTTCATCATCAAGGGAAAATCCCTCACTCAAATTGACTATAAACAACGTCCTTTCCGCCTTCGCGGGAATGACAGGTAATGAATCATTTGAAATAACTGCAAAAAAACATGGCCCGCCGCAGTTTAGCTCTCTGTCGCCTTGAGTGACAGCGCCAGTTGATACAGATCGCTGCGATTGGCGCCGGTGATTTTTGTTGCGAGCTGTACCGCCTGCTTGAGCGGCAGTTCTGCCAAAAGCAGGGATAACGTGGCCAGTGTCTCAGCGGACATGCCTTCCTCTGGAAGCGCGCCGGATACCAGCACGACAAATTCGCCGCGCTGCTGGTTGGAATCCGATTGTAGCCAGGCTTCAGCGTCAGATAACGTGCATGCATGTATCGTCTCGAACAGCTTGGTGACTTCTCGCGCCAGCACGATTTTTCGCTCCCCTCCCAGCACGGCGTGCAAATCGGCGACGCATTCGACGATGCGGTGCGGCGCCTCATAAAACACCAGAGTGTAAGGATGGCTGAGCAAGGCTTGCAAAGCCGTGCGGCGTGCTGCGGATTTATTGGGCAGAAAACCGTAAAACAAGAAATGCGGCGCATTCAGACCAGAAGCTGACAGGGCCGCTACTGCCGCGGAGGCTCCGGGGATCGGTATCACCCGCAGCCCTGCCGCCAGCACCGCCTGCACCAGCAATGCACCCGGGTCGCTGACGGCAGGCGTGCCCGCGTCGCTGACGAAAGCGACACTCTGTCCCGATTGCAGCATGGCGACCAGTTTTTCTGCCGCTCCGCGTTCGTTATGCTGATGCACCGCGATCAGCTGTTTGGCATGAATGCCGTGATGCTTCAGCAAATGGGACGTATTGCGCGTGTCTTCTGCCGCGACCACGTCTGCCCCTGCCAGCACATCGAGTGCGCGCAAGGTAATATCGCGCAGATTCCCAATCGGGGTGGCAACTACATATAATGCGGGTTCCAATTTTTGCGGATGTTCGATATGCAGTTCCCTCCTCAGATTATTAACGTAAGGCTCGCGCAACGTATCCTTGCGCTGCTCGCACTATACGTGAGCGGTTTTGCCAGCGCCACCACCGAGACGCTCTTACCCGCTGCTGAACAGCCCATCCCGCACATCGCCTTGCTGTTGCCGTTAAATTCGCAGAGTTTTGGCGCTGCGGCAAAAGCCGTGTATCAGGGTTTTCTGGCGGCCGCAAGCATGCAGCATCCGGGACTGCCGGTGCGGGCATACAGCGATTCCGACGGAACTCACAGCGTAGTCGATACCTACAAAACCGCCATCGCCAACGGTGCTGTCGCGGTGGCGGGGCCGCTGACGCGGGACAAAATACGCCAGCTGGCCGATGAAACATACCTGCCCGTCCCTACCCTCGCGCTGAACATCATCGAAGGGCAGGCGCCGGCGCAGATGTATTTCTTCGGCATGGCGGTTGAGGCCGAAGCGCAACAGGCAGCCCGTCTGGCCAGAGAACAAAATTTGCAACAGGCCATCGTGATTTCCGCCAACGAACCCCTTGCCCGGCGTCTGCAATTCTCTTTTGAGGAACAATGGACAGCCTCGGGAGGCACCATCCTGCGCGAAATCGACTTCAGCGGTGACACCTCGATATTAGCGGATATCGCAGCCACACCCGACAGCATGGTATTTTTCGCCACCGATATCGAAAAATCCCGTCTGATACGGCCCTATCTGCCGAACAACCTGCCAATCTACGCCACCTCGCAGATATTCGCCGGCAATACCGATACCCTGCTCAACTTCGATTTTGAAGGAGTTCGTTTTGTTGACATGCCCTGGCTGATGCAAACCGACCTGCCGGCGGTGACGGCCTATCCGCGCGCCAATCCGGCACTGCCAGTCGACCAGGAACGGCTCTACGCGCTGGGCATAGACGCATATCGCCTGATACATATCTTGCTTGCCAGCCAGACGGCGCTGCCGCTGGATGGTGTAACCGGACGCGTCAGTCTCAATGGGCATACCTTCGGGCGCGAAGCGCTGCCGGCGCTCTTCGTACAAGGCCATGCACAGCCGGCCGATGCGCCCGTGGCGCCCACCGTACAGATGTTTCCCGATCAGTTCAAAAACACCCCTGCCGTGGAAACTGTGCCACCCATGGCCCCCAGACCGTGAACGGGAAACAGGCTGAGCACTGGGCGGCGGATTTTTTGCAGCAACAAGGCTTAAAGCTGGTGACGCAAAATTTTCACAGCCGTTTCGGTGAAATCGACCTGATCATGCAGGACGCGGGTGTGCTGGTTTTCATCGAAGTCCGCCAGCGCTGCAACACCGATTTCGGCGGTGCGATAGCGAGCATCGACCGCCACAAGCAACAACGTCTGATCCGCGCCGCACAATACTATCTTGCCAAACTCGGCCATACTCCGCCGTGCCGATTCGATGTGATGCTGATGGATGACGCCGAAGGAGGCAATGCGCAATGGATCAGGAATGCGTTTGAAGCCTGATTCAGTTAATATCTGCATTCAGCACATAAACAGCCAGAGACATGGACATTAAAAATCGCATCATCAAACACTTCATCGACAGCGCGGAACTTAAGCTGAAGGTCAAGGACACACTGGCCGAGCCTATCGCCCGCGCCGCGCAGGTCTTTTTCGACTGCGTCACTAACGACGGCAAAATATTGTGTTGCGGCAATGGCGGCTCGGCAGCCGATGCGCAGCACTTCGCAGCGGAACTGCTCAATCGTTTTGAAATCGAACGCCCCGGTCTGGCGGCCGTAGCCCTGACGACCGACAGTTCGGTACTCACATCGATTGCCAATGACTACGATTTCAGCCTGATTTTCTCCAAGCAAGTGCGCGCGCTGGGCCTGCCGCGCGACAGCCTGCTGGCAATTTCGACCAGCGGTCACTCGCCGAATGTCGTTGCGGCAATCCATGCCGCGCATGAACGCAATAT
This sequence comes from Gallionella sp. UBA4121, assembly GCA_002381565.1. Lineage (GTDB taxonomy): Bacteria > Pseudomonadota > Gammaproteobacteria > Burkholderiales > Gallionellaceae > Gallionella. Next base: position 47,506 of record DFWZ01000034.1, read on the forward strand.
GCGCGTGGTCGCATTGACCGGCCGTGATGGGGGTGAAATGGCCAGCATACTCAAACCCGGGGATGTGTCGATTTGCGTGGACGGACGCAGTACCGCGCGCATTCAGGAAGTTCACCTGCTCGCCTTGCATTGCATCTGCGATGCGATCGACTATCAGTTAATGGGAGAATAACGATGCGCATCATTATATTTATAATGTTCCTTTCTGCTTCATTGCAGGGCTGCTTTCCGGTTGTCGCAGCGGGTGCCGGAGCCGGCGTACTGATGGCGCAGGATCGCCGCACCAGTGGCGCCTATGTCGAGGACGGAGCCATTGAAGCCAAGGCATTTGACCGTATCGGCAAACAGTTCAAGGATTCCGTGCATGTGAATGTCACCAGCTTTAACCGCAGCGTGCTGATCACCGGCGAAGTGCCCGATAACGACACCAGGGCACAGATCGAACGCATCGTTTCCAATATTTTAAACGTGGTGAAAGTACACAATGAACTGGTCGTTGCAGGCGCAAGCTCGATGACTTCCCGCAGCAACGATACGCTGATAACCTCGAACGTAAAGATGCGCTTCGTCGGCGACAAACGCTTTAGCGCCAACAGCATCAAGGTCGTCACTGAACGCAACATTGTCTATTTAATGGGCATCGTCAATCACACTGAAGCCCAGGCAGCGGCCGAAGTGGCCAGCGGCAGCAGTGGCGTGTCGAGCGTCGTCACGCTGTTTGAGTACGTGGACTGATGCTGATCGCTTTCGAAACCAAGCTGTGCCAACCTGACCAGTTCGCATTGCGGATTGCCGCATTGCCTCGTCCGCTGGTGTTTACCAACGGCTGCTTTGATGTCTTGCATCGCGGGCACGTGACCTATCTGGCGCAAGCGCGCGCGCTGGGCGCATCTCTGGTCGTGGGCGTGAACAGCGATGCGTCGGTAAAGCGGCAGGGCAAGGGTGGCGACCGTCCGATCAACACTGAACAGGATCGCATGGCGGTGCTCGCAGCCTTGGAATCGGTCAGCCTGGTCATCCCGTTCGAGGAAGATACCCCGCTGAACCTGATACTCGCCTGCCGCCCCGATGTACTGGTGAAGGGCGGCGACTGGAAACCGGAAAACATCGTCGGCAGCCGCGAGGTTCAGGAATGGGGCGGCACGGTCCACAGCCTCCCCTTCCTGTTTGAGCGCTCCACCACCGCTTTATTGAAGAAAATCAGATCGTTATGACCCCTACCGAAATCACCCTGCACCAGCAATCGAAAATGCTGGAGATCGCCTTCGACGATGGCGCACGCTACAAGCTGCCATTCGAATTCCTGCGTGTGTTCTCGCCATCGGCGGCAGTGCGCGGGCATGGCCCCGGGCAGGAAGTGCTGCAAACCGGCAAACGCAATGTGCTGCTCACCGCTATTGATCCGGTTGGCACTTATGCAATCAAATTGACGTTTGACGACGGCCACGACAGCGGCCTCTACACATGGGATTATCTGCATGAACTGGGCGAATACCAGAGCGGGATGTGGCACGACTATCTGACCCGCCTGGAAGCGGCGGGCAAGAGCCGCGATTAGGCATACCGTCACACCAGTAAAAACAAGTGTCCAGTTAATAAAAGCTGGATTCCGGCTTATGCCGGAATGACAAAACCAAGGAGTTGATGATGAGCAAAACCCATTTCGGTTTCGAAACCGTAGACGAAAAAGACAAGGCAAAACGCGTCGCAGGCGTGTTTACCTCGGTCGCCAGCAAGTACGACATCATGAACGACTTGATGTCGGCAGGATTGCACCGCCTCTGGAAACGTTACGCCGTCAGCGTCAGCGGCGTGCGCACAGGTCAACGCGTGCTGGACGTGGCGGGCGGCTCGGCAGACCTGTCGCGACTGTTCCTTAAAGCCGTCGGCAGCAGTGGGCAGGTTGTGCTCACAGATATCAACAACGCCATGCTGCGCGTTGGACGCGACCGCCTGCTCGATGAAGGCATCAACACACCGGTTACGCAATGCGATGCCGAACACCTGCCGTTCCCCGACAACTACTTTGATTGTGTGAGCATCGCCTTCGGCCTGCGCAACGTCACGCACAAGGATGTTGCGCTGCGCGAAATGAAGCGCGTGCTCAAACCCGGCGGGCGCGTCATCGTGCTGGAATTCTCCAAGGTTGCCAAACCGCTGGAAAAGGCTTACGACTTCTATTCCTTCAAGCTGCTGCCAAAGATGGGCGAACTCATTGCCAACGACCCCGACAGCTACCGGTATCTCGCCGAATCCATCCGCATGCATCCGGGGCAGGAAGAGTTGAAACAGATGATGATAGATGCAGGTCTGGAGCGCGTTGAATATTTCAATCTGACCGGTGGCGTGGTCGCGGTGCATAAGGGATACAAGATTTAGAATCAGGATCCAACAGAACTTTTACCGGAAACCTCGACCGTTATGAGCAACGACAAAAAACCCACCCGACTGGCAATCATTTTCCATCGTTTTGAAACCATGATAACGGGTGGGCTCGTTATCATGATTTCTGTGATGATCCTCGCGGCCTTCTGGGGGCTGGTCATTGAAACCTATCATCTTGTTCTTCAGGGCGCTTTTAACACGCTCGATCACAGGGCATTTCAGTCCGCCTTCGGCATGATCATGACGCTGCTGATTGCGATCGAGTTCAGCAGGATCATTATGCATACCTACCTGGAGAATGGCCGCGAGATCATCGTAAAAACGGTTGTACTGATTGCGATTCTCGCTGTTTCCAGGCAGTTTATCGTGTCCGAAATGCAAGCCATCTCGCCTTTGAGCCTGGCTGCCCTGGCTTTTTCGCTTTTATCCCTCGGCATCACCTACTGGATAATGGAGCGGGCGCCCTTACCGGGCGACAAGCAGCTCCCTGAGAAATAATCGGACTGAGGCAATTTGAGCAATTCCACCCCCTCCTGACTTGACATATTAACGAGCTCCGTTAATATGCGCACATGATCAAGTCGTTCAAATGTTCCGATACCGAGGCGCTGTTCAGCGGCAAACGCGTTAAACGCCTCATCCATTTCGAACGCAATGCACTACGCAAACTGGAACAACTCGATTTGGCGGTAATTATCGAGGATATGCGCTCCCCTCCGGGTAATCGGCTGGAAGCATTGAAAGGCGACCGCGTCGGACAATGGAGCGTGCGCATCAACGATCAATGGCGCGTGTGTTTCCGTTTCGAAAACGGCAATGCGCTGGACGTTGCCATCATAGACTACCATTGAGAAGGAACCGACATCATGCGTGAAATTGTACCGGTATCACCCGGTGAAATGCTGGAAGAAGAATTCCTCAAACCCCTGGGAATGACGAAGTACCGCCTCGCCAAAGAAATCGACGTGCCCCCTCAGCGGATCGGCGATATTGTCGCCGGTAAGCGCGGCATCACTGCCGACACCGATCTGAGATTATGTCGCTTCTTTGGCATGTCAGATGGCTGGTGGCTACGCCTCCAGGCGAAATATGACACTGAAATGGCAAAGGATGCACTGGCCGATGTGCTGAGCAAGATTCACCCGCTGGAACGGATTGCGGCGTGAAAATAGACCGCGTGGTTGCGGGACATGCGGAATAAGCTATGATGCTACCAGCGTAACAAACTGAGCAAGGTATACAAATGCTGAAGTTCGAGTGGGATGAGACAAAGGCATTGTCAAACGAAGCCAAGCACAAGGTCACTTTTGCAGAAGCCGCCACCATTTTTAGCGATCCATTAGCTTATACCTTCAACGATCCGGATCATTCAGTAGGCGAACATCGATTGCTGACTTTTGGCATTTCGAACAAGAACCGGGTACTAGTGGTAGTGCATCTCAATGGCAGGCGCGATATCCGCATTATCAGTGCCCGCAAGGCAACACGACATGAGCGAGGAATCTATGAACACGGATAAAGATGAAATGCGTGCGGAATATCGGCGCGAAGAATTGGGCAAAGGGGTTCGTGGCAAATATGCTGCCCGCTACGCCAAAGGTACAAATCTTGTTTTGCTGGATGACAAAGTTGCCAAAGCATTTCCGACTGCGGCAGCAGTTAATAGCGCTTTATTAGCGCTGCTCGCCTTGACTGAGCAAACTGCGCAAATCACAAAACAAGCAACCACTCACAAGCAGCGTACTGCGTAGTTCAAACTGATGAGCGGCGTGGTCGCAGCACATAGGTGATATAAGCTGTAAAGCTATATTTGGCAAATGCATCTATTTTTTATTCGGAGGCGTAGTGGAAAAGTCGTGGAAAGAAGCCATCAAGAAGGTACTTGCTGAGTCGGCAACCCCGCTACACTACACAGAAATATCCGAACAAATCTTATCTCGGGGTTACTACAAGACTGACGGAGCCACGCCTGCCGCAACAGTTAATGCACAATTGGCGTCATCGATAAAGCACGATGGTGAAAAATCGCCGTTTATTCGCGTTGGCAAAGGCATATTCGCCCTCAAGCATTCACCTGCAGCCATCGCTCTCCAGTATCAACTCCAATCTCAAAACAAAATAAAACCGAATCACTTGCTGAGTTGGACGTGGAGTTATCTGATTCCATCATCCACTCCTTCGGCATGTATTGGCAACGCGATCTTGTGGTGTGGCGCAATGATCCTAAAATGTATGGCAAACAACAAGCTTCTTCCAAGCCTGTAGATTTTGGCAAACAGAAAGGCATTTACATTCTTTATGACCACCACACCGTGGTGTATGTCGGTCGTTCCATTGACCGGCCACTTGGAAAGCGACTTTTTGAGCACACTGTTGATCGCCTGGGAAGTCGCTGGAATCGTTTTTCATGGTTTGGCTTACTCGACGTCACACAAGAGGGCAACCTCCGTGAAACCGCGCTCAACACTTCCCTTGCAAGCCTTGTCTCAACGCTTGAAGCACTGCTGATCGAAGCACTTGAGCCGCCCCAAAATAGAAAGCGCGGCGATGATTTTTCCGCCATCGAATACATCCAGGACATCGACCCCGAGCTAAAAGAAAGAGAAATTCAAAATACGCTTCGATCTATTGAACAAAAAATGCGTGGTGGATCGTAAAACCAATGAATAAAAATCAACAATTAATCAATAATCTACAGGAAATAACATGAGCGGTTTACCAAAATGCCCACTATGCGGCTCGGAATTCACTTACGAAGATGGCGATAATTACGTTTGCCCCGAATGCGCGCATGAGTGGGCAAAGGATGCGCCGGTCGCAAGCAGTGAGCAGCAGCGCGTGTATAAAGACGCCTTTGGCAACGTGCTGGTCGATGGCGATTCGGTCACGGTGATCAAGGATCTGAAGGTCAAGGGTTCCTCCTCGGTCGTCAAGGTGGGAACCAAGGTGAAGAATATCCGCCTGGTCGATGGCGACCACGACATCGACTGCAAGATCGACGGCATCGGTGCGATGCAGTTAAAAACCGAGTTCGTGAAGAAGGCATAGCGCCTGCCTGAGCGAACCGAGATGCATTACATCCCGCCTGCCGACAACGGCCTGGAACTAATCTACAGCGACGAATCGCTGCTGGTGGCAAACAAGCCAGCCGGGCTGCTGTCAGTTCCGGGGCGTGGGGCGGACAAGCAGGATTGCCTGTCCGCGCGCATCCAGCGGGATTTTCCCGATGCGCTGGTCGTGCACAGGCTGGACATGGCAACCTCAGGGCTGATGATATTTGCTCGCGGGTTGCAGATGCAGCGCCGGCTATCGGAGCTGTTCCGCGATCGCTTCGTTACCAAGCGCTACGTGGCGGTAGTGGCGGGAACAGTGCAAGCTGCAACCGGTGAAGTAAATCTGCCCGTCGCCGCCGACTGGCCCAACCGCCCGCTGCGCAGGATCGATGCCAAGACAGGAAAACCCTCGCTGACGCGTTACCGGGTTCTGGCACAGCATGCGGACAGCACCCGCGTCGAACTCACGCCTGTCACCGGTCGCACGCATCAGTTACGGGTACACATGGCGGCAATTGGCCACCCGATTTTAGGCGATGCTCTGTATGGTGATCCGGCGAGTGCGCCGCGACTACTGTTACACGCGCTGTCGTTGGATTTGCCCCACCCGTCAGGCAATTCGCCGCTCAACTTTGAATGTCCTCCATCGTTCTGAATGGCATTCGTTATAATGGCGCAGTCCATTCACAGTCAGGAGCCCTCATGTCCACCTCCAACCGCGCCGCATTATTCAGCCTGAGTTTTATCGCCGTGATCGTGACAGGCTTCGCCGCCTATATCTGGATGGCCTTGCACTGGAGTTATTCCGAAGGGGAACGCGCAGGTTTTATGCAAAAACTGTCCAAAAAAGGATGGTTATGCAAAACCTGGGAAGGCGAGCTGTCCCTGGTTGCGCTGCCCGGCGCCGCACCGGAAAAATTCAACTTTTCGGTGCGGGATGAGTTCATCGCGCAGCAAATCAATGCCAGTGTTGGTCAACGCGTCGCGCTCACCTATGAACAGCACAAGGGGTTGCCTACTTCCTGCTTCGGCGAAACCGAGTATTTCGTGACCGAGGTCAAGGTCGTCAAATAATGAATAATCCTGCAAGGATGAAACTTATCCTGAACCAGCTTGCCTGAGATCAGCAGTATCCCGGCGACGCTTGCGTTGCTGTTATACTTCGCCCCGTTTCATCCGACGAATGAGGAATACATGAAAAAATTATTGATGTTGTTGACGATTGCTTTGACTTGCCTGAGTTTGTTTGCCGCAACGGCGGAAGCCAAGCGTTTTGGCGGCGGTAGCAGTTTCGGCAAACAGCGGACGATGGCTCCTCAGCAGGCGCAACGATCCCCCGCTGCCGCACCCGCCCCTGCGCCTGCCGGCAACAAGTGGCTGGGCCCTCTGGCAGGTCTTGCAATCGGTGCGGGCCTGGGCGCGATGTTTGCAGGTGGATTAGGTGGCATGGGCGGAGCAATGGGCAATATTCTGATGGCGCTGCTTGCAGCGGGCGTCGTGATGTTCCTCATCTCGAAATTTCGCAAGCCACAGGCCGCGATGCAATATGCCGGAGCCGGTGCGCCATACCAGGCGCCTCAACCCTCTCAGCAGCAATACGCGGGTGGCAGCGCCGCGCCTCAAACCGGACATATCCCGGCTGACTTTCCGGTAGAGAGTTTTCTGCGCAGCGCCAAAACCTCGTTCATCCGCTTGCAGGCAGCGAATGACCGCCGTGACCTGAACGACATCCGCGAATACACCACGCCGGAAATGTTCGCGGAAATATCCATGCAGATGCAGGAGCGCGATGCCGCAACCCAGAATACCGATGTACTCGCAATTAACGGAGACTTGCTGGAAGTGGCGAATGAAGGCGACTGGGCAATCGCCAGCGTGCGCTTCACCGGCCAGTTGCGCGAGAACAACGGCACGCCCGAGAACGTGGATGAAATCTGGCATGTACAGAAAAACCTGAAAGATGACAAGTCGGTGTGGCTGCTCGCTGGTATTCAACAAACCACACTGCACTAGCGCAACATGATAGCCCGGCTTTCTGCGACAGCACTAAATCACCTGATCACGCAGAACAGCTGGGCGCAGGCTAAACTCGCGCGCTTCAATGGCAAAACGGTGCGGTTTGACATCGCGCCGTTTTCAATTGCGTACACTATCCTGCCGGATGGCATGCTAGTCATCGCCGACAAAGCGAGTTCTGCCGATGCGCTGTGCGTCATCGCCCCGTCACTGTTGCCGCGCCTGATGCTGCATGATGAACTGGCTCATGCGGAGATTCAAAGCTCAGGCGATTCGGCGCTGTTGTCAGAAGTTTTTTTCCTGTCGCGCAATTTGCACTGGGATGCTGCGGAAGATCTGAGCGCTGTGACCGGTGACATTGCGGCCGAGCGCATCGTACAAACTGTGCAAAGCCGACAGATCGGCGCATCGGCAGTCAGCCTGGCACAAGCCGCGGCGGAATACCTGACGGAAGAGCGCCCGCTGCTTGCCAAACCGCATCAGATCAGTTCATTCATGCAGCAAGTCGACACGCTGCGTGACGATATCGCAAGACTGGAGCAGCGCGCAGCGCGGCTGTCAGACAGGAAATAGTAGTCAATATGCGCTTCTTTCGTTTATTCAAAATCATCTTTGTCGTACTGAGCTTCGGACTGGACGAATTCCTGCTTGCGCATGAACGTGTACGCTGGTTACGCGCGCCATTGAACAAACTGTTGTTCCTGCGCGACACGTCAAAGCCTCGCGCAGTCCGTCTGCGGCAGGCTTTGGAGCGTCTGGGTCCGATTTTCGTCAAATTCGGACAAATGCTCTCCACCCGGCGCGATTTGATGCCGGCGGATCTTGCCGACGAGCTGGCCAAGTTGCAGGATCAGGTGCCGCCGTTCCCATCCGTTCAGGCCATCGCCTTGCTGGAGGCCGCATACCGCAAGCCCCTGCTCGAAACATTCAAAAGTTTCGAGGAAACGCCGGTAGCCAGCGCGTCTGTCGCTCAGGTGCATTTTGCCGTGCTGCACGATGGCCGCGAAGTGGCCGTCAAAATCCTGCGTCCCGGCATCACGCTGACCATTGCGCACGACATTGCGCTGATCAAGATTGCGGCTGATCTGATCGAGTGGCTTTGGGCCGACGGACGTCGCCTGAAACCCCGCCAGGTGATTGAGGAATTCGAAAAGCATCTGTCGGATGAACTGGATTTGACCCGCGAAGCCGCCAATGGCAGTCAGCTCAGACGCAATTTTTCCGATTCCTCCCTGCTGCTGGTGCCTGAGATGTTCTGGGATTACTGCACGAAAGACGTCATGGTCATGCAACGCATGTATGGCATGCCGGTCAGCCAGGTGGCCGCGTTAAGCGCAGCGGGCGTGGACATCCCCAGGCTTGCCGCCAACGGGGTCGAGATTTTCTACACGCAGGTATTTCGCGACGGGTTCTTTCACGCCGACATGCATCCGGGCAACGTCCAGGTGACGGCGGATGGCCGCTATATCGCGCTGGATTTCGGCATCATGGGCACGCTCACCGATATCGACAAACACTACCTTGCACAGAATTTCATCGCCTTCTTCCGCCGCGATTACAAACGCGTCGCCGAAGTGCATATCGAATCCGGCTGGGCGCCCAAAAATACCCGCGTGGATGAACTTGAGTCGGCAATACGTGCGGTTTGCGAGCCTATCTTTGACAGGCCGTTGAAAGAAGTCTCCTTTGGTCGGGTGCTGCTGCGCCTGTTTCAGACGTCCCGCCGCTTCGGCATAGAAGTCCAGCCACAACTGGTATTGCTGCAAAAGACCCTGCTCAACATCGAAGGGCTGGGATTGCAGCTCGACCCTGAGCTGGATTTATGGAAAACCGCAAAACCGTGGCTGGAACGCTGGATGAGCGAACAGATAGGCTGGCGCGGATTTTTCAAATCCTTGAAGGAAGAAGCACCGCGTTACGCAACGCTTCTGCCGCATATACCGCGCCTGCTGCATCAGCGTTTGCATGAAAACCCGGCGGCCGGAATCGAGCAGACCATGCAGCAGTTGTTAAGCCAGCAACAGCGCCGCAATACCTTGCTGACTTTTATCGTGGGCATTTTGCTGCTGCAGACGCTCTGGCTGCTGCTGGGTTAACGTGAAACTCGCGTAGCGGATCGTTGGCCTGCTCGCCCGCCGGGAAACAACCAGCGACTTGGGCATCGTTTTCTGATGCCTTAATCGAATGGCTAGTCGTCTCACCAGTATTGAGGAGAGGGGACGGGCTTGGCAAATTAATTCTCAGGGATAGCTGCTTGCCAAGCACGTTAAATCAGGCAAAAAACCCGCTCTCCCACAGCTCTTTCGTCAGTGCACGATAGTCCGCAGCGCCCGGACTGTTCGGTGCATATTCAAACACATCCTGACCATGCATCGGGCTGGTCGCCAGCGCCACAGTCTCGCCGATGCGCGTATTACAAACGGTGTCTCCAAAGCGCGCTTTAAGCTTCTCGAAAATCTCATAGGAAAGCTTGCGCCTCGAATCAAAACGCGTCACCAGGATGCGGCGCTCTATTTTCCGCTTGAGCTTGATTTCCAGCACATTCAGCGCGCTGTCCAAGCGGTGCACACCTTGCAGTGACAGGAAGTCTGCCGATACCGGAATCAGCACACGGTCGGCCGCCAGCAGGGCATTTAACGTAAGCACACCCAGCATCGGACAACAGTCGATCATGATCGGTGCGCCGGTCAGGGATAAATCCTCATTCAGACCGCGTTTAAGCAAGGTCGCCGCCTGTGGATCGCTGCCCAGCAGCGCATCTATCTTGGCCAGCTCCAGCGCCGCAGGTATTGCCTGCCAGCCCCGGCTGGTATCGCGCAGCAACTCAGCCAGCGGTGTCTTGTGCTTGAAAAATGCCGCCATACTGTCATCCGAGCGGACATTTTTGATGCCGCTGGCCAATGTCAGGTGCCCCTGCGGATCCAGATCGAGGGCGACAGGAGACTGCTGCGCGATGGAAAGCGCAGCGGTGACATTCAGACAGGTAGTGGTTTTACCTACCCCACCCTTTTGATTAAACACGGCGATGACCGCCATTACGCACCCCAACATAACTATTCGGAGTGATTATAATCGCAAAAGATTAAATCAAATCCTCAAACAGCGCCCATTTGCGCGGCCTATTAATGAATTCAACCATGAACACGCACCGAATTTGTAGCGGTTTGTTTCAATTGAAATGGCTCGCACATTCTTCCGTATAATATTCCTACTTACATGCACTCCTGGACAGTCAGTCATGCCATCCGTATTTCAGCTCGCTGCATCCCATTTTTCATCACGCGGTCTGGCGGGGCATATTCGTGATGCCATCCTGCTGGGCATGTTATGCACGTTAACCCCCGTTCACGCGAAAGATGGCGGGGGTAAACCCGTCCCGCCCGTCCCCGTTGCTGCGGCGACCGCTCAACAGCAGTCCATGCCGGTCTGGATAGAGGCGCAGGGTACCATCGCGCCGCTCAACTATGTCAATGTGATGCCGCGCGTGGCCGGTTTGCTGCAAAGCATAAATTTTCGCGAGGGTCAGCCGGTCAAAGCCGGGCAATTACTGGCCACGCTCGACCCGAAACCGTATCAGGTACTGCTCGAACAGGCAAAGGCGCAGACCATGCGCGACCAGGCGCAACTGGGTGGTGCACAATCCGATTTACTGCGTTATGAAACACTGCTGGTACAGGATTCCATCGCCGCCCAGCAGGTGACGAATCAGCGTGCCGTCGTGGCACAGCTGATGGGTACGGTTGCCGCCGACAAGGCTGCCCAGAGCAACGCACAGCTGCAACTGGACTGGACCCGCATCACGGCTCCCATTTCAGGCATTGCCGGGCTGCGTCAGGTCAGCATAGGCAACATGGTCGGCACCGCCGGTGCCATCGGAGGCGGCAACAATGCCCTTTCCGGCACCTCGGGGGTTTCAACGCCCATCGTCACAATCGCTCAGGTGCAACCCATCACGGCCTTGTTCGCCATTGCGCAAGTCCAGCTGCCCGGGTTGCTCGAGCGCATGCATGGCGCTGCGGTATTGCCCGTAGAAGCATGGAATCAGCGCCGCACGGCTGTGCTCGATACCGGTAAAGTCATCGCCATAGACAACCAAATCAATTCCGCCACCGGCACCGTGATGATCAAGGCCGAGTTTTCCAATCCCCGCATGGCGCTGTTTCCCAACCAGTTCGTCAACGTGCGGCTGCTCGTCGATACGCTGAAGGGCGCGGTGACCGTGCCGACAGCGGCCATTGCCACCGGCGCGCCCGGCAGTTATGTCTATGTGATCGACAGCACCGACAAGGTGGCGCTGCGCAAAGTGATCACGGGTGTCAGTAACCAGGATTACACCACCATCAGCAGCGGACTCAAGACAGGCGAGCGCGTCGTCACCGATGGCCTCGACCGGCTGCGGGATGGCAGCCAGGTGCAAATCGTCACGCCATCCGCCACAGCTCCGGCCAGTCGCAGCGGCGCACGGAAACCATGAGCGACGCAAACACGCCGGGCGAAACTGGCGACACTGACATCGTGACTGTTGATGATTCGGGAGACTCCAGCCCCTCGAAACTGTTCATCCTGCGCCCCATCGCGACCACCTTGCTGATGGTCGCCGTGCTGCTGGCCGGTTTTGTCGGTTACCGCCTGCTGCCGCAATCCGCGCTGCCCGAGGTGGACTACCCGACCATACAGGTCACCACGCTTTATCCCGGCGCCAGCCCGGATGTCATCACCTCATCCATCACCTCGCCGCTGGAACGACAGTTCGGACAGATGCCAGGCCTCTCCCAGATGTGGTCCAGCAGTTCCGGCGGCGCATCAGTCGTCACGCTGCGTTTTGACTTGAAACTGCCGCTTGATGTGGCCGAGCAGGAGGTGCAGGCGGCGATCAATGCCGCAACCACTTTTTTACCGACAGACCTGCCCTCTCCGCCCATTTATGCCAAGGTCAACCCGGCTGACGCGCCGGTCATTACCCTGGGTCTGACCTCCGACACACTGCCGCTCACCCAGTTGCAGGATATCGCCGACACCCGGCTGGCCCAGAAACTCTCGCAAATCACCGGCGTAGGCCTGGTGAGTTTGAGCGGCGGACAGCGGCCATCCGTGCAGGTTCAGGTCAACGGCCGCCAGCTGGCATCCCACGGTTTGAATCTGGCCGCGGTGCAGGCCGCGATTGTTGCAGGCAATGTCAACACGCCCAAGGGCAGTTTTGACGGCTTGACGCGCGCACTGACCATCAACGCTAACGACCAGCTGCAATCGGTGCAGGACTACAAAAGCCTGATCATTTCCTACAATAACGGTGCGCCGGTGCGCCTGGGCGATGTCGCTAATGTAACGCAAGGACCTGAGAATGCGCTGCTCGCGGCCTGGGTCAACGGGAAGCCTGGCATCGTCATCAACGTACAGCGTCAGCCAGGCGCCAATGTGATTGCCGTCGTCGATCATATACAGGAACTGCTGCCGCAGTTGCGCCTGAGCCTGCCTGGCGCATCCAGCCTGACCGTGCTGTCGGATCGCACCGTGACCATACGTTCGGCCATCACCGATGTGAAGTTTGAGCTGATGCTCTCGGTCATACTGGTGGTGCTGGTCATTTTCCTGTTCCTGCGCAGCGCCCGCGCCACCTTCATCCCGGCAATGGCCGTCCCGCTGTCGCTGGTCGGCACCTTCGGCGTGATCTATCTGGCGGGTTTCTCCATCAACAACCTCACGCTGATGGCGCTGACCATCGCCACCGGCTTCGTGGTGGATGATGCGATTGTGATGATCGAAAACATCGCCCGCTATATCGAACAGGGAGAGCCGCCCATGCAAGCCGCGCTAAAAGGCGCGAAGCAGATCGGTTTTACCATTATTTCACTGACCTTTTCGCTGATCGCCGTGCTCATTCCGCTGCTGTTCATGGGCGATGTGGTCGGGCGGCTGTTCCGTGAATTCGCCATCACCTTGGCAGTGGCGATCCTGATTTCCGCTGTGGTGTCGCTCACCTTCACGCCGATGCTCAGCGCCAGGCTGTTAAAACGTGAAGAACAGCATGGCCGTCTGCTGGGCTGGAGTCAACGCCAGTTCGACCGTCTGATCGCAGGCTATGGCCGGGCTTTGCGCTGGGTGTTGCAGCATCAGCCGCTCACGCTGATGATAGCCTTCGGCACGCTCGCTTTGACCGTACTGCTGTATCTTGCCATTCCCAAGGGATTTTTTCCGGTGGAAGACACGGGGCTGATACAGGCGATCACCGTCGCGCCACAAAGCGCTTCCTTCCAGGAAATGAACCGCCTGCAACAGACGCTGGTCGATACCTTGCTCCAGGATCCTGCTGTGCAAAGCATCTCATCCTTTATCGGTGTGGACGGGGGCAACACCACGCTCAACAGCGGTCGCATGCTCATCAGCCTCAAACCCCTTGAGCTGCGCAGCGATCGTGTCGGCGCCGTGATCGCCCGGTTGCAGAAACAGACAGTACCCGGCATCGATGTTTTCCTGAGACCGGTACAGGATCTGACCATCGACGACCTCATCAGCCGCAGCCCTTACCAGTTCAGCATCACCGCAACCAGTGCCGCAGAACTGTCCACCTGGAACGAATCGCTGCTGGATAAGCTGCGAGCCTCGCCGCAATTCACCGATGTATCCAGCAGTTTGCAGAACAAGGGGCTGCAGGCCTATGTGGACATCGACCGCGATGCGGCCTCGCGCCTCGGCATCACGGTGGCCGGCATCGACAGTGCGCTATACAGCGCCTTCGGCCAGCGACTGATTTCCACCATCTTCACCCAGTCGACCCAATACCGCGTGGTGCTGCAGCTCGATCCCGCAGACAGACAAGGCTTGGGCGGCTTCGACAGCATCTACCTGTCCTCCGCCACCGGCGTTGCGGTGCCGCTGGCTGAAGTGGCACACATCGAACAACAGATCGGGCCTCTGGAGATAGACCACCTGGGTCAGTTTCCGGCGGCAATGATTTCATTCGACCTGGCACCAAACGTGTCGATCGGTGAGGCGGTGCAGGCAATCCACAAGGTACAGAAAGAAATCAACCTGCCCGCTTCCGTTCCGTTGAAAATGCAGGGCGCGGCAGCGGCTTTCGAGGC
>DFWZ01000015.1 GCA_002381565.1 Gallionella sp. UBA4121
GTATCAGGGAAACGCTGAACAACTCATCCGTTCGTCCTTCGCACATTTCTATCAATAGTGGAATCGCGCCCCATTTGTAATATAGGGTTTTCCCTACCTGGCTCATTACAGCCTACAAAAAAATCTAGTTTTCCTGATAGTTGATCTCGTGCCATTGTGCGATTCTGCTACTACTGGAAAAGCTGCGTGTTCGCTATAGGGAGCTAACAAGCGCGTCGCTATCCTGCTTTCTTCATTTGCTGTCTGCATAAGGTATATACAACTTTTTAGGTAAGACGTCATGACCACTGCCACCATCCTTATCGTCGATGACGCAATCCAGAACCGCAAGCTGCTCGAAGTGCTACTGCGGCATGAAGGTTATCTCACGCTCAGTGCTAGCAGTAGCGAAGAGGCTCTGGACATGATTTCGCAGCGCACACCGGACTTGATTTTGCTCGACATCATGCTGCCGGGTATGGACGGTTATCAGGTAGCTGCCATCCTCAAAGCCAACCCTGCCACCTTGAATATTCCGATTATCATGGTGACAGCACTAATCGATCGCAGCGCACGACTGGCGGGTTTCAATGCCGGGGTGGAAGAGTTTTTGACCAAACCAATTGATCAGGTTGAATTGCATTTAAGGGTGCGCAATCTGTTGCGTTTGAAAGAATTCGGTGATTTTCAGCAGAATCATAGTCGCATACTGGAACAAAAGGTGCAGGAGGAGGTGCTAGCGCGTACCGCCGATTTGCAACGCTTCCGTACGGCGATGGACGCAACCGCCGATGCGATTTTTCTGGTGGATCGCAGCAGCATGCGTTTTGTCGAGGTCAATGCGACAGCCTGCCATATGTTCGGCTATACGCGCGATGAGTTATTGCAGGCGGGTCCGACGCGGTTAGACGCGACGACGCGTGAACAGTTGGCGTGCGCCTACGATGCCATCATTGCGGCTCACAGCACGATCGATGCGACGGAAATTCAGATACGGCACAAGGATGGTTCGATGTTGATGGTGGAAATGCATCGACACGCCCAACGCACAGGCGCCGACTGGATTGTTGTCTGTGTGCTGCGAGATATCACCGAGCGACGGCTGACCTCAGACAGATTGCAAGAGAGCGAGGCTCGCTTCAAAATCATATTCAATGCGGCACCATTAGGCATTGCCTTGGTCGACTCGCACACGGGGCGTCTGTGTTTAATGAATCCCATGTTCGCCAAAATTTCGGGCAGAACCGTGGAGGAAATGGCCCAGGTCGACTGGATGAGCATGACACACCCGGATGATGTGCAAAAAGATCTGGATAACATGACGTTGATGAATGCCGGAAAAATATCCGGATTTCAGATGAAAAAACGCTACGTTCACAGCAGCGGAGCGCCTGTCTGGATCCATATGACGATTGCGCCGGTTGATGCAGAAGATAAAGCACATCCGCGCCATCTGTGCATGATCGAGGATATCACCGAGCGCAGGGAAATCGAAGAAAAACTCTGGGTGAGTGACTTCGCGCTGAAATCAATCTCCCAGGGCGTGTTTATTACCGATCCAAACGGAGGTATTCTCTCGGCGAATGCTGCATTTATGTCGATCACCGGCTACAGCGAGACGGAACTGCTGGGCCAGGACTGCCGTTTTTTCCAGGGAGCGCTCACTGACCCTTTTATGGTGGATGCGATACGTCAGGCTTTGCAGAGTGTCACCGACTTCTCCGGCGATCTTCTCATTTACCGCAAAGACGGCATCGCCTTCTGGAACGAGTTGACGATCTCCCCAGTACGCGACAAGCAAGGTCTGTTTACCCACTTTATTGGCGTTTCCCGTAATATCACCAGGCGAAAACTTGCAGAGGCTGAGCTGCGCATCGCCGCGACTGCATTTGAGTCTCAGGAAGGCATGATGGTCACCGATGCCAACAGTGTCATCCTGCGGGTGAATCGCGCCTTCACCAAAGTCACCGGTTACACCGCTGAAGATGTGCTGGGTAAATCTCCTCGCATACTCAGTTCAGGCCGGCATGGTGCAGACTTTTATGCCGCAATGTGGGAGACCATCAAAAATACCGGCGTTTGGGAAGGCGAAGTCTTGAACCAGCGCAAGAATGGTGAGTTGTATCCGGAGCGCCTCCTTATCACGGCGGTGAAGGGCGCGGACGGCACGGTTACCAATTATGTTGCTACCCTGGTTGATATCGCGTTGCGCAAGGTGGCGGAAGCGGAGATTCACCGTTTGGCCTTCTACGACCCCCTGACCAACTTGCCCAACCGCAGGCTTCTGCTCGACCGGCTCAATCATTCATTGGCGACCAGTGCACGCAGCGGCAGGCTGGGCGCGGTGTTGTTTCTCGACCTTGATCGGTTCAAAACGCTCAATGACACACGTGGCCATGAGATGGGGGACTTGTTGCTGCAACAGGTGGCCGAGCGGCTGACTGCCTGTGTGCGTGAAGGTGACACCGTTGCGCGTCTGGGTGGGGATGAGTTCGTAATCGTGCTGGAAGAGTTGAGCGAGCAAGCTCTAGAAGCAGCTTCGAGGGCCGAAGTGATCGGCAATAAAATCCTGACCGCCCTTAATCAGCCCTATCAGCTTGACAATCATGAATACCACTGCAGCGTCAGCATCGGTGCGACCCTGTTCAGCGATCACGAGCAGACTCAGGAAGAGCTGCTGAGACACACTGATATTGCCATGTATCAGGCCAAGAGTGCAGGCCGTAATACCATGCGTATTTTCGACCCGAAGATGCAGGACACTATCAATGCCCGTGCCGCGCTGCAAGACGAATTGCACAAAGCGCTGGAGAAGCAGCAATTTCATTTGTATTACCAAATTCAGGTGGACAGTGTCGGGCGTCCATTGGGGGCTGAAGCGCTAATTCGCTGGATACACCCTGAACGGGGTCTGGTATCACCCTTTTATTTCATTCCGCTGGCAGAAGAAACCGGTTTGATCATGCCTATCGGGCAATGGGTGTTGGAGACCGCTTGCGCTCAACTAAAAGTGTGGCAGCAAGATGAACTCACTCACGATCTTACGCTGTCGGTAAACTTGAGTGCCAGGCAATTCCGCCAGCCTGATTTCGTGGTCAGGGTGCAGGCGGCAGTGCTTCATCATGCCATCAATCCGCTGCGGCTCAAGCTTGAACTGACCGAAGGTGTGTTGCTGGAGCGCATCGATGAGACCATTGCAACCATGAACACATTGAAAGATATGGGTATCCGCTTCTCGCTAGATGATTTCGGCACGGGCTATTCGTCCCTGCAATACCTCAAGCGGCTGCCGTTCGAACAGCTCAAGATTGACCAGTCGTTCGTACGCGACCTAGCTACAGATTGCAGCGATCAAGCGATTGTGCGCACCATCATTGCCATGGCGCATAGTCTGAAGCTGGGCGTGATTGCCGAAGGAGTGGAGACGGAAGAGCAACGCCAAATGCTGCTGAGCATGGGCTGTATGCATTATCAGGGATATCTATTTGGCAGGCCGGTACCGATTGAACAGTTTGAAGCGTTACTGAAACAGAGCCGATTGGGGCGGTTACCTGATACATCATCCTGATTTTCTGATCAATATATTGCGTACTGCATACTTCAGAATTTTAAGAATGACCGATATCGTGATTCGAACAGGGTCAGGTTGTTCTATATGAGCGTACTTTAATTTCCATTTTTTGAGTCGACCCCTACCATTTACCACCTAGTATTAATTTTAGGAACTTGAAATGCTTAATGATATGAAAATTAGTAAACGGCTGATGATCCTGTTGGCTTTCTTGCTGTTACTGTCTGCGGTGATCGGCATAATGGGTCTGTATGCGTCGAGTGAGTCAAATACGGGATTGAAGTCTGTCTATGATGACCGACTCATTTGTATTGTGCAGTTGAACAGTATCGTACGCGGGAACCTGCGCAACCGGGTTGCCATGGCCAACGGACTGTTGCAACCGGATAAAATGAATAATTTTCTCAAGGTGATTGAGGAAAATAACGCAAATAATGTCAAACAATGGGATGCCTATATGACGACCTCTCATACCGATGAAGAAAAAGAACTTGCTGCCAAATTTAATGAGGCGAATACCCGCTTCAATGAAGAAGGTGTAAAGCCGGCTGTTGCGGCGATGCAGGCCAACAATCCTGAGGCGTTAAAGGTTCAGGTGACGAATATCCGCCCGCTGTTTCTGACCATGAATGATGCGCTGGAGGCATTGCTTGCATTGCAGGAGCGCGAGGCGAAAAAACTGTATGCAAGTTCCGAATCAACTTTTCAAAACATGCGTAGTGCTTCTCTTGTGCTGATTTTGGCAGGTGGCGTATTGGGCAGCTTGCTGGGATTGTCGACCATACGTGGCATTCGCCGTTCGGTGGACGAATTGCGCAACGTGATGGTGAAAATGTCGGCGGATGGCGGGTTGAATTCGCGTGTAAGGGTGTATGGTAATGATGAAATCGGTGAGGCGGCCCGTGCATTTAACGGATTGATCGACGGTTTTGCAGCTATTATTCGCCAGGTGAGCGTAAGTGCAAATACGGTATCGAACACGGCAGGTAATTTATCCAGCGCCTCTGCGCAAATTGCGCATGGCTCCCAGGCGCAGACGGAGGCGGCAGCCTCGACGGCGGCGGCAGTTGAAGAAATTACGGTCAGTATCAATTCAGTCGCCAACAATACTGATGATGTGCGTAAGTTATCGGAAAAGAGTTTGCAGCAAACGCGCCTGGGTAACCAGAATGTGACGGCGATGCTGGGTGAAATTGAGCTTGTACAGGAGGCCGTTCAATTGATTGCAGGCTCGGTCAAGGAATTTGTTGACAGCACCCGCGCGATTGCCGGAATGACGCAGCAGGTCAAGGAACTCGCCGATCAGACCAATTTGCTGGCATTGAATGCGGCGATTGAGGCCGCGCGTGCCGGTGAACAAGGCCGGGGTTTTGCGGTCGTGGCGGATGAAGTGCGTAAACTGGCTGAAAAATCAGCGCAGTCGGCCAATGAGATTGATCAGGTGACCAATTCGCTGAACCAGAAGTCTACGCATGTCGAGGCGACCGTGCAAAGTGGTTTGCGATCCTTGCTGTCTACTCAGGAACAGGTTGGGCGTGTGTCTGAGGTGTTGACCGAAGCGGGCGTGTTAGTTGAACAGTCCAGCCATGGGGTGAGCGATATTGCGTCTTCAGTCAATGAGCAAAGTCTGGCCAGCACAGAGATTGCACGAAATGTAGAAAAAATAGCACAGATGTCAGAGGAGAACCATGCTGCGGTAGCATCTAACAGTCTTGAGATCGTACGACTGGAACAATTGGCCCGTGAATTACAGGAGGCAGTGAGTAAGTTCAAGGTTTAACCGATATTTGGGCGTAACTGCAAATGTTGCAAATTTAAAAACGGTCTGACTGATCATAATTAAATTCCTAGAGTTCAAGAATTGATTATAACAGGAGATAGTTTGGTGCTTTTTGCCATGTCGGGGCGCTTTTTTTAGCTGCTTCGGAAACACTGGTAAAGTGCGTAAGCAGCGGGAGCATTACAGGTCAGCTAGCAATTTTTCGGCCGAAATGGAACTGCGAGTAGTCAATATCAAGATCACTAGTGTCGGAGCGAGCTGAATTTTTTTGATCTGGAACAAAGTGCCATGTGCATCTTTCAGGCGGTGTATTATTGATGCTGGTCATCTGCAAGGTGCTAATGGCGGAACTTCACGTGATGTGATTGCAGCGGCTTTGAAGAGGTGGACAACACACCTATGGAGGGATTTGACCCCAAAGCTCCCGATGATATTCTGGATTTGCGTGCACGCGGCCTCCGGAGTGTTGTTATCTTGCCGCTGGGCTAACGTCAGGCAAACGAGGATTGGTTAGTGAACCTTAAAAAGGTTCGGAGACCACGTGATAAATTTGTTACACAGATAAATTAACACATCCGGTAGCTCGTTCATTCATGAGCTGTTTCCTTGAACTTTCAATGACTGTCCGTGCTAAGCCGTCGATCAGGAAATACACTAAATTGTGTATATTCTCAGTTCTGTTTACTTAACGTTGAACCTCATCATAACCGGACAGTCAAATACAATCTATTAACCAAGTATTTTAGTCTGGTATGCTACCCTCTACATGCTTTCCCTTTAGTCTCTAAATTGAGAGCGCCTTGAACAAAAAGCTAAATCTCTGCGCGCGAATGAACTGAATTTTAATCAGCTTATCGATCACACCCCAGTTGCGCTTGCCATGTTCGACAGCGAGATGCGTTGCATCCCAACCAGCAGGCGCTGGAAAGAGGAATATTTTATAGGCGACCGAGATATCATCGGGGCTGCCCACTATGTGATATTTCCTGAAATACAGGAGAGATGGAATAGTGTGCATCGCCGTGGCTTGGAGGGAGAGACTATATGGGTCGATGAGGATCGTTTTGAAAGTGAGTGGATGGAACTTGCCAATGACTGCAAAATCGGATCGTAAAACTATCACTAACATGGAGAAAATCAACATGATTAAAAGCAAAGCATATGCAGCACAAAGTGCAACAAGTCCTCTGGCACCTTTCGAAATTGACCGCCGCTCCCCTGGCGCTGAAGACGTGCAGATCGAAATCTTATATTGTGGCGTCTGCCATTCTGACTTGCATACTGCACGTAACGAGTGGAAAAACACGATCTATCCTTCCGTGCCGGGTCACGAAATAGTTGGTCGTGTTGTTGCCGTGGGGGACAAGGTGCAGGGTTTTAAGGTGGGCGATCTGGCAGGCGTAGGCTGCATGGTCGATAGTTGCGGGCATTGCCATCCTTGTCATGAGGGCGAGGAACAATATTGTGAGAATGGTTTCACGGGGACTTACAACGGTCCCGTTTTCGGCGGCAAAAATACATTTGGCGGATATTCCCAGAGCATCGTTGTCAAAGAGTCCTTTGTCCTGAATATTAACCACGACGAGAAGGACCTGGCGAGCGTAGCCCCACTGCTGTGCGCAGGGATCACCACTTACTCGCCGCTGCGTCACTGGGGAGCAGGTCCAGGCAAAAAGGTGGGGATTGTCGGTCTCGGCGGTCTCGGGCACATGGGCGTCAAGATTGCCCACGCCATGGGGGCGCATGTTGTTCTGTTTACCACCTCTCCCGGAAAAATTGCAGATGGCAAGCGACTGGGTGCAGACGAAGTATGCATTTCCACAGATGCCGAACAAATGGCGAGCTACGCAAACCAGTTTGACTTTATCCTGAATACGGTTGCAGCCCCCCATAATCTGGATGCCTACCTGCAGCTCCTCAGGCTTGACGGCACGATGACTCTGGTCGGTGCTCCAGCCGAGCCGCATCCATCACCTGCAGTATTCAACCTTATTTTGAAGCGCCGCCAACTGGCAGGTTCGCTGATTGGGGGTATTCGCGAAACGCAGGAAATGCTAGATTTTTGTGCCCAGCATGGGATTGTTTCGGATATCGAACTGATTGATATGGATTACGTCAACACGGCCTATGAACGCATGCTCAAGAGCGATGTGAAATACCGATTCGTGATTGACATGAGCACCATCTGATGACCGAATTAACCGTCAGAAAGAATAATTTGCACTCACTATTTGAACCAATCCAGGTGGGCGACCTGACGCTTCCCAACCGTATCGTGATGGCTCCTTTGACACGTTGCCGTGCCGGCGAAGGCCGTGTACCCAATGCATTGATGGCAGAATACTATGCCCAAAGGTCCGGCGCGGGCTTGATCATCAGCGAGGCGACGTCCGTTTCTCCTCAGGGCGTAGGCTACCCAGATACCCCGGGAATCTGGTCGGATGGGCAGGTAGAGGGCTGGAGGAAGGTAACCAAGGCCGTGCAGGATGCAGGAGGTCGCATCTTTCTGCAGCTCTGGCATGTTGGAAGGGTTTCCCATCCGAATTACCTTAACGGTGAACTGCCTGTTGCGCCAAGCGCCATTACTCCCCTTGGTCATGTCAGCCTGCTGCGGCCACCGCAGGAATACCTGACCCCACGGGCACTCAATCTTTCTGAGATTCCGGGAATAGTCGAGGCTTATCGAAAAGGGGCTGAGAATGCCAGACTAGCCGGGTTTGACGGCGTCGAGATTCATGGCGCCAATGGCTACTTGCTGGATCAGTTCCTGCAGGACAGTACAAACAAACGAGACGATGTCTACGGTGGCGCTATTGAAAATCGTGCTCGGCTGATGTTGGAAGTGACGGACGCGGTCATTTCAGTATGGGGAGCGGGCCGGGTCGGGATGCATCTGGCTCCCAGGGGTGATGCGCATACCATGGGGGATTCCGATCCTGCCGGCACCTTCGGCTATGTGGCGGAACAGCTGGGCAAACGTGGTATCGCCTTTATCTTCACTCGGGAGTCTCTGGGGGAAAACCGCATCAGCCCGGAACTGAAAAGGCGTTTCGGTGGTGTTCTCATCGCCAACGAGGGGTTCGATGCGGATACGGCTGGGCAGGTTATCGCGTCCGGAGAAGCTGATGCAGTATCTTTCGGCAAGCTCTTTATCTCAAATCCTGATCTTCCTCAGCGTCTGAAAACGAATGCTCTTTTGAATCCATTCGTCCAAGAAACTTTCTATGGCTACGGCCTACAGGATCCGCGATTGGGCTATACAGATTATCCGTCTCTGGAGAGGAAGGCTGTATGACCACAATTTGTTATCGAGGAATTTATGAGTGAAAAAATTGATCTATATAAACGCGTTGCAATCATTACCGGCGCAACTTCTGGAATAGGGGAGGCGACGGCGAGAAGATTTGTTGCAGAGGGATATGCCGTTGTGGGCAACGCGCGCAATGCCGATAAGCTTAAGTCGATGGAAAATGAACTTGGCCCTAGGTTTTGCGGGGTCGCGGGAGATGCAACCGAGGATGTCGTGCTACAGCAGCTTTTTTGCTCATCAATCGAGCGCTTCGGCAAAGAGGCCGATATCGTCGTAGCGAACGCGGGGCGAGGATTGGGAGGATCGGTCAAGGATGCCGATCTTTCTAAATTCGAGGAAATTCTCAAACTCAACGTGACGGGCACCCTATCCCTTCTACAGAGTGCCGCGAGGAGAATGCTGGACGGAATCGACTATCCGAATCGGGCCGCCGATATTGTGATCATTGGGTCAGTCGTCGGAAGGCACATTTCACCATTCAGTGCGGTATACGGCGCAACAAAGTTTGCCGTGCATTCTTTGGCAGAAGGGCTGCGTCGTGAAGTGGGGCCGCAAGGTATTCGTGTGTCGCTGGTCGAGCCGGGAATCGTCATCAGTGGTTTTCAGGATGGCGCAGGATACGGTGAAGATATGGTGAATCACTTCGACCAAAAATTTGGTCCATTGTTAATTGGCGAAGATGTGGCGAATGCAGTTCAATTCATCGTGTCTCAGCCACCACATGTCCATATCAGCGACATTATGGTGCGTCCGACTCGGCAAGACTATCCTTAATGTGGACGACAAGAGGCTGGATTTTTCAATTCAATTGCTCGTTATCCGTCTACAGATACCTGGGCAAGTTCAGTGCTAACCAATTTAAGGAAATTTAATGGGATCAATGATTAGTTATAAAAGACCGGATGGACAGACCGTCAATGCTTATCTTGCTAAACCAAAGGCTATTGAAAATGCGCCGGCAGTCGTCGTGATTCAGGAGTGGTGGGGCTTGAATGATCAAATCAAAGCGGTTGCTGATAGATTGGTAAATGCGGGTTACCAGGCTTTAGTGCCTGATTTATATCGCGGCAAATTGGCGCTGGAAGAAAATGAAGCAAATCATTTAATGAATGGACTTGATTTTGGTGATGCTGCCGGTCAGGATATTCGCGGCGCAGTTCAATATCTAAAGGAACAGGGAAGCCCAAAGGTCGGCGTCACTGGATTTTGTATGGGTGGGGCGTTAACCCTTCTTTCCAGTGTTTTTGTACCAGAGTCGGATGCTACGGTAATCTGGTACGGTTACCCACCCTTGGAATATGTTGATGCCACGAAGATTAGCGCGCCCATCATGGGGCACTGGGCTATTCATGACGATGTCTTCGCTATAGCTGGCGTCGATGAGTTAGAGAAAAAACTTGCAGCTTGTTCAGTATCTTTTGAATTTTTCCGCTACGATGCAAAGCACGCCTTTGCCAATGAGGAAGCCGATTCAAAAAACCTCGCCTATTTAAAGCACGATGCAAAAGCTGCAGAACTTGCGTGGACAAGAACCATGGAGTTCTTCAAAAAGCACCTTGCAAGATGAATCAACGATAAAATTTTACTCATGATCATTGGGTTGTCCGGCAACGATCAGCAAAAATACTGAGTGGCTGCATAGTCGAAGGGCAGTATATGACGATGATTTTTGAGGTGCGAAATAGCGTTGTGTGCCAACTGCGGAAATTAAGAAGTGTCTATGAAAGCGAGTGATGTCCACCCTGGTCAGCAATACTTTGGTCTGGTGATTGTGATGGACCGTGTTCCAGAATGGGAGACGAGTCTTTCCGTGCTCGGAACGCCCCTGGTCTTGCAATACTGTGTTTGATCGGCTGGGCAGCCAGTTGGCGCATCCTTGTGAAGCAAGCATAGATAAATCGGCTGGTTCTGTTATCGAAATCAATTAGGAGACACAATGAAACTGGGATTCATAGGGTTGGGTAGGATGGGATGCGGCATGGCAAGCCGTCTTCTGCAAGCAGGCCATGATGTTGCCGTATTCAACCGCTCGGCCGAAAAGATGCGGTCACTCCTCGAGCAGGGAGCGACTGGCACGGCAAGCATTGCCGAGGTGTGCGAAGCTGATATCGTTTTCACCATGCTTTCCGACGATCATGCGGCAGAGTCAGTCGTATTCGGGACTGGAGGCATCTTGGCTGCACTGCGCCCCGGGGGCATTCATGTTTCATGCAGCACCATCAGCGTTTCCCTGTCTGCAAGAATTTCGAAGGCTCACGAGGATAGTGGGCAGGGATATGTTTCCGCCCCAGTGTTCGGAAGACCTGACGCTGCGGCTGCCGGAAAGCTTTACTTAGTGGTTGCAGGGAAAAACGCCCTTATCGAAAAGCTGCAACCATTTTTCGATGTACTTGGACAACGCACATTCGCCCTCTCTGATGATCCGGAAAAAGCCAACCTCGTGAAGCTGAGTGGCAACTTCCTGATCGCTTCGGTGATCGAGTCCCTAGGCGAAGCCATGGCTCTGGTCGAGAAGGGCGGCGTGGACAGGCACCAGTATCTCGATCTGCTCGTTTCTACCCTGTTCGATATCCCCATTTACAGAAATTACGGCGCGATGATAGCGGATCGCCGCTTTGATCCGGCTGGCTTTGCCGCACATCTCGGACAAAAAGATATGCGTCTCGTCCTTGCCGCAGCAGAGGAGCTGAAGGTGCCTCTCCCTTTCGCAAGTCTCCTGCGCGACAGGTTCGTGAGTCTTGCCGCACAAGGCGGCGATAGCTTGGATTGGTCCGCCATCGGCAGCCTTGCCGCAAAGGATGCGGCACTTCTTCCCGGGAGATCAGAATGAGTCAGCTGTTTACTCCCATCCAGATCGGGGGTTTGTCACTACCAAACCGTATCGTGGTGGCGCCGATGTGCCAATACTCTGCCGAGAACGGTGAAGCTACCGACTGGCATCTGATTCATCTTGGGCAACTGGCGATTTCAGGAGCCGGGCTTCTGATCATCGAAGCAACCAGCGTTTCTCCGGAAGGTCGCATCACACCGGGTGACCTTGGGCTCTATTCCGAGGCAACCGAATCAGCACTTGCAAACGTGCTCCAAAGCGTGAAACGCTATTCAAGAATTCCGATCGCCATCCAGCTCGCCCATGCTGGACGAAAGGCGTCCAGTTATGCACCATGGGAGGGCGGTGCGCTTATCCCGACCGAATCGGGCGGCTGGCGCACCGTCTCTCCATCGGCCATTGCGCACATCGAAGGCGAAGAGTTACCGGTCGCTCTGGATGATGCTGGACTGGAGCGAACTCTCAAATCCTTCGCCGAAGCAGCACGTCGTGCCGACCGCATCGGCATCGATGCCATCGAAGTGCATGCAGCTCACGGTTACCTGCTGCATCAATTCCTTTCGCCTCACGCTAACAAACGCAATGACGCCTATGGGGGATCGCTGCAAAACCGGATGCGCTTTCCACTTTCGGTTTTCAGGGAAGTGCGCGAGGCTTTTTCGCTGGGAAAGCCCGTCGGCGTTCGAATTTCCGCTACAGACTGGATTGAGGGAGGATGGGATGTCGAGGAAAGCATTGCGCTATGCAAGGCACTCGAAGCTCTCGGATGCGCCTACATTCACGTTTCGAGCGGCGGTGTGTCAATCAAGCAGAAAATTCCGCTGGGACCTGGCTACCAGGTTCATCTTGCGGATCAAATCAAAAAGCAGGTCAGCATCCCTGTCATTGCGGTAGGTCTGATCACGGAGCCAGAGCAAGCAGAAACGATCCTTGCCTCGGGACAGGCCGACATGGTGGCACTTGCCCGCGGAATGCTCTACGATCCTCGATGGCCATGGCATGCAGCCGTAAAGCTTGGTGCTAAACTTGCCGCTCCACACCAATACTGGCGTGCTCAGCCGCATGGACAAGAATCCATTTTTTCCGAATCCTGCACAGGACAACGCTAAGGTAATTTCATATGGGGGACATATGAGGGAAAGAATTTCCATGTATCCGCTTATAAGGGATAAAGCAGCCCACACGGGGTCTTCATGACAGATTCCTTACTCGGGAACTGCAGGTCACGAACGTCAGTATATGGAGTCTACCTCGTTTGCAAGTAATCCGATTTTTGGCTGGTAGGTTCGACTGACCAGTACCGCATATTCGTAGGCCAGTATCGCCTCATCAGTCTGCAATAATTCCATTTGTTTTATTAATGCGACGCGTCAAAGTGTGGATGGGCAGAAGTTTTATGCTTGTTCGCCACGCAGTCGGTCGACCTACGCTCCTGGCTTGATCCGAACAATACGCCGGATCAACTGGCCGCTGTGAGCCGCACTCATTGGCAGCTGCGAGGCGATCGGCATTCCGAATTGCGCAGTGAAAGACCTGCCAGCGTAAAAAGACCTACCCGACTGTATGCATGACGCTGGTCGGTGGTTGAGAAAAAATGACGGTACACAGGTCGCATCCCGCTGAACTCAATGCGGCGCTGCCGGTGCCATCCTCACGCGCGATCAACTCCACCAGCCCAGCGCTGACCAGCGCGTTCAGGTGCCGCAGCAATGTGCTCATATACACACCGGACCGTTTTCTCAATTTGGCGAGCGACCATGGCTTGTCCTGTGAATTCTGCGCCGCTTCCCACAATAAGGACAGCAGCCCGACCAGAGCTTGGTCAATCTGCGCCGCTGTGTCTTGTTCGTGTTCCGTGCTCAATATTTTAGGCTCGCTTCGATTAATTTACCCAGTATTTTCACGCCATTCTCAATCTCGGCTGTCCATGGGTAACTGTAATTGAGACGAATGAAATTTTTGTATCTGTCATTGGTGGAAAACATATAACCGGGGCCAATGGTAATTTTGTTTTGCAGGGCGCTATGGTAGAGCTGCATTGAATCAACTTGCTCGGGCAGTTCGACCCACAAGACATAGCCGCCTGCGGGCTGGGAAACCGTGGTGCCCTGAGGGAAGAAACGCTTGACGGCGGAGGACATGATGCTGGCCTGCTGGGCGTAGGTTTTGCGCGTTTTACGCAGGTGATGATCGTAACCGCCGTACTTGAGGTATTCCGCGATGGCGAGTTGTGGGATGGAAGGCGTGATCGGCGAGTTCAGGAATTTCAATTTCTCCACCTGAGCCCGGTAACGCCCCGGCATCGCCCAGCCTATCCGGTGCATCGCGGTCAGTGTTTTCGAAAACGATCCGCAATGCAGCACCAGGCCCTGTTTGTCGTAGCTTTTCAAGGTGCTCGGATGCGAATCGCCAAAATACAATTCACTGTACACGTCGTTCTCGATTATAGGAATTTGATGCGCGGCCAGCAGTTCCACCAACTGGCGCTTTTTCTCATCCAGCATCTGAAAACCTAGAGGGTTCTGGAAGTTCGGCATGACCATGCAGGCTGCGATCGGTTGCTCGCTGATGACTTTTGCCAGCGCGTCGAGATCGATGCCGTACTGCGGGTGCGTCTTGACCTCGACCGCGCGCATGCCCATCCTTTCGATTGCCTGCAGCATGGCGTAGAAGGTGGGCGTCTCGACCGCAATCAGGTCGCCCGGTTTGGCGATGGCTTGCAGGCACAGATTGATCGCCTCGGTCGCGCCGATGGTGATGATGATGTCGTTGGCGTCGACCGGCAGCCCGTTGCCTAGGTAGCGGCGGGCAATCTGCCGTATCAATTCCTTGTTGCCGGGCGGCAGATCATCGGCCGGGTCGCCATCGGCTTGGCGCCGAGCCCGGGCACTGGCACTGATATATTGATTGATACGATGCTCGGGGAAAAGCGAGGGATCCGGATACGGTGAGCCGAGCGGCATAGCATCCTTGGTCTTAATGGTGCGCAGTGTCGATAGCACTAGCTGGCCCACATCCAGCGCGGAGGTCGCGGCGATCTGGACCGAAATTTCTAGCTCCTTGGTGATGGCCTGCACCGAGCGCGGCCGCACGAAATAGCCCGATTGAGGCCTGCTCTCAATCACGCCCTGACTTTCCAGCAAGACGTAAGCGCGGATCACCGTCGTGATGCTGAGCTTATGGTGATGGCTGGTGTGGCGCACCGATGGAATGCGCTCGCCGGCGAGGAACACGCCCCGTTCAATCTGCTCGTCGATATCCCCGGCAAGTTTTTCGTAAAGCTTCAAGGCGCTGACCCATCCTAAAATGACATGCCAAATGATACTACTTTCAGCGGGCGCATTTTGAGCGCAGCGTCTGTACTCTTTAGTTTTTAGCAGAATTGTGCGTCTTCATCCCAGCGTCTGTCACCTATCATGCTCCTAACGATTTCCCGTATAACCAAGAGCGAAGATTATGAGCAAACCGAAATCCGAAGGGCGCATTGAACCATACACGCATGCGGCGGCCGGGTGGGGTGCACTGAAATACGTAGCCATCAACCTGTTCAAGGAAAAAGTCAGCGCGGGCAATTACCGCACCTTGTTCGAACAAAATCAGCCAAATGGATTTGACTGTCCCGGCTGCGCCTGGCCCGACCGGGAGCACGCGTCGACCTTTGAATTTTGCGAAAATGGCGTGAAGGCCGTGGCCGCCGAGTCAACCAGCAAGCGCGTCCGTCCCGATTTTTTCGAGCAGCACACGGTGGCCGAGCTGATGGCGCAATCCGATTACGAGCTTGAACAGCATGGTCGCCTGACCGACCCCATGGTATATGACGCCAGCACTGACAAGTACCGGACGATTGCCTGGGACGATGCCCATGCGCTGATCGGGCGGCACCTGAACGCGCTGGACAACCCGGACGAGGCGGCCTTTTACACCTCTGGCCGCGCCAGCAATGAAGCCGCGTTTATGTACCAGTTATTTGTGCGTGCCTATGGCACCAACAATTTTCCAGACTGCTCCAATCTATGCCACGAGGCGACCAGCCGCGGTTTGCCGCAAACGGTTGGCATCGGCAAGGGTACCGTCCTGCTCGACGACTTCGAGTACACCGACACCTTGCTAATCTTTGGCCAGAATCCTGCAACCAATCACCCGCGCATGCTGGGCGAGTTACGCGAGGCGGCGCGCCGCGGTGCAATCATCGTCTCGATCAATCCCTTGCGCGAACGCGGACTGGAGCGTTTCACCAGTCCTCAACATCCGGTCGAGATGCTGACCGGATCGAGCACCAAGATCAGTTCCCTGTTTATTTGTCCGAAACTGAGCGGCGATTTTTCCCTAATCAAGGCGGTGGCGAAACGGGTACTTGAGCTCGACGACAACGCGATCGCGCTCGGAACGCAACGGGTACTTGATACCGGTTTTATTGAAGAGCACACCTTCGGATTTACCGCCTTCGCGGCCGACTTGCGCCGTGAGAGTTGGGATATGCTAATTGAGGAATCAGGCGTGCCCATTGAGCAGATCGAACAACTGACGCAAGTGTATATCAATGGCAGAGCCGTCATTGCAACCTGGGGTATGGGCCTGACCCAGCACAAGAATTCGGTGGCAACGATACAGATGTTGTCCAACCTGATGATGATGCGCGGGAACATCGGCCGCCGTGGTGCCGGTCTGTGCCCGGTGCGTGGCCATTCCAATGTGCAGGGTGACCGCACCATGGGTATCGAGGAACAACCGACTCAGGCATTCCTTGACCGCATGAAGAAAGTGTTTGGTTTCGAGCCGCCGCGCCATCACGGTTACGATGCGGTGGCCACCATCGAGGCTATGCTCGAACGGCGTGTCAAAGTGTTTGTCGGGCTGGGTGGCAATTTTTCGATGGCGACGCCGGACACGCCGCGTACCTGGGATGCGCTACGATCCTGCAATCTGACGGTGCACATCTCCACCAAGCTCAATCGCAGCCACTTGGTACACGGCCAGGACGCTCTGATCCTGCCGACCCTGGGCCGCACCGAAATCGATGTGCAAGGCGGAGTGGCGCAAGGCGTCACCGTCGAGGATTCGATGAGCATGGTCCACATCTCATATGGCATGAACCAGCCGGCGTCGCCCAATCTGATGTCGGAAACGGCGATCGTGGCGCATATGGCCCACGCGACGCTGAGCAGCGCCAGTATCGACTGGTTAGCCTACGCCAATGATTACATGCTGATCCGCGAATCCATCGAAAAGGTCTTCGATGATTTTTTCGACTTCAATGCGCGGGTGGCGAAACCGGGCGGCTTTCATCTGGAAATCGCCTCGCGCGAGCGGGTCTGGAAGACCGAGACCAGCAAGGCCCAGTTCGTGGTGAATGCGGTCGAACTCGACACGCCGATTCACCGCGCCCGCCGCAAATATGGCGAGCGTCTAATGGTGCTGATGACTACCCGTTCCCACGACCAGTACAACACCACTATTTATGCCTTGGACGACCGCTACCGCGGGGTGTTCGGACAGCGCCGTGTGGTCTTTGTCAACAAGGCGGATCTGGCCATGCTCGGCTTGGCTGCCGGTGAGTGGGTTGACCTGATCGGTGTATGGGACGATGGCCTTGAGCGCCGCGCCGACCGATTTCTGCTCGTTGAATACGACATCCCACGTGGTTGCCTGGGCGCTTATTACCCGGAAACTAATTCGCTGGTGCCACTGGACAGCGTGGGGAAAGGCTCGGGCACTCCGACCTTCAAGTCGGTACCCGTGCTGTTGCAAAAATCGGCCATCGTCAACTAACTAGGAAGGTAAAAAATGTTCAGCCTTGATGTTTTAGACTTGTCGCGGGCCCAGTTCGCCATGACAGCTATTTTCCACATTTTGTGGCCGATACTGACGATCAGCTTGTCGCTATTCCTGCTGATCGTCGAAGCGCTCTGGGTGCGCACCAGCGATCTGATGTACTACCGTCATGCGCGCTACTGGGGGAAATTATTGGTCCTGAACTTTGCCGTAGGCGTGGTCACCGGGATTCCGATGGAGTTCCAGTTCGGCACTAACTGGGCGCCGTTTTCGCACAGCGCTGGTCAATTCATCGGCAATATCCTCGGCTTTGAAGGCGCGATGGCCTTCATGCTGGAAGCCGGTTTTATCGGGGTGATGATGTTCGGCTGGGGCCGCGTGCCGAAAGGCGTGCATCTGTTCGCCACCGGCATGGTAGCGCTCGGTTCGACCATTTCCGCGTTCTGGATTATGGTCGCCAACTCCTGGATGCAGACGCCTGCTGGCGTCACCGTGGTCGACGGCAAAATCATTGTCACCGATTATGCCGCTGCGATCTTTAACCCGGACATGGCATGGGGCGTCGCGCATATGTGGGTGGCCGCGGTCGAGACCGGTCTGTTCGTGGTCGCCGGCATCTCTGCTTATCACCTGCTCAAGCGCCGTCATACCGAGTTTTTTGTACGTTCGTTCAAGATCGCGCTCACGCTACTGGTCGTTATCGCGCCCTTGCAGGTCTGGCTGGGCGATGGCAGCGGTGTCGATGTGTTCGAGAGCCAACCTGCCAAAGGCGCCGCGATTGAGGGCCACTGGCACACCAATGCGATCGGCAACGGCGCAGCCTGGTCCTTGCTGGCCTGGCCCGACCAAGACAAGCAGGAAAACGACTGGTCAATTGAAGTGCCCGGCATGCTCAGTCTGATCGCCACTCACAACCCGACCGGCAAGATTACAGGACTAGCTGATATCCCGCGTGCCGACCAGCCGCCGATGGTGCCGTTGTTGTACTACGCATTCCGCGTGATGGCCGGCATCGGGATGTGGTTTGTGCTGCTGGCGTTCTGGACCGCCTATGTCTGGCGCAAGACCAACGGCAGGTTGAACGAGCTGCTGTCCAGGCGAAAATTGCTGCTGGCCTGGGTGCTGTGCATTCCCTTGCCATATATAGCAGTCGAAGCCGGCTGGATCGTGCGCGAGGTCGGTCGCCAGCCTTGGATCGTATATGGCATCTTGCGCACCCGGGACGCCGTGTCGAGCATCCCAGTGCATATGGTGGCCGGCAGCATGGCGATGTTCGCTCTGTTTTACTCGGTGCTGTTTATCTCCTTTGTTGTCTTCGCCAGAAAATGGCTGAAGCAGGGTCCGGATCTGACGATCATGCCGCCGCCGTAGCCATCGCGGCTGACTGCGACGGTGCCGCCAGCCGCTTACTAACATCGTTTTTTGATAAAGGTTATCGTTATGAATGCTACTCTTCACGACATGCTCGCGACCACCTGGTTCGGTCTCACCGGCCTGATGCTTGTATTTTACGTGGTTACCGACGGCTTCGATCTCGGCGTCGGCATCCTGAGCCTGCTCACCCGCAAGGAATCGGAGCGCGATCAGATTTTCCGGTCCATCGACCATGTATGGGACGCCAACGAGACTTGGCTGGTGGTGGTCGGAGGCGCACTGTTCGGTGCATTTCCCGGCGCCTACGCCTTGTTACTGCAAGAATTGTATGTTCCGATCATGCTGCTGATCGCCAGCCTTATCATGCGCGGTGCCTCGATCGAATTCAGACATGCGGCCGACAAGAAACGCATCTGGGATGCCATTTTCGGCTTGGGCAGCCTGCTGGCTGCCTTGTCTCAGGGTGTGGTTCTGGGCAAGATCATTACCGGCCTCGCACCGGGTGTGCTGAGCGCGGTCTTCACGGCTGTGACGGCGCTCGGTGTGGTCTCCGGTTATGTTTTACTGGGCGCCACTTATCTGATCAAGAAAACCAGCGGACGCCTGGAGCAGGCTGCTCGCCGCTACACAGTGGCCAGCGCGCTGACCACGGTTGCCTCGGCCATTGTGCTGTCAGCCGGCACTATGGTCTTTAGTTCGATCGGGCATGAACGCTGGGCGCAGCCGGGCGTGTTTCACGTCTTGCTGTCGCTGTCGCTGGTCGCCGCCTTGTCGATCATTTACATCCTGTATGCGGTACGCGTGAACAGTGTGCGCGGCCCGTTCCGCGCTACCATCGTGCTGTTCCTGTCCTCATTTTCCGGCTTGGCAATCAGCTTTTTCCCTGACCTCGTGCCGGGCAAATTGACCATCGCCGATGCGGCATCCGATAGTTCCACCTTGGTCTTCATGCTCGTTGGCCTCGCACCGATCTTGCCTGTGATGATAGGGTACAACCTGTACCAGTATCACGTGTTCCGCGGCAAAGTCACGGCCCTGCACCATTAAATGAAGGCCGAGACAGGATGATCGTCAGGCCCAAAGTAAACTGGTTGCGCATGCTGTTCGTGTGGAACGGCTCGGTATTGCAGTCCATCATTCCGCCGCTGGACATGGCGCCGTTCACTCTGCCCGGGATAGAGCATGTCAGAAATTTTGTGTGCTTAATGAATCACACAGCAGATGGCTAGCCACGATAGTACACTGCCGGAAACCGCTTTTCATTCAGATCAATTATCCAGGCCTTCCTGTTATTCGCCAGGAACAGCAGCCAAAAACCGGAAGTTGGTTAATGTCAATCCAAGCCACCGTTCAGTATTCATCAGTTAATCAAAAGCTACCGATGCTCGACTCGACCACGATGCTCAAACCCTCGTTACTTATAAATCTCTTCACAAAAGACGGGGCTATTTTCAGTTCGCTGAAGGCAATGCGGGTGAGTTGCTGCATGGATAAGTAGCCGATATCTGCAATAATTTTAATAGTTTCCGAGGGTGCGCGATGTCTCAGTCGATGCGCGCTGCTGCCATTGCGAATGAAAAAACAGCTACCGAGAGTAATTGGACGCAAATACGGACAACGTTGCGGCATTTACAGCCAGAATTCACCCGGCTCTCCTTTCCCGCCTTTTTCAGATAGTAAAATAGTTCTTTTAAAGATACAGCATTACACATCCCGTTTATTCACAAGCAGTTTAAAATTAAGGAGTCGTTTCATGAATAATGCAGTCAATATACATCCGGCAGTTGATAATGGAATACAGTCTGCTGCGGAGGCTTTTTCTGGCGGGACGCTTTTTTGCACCTGCCCAACCCACAAGGTTGAGGTCGCTATTAAGGGGCAGTCTGCACACAATCACTTATGTGGTTGTACGCAGTGCTGGAAACCGGAAGGCGCGCTATTCTCGCAGATTGCGGTTGTACCGCGTGATAACGTCAGTATTCTCGCAAATGAAGACAAGCTGACAATAGTAGACCCGAATGAAATGCTGCAACGCTATGCCTGTAAAGAGTGCGGTGTACACATGTATGGCCGCATCGAAAATACAGCGCATCCGTTCTACGGGCTTGACTTTATTCATACCGAGCTATCAAACGAAGCGGGCTGGGCTGCGCCGGGATTCGCAGCATTCGTCTCTTCAATTATAGAATCAGGTGAAAGCCCTGATAACATGAGCGCAGTCAGGGAAAGATTGGCAGAACTCGGCCTGCCCGCTTATGATTGTCTGTCACCGGCGCTGATGGATTTCATCGCGACGCACACGGCAAACGCTGCAGCAACTAAGGCAGCATAAACCACAAGGACAAACTTATGCAAAACTTCACTCTCCACAACCCGACACGGATTCTATTCGGCCAAGGGCGCATTGCTGATATTTCGCAAGAGATTCCGGCTGGCGCCCGGATATTGATCACCTACGGTGGTGGCAGTGTCGTCAAGACCGGCACACTGAATGAAGTGAAAGCCGCGCTGAAAGACTACACCGTCTTCGAGTTTGCAGGAATTGAACCCAACCCGACTTATGAAACCTTGATGCAGGCGGTTGAACTCGCCCGTCGCGAGCAGATCGATTTCCTGCTCGCCGTCGGTGGCGGCTCGGTGATCGATGGCACCAAGTTCATAGTGGCTGCGATCCCTTTTGCCGGTGAACCATGGGATATCCTCGCCAAGCATGCTGAGATCAAGAGCACGATCCCGTTCGGCAGCGTACTAACGCTTCCTGCGACGGGGTCTGAGATGAACAGCGGTGCCGTGGTTACCCGACGCGCCAGCAACGACAAGCTGGTTTTTGCAAGCCCTCTGGTCTACCCGCTGTTTTCGGTGCTGGATCCGACCAAAACATATACCTTGCCAACACGCCAGGTAGCCAACGGCGTGGTCGATGCGTTCGTGCACATCACCGAACAATACCTCACCTATCCGGCGGATGCGAAGGTGCAGGACCGCTTTGCCGAAGGACTGCTGCTGACGCTGATCGAAGAGGGGCCCAGGGCATTGCAGGAGCCGGAGAATTACGCCGTGCGCAGCAATTTGATGTGGACGGCAACCTTGGCGCTGAACGGCTTGATCGGCGCCGGCGTGCCGCAGGATTGGGCGACCCATATGCTGGGCCATGAACTTACCGCGTTGCACGGTCTTGACCATGCACAGACACTGGCCGTGTTACTGCCCGCCATGCTGCAGGTCAGGCGTGAGGAAAAGCGCGAAAAACTGCTGCAGTACGCAGACCGTGTCTGGGGCTTGCGCGAAGGCGATCAGGATGTGCGCATCGGTCAGGCCATCAAATACACCCGTCAGTTCTTCGAATCAATGCAGGTGTCGACGCGCCTCTCGGACTACGGTATCGGCAGCGACGCGATCCCAGCGCTGGTGGCGCAACTGCAAAGGCATGGCATGACCGCGCTCGGTGAGCATCAGAATTTTGACATCGCTCGTTCACAGCAAGTGTACGAACTGGCAGTCTGATCCAGTTAATATTATCAAGGAGATACATGATGAAATCAAAAGCCGCTGTTGCATGGGAAGCAAACAAACCCTTATCGATTGAAATGATCGACGTGGAAGGCCCGAAGCATGGCGAGGTGCTGCTCAAGGTCATCGCATCCGGTGTCTGCCATACCGATGCGTTTACCCTGTCCGGCGATGACCCGCAAGGCGTCTTCCCTGTCGTGCTGGGCCACGAGGGCGGCTGCGAAGTCGTGGAGTGCGGCCCCGGCGTCAAGGATCTGAAACCGGGTGATCATGTGATCCCGCTGTACATTCCTGAATG
>DFWZ01000026.1 GCA_002381565.1 Gallionella sp. UBA4121
GTGTTGTTGCTCAATGATGGCATGCTGGAATTCGACGTGGTAGAGGTTATCGGTTCCAAGGTTGTTTGCAAGGTGGTGCGCGGTGGTGTGCTGTCCAACAACAAAGGCATCAATCGCAAGGGCGGTGGCTTAACGGCGCCTGCGCTGACCGAGAAGGATATGGAGGACATCAAGACGGCTGCGTTAATCAAGGCCGACTATCTGGCAATTTCATTTCCACGCAGCGGTGACGACATGCGTTTTGCGCGCAAGTTGATGCACGAGGCGGGAGGACAGAGTCTGCTGATGGCCAAGATCGAACGTGCGGAAGCGATTCCTGCATTGGCCGATATCATCGACGCGTCTGATGCCATCATGGTGGCACGCGGCGATTTGAGCGTTGAAGTCGGTGATGCGGCCGTGCCCGGACTGCAAAAGCGCATGATCAAGATGGCCAGAGCAAAAAATCGCCTGGTGATCACGGCCACGCAGATGATGGAATCCATGATTACCAATCCGATCCCGACACGGGCTGAGGTTTCAGACGTGGCAAATGCGGTATTGGATGGCACGGATGCGGTAATGCTGTCGGCGGAAACCGCCGTTGGTGATTATCCGGTGGAAACCATCGACGCAATGGTGCGCATTTGCCTGAACGCGGAGCATCAACCGGATGATCAGGACTTTGATCGTCGCGGGCTGACGCAGAAATTTACCCGCATTGATCAATCGATCGCGATGTCAGCATTGTTTGCTGCTTCCCATTTCGATGTGAAGGCGATTGTGGCGCTGACGCAATCGGGCTCTACGGCTTTGTGGATGTCGCGTGTTAATGCGGGTGTACCTATTTTCGCCATGACACCGGTGGAACAAACTCTGACCAAGGTGACCTTGTTCAGTGGCGTGCATCCTGTCTATTTCCCAAGCAGAAACGTGAAACAACCTGCGCAGGAACTGATCGATGCGGAGCAAAAACTGGTTGAACTGGGCTATGTCAAGGACGGTGACCTGGTGGTGGTTACCGTAGGCGAAGCCGTGGGTAAATCGGGACATACCAACACAATGAAGATCGTCAGAGTAGGCGATCACCACAAGAACAGCATTTGATAGATGCTGCCCTGCCAGTTGCACGGGGTAGTACAAGTTTGTAATCTAAATTTAATCAGGAGGAAAAAATGGCTTTAGTATCTTTGCGTCAACTTCTCGATCACGCAGCTGAGCACAGCTACGGTTTGCCGGCATTCAACGTCAACAACCTGGAACAGGTCAAGGCGATCATGGAAGCGGCTGACGAATGCAACAGCCCGGTCATCATGCAAGGCTCCGCCGGTGCGCGTAAATACGCGGGTGAACCGTTCCTGCGCCACCTTATCGAAGCTGCTGTGGAAATGTACCCGCATATCCCGGTTGTCATGCACCAGGATCACGGTGCATCTGAAGCGGTATGTATCAACGCGATTCGTTCCGGCTTTTCCAGCGTGATGATGGATGGTTCGTTGATGACTGATGCCAAGACACCTGCTTCATTTGAATACAACGTCAATATTTCGCGTCGTGTAGTTGAAATGTCGCATGCGGTTGGTGTGTCTGTCGAAGGTGAATTAGGTTGCCTAGGTTCTTTGGAGACTGGCGAAGGCGAGCAGGAAGATGGTCAGGGCGCTGTAGGCGTATTGAGCCATGACCAGTTGCTGACTGATCCTGAAGAAGCGGCAGAATTCGTACGCCAAACCGGTGTGGATGCACTGGCGATCGCCATCGGCACTTCACATGGCGCGTACAAGTTTACCCGCCCTCCTACCGGTGCCGTGTTGCGTATCGACCGCATCAAGGAGATCCACGCGCGTCTGCCTAATACCCATCTTGTGATGCACGGCTCATCTTCCGTGCCACAAGAATGGCTGAAAATCATCAACGAGTTTGGCGGCGCTATGGGAGAAACCTACGGCGTGCCGGTTGAAGAAATCGTCGAAGGTATCAAGAACGGTGTGCGCAAGGTGAATATCGATACTGATCTGCGTATGGCATCCACAGGCGCGACTCGTCGTTATCTGGCGCAAAATCCTAAGGACTTCGACCCACGCAAATTCATGGCAGAAACGACCAAGGCGATGAAGGGGATCTGTAAGGCGCGTTACGAAGCGTTCGGTTGTGCCGGTCAGGCCGGCAAGATCAAGCCGATCTCGCTCGATGCAATGGCGAACCGTTATGCCAAGGGTGAGCTGAACGCCATCGTCAAGTAAGCAGTAGTTGTCTGAGTAATAAAAAAGCGACCTTCGGGTCGCTTTTTTATTGGCAGTCTGATGCCCGATTTTATCAATATGACAAACTGTTAACGGTACATGTTATTTGCCATACGCCGCTTCATTCAGCAAAAAATTCTTGAATGACAAGGCGGCGCTGGACAGCCGCTTGTTGCGACGATGAGCCACGAACCAGTGACGCATCAGCGGAAAATGCTCCACGTCGAGTGTCACCAGGCGATGTGTTTCCAGCTCCAGTTCGAGGCTGTGCAGAGACAGTATGCCCAGCCCCATGCCCGCACGCACTGCCTGCTTGATGGCTTCATTGGTTTCCATTTCCATGCTGATGTGTGGCTGGACGCCATGCTGCGCGAAAACCCGCTCCATTGCGCTTCGTGTGCCGGATCCTTTCTCCCGCGATAAAAAATTTTCATCTGAGAGCCGGGAAAATGGGATGTGTTGCAGTGTAGCCAGGGGATGGCCGGGTGCGGCAATCACCACCAGCGGATTGGCCAGAAAGGATTGAAAATCCAGATCCAGCCCTTCGGGTGGTTGGCCCAGTATGGCCAGATCAGTGCTGTTATCACTCAGTTGTTTGAGTACGGCGTCTCGGTTGGCGACTTGCAGTATCACGTTGATATTGGGATGAAGCTGGCAGAACTTTGCCAGCAATTGCGGTGTGAAGTAGTTGGCCGTATTGACGACAGATAAAGTCAGTTTGCCCTGCCCCAGTCCTTTCATCTCGTCGAACACAGCATCCATTTCAGACAACTGTTGAGCAATGTTGCGGGCATAGGGAAATAATTCGCGACCGGCTTCGGTCAGATAAATTTTCTTGCCCATCTGTTCGAATAACGGCAAGCCAATATGCCCTTCCAGTTGCTTGATTTGCATGGATACTGCCGGTTGCGAGAGGTATAGCTCTTCGGCTGCACGCGAGTAGTTCAAGTGGCTGGCCACTTTCTCGAATACCTGCAATTGACGCAACGTAAAATTGGCCATGATTGAATGGTTGGGTTAAGATCCTTATTATTATAACAAACCATAAGCAATACTTATGGTTTTTATAATAACAATTTATTATCATTTATAGAGCTGCCAAACTATAGTCACACCCGTTGCACGTCGTTGCGAATTTGCAGCCAGACAAAATTATCGTTAACACTCAGGAGAGCTAAGTTATGGATCAATCAAATCGTTATGCAGATCTGACATTGAAAGAAGAAGATCTGATCAAGGGTGACAAGCACATTCTGGTCGCTTACCACATGCAGCCAGCTACGGGTTACGGTTATCTGGAAGTGGCAGCGCACGTTGCGGCCGAATCCTCTACCGGTACCAACGTTGAAGTATCCACAACGGATGACTTCACCAAGGGCGTGGATGCACTGGTGTACTTCATCGACGAAGCCAAGGGCATCATGAAGGTTGCCTACCCGAACGAGCTGTTTGATCGCAACATGATCGACGGTCGTGCGATGATCGTTTCATTCCTGACGCTCGCTGTTGGTAACAACCAGGGTATGGGTGACGTGAAGCATCTTCAGATGCAGGATTTCTATGTGCCTTGGTCCATGTTGCGTTTGTTCGATGGCCCATCAAAGGACATCACCGACATGTGGGATATTCTGGGTCGCTCACGCGTCAACGGCGGTTATATCGCCGGTACCATCATCAAGCCTAAGCTGGGTCTGCGCCCAGAACCGTTCGCAAAGGCAGCTTACCAGTTCTGGCTGGGCGGTGACTTCATCAAGAACGATGAGCCACAGGGAAATCAGACTTTCTGTCCAATGAAGAAAGTGATCCCGCTGGTTTACGACGCAATGAAGCGCGCTATGGATGAAACAGGTCAGGCCAAGCTGTTCTCGGCCAACATCACAGCTGACGATCATTATGAAATGCTCGCCCGCGCCGATTACATCCTGGAAACTTTCGGGCCTGACGCAAACAAGGTTGCATTCCTGGTGGACGGCTATGTTGGCGGTCCCGGCATGATCACGACCGCGCGTCGCCAGTATCCAAATCAATACCTGCACTACCATCGTGCTGGTCACGGCGCGATCACCTCGCCTTCTGCAGTGCGTGGCTATACCGCGTTTGTATTGGGCAAGCTGTCCCGTCTGCAAGGTGCTTCAGGAATCCACGTAGGGACCATGGGCTACGGCAAGATGGAAGGCGGTAGGGATGACCGCAATATCGCTTATATGATCGAGCGCGATTCTGCGGATGGTCCTTACTACCATCAGGAGTGGCACGGCATGAAGCCAACCACGCCTATCATCTCCGGCGGTATGAATGCGCTGCGTCTGCCAGGCTTCTTTGAAAACCTGGGACACGGCAACGTGATCAATACTTCGGGTGGCGGCTCTTACGGTCACATCGACTCACCGGCAGCTGGCGCGATTTCTCTGCGTCAGTCGTTTGAGTGCTGGAAAGCGGGTGCTGACCCGATCGAATTCGCGAAGGAGCACAAGGAATTTGCTCGCGCATTCGAGTCCTTCCCGGGCGATGCGGACAAGTTGTATCCAGGCTGGCGCGAAAAGCTGGGCGTACACAAGTAAGCCTGTCCGGCTCTGCTTGGTGAAAACGCGCCCCCACTCGATGGGGGCGTTTTTTTCCAAAAGTTAAAACCGTTCAAATCAAGAGGAATAGTTAACCTGACTTGTCCGCATGCGGTGTAACCAATGCCGGTGTCATTGGGCGGTCTGGTTGAGTTGTGAAGTGTCCTAAAGAGGGCTTACCAAAGGAAATTGACCAATGAACAATATAGATCAATACAAGATTCAGCAGGAGCCGTTCTATCAGGCACAAAGCAATGAAGTCGCCTTGTATGAAGCCGCCTATGCCGCGCGTTTGCCGGTGATGGTAAAGGGGCCGACAGGTTGCGGCAAGTCGCGTTTTATTGAGTACATGGCATGGAAGCTGAACAAGCCGCTGATTACCGTCGCA
Organism: Gallionella sp. UBA4121; assembly: GCA_002381565.1. GTDB lineage: Bacteria > Pseudomonadota > Gammaproteobacteria > Burkholderiales > Gallionellaceae > Gallionella. The sequence continues at coordinate 5,169 of DFWZ01000026.1, forward strand.
TGTAATGAAGATATGACGGCAAGCGATCTGGTTGGGCGCTATCTGCTAGATGCAAATGGCACACGCTGGCTGGATGGTCCTTTGACTACTGCTGCGCGCATTGGCGCGATCTGTTATCTGGATGAAATCGTCGAGGCGCGCCAGGACACCACCGTAGTGATCCACCCGCTGACTGATCACAGAAGAACGTTGCCACTTGATAAAAAAGGGGAGTTGATATCTGCGCACCCTGATTTTCAGCTGGTTATCTCCTACAATCCGGGATATCAGAGTCTGCTGAAAGATCTGAAGCAGTCAACAAAGCAACGTTTTACAGCGTTCGATTTCGACTATCCGTCAGCCGAACTGGAAACTGAAATTCTGGCCACGGAAACAGGTATGGATAAGGACATTGCAGCCAAACTGGTGAAAATTGGCTCGACTGCACGCAACCTGAAGGGGCATGGCCTGGATGAAGGTATCTCGACACGCTTGCTGGTATATGCAGCTACTTTGATAAAGGGTGGGGTCGAACCCAGAGATGCCTGCCGTATGGCTCTGGTGCGCCCGATTACGGACGATGCAGACATACGCGATACGCTGGATCACGCAATCGATGCGGTGTTTGCCTAGTCATTAAAATCATGAAAACCATACCTGTGGAACTGGAAGTCTATTGGGAGCAGCTGGCCTGCGGGTTTCCGCGCGTCTCTGAGGTGTTTCCCGATTGTATGCGTGCGGCGCTGGCGAGCTTGTCGCAGGATGGGGTTGCTGCTTATATCGAGTATGCAAGCTTTCTGGGCAAAATGGGGCGTGGCGCTGAACCTATCCTTATCTTTCTGGAGGAGTGGCCAAGCGTCGCCGGGATATTGGGTGAAGATGCACTCCCTTCGATTTCTGAATGCATACGCAGGCTATACAAGTCGCCGAACGGCAAGGCAATCATCCCCTTCCTGCAATCCTTGCCAAGCGTAGCGCGAAGGTTACCTACACAACAGCAAATGCAGGAGTATCTGAAACTTGTTGTGGATTTTATGGACCGTACCACCGGTTCGATACACGGCATACATCAAACTTTTGCCAGTCCTGGCTTGCCGGCGTTCTTCAAGCAGATAAGCTTGCTGCTTGGTCAGCTGTCTTTGGCAGGTTTAAAGAAGTGGGTAGATTACGGGGTCCGTTTTTACAACGATCATCCGGAGCGGCAGATCGATTATTTCAGTCTGCAATCGGCCGACAGCCGCGCGGTGCTGCAGCGCGAGCGGCATGGCACCTTGCTGATGGACAATGAGCGAAAACTGGACATGTATCTGCGTGGGCTCTGGCAGGATGAAGATCAGCTGATTCCTTATTCGAGCATGTACGATGAATTGCGCAAGCCGCTCCCTTACTACGACAAGCTTGGTATTCGTGTGCCGGATGTCTATACCGATCGGAATGGCATTGCTGGCATAGATAGATACCGTGCAGTGCTGGCCCATATTGTAGGCCACAGGCGCTGGAGTACAGCTATTTTTGCCGACAATTTCAGCCCGTTCCAGCGTATGGCGGTGGAGTTTCTGGAAGACAGCCGGGTGGAGTATCTGGCAATGCGCGAGTATCCTGGCCTGCGCCGAATATTTATGGCGCTGCATCCTGTGCCGGAGGAAAATGCCTGTGATCAGGAAGCGGAGTCATGTATACGGCATCGTCTGGCCATGCTCTCTCGCGCGTTGCTTGACCCGCAGCATCCATACAAAAACCTGTATATCGTGGAATTTGCGCAACGATTTCACGATCTGATGCAGCAAGATGGTGCGGGTACGCAGGAAATGGCTGATCTGGCCGTTTCTTTCGTCGCGAAGACGCGCGTTCAGAGCGACCAGTTGGCAAAGACACACTTCAAAGACACGGAGATCGATTATCGTGACGATAACCGCCACCTGTGGAAATTCATAGAGCAAGGCGACGAGGAGGAGGCGTTCGACGAGGCGCGCAGGGTTGAGTCCGGCGAAGAGATGAAGGGCTTGCCGCCACGTCACTACCACGAGTGGGATTACAACAGCCAGAGTTATCGTCCTGACTGGGTCAGTGTGTATGAAGGCTTGCATCCGAGCGGCGATGCAGCTGACATCGACAGGCTGTTGGCCAAGCATGCGGCGCTGGCCAAGCGCTTGAAGAAAATGCTCGAACTGCTCAAGCCTCAGGATAAGGTGCGCATCCGTTATCAGGAGGAAGGCAGTGAGCTGGATCTGGATGTGGCGTTGCGTTCGTTGATCGACTATAAGGGCGGTTCAGCGCCCGATCCGCGCATTAACATGAGCCATCGCAACGATGGACGCAGCATTGCGGTGATGGTACTGCTGGATCTGTCCGAATCGCTTAATGAAACGGCAGCCGGCAGCGATCAGACGATACTGGAACTGAGTCAGGAAGCGGTGTCATTGCTGGCCTGGGCGGTGCAGCAACTGGGTGATCCGTTCGCCATCGCAGGCTTTCATTCCAATACGCGTCACGATGTGCGCTATATGCACATCAAGGGATACAGCGAAAAGTGGGATGACGAGGTGAAGGGCAGGCTGGCAGCCATGGAAGCCAGTTATTCGACGCGCATGGGGGCGGCGATGCGTCATGCGGCGCACTATCTGGACAAACAGCAGGCCGACAAGAAGCTGATGTTGATCCTGACCGATGGTGAGCCTGCGGACATAGACAGCAAGGATGGGCGCATTCTGATCGAAGATGCGAGGCAGGCCGTCAGGGAACTCGACCAGCAAGGCATCTATGCGTACTGCATCAATCTTGATCCCAAGGCAGATGAGTACGTGAAAGATATTTTCGGCAAGCAGTACACCATTATCGACAAGGTGGCGCAGTTGCCGGAAAAACTACCTGCTCTTTTTATATCCTTAACAAAATAAGGACCGGGCAGTTTTCGGTAAAGGCCAAAGCGTTTTAACGTTTAAGTCGCAACCAGAAGCTGCCCGCACTGTTTATTTCCTTAACGAAATAAAGAACAGCTAAATTTGGCCGAGTAACGGTAAAAATTAACTGCCATGCGGTTGCGCCAGCCAAAAATGATCCGCACTATGTATTTCCTTGAGCAAATGATGGCTGATTAAATAAACTGGCACGCAGAGCAAGGCAGAAAAGCGGTAGAATCATGGGCCATGAATTTAGTATTTATAACTGAGGAGAAAGCATGAGTAAGAGTTTGATTCAATTTATCATTGAAGAGCAGCGCAACATACCTAATGCCAGTGGAGAATTTACCGGATTGCTGAGCGACATTATTTCCGCCTGCAAACAAATTGCCCATGATGTGAACAAGGGTGCGCTGATCGGTGTACTGGGCAGCGCAGGCAGTGAAAACGTGCAAGGCGAGACACAAAAGAAGCTGGACATCATTACCAACGAAGTCTTCATCAAAGCCAATGAATGGGGTGGTCATCTGGCCGCCATGGCATCAGAAGAAATGGATGACATCTATCCTATTCCTGCGCAGTACCCCAAGGGTAAATACCTGATCACCTTTGATCCGCTGGATGGATCTTCCAACATCGACGTGAATATCTCCGTCGGCACGATTTTCTCCATCCTGCGTTGTCCTGAAGGCGTGACAAATCCGACGGCAGCAGATTTCATGCAACCCGGTACCACGCAAGTGTGCGCAGGTTATGCACTGTATGGACCGAACACCATGATGGTTCTCACCACCGGCAATGGCGTGAACGGGTTTACGCTGGACCGCGATGTCGGAGATTTTTTCCTGACCCATCCGGATATGCAAATCCCTGTCGACACGCAGGAGTTCGCCATTAACATGTCCAATCGTCGTTTCTGGGAAGAGCCGGTGCAGCGTTATGTGGAAGAATGCATCAAGGGCAAAGATGGCGGTCGCGAGAAAAATTTCAACATGCGTTGGGTCGCCTCCATGGTTGCCGAAGTACATCGCATACTGACACGTGGCGGTATCTTCATGTATCCGTTCGATAATAAAGAAGCAGGCAAGGCCGGCAAGCTGCGCCTGATGTATGAAGCTAACCCGATGTCTTTCATCGTCGAGCAAGCAGGCGGCGTGAGCTCAACCGGGCGTGAACGCATCATGGAACTGACGCCTACCGGGCTTCACCAGCGTGTGCCGGTCATTCTGGGTTCGAAGAATGAAGTAGATCGTCTGGTGGGTTACCACAAAGGCGCGTAATATTTCTGTAAAGCCCCCGCGCAGGGGGCTTTATCACGTCTGCTGTTTGAGGAGGGCGCTATGTCAAAACCACTTGTTTCTATTATAATGGGCAGCAGTAATGATTGGGAAATCATGAGTCAGGCGGCGCAGCAGTTGAAAGATTTTGGCGTCAGCTATGATGCGCGACTCATTTCTGCACACTGATCTCCCGTCTGTTATTCGATTACATCAAGGACATCAGCGCGCAGGGCGGTTTTATCGCCGGCGCAGGCGGTGCGCTCACCTGGCCGGCATGATTGCCGGCAAGATTACGCTGCCGGTGCTGGGTGTGCCGATTCCATCCAGGTATCTCAAAGGAATGGATTCATTGTTGTCCATCGTGCAAATGCCCAAGGGCATTCCGGTTGCAACTTTTGCGATTGGTGAGGCGGGAGCGGCAAATGCGGGACTGTTCGCCATTGCCATGCTGGCCACTAACGATGCACCGCTTGCACTGCGTTTGAACGAGTATCGCAAAAAGCAGGCAATAATGATTGCCGGGACGGTCTTGCCAACGTTGCCATAAGCTGTCCGTGCAAGGACACCCGAGTCGTGGCGTTCCACTTATTTACCGTTCACCAAGGAAGTAACATGTCTGCACTGCACGAATCCAATTTAACCAGTTTGCCCTTGCTGCATCGTGGCAAGGTGCGCGATCTCTATGAAGTCGATGCGCAACATCTGTTGATCGTACAGACCGACCGATTGTCGGCGTTCGATGTGATTTTGCCTGACCCGATTCCGGGCAAAGGCGAGGTGCTGACAACGCTGTCAAATTTCTGGTTTGAAAAGTTACGCCACATTATTCCCAATCATCTCTCCGGCATTGCGCCTGAGTCCGTCGTCAGCGATGCGGCCGAGCAGGATCAGGTGCGCGGCCGCGCTTTCGTGACCAAAAAGCTCAAACCTTTGCCGATCGAAGCCATCGTGCGCGGCTATCTGGTTGGGTCCGGCTGGAAGGACTATCAAAAAACAGGTATGGTTTGCGGCATCTCCTTGCCGGTCGGATTGCGCGAAGCCGACAAGCTGCCGGAGCCGTTGTTTACGCCTTCTACCAAGGCTGCGGTGGGTGATCACGACGAAAATATTTCCTACAAAGAAGCCGTACAATTGTTGGGCGAGTCACGGGCTGCTGAAGTTCGCGATGCGGCGATCAAGTTGTACGTTGAAGCTGCAAATTTTGCTGCAACCAAGGGCATTATTATTGCCGACACCAAGTTTGAATTCGGTGTGGATGATGAAGGCCGGCTGTACCTGATCGATGAGGCTCTGACACCGGACTCTTCACGTTTCTGGCCTGCCGAGTCGTATAAAGTGGGAAGCAATCCGCCCAGTTTCGACAAGCAATTCGTGCGTGACTGGCTGGATGCATCGGGCTGGAACAAACAGGCGCCTGCACCCCGTATTCCGCAGGACGTGTTGCAAAGGACTGCCGATAAATATCATGAAGCGTTGCAACGCTTGATGGCGACATGATCGAATCGAATAAAATTTTCGGATCTGGTTCGGGCGACATAACTGAGGATAAACCTGTGCAGTCGGGACAGGCCGCAGCGCATCACGTGTGTTGGCCGCAACCGTTGATCGAAGGTTTTTTGCGATTTCGCGACAATCATTTTCCTAGCAATGATATCGAGTATTCGCGCCTGTTTGAGGAAGGCCAGAAACCGAAATTTCTGATCGTGGGGTGTTGTGACTCGCGGGTTGATCCCGCTATCATTTTCAATTGTGCACCGGGGGAGTTATTCGTGGTTCGCAATGTGGCGAATATCGTCCCGCCGAACGAGGCGCGCATCGGTCACCACGGGACCACTGCAGCAATTGAATATGGTGTTTGCAATTTGGGTGTGGAGCATGTCGTGATATTGGGGCATGAGCACTGCGGTGGCATACAGACCTTGCTGCAAACGTCCAGGGACTTCAATCCGGATTCCTTTATAGATGACTGGATGAGACTGGTTGATTCTGCACGGGTGAGTGTGGAGAGAGACTACAGTGATGCCGGCATCGAGGTACGCAGGCGGGCTTGCGAGCAGCGTGCAATTCTTGTCTCGCTGGAAAACTTGCTCACCTACCCATGGGTAACGCAGCGCATCGCAGAAAAAACTCTGAGAATACACGGCTGGTATTTCGATATCAAGCAGGGGCAGTTGTTGGGATACAACACAACTACGGAGCAGTTCGAACCACTGTAAAAACTGCCGCAAGCCTTCAGGAAACAGCGGGCGTGCGCAGATTTTATTTTCCGGTCAGTTCCTTGTAGCGCGCTTTTTCCGCATCATAGCGCACTTCGACGGCCAGTTTTTCGGCCTTATATTTTTCCAGATCCTGCTGCAAATTTTTTACACGATCCTGTGCATCTTTGATTTCATCTTGCAGGAATTGTGGAATCTTCTTGCCAGCTTTGCTTCGAGCCACCCCGTCTTTTTGCAAATCCGCCAGATTGTTGTTGGCCGTCTTGATTTGTGAATTGATGCTGTTTATGCGGGCATCCACCTGCTGGAGGCTGCGAGTGCGCGACAGTTCGATTTCACTAACGTTACTGTAGGTATCGGTCAGTGATTTGTCATGCAGTTTCTGATCTCTTTCTACCGTCTTTTCGGCGTTAACCTTGACCGACTCAGCCTCTTTGGCGCGCCGCTCATCCGGGGACAAAACGTCCTGAGTCTTGATGACGACGCCGGACTTGTTTAATATCTGGCGATCCTTGTTGGCATACTCAGGCGGTATGGTTTCACCATAGTGCGTTGTGCCTTTGTCATCCACCCATTTGTACATTTTTGCAAAAACAGGCAGGGAGAAAGTAACGCCTGCAATCAGTGCGATCAGTAACTTAATCTTGTTCATTTTCCACTCCAAAAAGATCGCGATAAGCCTGCACCGCACTCAAATTCTCCGTCATTTCAGGTTCTCCCTGCAGGTAGTCCAGCAGGTCGGTCAGCGTGGCAATCGCTATGACCGGAATGCCATAACTTTCTCTGACTTCCTGTACGGCAGACAAGGCACCAAGCCCGCGCTCCATGCGATCCAGTGCGATCACGACCGCACAGGGTGTAGCCCCTTCTGCGCGTATCAACTCGATGGATTCACGTACCGAGGTGCCGGCTGAAATAACATCGTCTATGATCAGCACGCGCCCCTGCAGTTTTGCGCCCACCGTGATGCCACCCTCGCCGTGATCCTTGGCCTCCTTGCGGTTGTAGCAATAGGGCACGTTGCGGCCTTGCTCGGCAAGCGCGATGGCAGTTCCTGCTGCCAGCGGGATACCTTTATAGGCGGGCCCGAACAGCATATCAAACGGGATCTGGGAGGCCTGGATGGCTTGCGCATAGAACTGCGATAAATTTCTCAGCGAATCGCCGTCGTTGAACAGGCCGGCATTGAAAAAATAGGGGGATAAGCGCCCGGCCTTGGTTTGAAATTCGCCGAAGCGGAGTACTTTCTGCCCAACGGCAAAATGGATGAAATCTTGTCTGAAATTGAACATGGTCGGATGTGTGATATGTTGGCAAGAAACATTATAATCGCGCGCTCTTAATCTATGGAAGTTTTCATGCGCATCATTTCTGTCAATTTGAATGGTATTCGTTCTGCCGCCAGTAAGGGATTTTACGAATGGCTGGCACACCAGAACGCCGATGTTGTCTGTTTGCAGGAACTCAAGGCTCAAGCCGCTGATATGACCGAGCAAATGCTCAATCCGGATGGCTACCATGGCTATTTTCATTATGCAGAAAAAAAGGGCTACAGCGGAGTTGGCATTTACTGCCGGGAAAAACCGCAACAGGTCATTGTGGGGCTGGGCGTAAATGAGTTCGATGTCGAGGGGCGGTATCTATGCGCTGACTTTGCCGATTTCAGTGTGGTCTCGCTGTACTTGCCGTCCGGCTCCAGTGGCGAGGAGCGTCAACTGGTGAAGTTCGAATTTATGGATGCGTTTTTACCGCACCTGCGTGAACTGCGCGCCAGCGGTCGCGAACTGGTGGTCTGCGGTGATTGGAACATTGCGCATAAAGAGATCGACCTGAAAAACTGGCGCGGCAATAAGAAGAATTCCGGATTTCTGCCCCAGGAGCGTGCCTGGCTGACCGAGTTGTTTGATGAAGTTGGCTTCGTCGATGTGTTTCGTGTGGTACATCCGGAGCTGGAAGCCTATACCTGGTGGTCGAATCGCGGCCAGGCCTGGGCGAAAAATGTCGGCTGGCGTATCGACTATCAGATTGCCACACCGGGCTTGGCGCAACGAGCGCAAACGGCCAGTATTTACAAGGAGCAGCGCTTTTCCGACCATGCCCCGCTGACGATTGATTACCGATAGACGGGCGCTGCGTCATTAAAAAGGTATTTTTTGTAGCAGCTTTACCGGGGCTCAGAGCCTCGTCAGAATTCTCATTAAGGAGTAGCGAAATGTCAGAAGACGGATTCCACGTGCACGGCGCCCACGATCACGAGGTCGAACATCATGCTCAGGGTGGGGACAGGCTGGCGGGCCAGGTTGCAATCTTCACCGCCATTCTGGCATCGATAGGCGCGATCATCAGTTATCAGGGCGGCGCTACCCAGAATGAGGCCATGCTGTTGAAAAATGAGGCCGTTCTGAAGAAAGCACAGGCGTCCGATCAGTGGAATTTTTACCAGTCCAAGAGCAGCAAGGGGCATTTGATGGAGCTTGCCGCCGATCTGTCTTCCGAGCAGAAGCGTGGCTATTACAGCGGCAAGATCGAGAAGTACGAGGCAGAAAAGAAGGAAATCAAACTCAAGGCCGAAGCGCTGGAAGCCGAATCAGAAAAAGCCAACAGGGAGAGCGAAGAAATGCTGCACCCGCACCACAAGCTGGCGCAGGCGATGACACTGATCCAGATTGCCATTTCTCTGGCTTCAATCACTGTACTGACCCGCAAAAAATGGCTGTTTCTCGTGGCGGGGATAGCGGCAGCCGGTGGCGTCATTATGTGGGCGTCGGCTTTTTTTGCATAGGGCTGCCACATGAAAGAAATTCTATATGACTGGGGCGGCGCAAACATCTGGCTGTTTCACGCCATCAACAATGTTCGTTCCGAATATCTTGATAAGTTCATGCTGCTGGGCACCGAACTAGGCGAACATGCGCTTTTCCCGCTCTACCTTGGGCTGGTTGCACTGATTGCACTGTCAACAGTCGTTAAAAATCCGGCGCCTTATCAGGCCGTTCGCTGGATGTCTGTGATAACAGTATTCTGTATCGCTTACTGGCTGGATGGGCTGTTGATCGGAACGCTCAAACCGCTGTTTGACTTTCCGCGTCCGCCACTGGCATTGCCTCCGGACGCCCTGCATATTATTGGCGTAGCGGAATACCATCACAGTCTGCCGAGCGGCCATGCGTCATTTGCCATGCTGTGTGTAGCCAGTCTGTGGCCGGTTTTCAACCGATACGCGCGCGTGGCAGGGGTATGTTTTGTGCTGTGGGTCGGGATTTCCAGAATCAGTCTCGGTGCACATTTTCCGGCGGATGTGATGGCAGGGTTTCTGTCCAGTCTGGTCGTGGTGCTGCTGGTCTATGTGGCAATAGATGCAACTGTCAGACGGCTAAAGAGTTAGCTCTCCCTGAGATCCAGCGTGATGTGGTCGGTGACAGCCGGCCAGAAAACCTTGCTGGAGAAATGCAGGTATGCCGGATGTTTGCGATAGCCCTCCAAAGCGGTTTGGCTGGCAAGTCTGGTCAGTAATCCGTGACTGTATTTTCCGTCCGACTGGATGATTTGACAGGGCTGTATGCTGCGCACACCCGGGATTGTCTCCATTGATTTTGTCCCCTCGCGCATCATCGCGGTGACCTTGCTCTCCGACAAACCTTCCTGCGCGTTGTAGAGCACAACATGATCGACCTCCTGCCATGGGCGGCATTGCGCCAGCACTTCCGCTGCCCGCCCGCCACAACCCCACAGGCGCAGACAGCGTGCGACTTCCTCCTGCACTACCTCAGAGACGCCCGTCAGCAACGAACTAAGCACGCCCTTGCGGTCGGCAGCAATGTTTTCCCTGATGCGGCGGTTGGCCGCATCTGCAAGCGCCGTGTAGTAATTGATCTTGGCGACACCGTTGGCGATAAGCCGTCTGAACTGGTCGTCGGACAGCCCGCTTCCGCCATGTATCACCAGCGGCACAGCGGTTGCCTCCTTGATCTTCGCCAATCGGGTGTAATCAAGTTTGGCTGAACCTTTCATGTGGCCATGCACGGTGCCTATTGAGACGGCAAGACAGTCCACTCCGGTGCGCTCGACGTATCCGACGGCCTCAGCGGCCGAAGTATAAGCAAGCTCCCCAGGGTGATTCTTTGCATTTTCGCCTTCAACGCCTGGAACGTAACCCAACTCGCCCTCTACCGTGACGCCGCAGGCATGAGCCATCGTGACGATGTCGCGTGTCCGCCACAGGTTTTCTGATAACGGCAGTGCCGAGGTGTCCACCATCACTCCATTGCAGCCGGCACGAATGGCACGCTCGGCAAATTTAGGGTTGCTGCCGTGATCGAAATTGATAGCGACCGGCACTTCGGCGCGCCTTGCACAAGCCACCACGGCAGGCATCAGCAGTTCGAATTCGTCGTTTGCAAAATGCGATTCGATCAGATTCAGCACGACCGGCGCACGACATTTTTCTGCGGCCTGCATGATGCCTTCCAGGAAGTGCAGGTTGGCCACGCCAAATGCGCCGATGGCGTAGTTGTGGCGGGATGCGTGGTTGATCATGTCAGACAGATGAACGAGCGGCATGGCAGCTTCCTTATTTTGCGTTCAGTTTTGCCAGGGCCTCGCTTGCGGTCTGATCGTATCGCGCGCGTTCCTTTTTTGCAGCAAGATCCAGCGCATCGTTGATTTCCGGAAATTTCAGCGCAAGAATGCGAGCGGCCAGCATCCCGGCGTTCTTCGCGCCGTCCACTGCCACCGTGGCAACCGGCACGCCGGGCGGCATCTGCACCGTTGAAAGCAGCGCATCCAGCCCGGACATGACACCTCCTGAGAGCGGCAGTCCGATCACAGGGAGCCTTGTATGGCCTGCGATGACGCCCGCGAGATGCGCCGCCAGACCAGCGCAGCCAATCAGCACCTGTACGCCTTCCCTGTGAGCGCGATTAATATAATCCAGCACCTTGTCCGGGGTGCGATGAGCGGAGGCCACCACGATTTCACTCTCGATGCCAAGTTCGCTTAAGGTATCGCGCACCTTGACTACAATGGGCAGATCATTGGGGCTGCCCGTCACGATGCCGACCAGCGTTTTGCCTGTTGTCTTTTTATCCTGCGATTTTGTCATGCCAATTGCTCCTTGTAAGTTTCAAAGTTGTTGAACCGGGAATGCTTCAAAGCTGTTGCTGCGCGGGTTATAGCGCAACAATTCCGCACGTTCCATATCGAAATACCAGCCGTGCAGCGCCAGTTTTTTTTGCGCGACCCGCTCCAGTATCCATGGAAAAGTAAGTAAATTATCCAGGGACACCAGTATAGCTTCCTGTTCGCAGGCGCGCGCCTGTGCCTCCCGGGATTCTCCAGGCATTCTGGACAGTACGCGGTTGCGCGCATGGCTGGCAACTTTCATCCAGCCGGAAATAAATCCTTCCTGGGGGGCTGTCGTCGTTGCCTGATTCAGCAATGCGTGGATGCCGCCGCATTGAGCGTGCCCCAGCACGATGATGTTTTCCACTTCCAGATGACACACGCCGAACTCGAGCGCAGCGCTGGTGCCGTGATAGTTGCCGCTGGTCTCGAAAGGCGGCACCAGATTGGCGACATTGCGTATGATAAATAAGTCGCCGGGGTCGCAGTCTGTGACAATGGCAGGGTCTACTCTGGAATCACAGCACCCGACCACGATCGTCTTGGGAGATTGTCCCTGCCTGGCCAGACGTGCGAACAGCGAGTGGTTTTTATCATGCTGCTCGCTGCGAAAGCGCTGGTAGCCTGCGACCAGCTTGTCGATGTGGCTCTCGGTCAGGCGCTTGAAAGCCTCGCGGTATTTTTCGCCTGTTTTGGCTGCGACTTCAGGCGGCAACTCAGGCCCCGGCGCTTCTTTGTTCCAGTTGCTGGCCTCCAGCCAGTCGCGTACATACTGTTTGTCGAAACTGGGCGGATTGCTGCCCGGCTGGTATTGGTCCGCGGGCCAGAAGCGCGACGAGTCGGGCGTCAACACCTCGTCGATCAGATAGAGCACACCTTCGCTATCCTGACCAAACTCGAATTTGGTATCGGCGATGATGATGCCTTTGGTTAAGGCAAAGGAAGCCGCCTCTTTATATAAGGCGATGCACACGTCGCGCACCTGAGCCGCCAGCTGATGACCCAGCAACTGTTCGGCTTTTTCATAGCTGATATTTTCGTCGTGCGCCCCGGCCTCTGCCTTGGTGGAAGGCGTGAACAAGGGTTCGGGCAGCCTGTCAGCCTCGCATAGACCTGCGGGCAATGGAATGCCGCAGACGCTGCGGCTCGCCTTGTATTCCTTCCACCCTGAACCCACAAGATAACCGCGTACGATGGCCTCAATCGGCAGCGGTTTAAGTCGTTTCACGACAGTTGCGCGCTCTGTCACCTGATCGCGTTCGCTTGCCGCCACCACTGATTCAGGAGCTATGCCGGTGAGCTGGTTGGGGATGATGTGTTTAAGCCTGTCGAACCAGAAATTGGAAATGGCGGTCAGCACCGCACCTTTGCCGGGGATAGGGGAGGGGAGCACGACGTCGAAGGCGGACAAACGATCCGTTGTGACGATTAACAAACGCTCATTGTCCACTTCGTAGATGTCGCGCACCTTGCCGCGATTGAGCAGCTTCAGACTTTTGATATTCGATTCTAAGAGTACACTGTTCATGTCAATTCTCGTAAAATAACCTTATGGAAATCACCTGTTATCGGGACCTTGAAGTTGCCAGCGAACTGCGCACCTTGCCCGCTGCAACCTACAATCTGGCGCATACCCTGCTCGCCCGAAATTCAAATGGCTGTCTGTTCGTTCCTATTCGTGCTATGCAGTATCTGGCGATCCTGGATGCGGAAGAGTTCGTATTTCTCGACGGCGAACGAAAATGCTGGATCGACATCGCCTGGCGTAATTTTCAGCCGCAAAGTCGCACGTCGCTTGACGAACCTGTGGCCTATCAGGCGCTTTACTATCAGACAACTGCCGCCAGTCTCATGTCGCGCCTGCAAGTTGAATTTCCCCGCGCCTTGGGTGAGCTGGCCGCAAAGGGGCGACCGACAGGGTCAGCGCGCGTACTTAAATTCCCCGCAACCGAACGCTGATTCAGTCGTCGTCGCCCAGTTCAGGATCCCAGCCATTCGCTTTTGCATA
>DFWZ01000017.1:0-1030 GCA_002381565.1 Gallionella sp. UBA4121
AAAGATAGGGTAGCTGCATGGCACGTATTGCAGGGGTAAATATCCCAAACCATCAACACGCTGTAATTGCTTTGACCGCAATTTATGGTATCGGACGAGTTCGTTCGCAAGGCATTTGCGCAGCAGCAGGGGTTACTCCCAGCGTCAAAATGAAAGATTTGACTGATGCTGAGGTAGAAAGCTTGCGCGAACAAGTTGCTAAATTCACTGTCGAGGGTGATCTGCGTCGTGAAACGACAATGAACATCAAGCGTCTGATGGATTTGGGCTGCTATCGCGGCGTGCGTCATCGTCGTGGTCTGCCCTGTCGCGGACAGCGTACTCGCACCAATGCGCGTACACGTAAGGGTCCGCGCAAAGCGATTGCTGGCGCTAAGAAGTAAGTTTGCTTTAACGCATTAGAGGATTGAATTATGGCTAAGCCAAGCACGAAAGTGCGTAAAAAAGTAAAAAAGAATGTGGTCGAAGGTATTGCCCACGTTCACGCTTCCTTTAACAACACCATCGTGACGATTACAGATCGTCAGGGCAATGCCCTGGCATGGTCTACAAGCGGCGCGAATGGTTTTAAGGGATCGCGTAAGAGTACGCCATTTGCTGCACAGGTTGCTGCCGAAGTCGTGGGCAAGTCTGCTGCTGAATGTGGTGTAAAGAATATTGAAGTGCGTATCAAGGGTCCAGGCCCAGGTCGTGAATCTACTGTACGTGCATTGAATGCAGCTGGTTTTAAGATCACAAGCATTTCTGATATCACGCCGGTACCGCACAACGGTTGCCGTCCGCCAAAAAAGCGTCGTATCTAATTTATTTGGGAGTTGATCTTGGCTAGAAATCTTGATGCAAAATGCCGTAAGTGTCGTCGTGAAGGCGAGAAGCTGTTTCTTAAGGGCGAAAAATGCTTTACCGACAAGTGTGCGGTTGAGCGTCGCGCTTATCCACCTGGTCAGCACGGCCAGCGTCGCAATACTCGTCTGTCTGAGTATGGTGGTCAGCTGCGTGAAAAGCAAAAAGTTCGTCGTATCTACGGCGT
>DFWZ01000017.1:1133-14708 GCA_002381565.1 Gallionella sp. UBA4121
CTGCTGCAATTGCTTGAGTCACGTTTGGACAATGTAACTTACCGTATGGGTTTTGGCGCTTCGCGTGCTGAAGCGCGTCAAGTGGTTCGTCACAATGGCCTGTTGGTGAACGGTAAGCGTGTAAACATACCTTCCTATCAAGTGCGTCCAGGTGATGTAATTGAAGTGGCTGAAAAGTCCAAGGCCCAATTGCGGATCAAGGCAGCTATTGCAGCGGCTGAAACTCGCGGTTTCCCTGAATGGATCGAAATGGATACAAAGGCATTTAAGGGTACGTTTAAAGCCTGCCCACAACGTGCTGAACTGCCCGCAACCATCAACGAGCATCTCGTGGTTGAGTTGTATTCCAAGTAATCCACGCGGAGTAGCTTATGTATAACAATGATTTTTTGAAGCCTCGTATCATAGAAGTTCAAAAGATATCCGAGACCCAGGCTAAAGTGGTCATGGAGCCTTTTGAACGTGGTTTCGGCCACACCTTGGGCAATGCATTGCGTCGCATTCTTCTGTCTTCAATGGCAGGTGCTGCACCTACCGAAGTCAAGATGGCAGGTGTGTTGCATGAGTATGCAACGATTGATGGCGTGCAGGAAGACGTCGTTGACATTCTGTTGAATCTCAAGGGTGTCGTGTTGCGTTTGCACGGCATCAAGGAGGTTGTCCTGACACTGAAAAAAGATGGTTTCGGTGTGGTAACTGCTGCGGATATCAGTGCAAATGCAGATGTTGAAGTTCTGAATCCTGAACATGTGATTGCTCATTTGACTGCTGGCGGCAAGCTGGACATGCAGATCAAAGTCGAGCAAGGTCGTGGTTATGTTTCGGCGATTTCTCGTCAGCTGCCCAATGAGACGCGCGCCGTGGGTCATATCGCCCTTGATGCATCGTTCAGCCCGGTCAGCCGGGTCAGCTATGCTGTTGAGAGCGCTCGTGTTGAACAGCGTACCGATCTCGATAAGCTGATCATGACGATTGAGACTAACGGTGCGATTGATCCTGAACAAGCGATCCGCAATGCTGCGCGTATCCTTGTGGATCAGTTCTCCGTGTTTGCTGCGCTGGAAGGTACTGAGCCTGTTGTTGAGAAAGAACATGTTCCTCAGGTTGATCCTATCCTGCTGCGCCCTGTTGATGACCTGGAATTGACACCACGTTCTTCCAACTGTCTCAAGGCGCAAAGCATTCATTACATCGGCGATCTGATTCAATACAGCGAAAACGATTTGTTGCGTACCCCGAATCTGGGTCGCAAGTCTCTGAATGAAATCAAGCAGGTTCTTGCCGAGCACAATTTGTCGCTGGGCATGAAGCTGGAAAACTGGCCGGTCGCAGCTGCTTAAAGCTGCACAATAAATAGTCCGCTTTAAGCAGTGGAATAACTGAAGTTAAGAGAGGCAAATTATGCGTCACCGTTTAGGTTTAAGAAAACTCAACCGTACCAGCAGTCACCGTCTGGCAATGTTCCGCAACATGACAGTTTCACTGTTGCGCCACGAAGTCATCAAGACTACCCTGCCTAAGGCAAAGGAACTGCGCCGTGTTGCAGAACCTATCCTGACGCTGGGCAAGACACCAACGCTTGCTAACCGTCGTCTGGCTTTTGCCCGTCTGCGTGACCGTGAAATGGTCGTCAAGTTATTTGATGAACTCGGCCCGCGTTACGCTGAGCGTAATGGTGGTTATCTGCGCGTATTGAAGTTCGGTTTCCGTCAGGGCGATAATGCGCCTATGGCACTGGTTGAACTGATGGATCGCCCAGCCGATGCTGAAGTGGTTGATGCTGAGTAAAGAGTAATCATGTTTTGGCATTAAACGAAAAGCGGACTGTAGACAGTCCGCTTTTTGCTATTATGCGGTTCAGTAAGCCGGTAGCATTTACTATTTTAAGGAGGCAGCATGCCGAACTGGTTTGAAGACAATTCATTATCCATTGGTCGCACGCCTCTGGTGCGACTCAATCGCATCACGGATGGCGCGCCTGCCACAATTCTTGCAAAGATCGAGGGGCGAAATCCCGCTTATTCCGTTAAGTGTCGTATAGGGGCTGCGATGGTCAACGACGCGGAACGTCGCGGACTGCTGGGGGCCGGCCGGCATCTGGTTGAACCCACCAGTGGCAACACCGGCATTGCGCTCGCGTTTGTCGCCGCAGCGCGCGGCATACCTCTTACGCTGACCATGCCGGATACCATGAGCATTGAGCGCCGCAAATTGCTGGCAGCCTTCGGCGCCACGCTGGTGCTGACTGAAGGCGCAAAAGGGATGAATGGTGCCATCCTTCGTGCGGAACAGATTGCTGCATCAGATCCGGACAAGTATGTTTTGCTGCACCAGTTCAAGAATCCGGCCAATCCTGCCATACATGAGCAAACGACCGGACCTGAAATCTGGAACGACACCGACGGTCTGGTAGATATTTTTGTCTCGGGTGTGGGTACGGGTGGCACGCTCACCGGTGTTTCCCGTTATATTAAAAACACTCAGGGCAAACCCATCATTTCTGTGGCCGTTGAGCCAGCCAACAGTCCTGTCCTCACGCAAAGTCGTGCTGGTGAACTGATCAAGCCCGGCCCGCACAAGATTCAGGGTATTGGTGCCGGATTCGTGCCTGATACGCTGGACATGTCTCTGGTGGATGAAATCGAACAGGTCACTAATGAAGACGCCATATTGTATGCGCGCAGGCTAGCGAATGAAGAAGGTATTCTGTCTGGTATCTCCTGCGGTGCTGCTGTCGCTGTTGCGGTACGTCTGGCTAAACGCCCTGAACACGCGGGTAAAACGATAGTCGTCATCTTGCCCGATTCAGGTGAGCGCTATCTGAGCTCTGTTTTGTTCGAGGGGATGTTCGATGAGCGGGGCGTGAAGAATTAAATCGATTCACTTCTTGCAAATCAGAGTTGGACTCTGACCTGCTTCGACACGTCCTCCCGACTGGCCCAGCGCTGTGCTATAACCCCGCCCACTGCAAGTTGCAGGGGATGATAAATCATGATGGGCATGAGGATAAGACCCAGAGCGGGATTGGCGCCGAATATCAGATGGGCCATGGGCACCCCTGAGGCCAGGGTCTTCTTGGAGCCGCAGAAGATGGAGGCGATGCGATCTTCCGTGGATAGACCGAGCATATTCGACAACGCACGGGTCATCAGCAACACCATGAAGAATAGCACGCCGGTGCCGACGATGGTTTCCACCAGCACCATGGGGCCATAGTGTGACCATATGCGCTGCTGCACTGAATCACTGAAAGAAGTATAGACCAGGGTCAGGATGGTCAGCCGGTCTACCATCTGGACACGGCTTCTGTTGCGACTGGCCCAGGCGCCCAGCAGCGGACGGGCGAACTGGCCCAGAGCCAGGGGCAGCACCAGCCACAGCAGCAAATCCATGATCACCGGGCCAGCAGTGAAACCGGTTCCGCTGTGCCCCAGTATCCATGCCATCCACAGAGGTGTTAACAGCACGCCGATGAGACTGGAGAGGGTGGCATTGAACACCGCGACCGGCACATTGCCGCGCGCCGCCACGGTGAGTGCCACGGAAGAGGAGACAGTGGAGGGCAGCGCGCAGAGGTAGAAAAATCCGGTCTGCAAATCCACCGACATCCAGCCGCCGGTGAGCTTGATCAGCACCCATCCGAGTAACGGGAATATCAGGAAGGTACTGGCCTGGATCAGCAGGTGCACGCGCCAGCGCAGCGCTCCGTCCCTCAGTGCATAGAGGCTCAGCCCCAGGCCGTTGAGGAAGAATATCAGGGCGATGCCTGTCTTGTTGAGCAGCTCCGGATGAAGAAAACCTCCATGAGCTCCGGGGGCAGGCCACAGAAAGGCCAGAGCCACTGCCACCAACATACCCTTGAGGAACCAGTCGAACTTGAATTTCATGTCGGATGACCTTTGCCATATTTGATGTCGGGCAGCGCTACCATGCTGCAACGCTGCCGTCGCTGCGTGGGTCTTCGCCACCTTCGATCCAGCCTTCCGGATGGAGTACCAGCGCACCGGCATGACCCATGCGCTCGTCGAAATCTGCCACCACTTCCACAGGATGCCCCAGCTTGCGCAGGGCCCGGATGATGGCCGGCGAGTAGCGGGACTCCAGCTTCAGCGTCGTGCTCTGCTCCGCCCAGGTGCGGCCCAGCAGCCAGCGGGGTGCCGCCACCGCGGAGCGCACGTTGTGACCGCCCCATACGTAGCGTGAAAATACCGCAGCCTGAGTCTGAGGCTGGCCTTCGCCGCCCATGGTGCCATAGACCAGCAGGCGCCCGTCGTCCAGCGCTGCCATGGCCGGATTGAGTGTGTGGAAAGGCTTGCGACCCGGTTCCAGGCTGCGTAATCGGCCCGGATTAAGGTCAAAGGAACAGCCGCGGTTCTGCCACCAGATGCCGCTGCCCGGCAGTACTACCCCGCTGCCGAACTCGAAGTAAATGCTCTGGATCATGCTCACTGCCCGTCCCTCGGCATCCACCACCCCTATCCAGGTTGTGTCGCCATCGGAGACGGGGGCGGGCCATGGACTGGCATGCTGCAGCGGCACAGCCGCTGCCAGAGCGTCCAGAGTTTTTTCGCTTAACAAGGCAGCCGGATCAATGTTCATGTGGGCCGGGTCGGTTACATGCTTGTCGCGCAGCAAAAAGGCCTGCTTGGTGGCTTCCACCAGCGCGTGGATACCTTCCACGTTATCCGGGTTCCAGCCGGTTTTGCGAATGCGGTCGTATATGCCAAGAATCAGCAGCGAGGCCAACCCCTGGGTTGGCGGTGCCATGTTGTACACCGTGGCACCGGACAGGCGCAGTTGCAGGGGCGGCTTGATCTGTGCATGGTGCCGGGCCAGATCGGCGGCAGTGACGGGACTGCCGATGGCAGCTAGGTCGGCTCCTATCTGCTGTGCCAGCTCTCCGCGGTAAAAGTCCTCGGCACCGGCACGGGCCAGCTGTTCCAGGGTTGCCGCCAGGGCCGGGAAGCGATGGCGCTGGCCATATATTGGCACCTGGCCCTGATTCAGGAAGGTATGGGCAAACCCGGGCTGGGCGATCAGATCGGCCAGTTTCGCACGGGTGTTTTCCTCCTGGCTACGGGTAACGGGAAAGCCTTCACTGGCGTAGCGGATCGCACTTTCCAGCAGGCGCGCGAATGGCAGGCGACCTCCCCATCGGGTGCGGCTATAGTCATAGGCGGCCCCCCAGCCCGAGACAGTACCGGCAACCGTATTGGCAGCCAGAGGGCCGCGCCAGGGAATGCTGTCCAGCTTGCCGTACAGTGCACGGGTGACGCCTGCACCTGTTGCGCCGCAGGCGTCAATGGAGTTCATGGCCTGCCCCGGCGCGCGCAGCAGCCAGAAGCCATCCCCTCCGATGCCGGTCATGTGGGGATAGACAACCGCCAGTGTGGCGGCCACTGCGATGGTGGCTTCGATGGCGTTTCCGCCTTCGCGCAGGATGTCGAGACCGGCCTGGGATGCCAGGGAATGGGGGGCGACGACGGCGCCCCGGCTGCCGAGGATAGGATTCATGTGCATCTCCGTTTCATTTATGTGTGCTGGTGTCGGCCGCCGGGCTGGCCCAGGCCGGGGACACCCGGCCGGTGGCACTGCGGGCCGACAGCAGGTGAGTTCGCATAGCCCGGTAAGTGGTGATCACGTCGTGTGACAGGATCGCTTCCACGATGACCGAATGCTCCTCAAAAGATTCACCCATCCTTTCCACGTTGCGAAACTGGGTGCGACGGAAAGGGGATATGCGGTGCCGCAGGCTCATGGCCATATCGATCAGTACAAGATTATGACATCCCTGGATGATAGTGGTGTGCAGTTCAAGATTTACCGCGTCGTAACGGTTTATATCCCCGGACTGCATGGCTGCTCGCCCCTGAGCATGCAGTTCCAGCAACTGGGCACGGTCGGCCTCAGTCATGCGCAAAGCAGCATGGCGTGCACAGGCTGCCTCCATCTCTCCGATCGCCTCGAACATCTGGTCCAGCTGCTCGGGGGTCATGGCGGCCACTACCGAGCCACGGTTGGGCCGGTACTCAACCAGACCCATGATGGACAGCTGCTTCAGCGCTTCACGCACGGGCGTGCGTGAAACGTTGAAACGATCTGCCAGGCTCACTTCATCCAGACGGGTGCTCGGGGCAAAATTGCCCAGTACGATCTCGTCGGCAATTTTTCGGCAGACTTCATCCGCCAGTCCGCCCCTGCTGCGGGCGGATTCCAGTGGTGCGATGGCGCTCATGCGGCCTCCGTGAAGGGCAGGATGGGATGAAAGCAGGCCAGGGACTCATTGCCCCGACTGAGAACAGGCGGACGTTCCCGGCGGCACTGCTCGTTGGCACCGGCACAGCGTGGCGCGAAACTGCAACCCGGCGGCAGGCATGCCAGATCCGGTGGCGAGCCGGGTACGCTCACCAGGGTCTTCCCCCGATTTTCCATTCCCACGCTGGAGGCCAGCAGGCCTGCGGTGTAAGGATGCCGTGGCTGACGCACGATCTGTGCCACCGGCCCCTGCTCGACGATACGTCCGGCATACATCACGGCGATGCGATCCGCTACTTCCACGGCAGCACCGATATCGTGGGTCACGAAAATCACCGACATGCCTGTTTCCTGCTGTAATTCACGCAGCAGCAGGAGTATCTGGATCTGCACCGAGGCATCAAGCGCCGTAGTGGGTTCGTCTGCCAGCAGCAGTTTCGGCTTGCAGGCCAGGGCAAGCGCGATCATGGCCCGTTGCCGCATGCCGCCGGACAACTCGTTTGGATAGGCATCGAAGCGCTGCTTCGCCTGGGGAATCTGCACCCTGTCCAGCATATGCAAGGCCTGCTGGCGAGCTGTTTTCTCGTCTATGGCTTCATGGATGCGTATGGCCTCGGTGATCTGCTGGCCTATCGTATAGACCGGATCGAAAGCCAGTCCCGGCTCCTGAAAGATCATCGAGACGGTGCCTCCCCGGTATAGTTCCAGCTCCCGGCCCTTGAGGGCCAGCACGTCACGGCCGTCCACCCGGATGCGGCCGCTGATCAGGGTGTTGCGCGCCGGGTACAGGCGCAGCAGGGTACGCAAGGTGACGCTCTTGCCGGATCCGGACTCGCCCAGCAGCCCGAGTACTTCTCCTTTACCGAGGTCGAAGCTGACCTGGTTGAGTGCGCTGGCAGTACGGTTACCACAGAACTCGACGGTGAGATCCTGCAACGAAACCAGAGGGGTGTTCATACTGAAATCTCCTGATTTGCTTCCGGGTGACCCGACAGAGCGTTGTTCATGTGACAGGCTACCAGATGGTTGACGTTTCCGCACACCGCCATGAGGGCAGGGGTTTGTGCTGCGCAGACCGGCTGTGCATGCGAGCAACGGTCGCGGAAGCGGCATCCGCCGGGCGGGTTGATCGGGTTGGGTGGATCGCCGTTGAGGGGAGAGGTCTGGGTACGATGATCCGGGTCCATGGAAGGCACGGCGGACAACAGGGCGCGGGTATAGGGGTGCGCAGCCTGGCCATAAATGCGCTCCACCGGCCCGGTTTCCACCACTTCGCCCAGGTACATGACCATCACATGATCGCTCAGGTAATGAACCACATGAAGGTCGTGGGAGATGAACAGATAGGTGAGTTGTCGCTCAGCCTTCAGTTCCTGAAGCAGATTGAGCACCTGAGCCTGAACCGATTTGTCCAGGGCCGCTACAGCCTCGTCGAGTATCACCAGTCTGGGATCGAAAGCCAGCGCTCTGGCAATATTCACCCGTTGCCGCTGCCCGCCGGACAACTCGTGTGGATAACGGGAGCCAAACTGGTCAGGCTCCAGGCCTACACGGGCGAGCAGATCACGCGTCAGCCGATGGGCGTCCGTTGCTGAAACACCATGGATAAGGGGGCCGTAGGCTATGGTTTCCGTGATGCTGAGTCTGGGATTGAGAGAAGCATAAGAGTCCTGAAATACCATTTGCAGGTTGCGGCGGAACTCTTTGAGCTCGATGCCGCCGTATTCGGCTACGCCGTCGCCGTCGAAGATCATGGTGCCGCTGTCCGGTGCCATGAGGTGTGCGATGAGGCGGGCCGTGGTGGATTTGCCGCAGCCGGATTCGCCGACGATACCCAGTGTCTTGCCTTTGGGTACGGAAAAGCTCACGCCGTCCACTGCATGGACGAATTTGCGATTGCGTTCCAGCAGACCGCCGCGTACGGGAAAGTATTTTTTCAGGTCGCGTACGATCAGCAGGGGTTGAACCGGGCCGCCACGATCCGGGGTATGGGCGGAAATATTGGTATTCATCGACGGATATCCATGGCTGTACGCACACTATCTGACAGCAGATTGAATGCGATGGAGGTTATAAAAATCATGGCGCCGGGCAGAGCCGCCAGCCATGGGTTGATATAGATGGCCGAACGCAAGGTGTTGAGCATCAGTCCCCATTCGGCCTCCGGTGGCTTCACTCCCAGCCCCAGGAAAGACAGGCCAGAGGCCAGGATCATGCTGACGCTCAAAAGGCCCGTGGTGTAGACAAACACCGGCCCCAGCACGTTACTGAGCACATGGACGCGGATGATAGAGAAGGCGCCTGCACCGCTCATGCGGGCCGCCTCGATATAATCCAGTTTGCGCACCTGGGTGGTGACGCTCTCTGCCACTCTCACTACCTGGGGCACGAAGATCAGGGTCAGTGCGATCAGGCTGTTGCTCATGCCGGGCCCCAGTGCGCCGGAGATGGCCACCGCCAGCAGTACCGAGGGAAACGCATAGAACACATCCAGCACGCGCATGATGACCATGTTTATCCGGCCACCCGCGTAACCCGCCAGCAGGCCGGTGGTGGTGCCGATAACGAAGGCGGCGAGCACCGGGATCACGCCCATCAGTAAAGAAATGCGCCCGCCGTACATCAGGCGGGTAACCATGTCCCGGCCCAGTTCGTCTGTGCCCAGCAGGTGACCCTCGCTGCCCAGCGGCAACAGGCGGTGCAGCATGCTGGCCTTGTAGGGGTCAGCAGGCGCAAGCCAGGGGGCGAAGACGGCGGCAGAAACGATCAGCAGCAGGATAAAGGAAATAAGCAGTGCCATCGGGTCGCGCAGCAGTTGGTACCACACCATGGCCCAGTAGCTGCGACCGGACGAAGCGGCTGCCGCAGCGGGAAGCGGCATAACAAGAGAATCTGGCATATTCATATTCCTTTCAGCCTCGGCCCATGCGGGGGTCGATCAGGGGTTGCAGAATGTCCACTATCAGGTTGAGGACGACGAAGAACATGCACAGCACCAGCAGGGTTCCCTGCAACAGGGGGATGTCCCGCTGGAAGATGGCGGTGTTAAGCAGGTAGCCGGTGCCCGGCCAGGCGAAGACGGTCTCTACCAGAATCGAGCCGCCCATCAGGTAGCCGATCTGCAGGCCTGCGACAGCCAGCACGGTAGGCGCCGTGTTCTTGGCGATATGACGGAAGACGGCGCGGCCGGATAGTCCTCTGGCACGAAGGGCTACCACAAACTCCTGTTCCAGCATGTCAGCCACCAGAGCCCGTACGGTGCGGGTGATGATGCCCATGGGGATGACCGACAGGGTCAGGGCCGGCAGCACCAGATAACGCAGATGCTCATAATCCCACAGCCATTCGCCTGAGCCGCCAGGACCCGCGCCCATCGCTGGGAACCAGCCCAGCCAGATCGAGAAAATAATAGTGAGCACCAGGCCTAGCCAGTAATGAGGGATACTGACACCAATCACGGAAAGCGCCGTAGCCGCCCGGTCTATCCAGGTGCCACGATGGTAACCGGCCAGCGCACCAAGGATGCAACCTGCCAGAACTCCCGCGAATGCAGCAAAGCAGGCCAGTAACAGCGTGTTGCTGACGGCGCTCATGACTTCACCGGTGACGGCGCGGCCGGATGCGATAGAGGTGCCAAGATCTCCCTGCACTGCCCGCAACAGCCACATGCCGTACTGGACGGGTACAGGCCGGTCCAGGCCGTAGGCGCTCTTCAAGGTTTCAATAACATCTGCAGGCGCATCGGCCGGAGCAATCGCGTTGAGCGGGTCACCGGGAGCCAGATAAACCAGTATGAAGGACACCACCGTCACGCTCAGGGCGATAGGGATGGCGTACAGCACACGCTTGAGTATATAAGTAAACATGGATTGCCCTGTTCAGTCCGGACGACGCCGGTGAAGGGCCGGAGCGGTTGCCCCGGCCAGTTCGATTACATGCGAATTGTGGTCAGATCCTGGAACCAGTGCTGAGCCTGCACAAACTCCTTGACCTTCGGTGAGAGGGCGTGGGGGTTCACGTCATGGACTACCCACAACATCAGCGCGTCGTCTACCATGATCTCGTGAACCTTGGCCAGCAGGCCGTCCTGAGTCTTGGTATCGAAGGAGGTGCGGATCTTGTCCACCAGCGCATCAACCTTGGGGTTGTTGTAACCACCCCAGTTCACGCCATTAGGTGCCACATAGCGGCTGTCCACGAAGCGGGTGATGCCGTAGAACGGATCGGCGGTGACGTAACCCAGATTGATGGCGGTGATTCCCTTGCCGGCATTCATGTCAGCGCGGGCCCCGCTGCGCCAGTGCAGGTACAGGTTCTCCAGTTCCACCACCTCGAAGCTCACCTGAATGTTGATTTCAGCGAGGCTCTGCTGGATGAACTCGTTCATCGGCAGGGAGAGCATCTGACCGGTGCCGCCCTGGGCGATGATCACCTTGGTCACCAGGGGATGCTCCTTGCTGTAGCCGGCGTCGCTCATCAGCTTGCGAGCAGCGGCGAGGTCATAGTGTATTTTAAACGCAGGCTTGCCGAACCAGGGGCTGGTGACGTCCATCTGTCCTGTGGCAGGTGTTGCCAGACCATTGAGCAATCTGACGATGGCGTCACGGTCTATGGCCAGATTGGCGGCTTTTCTCACGCGGATATCTGTCCAGGGCGAGCCCGGCAGCGTTGAGAAGTGATAGGGCCAGACGTGAGGCGTGACGTTCTGCACCAGCTTGAAACCGGCGCTCTTGAGCTGCGGCACAACATCGGGCGGCGGGGTCTCAATGATATCCACCTGACCGTTCAGCAAGGCGTTCACCCGGGTCATCGCATCCGGGATCGGCACCAGCACGATACGATCAGTCTTGGCCATGCGACTCTTGTCCCAATAGTCGTTATTCTTTACCAGATCGGCACGCTCTCTGGGCACCAGCTTGTCCAGCTTGAAGGGGCCAGTGCCGGAGGGATGCATGGCCACCTGGCTCCAGTCCTTACCCATTTTTTCCCATTGTGCAGGGCTGGAAATAAGGAACCAGGGCAGCTGATAGGGGAATAGTGCGTCCACTTCCTTGGTGGTGATTTCCACGGCGTAGTCATTTACCTTGCGGTAGGAGGCAATGGAAGGAATACGGGGACGTACCTGCGCGCTTTGCTTGGCATCGAACTGGGGCGATTTGTCGGCCAGCACCTTGTCCAGATTCCAGATCACCGCATCAGCCTTGAACTCGGAGCCGTCATGGAATTTCACGCCTTGGCGCAGGGTGAACAGCCATTTTTTATGGTCCTTGGGGTCTACCTTCCAGCTGGCGGCCAAACCTGGAACCAGTTTGCCCGGACGGCTGCTCACATTAGCCTCCCAGGCTACCAGGGGGTCATAGAGGGTATGGCCCGTGAACTGGTAAGCGCCGGCGCCCCGGTCAGGCTGTCCGGTGGTGAGGGGAATATCCGCCATGGAAATTCCGTAGCGTGCGACAGTCTCGGCATGGAGGCTGCTGCTGATGGAAAAAGCCAGAGGCAGAACGGCAAGCCACCGGAATAATTTCTTGCTGATAGGTTTCATGAATATCTCCAGAGTTGTGAAAAGCAATCTAGACATTGCATGTAACGTGCCAGAAATGGGATTTTTCTGGATGTATTTTCTAAGTGCTTGTTAAACTGGCATTAACAGCGCAGATGTTTATAACAAGGTGGTTTATTTAAAGATATCGCAGGAGAGAACATCTGAAAATCTTGCATGCAAACGCACTGTTTTTGAGCGCCATAATGGAGAATTGTGTCCAATTCAAGGCATGGAAGGCAGATTTTCAGGAAAAAATGATCCGTGAGTGATGTGGCTGCATCGCTAAAAATAGCTGACAGCCAGTTCACGCTGCGACGGCAGGACGGGCAGTATAAGAACAAGCAACTCAATGATGCCGGTTGCCCGATTGCCGGTGTGTCTGAGTGGCTGAAAATCAGTCCAGGGATAGAATGGTTAAATTGTATTTAGCAGCAATTTTGCGCCGATAACATAGAGAAATACCGCAAAAATTTTCTTGAGTGTTGCCACCGGCAGCCTGTGTGCCGCACGGGCGCCATAGGGGGCAAGCAGCATGCTGGCAATCACCATGCAGGCCAGGGACGGCAGATGGATGAAACCTGCGCTCCAGGCCGGCAGATTTTCGACCGGCAAGCCGTTGAGCACATAGCCTGTGGTTCCGGCGACAGCGATGGGAAATCCGATCGCGGCCGAAGTGCCGATGGCATTATGCATCCTGATGTTGCTCGAAGTCATGAAGGGCACGGACAGGGCGCCGCCGCCGATGCCGACAAAGCTTGAAACCAGACCGATGATGCCACCCGCGAAAAACATGCCAGGCAGGCCTGGCAACTGACGCGCCGGCTTGGGTTTGAAATTGAGCAACAACTGCGTGGCTACGTAGAAGATGAACAGGATAAACAAGCCCTTGAGTAAATTCGCGGGGAGTTTTGCCACCAGAAATGTACCGGCCAGGGTGCCGATCAGGATGCCTGGCGTAATGCGTTTGACGATGTTCCAGTTGACAGCATTATGCGCGTGGTGTGCACGCAGGCTGGCCACCGAGGTGAACGCGATGCTGGCAAGCGAGGTGCCGATCGCCAGATGCATCATGTGGTCTGCCGGAAAGTGCTGGGCTGTGAATATGAACATCAGTATCGGCACGATCACGACACCGCCGCCCACGCCCAGCAGGCCTGCCAGAAAGCCGGCCAGGCTGCCGGCGGCAAGATAAAGCAGAATGAATTGCCAGGCTATCATCAACAAACTCCTGTGGGTTATATGGGCGACTTGCGCACGGCTATCCAGTCCGCCAGGGCGTGGTAGCTGCCGAAGTCATTGAGGGCGCGTGCCTTGATCTGAGGGTGTACAACTTCGATCAGTTTCGCCAGATCGTTTCCTGGCCCGAGTTCTATTGCTGTATCGACGCCGAATTCCACCAGTGCATCCATGCATCTGTCCCACCTGATGGTTGTGGACATCTGCCTCGACAGCGCATTGATCGCATCGTCGCGGGATCGAACCGGCGTGGCATCAACGGAACCCAGCACGGTTACCCGGGGCGCGACAATCGAACTTGCATGCAAAACAGCGCGGAAGGACTCTGCCGCCGCGGCCAGATAGTGGCTGTGGGAGGGAATGCTGACGGGCAATCGCACCAGATTCGGATTCATCGACTGAAAATCGGCGACAAAATGCGCAATCGCGTCACTGGTTCCGGCCAGCACTTCTTCTCCGGTGCGTCTGACGATGGCGATATCCAGGTTGTACTTGGCAATCGCGCGATCGCGGGCGGCAAGCGTGGCGGGAGACACCCGTCC
>DFWZ01000017.1:14909-76086 GCA_002381565.1 Gallionella sp. UBA4121
CCCACCCCCCCCCCCGCCACAACGCCATGCAGCCTCCGCTGATACCGGCGGCAGCTTTATCCATCAGGCGCGCGCGCTCACGCACCAGCCTGAAGGTCTCTCTCGCATCCAGCGCGCCGGCGATAAAGCTGGCGATCAGCTCTCCCAGTGAGTAGCCGGCGATCAGACTGATCCTGGGCAATAGCGGGGATATACGTGTCCAGCTCGCAATCTGGTAGCAGGCGATGGCAAACTGCGCATTTGCATTGAGAAAAATTTCTCTGTCATCGAGTGCACCCCACCACGTTGCAACATCCTGTCCGAGGACTGAACTTGCCGCCTCGCGGATCTCACCGCATTCCGGTGCCGTGAGCAACTCGTCCAGCATGTCGCGGCGCTGACCTGATTGTCCGGAGCAAAGTATGGCGATGCGCATGTCTGTCAGGCCGCTTCGATCTGATGTGCCGCCCAGCTTGCGGCCATCAGGTCGGCGCTGCCGCCAGGGCTCAGATTGCGCGCAACGAACGCGCGATGCAGCGCGAACAGGCGGTGCTGCCAGCCAGATGCCTCCACCCCGCCGGCACGGTTGAAGGCTGCGGCGGATGATTGCACGAAATCGAGTCCGCTTTGACCGTCCCGCCACAGCAAATTGGTGTCCGGCAGGTATTCCATCAAAACCAGCAGGCTGCCGATCTGTGCCGTTTCGCGATCGTGACCGGCAGCAAGAAGGCGGCGCAGGGCAGGCAGGCCAACGTGATAAACCGTCGGAAAACCACTCGCGGCTTCCGCTCTCGCGCCGCCGGCCGCAAATTTATGAAATGCACTGTTGCCGTGAGAGGAGGGCGATTGCCTGCGACCGGCGGCAATCCCGGCGCCCCATATCCTGGCGACGATGGTGCCGCAGTCGAGATTTGCCAGCGTACTATCCGAGCGGCGTCTGGCGGCGGCTGCCACCAGCAGACCGAGATTGAAGATGGCGCCCCTATGGGTGTTGACGCCGCCAGTGGCGCGCAGCATTTTTTGCTCTGCTGCTATGCCGATTGCCTTAAGTGCGGTGAATGGCTGCCCGTATGCGCCAGCCTGCGCGAGTGCAGCGAAGCTGCCTTGCAGCGCCTCTATGCTGGCGAGAAAAGTGCCGATATGCATGTCTGTATGGCTGCCGGAATCGACAGGTGTAACCAGGCCGGGCTTGGGCCAGGCCATGGCCTCAAACCGGAGCGCATCCAGACAGAACCGCTCCAGTTCTGTATGAAAGGAGTGAGCGCAGGCGACGGATTCTGCAAGGGCTTCCATCAGCGGCTGGTGAAGAGCTGACTGACGGGAATCAATCGGGTTTCGCGGTCAGACTTGGCGAGCACCTGATGTGGCGTGCCCGTGCGTATTGCCGCGGCCAGTTCACGCCAGGCGACCGCCCAGCCCGCAGGTATCAGTATCTCGCCATCGATGCGGGGCGTCTGCGAGGAAAAGGCCTCCAGTGAGGCAAGCAGGATGTGAAGCTGTGTGTTCTCGTTGCATTCGATCAGCAGGTCGAGATCGCTCGCCGCGTCGAGGTAATTTTCGGCGGTGGCAATCTGGGATGACAGTGAACCGTACACGCGCGCCACCGCACAGGTCTCTTCGCACAGTCGCAGCAATTGGTGCATGCCTTCACGCCAGCCGGCAGGCGCATGAGCTATCGTATCCGCCAGCGGGAGAGGGCGTGTGGTGCGAATGATGGCCGTGCCAGGTACGCAAAGCGAGATGCGTGTGCGCATCGGCGGCAGCGTGAACCCCAGTGCCACCTGACTGGTGTCTTGCGATTCGGGTTGGCGGGTCACCACCAGAGGACGATTTTGTTTCACCCAGTTGCGTGCAAAAACAGCGTGTTCGGCAGAGGCAACAAATGCGCCCGCATCAAGCCTTGAGTCGAGCCAGACCAGATCGTGACGACGCAGCGTGCTCACGAGTTTGTTACGAGATCGGCGATCGGTGCGGCGAGTTCCCGCCCGCCGCGCTCCAGCCCGGTTGCGGCACGATCATCCGTGTCCGATGCGCCAATTAGCGCGGCGGCGAGGCGCTCGGGCCAATTGTCGTTTGCCGACCAGATTTCGTGTATGCCGCCCATGCGCCAGTAATTCTCGGCACCGGGCGCAAATACCGGTGATTCCCCGGCGAGTGCTTCCAGCCGTTCGAGGCTGATTTTGGTGACGCGCGACATCGCGCGCAGATCCATCACGCGCACCTGTGCATCGGGCAGTGCGCAGATTCGATCGGCCAGCATGCCATAGGCCAGAAAGCCGCCGCTGACGGCCTCGCCATTGATCAGGGTCAGCAGACGATGCCCGTGCCGGCGAGCCAGATCGACGCAGCGCGCAATGTGAGCGAAATAGCCGTTCAGGCCGAGCAGTTCATCGTGCCGTGACAGCGCCTGTCCCTGAGTGTCGGCGATAAAGATGATGGGGCGCGGCGGATTGCCGATATCGGCGCGTACAGCTTCGAGAATCGCGTCGGCAATTCGAAGTGCAAGCGAGACGTCGATTGCCGCGTGTTCGATGGTGCCGATCACGACCACATCCTGATCGCCGATCCTGGCTGTGCCTTGCAGGAACAGTCCTTCATTTGCCAGGCTATGTCCATTCGTGCCGAACAGCCGGTCGAAAACCGCTAGTTTGTTCATGCTGCCTCCCCAAGCTGGAGGTTGAATTCATCGACGGTCAATTCGGAAACACGGGATGCATCGGCAAAGCCCGTCTGCCAGATTTCACGTCCGTCGCGCGCGTTGGCGAAACGATCGCTGCGTGCGGCCAGCCGCGCCTGAGCATCGAGCAGGTCATCGAGGCTGGTCGGCGCGAGAGGCTGCGTCTGGTAGCGTTCGATTAACTCGGCAGTGGTGGTGCGAAATGCGGGAATGAGGTCGTCCACCAGTCGCGTCGCCTCGCCCAGCGCGCGTCGCAGCTTGCCGCCGGTAATCCGCCACACGAGCGCACGGTCGCGGGAGTCGAATTCTTCCACGCCTTTTACCGTTTCGATCACCTCAGGGCCGGACAGACTGAGACGCCCCTGCTCCGACATGACGACTTCCGCGCACAGACGGGTGACAATACCCATGCCGCCGAATGCACCGCAGGAACCGCCGACCAGGGCGAACACCGGGATGCCCGCCGCCTGCACCCTGAGCACGGCGCGCATGATTTCGGAGATGGCGATAAGACCTGCGTTGGCTTCGTGCAGCCGCACGCCGCCCGAGTCCACCAGCAGCAGCACCGCCGCAGGCATCTCGGTCAGGGCCTTGTCGAGCAGACCGCGAATTTTCGCGCCGTGCACTTCACCGACAGCGCCGCCGTTGAAGCGTCCTTCCTGCGCTGCAATCAGTACAGCATGTCCGGCCAGCTTCGCACGTCCGACGATGACGCCGTCGTCGAAGGCCAGCGGCGCATCCAGGCGGGCCAGGTGCGGACTGGTTTGTCTCATCTGTGGGGGGCAAAACTCGCTGAAGGAATCCGCATCGACCATGCCGGAGAGGCGCATGCGCGCCGCAGCCTCGAAATAACTGATGCGCCGGGCACTCATGGCGCGTCACCGTTACAGGATTCGAAGGCCTGGTCGAGGCGCAGGCTGACCACTGCGGGGGTGGCACCCGCGTCGTTGATTGACAGTTTCAGTCCGCCTGCGGCATGGCGTACGGTGAAATCCTTCAGCACGGCCTCCCAGATATCGCGAAAACCGTGCGCTGAGGTGTTGACCACGATCTCGCAGGCATCATGGGGTGCGGTGGGCTCGACCAGCACTTCAAGATTGCCCGATGAAACCACGCCGCAGATCGTCGCGTGTGTGATGTCCTCTGGCCGTGCCTGTGACGTCAGGGTGAGGGTGAATTGTTCCATGTTTGTCCCGTTACCAGTTACGGAATTGCGCAGGGGGTTCATACAGACCGCCTGAAATATGCACCAGATCCTTGACACTGCGCGCTGCCAAGAGATCGCGCGTCGCGTCAGACTTCCTGATCCCCAGGTCTTCCGGGCGGCGGATAATGCCCCGGTCGCGCAGGTTTTCCACCATCCGCACATCTCTTGCCATCCCGACAGGGGTGTAGCCTGACACACCACGAATCGCCTGTTCGCGCTCTTCCGGCGTTCTGCACAATAGCAGATTGGCGATGCCTTCCTCGGTGATGATGTGGGTCATGTCTTCGCCGTAGATCATGACCGGCGGCAGCTCCATGTTTGCGGTCGCCGCCAGATCCCATGCGTCGAGGCGCTCGACGAAGGTGGGCTGCATATGCTCGCGGAAAGTTTCAACGATCTGCACGACCAGTTTCTGTCCGCGCGGCATCGCAATGTCGCCGCGTCCTTCGCGTCCGGCGCGCAGCCAGGCAGCAGAGGCATGGCGACGCCCGCGCGCATCAGCGCCCATGTTGGGTGCGCCACCGAAGCCGGCGATGCGATCAAGGGTCGCGGTCGAGCTGTTACCCTGCAGGTCAATTTGCAGGGTCGAGCCGATGAACAGGTCGCAGGCGTAATGGCCGGCTGCCTGACAGAAGGCGCGGTTGGAGCGCATCGAACCATCAGCGCCGATGAAGAAAATATCCGGGCGCGCCGCCGTATAGCGCTCCATGCCGACTTCGGAACCGAAGCAATGTACCGATTCGACGAAGCCGGCCTCGATAGCCGGGATCAATGTCGGATGAGGATTCAGCGCCCAGTGGGTGCAGATTTTACCTTTCAGACCGAGATCGGCGGCATAGGTGGGCAGCAGCAACTCGATCGCGGCCGTGTCGAAACCGATGCCGTGGTTCAGCCGGGTGATGCCGTATTCGGCATACAACCCCTTGATCGCGATCATCCCCATCAGTACCTGGATTTCGGTAATCAGGGCAGGATCGCGCGTGAACAGCGGTTCGATGTAATGGGGAGTCGGGGCCTCTACGACAAAGTTCACCCAGTCAGCGGGGATGTCTACGCGCGGTAACTTGTCGACGATTTCATTGACCTGGGCGATGACAATCCCGCCCTTGAAGGCCGTTGCCTCGACGATAGCCGGCGTGTCCTCGGTGTTCGGGCCGGTGTAGAGATTGCCTTCGCGATCGGCTGCCTGGGCTGCGATGAGGGCGACGCGTGGCGTCAGATCGACGAAATAGCGGGCGAACAGTTCGAGGTAGGTGTGGATCGCACCGATGGTGATTTTCCGGGCCTCCACCAGGCGCGCGAGTCGTCCTGCCTGTGGGCCGGAAAAGGAAAAATCGATGCGGCTCACCTGGCCGCGCTCGATCAGGTCGATGTGTTCGGGCAGGGCCAGCACTGACTGCACCAGATGCAGATTGAAGAGGCGCGCAGGGTCGGTTTTGACCAGGCTGCGGGCGAGAAAATCGGCCTGTTTCTGGTTGTTTCCTTCGATGCAGACACGGTCGCCAGGCTCGATGACAGCTTCGAGCAGCTGTACGATTTGTTCACGAGGCACCATGCGTTTGCAAGCCAGACTTTCGGCTCTTGCAAGACGCACGGCACGGCTCCTGGCCAGATTGTCCCAGTGTCCGCTACCGGTAGGATCGCTCATAGTATGTCCTGGCTGGATGACGGAATCATTTGGCGCCAAACACTGCGTCTGGCAGCAGGGTGGCGATGCCGGGGAAGAGGCAGATCAGCAGCACAGCCAGCACCATCAGGCCGACAAAAGGGATCACCCCCCAGATGATGTCCTTGAGCGGAATATCGGGCGCGATGTTTTTGATGATGAAGATGTTGAGGCCGACAGGCGGATGGATCAGCCCCATCTCCATGACGATAGTCATGACCACGCCGAACCAGATCAGATCGAAGCCGGCAGCCCTGAGCGGCGGCAGGATGATGGGTGCAGTCATCAGTATGATAGACACCGGAGGCAGAAAGAAACCGAGCATGATGACCAGCATCAGGATCACGCCCAGCAGCACCCATTTCGACAGGCTCAGCGCGACGATGGCTTCCGCCGCCGACTGGCTGATATGCAGGTAGCTCATCACGTATGAGTAAAGCAGCGACATGCCGATGATGAACATCAGCATGGTCGACTCCTTTAGGGCGCTGGTCAGGATGGGGGACAGCTGAGACGGGCGCCATACCTTATAGATGACCGCGATCAGCAGCAGCGCCAGCAGTCCTCCCAGTCCGGCGGTTTCGGAGGGCGTGGCATAACCGCCATAAAGCGCGACCATCACACCGATCAAGAGGGTGACGAAGGGGATCACGCGCGGCAACAGCCGGGTCTTGTCGTACAGCGAGAGCTCCATCGCATCCAGGTAGGCTGATTTTGCACCGCCCTGGTTCCAGGTGTCGAGAGCCCCCTGGTATTCCTTCTTGTAGCGAAATGCGGCGTAGAGCGAGAACAGTGATACCAGCAGAATGCCCGGACCTATGCCGGCAAGGAACAGGCGGCCCAGCGATTGTTCGGCGGCGACGGCGAACAGGATCATCACGATGGAGGGTGGCAGCAGGATGCCGAGCGTGCCGCCCGCTGCGATGATGCCTGCGGCAAAGCGCGGCGAATAACCGCGGGAGCGCATCTCGGGGATGCCGGCGCTGCCGATCGCAGAACAAGTGGCAGGGCTGGAGCCCGACATCGCCGCAAATATCGCGCTGGCCAGAATGTTGGCAATGCCCAGACCTCCCGGGATTTTATGCATCCAGGCGTGAATCGCAAGGTACAGGTCGGCGCCCGCGCGCGACTTTCCGATGGCTGCGCCCTTGAGAATGAAGAGGGGGATAGACAGCAGCGTGATGTTGGCCATTTCCTCGTATACGTTCAGCGTGACCGTATCGAGTGAAGCACCCGGCATGAAGAAGAACATGAAGATGACGGCGATGCCGCCCAGGGCAAACGCAATCGGCATGCCGGAGAACATCAGAAGCAGCGTTCCGATGCCATAGAGTACCCCAATAATACCGACGCTCACTTGACAGCTCCTTTGGTGGTCAGACTGACCATGATTTGCAGCAGAATTTGTACTGAAAGTAAGATCATTCCTGTCGTCATGAGGCCATAGGGAATCCACAGCGGCGGCGCCCAGGATGACGATGTAGTCTGACCCTCGACGAAGGCTTCGTGGAGCATGCTCCAGGATTTCCAGGAAAAGAATGTGCAGAAGGCGAGCGAGGCTGCATCGCAGAATAACAGGCGGATTCGATTGGCCTTGGGCGAGAAAAATCCCGCCAGGGCTTCAATGCCGATATGCCCGCGCTGTGACTGCACGTATGCGCCGCACATGAAGACGGCGCCAACCAGCAGGAAGACCGACATTTCATCCTGCCAGTCGGTCGGCACCTTGAGGAAGTAGCGCAGAAAAACGCTGCCCGTGAGAATGCCGCAGGCAGCGAGCAGCGCTATCATCGATAGCAGCAATACACCACTGTTCAAACTCGTCTGAAATTTGACTACTTTCCCCAGGACTCCGCCGATTTGTGGTGTCGGCGGTGCCTTCTGGCCTTCGAGTTCGAAGCCGTGACTCACAGGGTTTTCTCTGCCAGTTTGAGGATGTGTGCGCAGCTTTCATTTTTCGCCGCAAAGTCTTTCCAGGCTGTTTCGCGGGCGATGGCCTGCCATTTTTTGACAGATGCATCCGACATGTCATAGGCTTTTCCGCCGGCCTTCTGGTAAACAGCCGCCACTGCCTGGTCGTCCGCCTTGGCCTGTTCCAGTGCAAATTTCTCCATCTCGGCGCCGACCGACATGATTACATCCTGCTGGGTCTTGGGGAGCTGGTCGAAAACCGACTTTGAAATCATCAGCGGCTCGAGCATGAACCAGTATGTCTTGCCACGGCCTGTGGTCAGTTGTTTTGCGACTTCTTCGAGACGGAAGGAGATCAGGCTGGTGGATGAGGTCATCGCTGCATCCAGGGCGCCTGTCTGCATCGCGGCGTAAATCTCATTGGACGGCAGTGTCAGCACCGCAGCGCCGGCGGCCTTCAGTACCATGTCCACTTCACGGCTGCCGCCACGAACCTTCATTCCGCGGGCGTCATCAGGATCGATAATCGGCTTGCCGCGACTGGCGACGCCACCTGCCTGCCATATCCAGCTTACGATGATCACACCCTTGTCGGCGAGCACTTTGGACAGCGCGCGACCCACTTCGGCATTCTTCCAGGTGGCTGCCTGCTCGTAGGATGTGACAATGCCTGGCATCAGACCGATATTGGTTTCAGGGACTTCGCCGCCGGCGTAGGACAGCGGCACCAGCGACATGTCCAGCGCGCCTTTTCGCATGGCGCTGAACTGGGCGTTGGTTTTCATCAGGGAGGAGCCGGCATAGACGGTGCCTTTGAGTGCGCCGCCGGTGCGCTTCTCGATTTCTGTGGCGAAGCGGCGGCACAGCCGGTCGCGGAAATCACCTTCATTGATCGTGCCGCCGGGAAATTGATGGGAGATTTTCAGTGTTACCGGCTCCGCCGCAAAGGCAGGACTGCCAAACAGCGCAATGGTTGTTGCGGTGGCTAAACCGAGCAAGATACGGCGACGAGTGATGTTCATTCTGTAATCTCCCTGTTATGTAGGCGAAAAGTCCTGGCGGTTGAGTGATGCTGTTGTGCAATAATTCAAACTCGAAAACGGATAAATTGCATACAATAAAATATGCAATGTATGCAATATTGACTGTCTGTGTATCTGTTGTCAATATCGTTGTACTATTAACGCCTCATTTGGCAAATCTATTCGGGAATATTTATGGGAAACAAACCGCGCACGATACGGCGCTCCGAGCAAATGAGCGATCAGATCGAGGAGCGCATTGTCACCGGCGTCTATCCGCCAGGCATGCGCCTGGACGAGACTGAACTGGCTGCCGGTTTGGGGGTGTCGCGCACGCCGATTCGTGAAGCGCTGATCCAATTGTCATCGGCTGGACTGGTTGAGATCCGGCCACGCCGCGGGGCGATTGTTGCCGATATCGGGCCGCAGCGGCTGTGTGAGATGTTTGAAGTGATGGCCGAACTCGAAGCGATGTGCGGACGACTGGCTGCGCGCCGCATCACTGAAGCCGAACAGCGGGCTCTGTCGGATGCGCATCAGGCTTGTGAGGAAGCGCGGGATGCGAACGATGCGGATAGCTACTATCGGCTCAATGAGGAGTTCCATTATCTGATCTACGCCGCAAGTCATAACGGCTTTCTGGAAGAGCAGACTGTTGCGTTGCACAGGAGGCTGAGGCCGTATCGGCGTCTTCAGCTGCGCGTTCGTGACAGGATGAGCACGTCATTCGCTGAACATGCCGGTATTCTCGAGGCGATTCTCACTGAGCAGAGTGAGCTTTCAGCCGAACGGCTGCGCGCCCATGTCGTGGTGCAGGGACAACGCTTTGCGGATTTAGTGGCCTCTTTGCCTATGCTGGGCAGCCGCAGCTAGCAGGCGTCGGACTGCATGCAGGTTGGCTGAGGGGCTATTCGGCTATCTTGCCGCGCAATGTTTTTATTTCGCCGCGCCGGGTTTTACCTTCAAGGCGCTTCTTCCTGGAGCTTCTGGTGGGTTTGGTCGGTGTGCGTTTTTTGGCCGATATGCCTGCGCTGACGATTAAAGCCTGGAGACGAGCTAAGGCATCCTCGCGGTTCTTCTCCTGGCTGCGATAGCGTTGCGCCTTGATGATGATCACGTCGTCATTGGAGATGCGCCTGTCGGCAAGTTGTCTCAGCTTCTCCTTGTACTCCTCCGGCAAAGACGAGGCATTAATGTCGAAGCGCAGGTGGATCGCGGTCGAGACTTTGTTGACGTTCTGTCCGCCCGCACCCTGAGCGCGTATCGCATTCAGTTCGATCTCGGAATCGGGGATTTCGATGGCGCTGGTTATTTGCATAAGCTATTTTGTAGTTATCCTGGAAAAACAGCCTCACGCGGAGGCGCGGAGGTCGCGGAGAAAACCAATATAAATCAAAAAAGTGGAAACGAAGTTGATTTTAATAGGATGCACTGTGCCATCACAATTTTGTATCTGGTTTTAGTTTCGATTACAGGTTTTCTCCGCGACTCCGCGTGAGCAGGCTTTGGGTTTTTCTGTGTTATCTGTTCAGCACCTGCTTCAAATACACTCCCGTTACACTTTTTTTGTTTTTGGCGATGTCCTGCGGTGAGCCTTCAGCGATTATCTGTCCGCCGCCGTCGCCCCCTTCAGGCCCCAGGTCGATCACCCAGTCGGCGGTCTTGATCACATCCAGATTGTGTTCGATCACCACCAGCGTGTTGCCCTGGTCGCGCAGCTTGTGGATCACGCGCAGCAGCAGCGCGATGTCATGGAAGTGCAGGCCGGTGGTGGGCTCATCCAGGATGTAAAGCGTGCGCCCGGTGTCGCGCTTGGATAACTCCAGCGACAATTTGACGCGTTGCGCTTCGCCGCCGGACAGCGTGGTGGCGGATTGTCCCAGCGTGATGTAGCCCAGGCCCACGTCGAGCAGGGTCTGAAGCTTGCGTGCGATGAGCGGCACGGCCTTGAAAAATTCATGTGACGCCTCTACCGTCATCTGTAATATCTGCTGGATATTATTGCCCTTGTACTGAATTTCCAGCGTCTCGCGGTTGTAGCGCTGGCCGTGGCAGACATCACAGGGCACATACACATCCGGCATGAAATGCATCTCCACCTTGATCACGCCGTCGCCCTGACAGGACTCGCAGCGCCCGCCCTTGACGTTGAACGAGAAACGCCCCGGCCCGTAGCCGCGTTCGCGTGACGACGGGACACCGGCAAACAGCTCGCGGATCGGCGTGAACAGACCGGTGTAGGTGGCGGGATTGGAGCGCGGTGTGCGCCCGATGGGCGACTGATCCACGTTGATCACCTTGTCGAAAAACTCCAGTCCGCTGATCGACGCGTGCGGCGCAGGTTCTGTGTTGCTGCGGTATAAATGCTGTGACACGGCGGGATACAGCGTGTCGTTGATCAGCGTGGACTTGCCGGAGCCGGACACGCCGGTGACGCACACCAGCCGGCCTACCGGCAGATTGAGTGTGACGTCTTTGAGATTGTTGCCGCAAGCCCCGACGATACAGAGCATCCGTTCCGGATCGGGTGCAAGGCGTTTTGCAGGCATCGGGATCTGGCGGCGTCCCGTCAGATAGTCGCCGGTGAGCGATTCCCTGTTCTGGCAGATTTCTTCAGGGGTGCCTTGCGCTACGATCATTCCGCCGTGCTCACCCGCCCCCGGCCCCATGTCGACCACATAGTCGGCATGGCGGATCGCGTCCTCGTCGTGTTCCACCACGATCACGCTGTTACCCATGTCGCGCAGACGGTAGAGCGTGGTCAAAAGGCGGTCATTGTCGCGCTGATGCAGCCCGATGGAAGGCTCGTCCAGCACATACATCACGCCGGTCAGTCCGGAGCCTATCTGGGATGCGAGCCGGATGCGCTGCGCTTCGCCACCGGACAGCGTCTCGGCGGAGCGTGCAAGCGTCAGGTAATTGAGGCCGACGTTGTTAAGAAAGGTCAGCCGGCTGGCAATTTCATGCACGATTTTTTCCGCGATCGCCTGTTTCTGTCCTTGCAGCTTCAATTCCTGAAAGAAATGCAGCGCCAATTTAAGCGGCATATCGCTGATTTCAAAAAGATTCTTGTCTTCAAAGCGCACGTGGCGCGCCTCCAGACGCAATCGCGTACCCTTGCATTCCGGGCAGGTGCAGCCATTGAGGTATTTCGACAGTTCCTCGCGCACCGTGGGCGAATCAGTCTCCTTGTAGCGTCGCTCCAGATTGTTGACGATACCCTCGAAGGCGTGTTCGCGCAGCATCGGTTTGCCTCTGTCGTTCATGTACTGGAACGCGATTTCTTCACGCCCGGTGCCGTACAGGATGATCTGCTGGATGTTGTCCGGCAGGCTTTCGAAGGATTGCTCCAGATCGAAGTTGTAATGGCGGGCCAGGCTGGACAGCAGCTGGTGATAGAACTGATTGCGCCTGTCCCAGCCCTTGATGGCTCCCGAACTCAAGGACAGCGAGGGGAGAGCGACGATGCGCTTGGGATCGAAAAAACTGATGACGCCCAGGCCGTCGCACTTGGGGCATGCGCCCATCGGGTTGTTGAACGAAAACAGGCGCGGTTCGAGTTCCGGCAGCGAGTAGTTGCAGATCGGACAGGCGAATTTGGCCGAGAACATGTGCTCGACGTTTGTGTCCATTTCCACCGCAACCGCGCGTCCGTCGGCATGGCGCAGCGCGGTTTCGAACGATTCGGCCAGCCGCTGTTTGGAATCCGGATTGACTTTCAGCCTGTCCACCACGATCTCGACGGTGTGTTTCCTGGTCTTCTGCAATGACGGCAGCGCGTCGATCTCGTACACCGTGCCGTTGATGCGCAGCCGGGTGAAACCCTGGGCGCGCAGCTCGTCGAACATGTCCAGTTGCTCGCCTTTGCGATCCACCACCAGCGGCGACAGGATCATGATCCGTGTGCCCTCGGGCAGTTCCAAAACATGGTCGACCATCTGGCCTACGCTTTGCGACTGCAATACCAGATCATGCTGCGGGCAATACGGGTCGCCGGCGCGGGCGAACAGCAGGCGCAGATAGTCGTGAATTTCCGTGACGGTGCCGACCGTTGAGCGCGGGTTGTGCGAGGTGGCTTTCTGC
Source organism: Gallionella sp. UBA4121 (assembly GCA_002381565.1). GTDB lineage: Bacteria > Pseudomonadota > Gammaproteobacteria > Burkholderiales > Gallionellaceae > Gallionella. Next base: position 27,455 of record DFWZ01000017.1, read on the forward strand.
TCGATGGCAATCGCGGGCGACAGCCCCTCGATCAGATCTACATCCGGCTTTTCCATCAACTGCAGGAACTGTCTGGCATAGGCGGACAGGGACTCCACATAGCGGCGCTGCCCTTCGGCATACAGCGTGTCAAAGGCTAATGATGACTTGCCCGAGCCTGACAGGCCCGTGATGACCACCAGTTTGTGGCGCGGCAGATCAAGGTTGATGTTCTTCAGGTTGTGGGTGCGTGCACCGCGAATTTTGATTTGTTCCATATCGACCAGCGAGAAGGGAAAACGACCTGTCAATATACGCGCTTTAGCGCGTAATCCCAAACTGCTTCAAGCCGGCTGACTGATTGCCGGAAACGTTCGTGTATGTCAGACCGGTTGCGTTTGACTTTAAGCTACATCACGCGGCACTTTTTGCACTTGGTGCTTGAAACCACCCAGTGTCATTCACGCGCAGGCTGGAATGAGCGATTCGGTTCAACGTGAAAAGGCACCGTCACCAGGGAATCTCGAGCCCGGTATAGTCAAGGAATTTTCCGGAATCGGACAGGGTGAGGCGAGCTGTCACCTGCCGCATGCCGGATACGCTTTGTTCTGCCGTGTTTGTTGCGTTCGGCCCGCCCATGTCGGTCCGGACCCAGCCCGGATGAAAAGCGACAGCGGTGATGCCGCGCGTCTTGAGGTCAATGGCAAGGCTTTTGACGACCATATTGACCGCAGCCTTGCTGGAACGATACAGATAATTTCCCCCGCTGCTGTTGTCCGCGACGCTGCCCATGAGGCTGCTGATGGTGACGATGGTCTTCAGACTGCTGCGTGCAAGCTGTGCGGCGAACGATTCTGCCATCTTGAGCGGGGCCATCGTGTTGATGCGAAATACTTTAGACCACTCATCATAATCGGTATGACCGAAACCTTTTGCATCGGTATCCGAATAGATGCCGGCGTTGTTGATGAGCAAGTCTATCGATGTATCGGCAAGCGCTTTGGACAATTCCTCGATCTGTCCATGATCGGCAACATCGAGCGGCAGGACTTTTACCTGTCCGGGATATTGAGCCGCCAGAATATTGAGTGCATCCGATTTTTCAGGGTGGCGACTGCAAGCCAGCACATTCCAGCCGTCGGCGGCATATTGCCGGGAAAACTCCAGCCCGATTCCCCTGTTGGCGCCTGTAATCAATGTGGTTTTCATCGTTATCCTCCTGTGTCAGTCAGAGAAATGCGCAGCATATTTCGCTTCACGCGGCAGTAATTTCCCTCTGCAAAGGCAGCAAATGTCCCGTCTTCACAAAGATGGTGCAGCCCGCCAGACTGAAAGGGCAGTGTGCGCTCAGGTGCGGGCTGCGCATCCAGGTGCCGGCGGGATATCGGCCGAATTCGTCTTCGAACACGCCGTTCAGCACATAGATTTCTTCTCCGCCGAAGTGGCGGTGAGCGTTGAACCTTGTGCCCGGCGCCCAGCGTACCAGGGCCGTGTGCCGGGTGCCGAACTCCGACAGCGGCATGACCGACAGGCCGTCTACAAGGCCCTGGTACCAAGGCTTAGTCGCGGTTTCCACCACGATGCGCTGATCGTCTTCGATTTCAAGATGATGCTGTTTGACCAAAAGCATGCAGCCTGATGCGGACTCACAAGCGCGTGATGAACCGGGAGGGTTCTTGAGGTAGTCTCCCTTGCGGTAACTGCCGAACTCGTCGGTCAGCACCCCGTCGAGGACCACAATCTCTTCACCGAATTCACAGCTGCTGCTCAAGCCTGAACCGGGCGCGTATCTGATAATCGATGTGGCGCGCGCCGCATCGTCAGCGCCACGCTCAAGCGCGCGATACTGAACCCCTGCCCAAGGTGTATCGATCCACGGCAAGGTGGCTTGCTGAATCACGACGCGTTTTGAAATATCCGAATTGATCTTCATACACCTGCCGATAGAAAAGTTGCGGGCTCATGCCCTCGCACTGGCTGACATCGTACCACCTGATGCCGCTGCAGATCAAAGGCAGGGAATCCCGGCCTGGCCATGTTTGCAGCGCGCCTTCTTCAAAGTATAGCCTCAAACTTTGACCTTGATATTTTGTTTGCTTCACGGCACGATGGGAATGAAATACGCGTTCAGCAATTAACGATGACATCGCTTTTAAAAATGAAGAGATTGCCACGAACCGGGCAAGCAGGAACCACTTTGACGCTGCGAACAAAATACGAATCGGCATCTCCTTGAAACTATGAAACGCTCCTCCACCTCGGAACTCATGTATCTGGCCTGGCCGGTTCTGGTCGCGCAGCTTGCCATGATGGCAAACGCGGTCATCGACACCGCGATGGCGGGCCGGCTATCGGCCATCGATCTTGCCGCAGTCGGCATCGCCGCTTCGATTATGAGCACCGTGCTGATGTCGCTGATCAGCGTGTTGCTCGCACTGCCCCCCATCATCGCCCACCTTTATGGCGCAGGCCGGCGTGCCGATGTCGGACGCGAGATACATCAGGGCGTGTGGATATCGCTGCTGCTGGCGCTGGCGGCGATCCTGGTGCTGCGCTTCCCCGGGCCTTTCATTGCGCTCGCGCAACTGCAACCGGCGGTCGAAATCAAGGTGCGCGCCTACCTCGACGCATCGGCCTGGAGCGTGCCGGGCATCTTCGCGCTGCGTTTGTTCTTTGGTCTGTCCACCGGCATAGGCCGTCCGCGCCCGGTGATGCTGTTCAACCTGATGTCCCTCGGGCTCAAAATTCCGCTCAATGCCATCTTCATGTACGGCCTGCTGGGCGCGCCCGAATTGGGCGGGCCGGGCTGTGCGGTGGCCACGGCAGTGGATGCATGGCTGATGGCATTCTTAGCCTGGGGCTGGTGCCTGCGCCATCCGGATTACCTGCAGTTCGGGCTGCGCGGGCGTTTTGCCGCGCCGGATTTCAAAGCCATAGTCGAATTCCTCAAGCTGGGCGTCCCGATCGGGTTGACCTTCATCGCGGATGTCACCGCCTTCACCTTCATGGCGCTGTTCATCGCGCGCTTAGGACCCGTTGTTTCAGGCGCACACCAGATTGCAGCGAACCTGGCGGCACTGGCTTTCATGGTGCCGCTGGCGCTGGGCAATGCCACGGCGGTGCTGGTGGGCCAGGCCATCGGCGCCGGACAACACGAGCGCGCCCGCCACACCTGCTGGGTAGGCATACGCCTCGGCATGGCGATTGCAGTCGTCTTAAGCGCAATCTTCTGGTTCGGCGCACCCTATATTGCCGCACTCTATACCACCGACCTCAGCGTGCAGAAGGTGGCGACACCGTTGATTGCGCTGGTCGCTTTGTATCATCTGGGCGATGCGTTGCAGGCCGTGGCGGTGAATGCGCTGCGCGGATACAAGAAGTCGGTTGTGCCGATGCTGATCTATGCGGTTCTGCTTTGGGGCGTCGGTCTGGGCGGCGGCGTGCTGCTGGGGCTGACCGACACCCTGGGCACGGCGCGCGGCGCGCCCGGCTTCTGGATCGCCGGGATCGCCGGCATCTGGCTGGCGGCAGGGCTGGTGGCGGCTTATCTCAATGCCGTGAGCCGGACGAAATAGACCCGCATCATTCTCCGTGCACCACCACGCGTCGGCTGCCGCCGTGGTTTCTGTGCCCGTACATTCCTCTGGCATGTTCCCGGCCGCCTGTCGCTGACCGGATGCTGTAGTCGCTTCGTGCCATTCACACAATAGCCTAAGGAAAATATGATCTATCCACTAAAGAAAATATGGCTTATGCCGACAATGTCTTCATAACCGTTAAATTGAAAAATTATATTTGCAATTCGTTCTATTCCACGTCTGTTCATAACTGGAGGGTAATCCTCGGCTGTTTGATGATTGGGATTTACGCTGATCAGATGATCCTGACGTAGCTGCATTGTTTTACGAGCATTTGCTTTGAATAACCAGCTACATTTTGAGGATACAGATAATGCGAAATAACCAGCCTGTAAGCGGACGTGAATATCCTTTCCCTCAAGGGAAAACTGTTATTTCCTATACCAACCTCAAGGGGCAGATAACCCGTGCCAATGATGCTTTCATTGATCTGTCAGGTTTCACCAAGGCAGAACTGATGGATCAGCCGCATAACCTGGTGCGGCATCCGGACATGCCGCCAGAGGCCTTTCGCGAATTGCTAAATCACTTAGAGAATCAAAACAATTTCGATCCAATTTTCTTGGAGAGACTATTGGGAAAGCTGTCGTTCTGGAAGCATGTTGATCCAAGCTCAGATTATGTAAAGAAGGCAATTAATAGCGTCAACAAATTAAGAAAGAGTGAATTAGATAAGCCTCTTTGGGGAGTTCGATAACGAAATATTTGGGGGCTGCCTACGGTTGCGGCTCTGCTCCCCAATTCAGACCTCCTCTCCTCGGATGTGCCCCGTACGCCTGATCTGTGCTTGGGTTAAATTCAGCGCCCTTTGCGAACCTAGCTTGATATATTCTGGCTACGTCCACGCCCTCGTAAGTAAGTTCGTCCATCGCGCTCGCGATGCGGTCGCCTTTACAACCACGGCCTACCCCTTGCGGGTAAAGCTTGCGCAACCTCACCGTTGGGAATCAGGATGAGGGGCGCAGCACGGTATAATATTCCCTCATCTTTTACCTGATTATCGCTCATGAAACAATTCCTGCAGACTCTTGCAACCGCGCCCGAGGGCATCGCGTTCAATGACACCATCGCGGTGATCGATGCGCATTACGACTTCACCCCCACCGCATTTGGCAACGGAGAACTGCAAAACGAAGCCGGGCAGAACAACGGTTCATGCAAGGTCTTCTCCTTCGCAAAGTCACACAACCTGACCCCGGAGCAGACCCTGTATTGCTTTGGCACCTATTACCGCGACGATGTGTTGAAACACACGCAAGGCACCGACCACCAGAACATCCGCAATTTCATGAAGTCAGGCTGGGACGGGATCGTCTTCCAGGGCAACGCGTTGACGCCGAAGACGTCATAAGCTGCAAAATCGATGCCGAGTCGCAAGTCTCGGCAAAGGTGCATAAAGAAACACAAGGACTGGAAGCGAATTCATTTTTTGGAAGGAAATCATCTCGACATGCATGCAGCACATGGCTATCCTTGCGGCTGCAGTCACCGGGAAAGGAGTATTGCCATACCTGCCATCAGTATGTTTTTCGGCATTCTCATTCGCATGTATTTTTTCGATGATAAACAGCATTATGCGCCGCACATACACGCCGAGTGCCAAGGCCAGCAGGCTGTTTACCTGATCGAAACCGGCGAGCGCATTTCGGGTAACATGCCGCCCAACAAGGAGAAGCTGATTCAGGCATGGATGGTCATCCACAAGGATGATCTGTTTGCCGATTGGGCTTTGGCCGTTAAAGGTGAAGAGCCTTTCCGCATTGAACCGCTACGCTAGGAAATAACATGAACCCTTACATTGCTACCGTTCAGCCACTGGAAAATTATGAATTGCTGCTTACCTTCGCTAACGGCGAGCAGCGTATCTTTGACGTAAAACCGTATCTGGATAAAGGCGTGTTTAAACGCTTGCGTGAACGAGGCGCATTTTTGGGAGCGCGCGTCGTCGCAGGCTCAGTCGAGTGGCCCGGTGAAATCGACCTCAGCTACGACACGCTTTACCTGGAAAGTCAGCCCGTTCCAGCCATGCAGGCCGCATAAATATGCATTTTCCTTAAATCAGGTCGAAGGAAATACTTTTATCCAGGCACTGGATTCCCGCTTGGCCGTTTCTCGAAACTCCGCTTCGCTCGTTTTGATGAAACTCACTTCGTTCGTTTTCGCGGGAATGACGACTTATTTATCGCCTCCATATGGTGGCTCCGTATTTGCGAACATGATTCTCAAACCCTACTCTCCGATGCGCATTGAACATCTGCGCCAGCGCCTGCGCGATCTAGGCTGTAAGCCGTGCCACGAAGATCGTCTGCTGCGCGGCTGGTGTCAGGTCAGCTCGTACGACAGAAAGCACAGCCCTGCGGAAAATTTCTTGCCGGCGGCAATCCGCCGCGAGTTGCCCGCTATTCATACGGAGCTGAATAAACTGGCGAGCCTTCGCAGTGAACATCCCGCCAACGACGGCGTTGCACGGCTGCTGGTGGAGTTGGCAGACGGCCAGATGGTGGAGAGCGTGCTGCTGCCGCGCGGCGGCCTGTGCATATCGACGCAGGTCGGTTGTGCCGTCGGGTGTGTCTTCTGCATGAGCGGAAGAGCCGGCCTGCTGCGCCAGCTCGGCAGCGCAGAGATCGTAGCCCAGGTGGTGCTCGCCCGCCGACGCCGCGCGGTGAGCAAGGTGGTGTTCATGGGCATGGGGGAACCTGCCCACAATCTCGACAACGTGCTGGAAGCGATTGAACTGCTCGGGCTCCAGGGTAACATCGGCCACAAGAATCTGGTTCTCTCAACCGTCGGCGACCTGCGCGTATTCGAGCGTCTGCCGAAAGAGAAGGTCAAACCGGCGCTCGCCTTGTCCCTGCACACCACCGATGCGACACTTCGCGTCAGATTGCTGCCGCGTGCGCCGCAGATCGCCATCGAGGAGCTGGTGGAACGAGGTGAGGTTTATGCGCGCGCCACCGCCTATCCGGTTCAGTATCAATGGACGCTGATCGAGGGCGTCAACGACAGCGATGCCGAGGTGGAAGGCATCGTGCAGTTGCTTTCCGGGAAATACGCCGTGATGAATTTTATCCCCTTCAACGAAGTCGACGGACTCGCCTATCGCCGCCCCTCATCCGAACGAACTGCGGCCATGGTGGACACGCTTCACCGGCATGGCATACTGGCCCGGGTGCGTGACTCGGCAGGGCAGGATATCGAAGGGGCGTGCGGGCAGTTGCGCGCGCGGGCAATGAAAGCATGAGCCCGCTCAATTCAACCCGGATAATCCATTAGAAAACACAACGTCATTCCCGCGAAGGCGGGAATCCAGCGGTTTTATTCAATATGCTTCGGGTGTTTGTCCTTGCTACGCAAGGGATTTTTTGTTTGACTGGATTCCCGCCTTCGCGGGAATGACAAAATGGTGTAAGCAGGAAATCCACAAAGCGAATGCTCGCAAATTTGAACTTTTAGAGATACACATATGAAAAAAATCGCCCCGACCAAGGCTGAGATCGCGCTGCTGCAACCATTCGCAGGCCTTACGCTTGCGCACATCCATGTGCCGAAAAACAGGGAAGAATTTGCGTCCGCCACTGTCGAGATTGTGGCAGCGGGCATCGTTGGCTTCGATACTGAATCGAAGCCAACGTTTGTCACGGGCGATGTCAGCGAAGGGCCGCACGTCGTGCAGTTTGCGCTGCACGACAAGGCTTATCTGTTTCAGCTGCATCGGGCGGAAGGGCATCCGTTTCTGGTCGAGTTGCTGCAATCGGAACAGCTTATCAAGGTGGGCTTCGGCCTCAAGTCGGATCGCAGGCATATCTTTGCCAAACTGGGCGTGCATTTCAACGCGGTTGTCGATCTCAATACGGTGTTCAGCATGGATGGCTACCACAAGGAAATGGGCGTCCGGGCGGCGGTGGGGTTGATCTTCAATCAGCGTTTTGCCAAGTCGAGGCATGTGACCACCTCCAACTGGTCGCAGCCTCAGCTCACCCCGCAGCAATTGCTCTACGCGGCAAACGATGCCTACGCGGCATTGAAGGTGCTGGAGGCGCTGAACCTGCCCCGCGAAGATTTGCCCATCATGGGGTTGGCACCGCATGCAAATGAGACAGGAATGAATTAACCCGGCGTCCCGTCCTTGCCTGCCGGCAGTTTCCGTACCGCGTTTTGTGCGATGTTTCGCATTATGTTTGCTGGCGCACGGTTTGATCGCGCTTCAAAGATTATGGTAGTGCGGATTGCGGATATCAGAGGGTGAATTCATGAAAAAATCATACGACGTTGCCATCATCGGCGCAGGCTCTGCCGGCCTGACGGCGCTGCGCGAGGTGCGCCGCCAGACCGATAATTTTGTGTTGATCAATGAAGGCCCATACGGCAGTACCTGCGCGCGGGCCGGATGCATGCCTTCGAAGGCGCTGATCGAAGCGGCCAACGCCTTTTACCGGCGCAAGGCGCTCGAGGCCTTCGGCGTGAACGGTGCAGAGGGGCTCGCCGTCGATATTCCCGCAGTATTGAGACGCGTGCGCCGGTTGCGCGACGGTTTTGTTGCGGGCATGCTCAAACTCACGGACGACCTGAAAGATTGCAGCATCGCTGGCCGGGCACGGTTCCTCGAGCCTCAGGTGCTCGCGGTAGGTGAACGCCGCCTGCATGCGAAAAAGATCATCATCGCGACCGGCTCCCGTCCTGTCGTACCCGGGGAATGGGCCGCACTCGGCACACGGATGCTGACGAGCGATGATTTGTTCGAGCAGGAAAAACTGCCATCAAACATGGCGGTCATTGGCATGGGTGGTCTCGGTAGCGAGATCGCACAGGCGCTCACCCGGCTTGGCATAGAAGTGACCGGTTTCGATGCCGACGATCATATCGCCGGGCTGAGCGATAGCCATGTCAACAGGCAGGCCGTGGCATTGTTGCGGGCGGAATTCACACTGCATCTGGGGCAGGCAGCTGAACCCGTCATCGAAGGTGAGCGTATCCGCGTGCGTGCCGGAGGCGAGAGTGCGCTGGTCGACAAGGTGCTCGTCGCGCTCGGTCGCCGTCCCAATGTCGATCAGATGGGCATCGAGAATCTGGGAGTCAGGCTCGACGAACACGGCGTGCCGCCTTTCGATGCACGCACCATGCAGATCGCCGGTCTTCCCGTGTATATCGCAGGCGATGCCAACCGTTACCTGCCGTTGCTGCACGAGGCGCTCGACGAGGGATATATCGCCGGATATAACGCGCTGCGGGATCAGCCGGTATGCTTCGAACGACGCGTGCCGCTTGCGATTGTATTTACCGATCCCGGCATCGCCGTGATCGGACAGGCTTTCGATGATCTTGACGAGGATGAAATCGTCATCGGCGAGGTCGATTTCTCAAGTCAGGCGCGCGCACGTATGGCGGAGGATAATCACGGCCTGCTGCGCGTCTATGTCGACAGAAGCAGTGGCAGGCTATTGGGTGCCGAGACGTGCGCGCCGCAAGGTGAGCATCTTGCCCATCTGCTGGCGTTGGCGATACAGCGCAAGCTGACGGTGCGCGAGTTGTTGCGCATGCCGTTTTATCATCCTGTGCTGGAGGAAGGTCTGCGCACGGCGTTACGTGATGCCGCCGGCAAGCTGGGCGGGGCAGATGTCCCCGATCTGGCCAGCTGCGATCGACCGGATGCCGACGCGCTTTAGCCGCGGCGAACCGGACACCTGCGGCTGGTCTTTGCATCTGTCTGCGCAGGTCGATGCGCCGGCGCTGTTATCGGCACGGGCAACGAAAATCCTCTATTCGCGCAGTGCTGCGGTGATCTCATATGAACGCAGACGTGCGTTATGGTCGAAAATCTGCGAGGTGATCATCAGTTCATCCGCGCCTGTCTGTTCGATGAATGCCATCAATGTATGCTTTACCGTGTCGGGCGAACCGATCGCGGCGCATGACAGGATTTCGTCCAGCACGTCACGCTGGTGGGGGGCGATGCTGTCCAGATAACCCTTCACCGGCGGCTGCAGGCGACCGGGGCGGCCGCTGCGCAGGCTGACAAAAGCCTGCTGCATCGAGGTCGCGAGAAATTTCGCTTCCTCGTCGGTATCAGCCGCAAAGACGTTGTAGCCGAGCATCACGTAAGGCTTCGCCAGTTGAGCGGACGGCTTGAAGGTGGCGCGATACAAGGCAATCGCTTGCATCATCTGATCCGGCGCAAAATGCGATGCGAATGCGTAGGGCAGGCCCAAGGCGGCCGCTACCTGAGCGCCGAAAAGACTCGACCCCAGTATCCATATCGGCACGTTCAGGCCGGCGCCCGGGACGGCGCGAACCGCATGCCGCTGCTCGGACGAGAAGTAATCCATCAGTTCGACGACATCATTGGGAAACTGGCTGGAATCGGTAGCGAGATTGCGGCGCAGGGCGCGCGCGGTGAGCTGGTCTGAGCCCGGCGCGCGCCCTAGCCCTAAATCTATGCGCCCGGGAAACAGCGATTCCAGGGTGCCGAACTGTTCGGCAATCACCAGAGGCGAGTGGTTGGGCAGCATGATCCCGCCGGCGCCGACGCGGATGGTCGACGTGCCGCCGGCCACATGCCCGATCAGCACAGCGGTCGCGGCGCTGGCAATGCCCGGCATGCCATGGTGCTCGGCCAGCCAGAAGCGCCGGTAGCCCAGGCGCTCCGCGTGCCGGGCAAGATCAAGCGTGTTGCGGAACGACTGGGCAGCATCGCTCCCTTCGTTGATCGGGGACAGGTCAAGGATGGAAAATGGGATCATTGTGTGTGAAAAAATCGCGGGCTGGTTTTTAGTTTAACCCGCCAGTCCTGCATAGACATTCTGCACGTCATCATCGGCATCGATCGCTTCCAGAAACGCTTCGACCTCTTCGCGCTCCGCGTCACTCAGCACCACCGGATTCTTGGGGCGGTAGCCCAGTTGAGCGGACTGCACCGTAAAACCAAACGCTGGCAGTGCGCGGCATACCGCATCCAGATCGGTAGGCTCTGTCAGAAACAGTGTTGCACCCTCGTCGCCAGGCTCGAAGTCCTGAGCACCGGCCTCGATGGCCGCAAGTTCCGCATCAGCGTCTTTTGAATCGGGTGTCGCTTCTATCATCCCCAGATAATCGAAATCCCATGAAACCGAGCCCGATGCGCCGAGCTGTCCCTTGCGAAACAGCACGCGAATGTTGGGGTAAGTGCGGTTTGCGTTGTCTGTCAGGCATTCGACGATCACGGGCACCCTGTGCGGCGCAAAACCTTCGTAGGTTAGTCGCTCCAGACTCATTCCTTCGTCGAGCAGACCGGCGCCCTTCTTGATGGCGCGTTCCAGCGTTTCCTTGGGCATGGATACCTTCTTGGCCTGTTCAACTACCAGGCGCAGACGCGGATTCATGTCAGGATCGGCGCCCGCGCGGGCGGCTACCATGATTTCCTTGGACAGTTTTCCGAAAATGCGTCCCTTGGCATTCGCTGCGACTTCTTTATGTCTGGCTTTCCACTGTGCGCCCATATCTGCTCTCTATTGGTATTTACATCGCGCATATCTTGCCTCAACTGTTGCGATGTATCAATCGCTAATGTCGGCCGCTCTGCCGAAATCGATTCGCATATGGGCTGCCGTGTGGCGTGCGACCTGTTAAAATGCGCCAACTTTTCACATCTGAAAAATCCTTCATGAAACCAGAAAAAAATACCATGACTGCGACAGAACGCAGGGCAAGCATCGGCCTGGCAAGCATCTACGGCCTGCGCATGCTGGGTTTGTTCATCATTCTGCCGATTTTCGCCTTGTATGCTGCACAGCTGCCCGGCGGAAAAAGTCATCTGCTGATGGGGATTGCGCTTGGCGCTTACGGCCTGACGCAGGCAATTCTGCAAATCCCGGCGGGCTGGATGTCCGACCGTTACGGGCGCAAGCCGATTATTTACGGCGGGCTGGTGATATTTGCGCTGGGCAGTTTTATCGCGGCCTCGGCCGACAGCATCTACTGGGTGATTGCAGGCCGTGCGATTCAGGGCGCGGGTGCGATCAATGCGGCGGTGATGGCGCTCACCGCCGATCTGACCCGAGAGGAGAACCGCACCAAGGCCATGGCGACGATAGGCATGACGATAGGCATCACCTTTTCGTTGTCGCTGATCTTATCCCCGTTGCTTAATGGCGTGCTGGGCGTGCCTGGCATTTTTGCGCTGACGGGTGTGCTGGCGCTGCTGGCGCTGGGCATCGTACGTTTCGTGATTCCGAATCCTGCGATCACGCGCTTTCACAGCGATACGGAAGCCACGGGCAGCAAGTTTGCCGAGGTGTTGAAAAACCGCGATTTGCTGCGTCTGGATTTCGGCATCTTTTCCTTGCACGCTATCCTGATGTCGGTATTCATGCAGGTGCCGTTCGTGCTCCAGCGCGACGGGCTGGCGGTGTCGCAGCACTGGAAAATATATCTGCCGGTGATGCTGATCGCCTTCCTGCTGATGGTGCCACCCATTATCATCGCCGAGAGTCGTGGAAAGATGAAGCAGGTGTTCATGGGTGCGGTGGCGCTGGCGATGTGCGGACAAGTCCTGCTGATGCTGGGTCAGAACAGTTTGTGGGGCGTGGCGGCAGCCTTGCTGATTTTCTTCACCGCATTCAATGTGCTGGAAGCGACATTGCCCTCGATGATTTCCAAGATTGCACCGCTGGCCGCCAAAGGGACGGCGATGGGTGTGTACAGCAGCGTGCAGTTCCTGGGTGCGTTCTTCGGCGCTTCGGTCGGCGGCGCGCTGATGCAGTTTGTCGGCGGAGACGCAGTTTTCATCTTTGCCATCGCCCTGCTGCTGGTGTGGCTGGTGGTGGTTTCAGGCATGCAGCCCCCGGCCGTGGTGCGCACCAGAATGTATCATCTGGGCGAAATGAGCAATGCCGAGGGCGCGCAATTACAGCTGCGATTGGCTGAGTTGAAAGGCGTGCGCGAGGCGATGGTGGTCGCGGCAGAGGGCATGGCCTGCCTCAAGGTTGACATGCAGGGGTTTGATGAACAGGCGGCAGAGCGCATGGTGACGCCTGCCGCCAACAGTCCGTTAAGCCGTGACTGAATCCGGAGTAATCAGGTGACACAGAGTCGGCTATAATCGGCCTGAAAAAATATTTTGCAGAGCGGACAACATAAAGGGAGCATGGCATGTCGGTAAATAAAGTAATTTTGATAGGTCGTTTGGGCAAAGATCCGGAAACCCGTTATATGCCCAACGGCGAAGCGGTCACTAACGCCACGCTTGCGACTTCCGAAAACTGGAAGGACAAGAGCGGCGTAAAGCAGGAAAAAACCGAGTGGCATAACCTGGTTTTCTACCGCCGTCTCGCCGAGGTGGCAGGCGAATACCTGAAAAAAGGCTCGATGATTTATGTCGAAGGCAAGCTGCAAACGCGCAAGTGGCAGGACAAGGAAGGCAAAGACCGTTACACCACCGACATTATCGTCAATGAAATGACCATGCTGGGCGGCAAGTCCACCGGCGGCAGTTTCGAAGTGGTTGAAGAGCAGCAGTCAGCGCCTCAGCGGGCGCCTGCAAAATCGGCCCCTGCGGCTCCTGCGTCATCATCAGGCCAGGGTCGCAGCTTCGACAACTTCGACGACGACATCCCTTTCTAGAATTTACCTATGGTAATAATGTAAACTAAACCCTCTATGTCTTTTGATATAGGGGGTTTTTCTTCGCTTAGTTTTGAGTGCCCATCACTGCCGCTCAGTCATTCTATGTGCGTGCTGGCACCATACGTCCATGAAGCGTGTTTTTGCCTGCAACCTTAAAGAGCGACCGCTAGTGTAATGCCGAGATTGCCTTGCAGTCGCGTGCCGGCAGCCACAACATTCAGTTTTGATTGGATTTTTTGCAAGCGAGGAGCATAATCCGTCATGCAGCCCGGATGCCGCAGATGAACAATCTGCGAGACATGCGGTCTGGGCTAAGTTAGCGGAATATTGGCTTGCCTACAAATATACATGCAACGACACAATCCGACCTTTATTGACCGTGCCGACGAGACTCCCCTGGAACTGAATGCAGGGACTGATCAGCAGGGGTCAAGTCAGCATGCTTTGCATGCCGAAATCGCACGTCTGAACAGCATCATTCAGGTATTAACGAATCATACCGAATCCGTCGCGAGCAGCCAGGAACCAGACTTCATCCTGTCCGATGCCGCACTTGCAGACTCTCCCGGTAAAATGGCAGCAGTGCTGCTGGCAAACGAAAAAGTTATCCGTTCGTTGCGGGAAAGCGAAGCGCATTTTCGCCAGTTGTTCGAGCGGCACAGTGCTGTGATGTTATTGATTGATCATCAGTCGCTCACCATCGTCGATGCCAACCCTGCGGCAGCGCAGTTTTATGGTTACCCGCTGGAAGGCTTGCGTGGCATGAATGTAGGCCATATCAATGCGCAACCTGAGTCGGAAATCCATCATCAAAGGCAGCTGGCAGTTACTGGGGGGCAGAACAGGTTTGTCTTTGACCATCGTTTGGCTAACGGCGAGGTTCGTGGGGTCGAGGTACATATCTCAACGGTGAGTTACAAGGGCAAGAGCCTGTTTTTTTCGATCATTCATGACATTACTGAGCGTAAGCAGTCAGAGGCGCTGATTCGCAATTTAGCCTTCTACGACCCGCTGACGCAACTGCCCAACCGCCGTTTGTTTAACGACCGGCTGGTTCAGGCAATGGCAGCGAGCAAGCGCAGCGACCGATATGCCGCGTTGATGATGCTCGATCTGGATAACTTCAAGTCGCTCAATGACAAATATGGGCATGGGGCAGGCGACTTGCTGCTGATTGAGGTGGCAAAGCGGCTGAAAAGCTGCGTGCGCGAACTGGATACGGTGGCGCGTTTCGGCGGAGATGAGTTTGTGGTTGTGCTCAGCGAACTGGATGTCGGCAAGGCCGAATCCGCCGCACAGTCAGGCAGCATCGCGGAAAAAATCTGCGCCCATCTGGCTGATCCTTACCTGCTCACCATCAAGCGCGGCGCGGCAGACGATCTCTCCGTCACACACCGCTGCACCGCAAGTATCGGTGTGATGTTGTTCATCAATCACGAAGAAAGCCAAGACGATATTCTGAAGTGGGCCGATATGGCGATGTATCAAGCCAAAGAAGCTGGGCGCAATTTGATTCGTTTTTATGATGCTAAATTGAATGACCGCTAGCCGGCGTTGCTGGCAGCGATAAACAGCTGGTTAATCAGTAAAGGCGACGGCGCGAATACATCGCGCCGTTTTTCAGTTCACAAGGGGGCAGGTGAAACCCTCTCCAGCACCGCTGCGAAGAAGCCGTCTGTGGCATGCAGGTTGGGGCGCAGTTCCAGATAGTCGCCCATTTGTAGCGGGATTTTCTGCTGCTGCAGGATTTCGCCGGCGGGGAGCAGCACGAAGTCCGGGTGGCTGCTCAGGAAGGCCTGTACGATGTGCTGGTTTTCTTCCGGCAAAATGCTGCAAGTCGCATAAACCAGACGGCCGCCTTTTTTCAGCAAGCGGCTGGCTGAATTCAGGATGGCGGTCTGTTTCTGGTTCAGTTCTTCGATGCTTTTAGGCGACTGGCGAAACTTCAGATCCGGGTTGCGGCGCAGGGTGCCCAGACCGCTGCACGGCGCATCGACCAGCACGCGGTCTATCTTGCCGGACAGGCGCTTAACCTTGAGATCGTTCTCGTGTGCGATCAGCATAGGCTGGATGTTGGAAGCGCCCGAGCGTTTCAGGCGCGGCTTGAGATTGGCCAGCCGCTTCTCGGAGACATCCATCGCATACAGACGCCCTTGCGAATTCATCAGTGCGGAGAGCATCAGCGTCTTGCCGCCCGCGCCGGCGCAGAAATCCACCACCATGTCGTTGCGTTTCGGGGCCAGCAAGAAGCCCAGCAACTGGCTGCCTTCGTCCTGCACTTCGACTTTTCCTGTCGTGAACAACTCATCCTTGTTCAGCGGGATTTTTTCCTTGAGGCGGATGCCGACAGGCGAGTAGGGCGTAGCCACGGCTTCGATATTCTGTTCCTGAAGTTGCAGCAGGACTTCTTCCCGTTTGGCGAGCAGGGTGTTGACGCGTATATCCAGCGGTGCGCCTTGCTGCATGGCCTGTCCCAGCGTGAGGATTTCTTCGTCCGAATACGAGGCGCGCATTTTTTCAATCAGCCATTCAGGCAGTTCGGCCTGGACAGACAGGGTCTGGCCTTCATATTGCACCGCTTTTGCTGTCGCCAGCCATTCCGCTTCGTCGCGTTTGAGTACCGGCTGGATTTCGCGCAGGTTATAACCGCCGAATTTGACCAGATAGGCCAGTGCCATGCGGCGCGGTGTGGCTTTCCCATCACAGGCCAGTTCCAGCAACAGGCGATGGCGCAGCACGCCAAAAGCGGTTTCGGCGACGATGGCGCGCTCGTTCGAGCCGATGCGCTCGTTCTTGAAAAAATAGCGCAACGTGGTGTCGGCGGGATGTTCCAGCGGCAAAATGGTGCGCAGCGCGAGGATGACGAGGTCTAGGCGGTATTCGGTAATCAGCATGACATTTTTATCTAAAGGTTCAGGTGCGGAGTTTAACAGGGAACAGGATGCAGGATCCTGAATCCTGTTCTATTCATCAGACACACGGATGTCGGAAATGACCATTTGACCGGCAATTTTGCCATTTTTGTCTATTGAACGTATCTGGACAGGCAGCAGGCGGTATTCCAGCCCCAGCCAGATTTCCAGGCCTTCTTCGCCGGGTGCGTTGATTTTGCGCAGCGGCAGGACGCGCAGACGGCCTAAGCGGGTCTGGATTTCTTCTTCTGCGCCGACCTCCAGTTCATAGCTTTCCAGTTTTTTGCCGTTGCTCACACGCATGGGTAACCGGGCCTGATCCAGCGGCATTTGCGAGAACTGATACAGGAAGCTTAAGATATCCTGCGCCTGGTCGGGCAGCGGTGAACTGTTGCCATTGGAAAAATTCAGTTGCCTGTTCTGCCAGTCGAAGTCGGCAGTTAAAATCTGTTTTCCCTTGGAAGTGAGTTTGTTCTCGATAAATCGGTCGGGGCGTATTCCACCTGCCGTGATCATACCGGTGCTTTGCTGGCTCAGCTCGAAGGTCTTGAAGATGCGGGCTACGCCGGTGGTATTCATGCCTACCTGCAGGGTGTAACTTTTATCGTCGTTGACATCCAGCCGGTGGCGAACCTCTCCTACCGGGAAATTGGTGCCCATGTAGGCGATGAAAGTCAGCTGCGCATGTCTGGGCAGCGGATAGGAGGGCTCGGTATTTTCGGCAGGCACTGCGTATGCGGGCGCTTCAGCCTGCGGTGTTGCAGCTGTGGTTGTTTCAGGTGTTTCAGCAGGCGGCGCTTCAGCAGTGACGGCTTCAGGCGCGGGCGGCGGTGTGACGGGTTTGGGTTTGGCATGGGCACGCGGTTTGGGCTTGTGCACAGGTTTGGGTTTCGGGGCGAGCTTTACGGCAGGCAGCGGCTCGAGTCTGGCGGTGAGCGGTGGCAGGGGGACGTCAACCGGCGCGAGTTGAATCAGGTTAGGCCCGAACAACAGCGCGGCATGTACCAGCAGCGATAATCCTATAGCCAGGGCGACTCGTCTGGCGGGCAGGTTCAGCTGCAAGACGGTCACGGCGTGATGTGCAGATCGCTTAATAGTTGCAGGATCTGTTCGCCACGGGCATCGGTGATGATCATCTTGCAGGGCAGTTTATTCTGTGTCGACAACCAGATTTCAGTGCGGCTCTCGCCCGGTTTCGCCTGACTGTCCAGATACAGGCTGTCGCATGATCCTGCGGCCGTGTCCAGTTTTTGCCGGGAACCGATGGCATAGTGGTAGCTGTCCAGCTTGTTGCCGTCGGTCATCATGAAATCCAGAGAGGCTGCGTTATCAAGATGGAGGAACATGAACTGATACATCGCGCTCAGGCGATCCTGCGTGCCTTCAGGCAGGGCGATCTGCGTTTTTTGCGTCTGATGTATCAGCGTGAGTTGCATCGCATCCCAGTCAAATTCGGCGTGACTCTCCTTGTTCGCATCGCCCTCGCGGGTATGATCGTATCGCTGCGGGCGCAGCCCGTTTTTACCGATCAGGCCGCGGCTGGTGCTGACGATTTTTCCGGGTCTTAACACCGCCAGCAAACCGACGGGCGTGGTGGTGCTGGTCAGCGTGTAGTGATCATCGTTGCGGGTATAGGTCTCGGTCATCTGCCCGACCTTCATGCCGCTCATGAAGACGTCGTAGCTGGCCTGCACGCCGGTTGGTGCGGCAAAGGCGGGGCTGCACAGCGCGAGCAATGCGATCATTTTCGGGAACCATTTCATGCTGTCTCCAGTGCGGGTGAAATCAGGCTGACGCCAGACGGGCTGCGACCGTGATCTGTGACCTTGCCTGTGTCATTGAGTTCGATCCGTCCGGAACAAAGCCAGCGTATGGCCTGAGGATAAATGCGATGCTCTTCATGCAGCACGCGGGCTGACAGCGAGTGTTCGGTGTCGTCAGTCAGCACGGGTATGGCGGCCTGGATGATGACGGGGCCGTGATCGAGATCCGGCGTGACGAAATGCACGGTGCAGCCATGAATTTTCACGCCGTCCTGAAGCGCCCGTGCGTGGGTATGCATCCCGGCATAAGCGGGAAGCAGAGAGGGATGGATGTTGATCAGGCGACCGGTGTAATGCATCACGAATTTCTCGGTGAGTATGCGCATGAAGCCTGCGAGTACCACGAAGTCGGGCTTGAAACGGTCAATTTCGAGGGAGAGTGCGGCATCGAAACTCTCGCGATCCGGGTGATCCGTATGCGCCACGACGACCGTAGCAATGCCGTGAGCCTGCGCAAAAGCCAGGCCGCCTGCATTCGCGCGACTGCTGATGACCGCTGCGATGTTGCAGTTCAGTTTTTCGTTCAGCAGGGTCTGCATATTGCTGCCGCGCCCGGAGATGAGGATGACGATGTTTTTCATTTTAATGAATAGATGGAGAGTGGTGAGTGGAGGAAGATTTTTACACTCCCCACTTGCTACTAACTACTTACCATGCTCACTTTACCTGCGTCTGATGCTCATCATTATTTCTTGCGCGGATCACGCCGATGCGCGTGACGGACTCGCCCGCCGCCTGCAACTGGCTGATCGCTTTGTCCGCATCGCTTGCGGCTACGATGACCACCATGCCGATGCCGCAGTTGAAGGTGCGATACATTTCCTGTTCTGCAACGTTACCTTGTTCACGCAGCCAGTGGAAGAGTTTGGGCATCTGCCAGGATTGGCTGTCGATGTCGGCGACAACGCTCGAAGGCAGCACGCGCGGCACGTTTTCGGTGATGCCGCCGCCGGTGATGTGCGCCATGCCCTTGATGGTGAGGCTCTGCATCAGCGCCAGCAGCGGTTTTACGTAGATGCGGGTAGGCGCCATGATGACATCGCTCAGGGTGCGGTCGCCGTCGAATTTGGCGGAAAGGTCAGGCTTGCTGCGTTCGATGATCTTGCGCACCAGCGAGTAACCGTTGGAATGCGCGCCGTTGGAGGCCATGCCCAGCACGATATCGCCGGGCTTGATGTCAGCTCCGGTGATGATGCGGGCTTTTTCCACCACGCCGACTGCAAAGCCTGCCAGATCGTATTCGCCCACCGGATACATGCCGGGCATCTCGGCGGTCTCGCCGCCGATCAGCGCGCAGCCTGCCTGTTCGCAACCTTGCGCGATGCCCTTGATGACTTCGGTGGCGGCGGCCACATCGAGTTTGCCGCAGGCGAAATAATCCAGGAAAAACAATGGCTCGGCGCCCTGCACCAGAATGTCGTTGACGCTCATGCCGACCAGATCTACTCCTACAGTATCGTGTCGGTTGAGTTCAAAAGCCAGTTTCAACTTGGTGCCGACGCCATCGGTGCCGGAGACGAGCACGGGTTCCTTGTACTTTTTGGAGATTTCCACCAGGCCGCCGAAACCGCCGATGCCGGAGAGCACTTCGGGGCGCATGGTGCGTTTGGCATAAGGCTTGATGTTTTCGACCAGCTGGTCGCCGGCATCGATATCTACCCCGGCATCACGGTAGGAAAGCCCTGCGGCGTTGTTTGGAGGGTTCAAGTTGGGTTCTCGCTTTCTTCAGGATGCAAGGTTTAAAATCGATATCTGTGCAGTTTCGGGAAAAACAGGGGGTATGGCGAACAAATACCATGTGCCGCGTGTAGCTTCAGCCTCAAATTATACTCAAATGCGGCCTGCATTTCAGCGACTTTCGACAGGGCGGCGTGAACAGCGGAAGGAAGAGACGCATCAACGTCGTGGAATAACAGTCCGCCCGAAGCTTTATGCTGTCAACACGACGCTTTTGATCTGTGCAAATACATCCATCCCGACAGACAGACCCAGCAGGTCATGCGAGCGGCGTGTGATGCGTGACAACAGTACCTGGTCGTCTGCTAGTGTCATGCGCACCATTATCTTGTCAGCGCCTTCGTCCTGAATATCGCTGATGCGTGCGGCTATGATGTTGCTGATGCTCGATCCGTGCGGCTGTTGCAAGGCGATGCTCACGTCGCGCGCCAGCACCCGGGCGCGTACCGGAGAACCGGGTGCCTGGTTAACCCGTCCGACCCACAGGATGCCGCCGGTGAATTCCAGTCTGGTCAGATGATAGTCATCGTCATGCTGCGCGATTATTGCCGTGATCAGCGCACACGCATCATCCAGATGAGCGGCAGGCAGGTCCAGCCTTGAGAGGGTCTCGGCCAGTGCGCCGCTGGCAATCACGCGGCCTTGTTGCAGCAACACCAGATGGTCGGCCAGTCGCGCCACTTCGTCAAGTGCATGGCTGACATAGAGCACGGGAATTTGCAGTTCCAGATGCAGGCGTTCCAGATAGGGGAGGATGTCCTGACGGCTGTTGCTGTCGAGCGCAGCGAGCGGCTCGTCCATCAGCAGGATGCGCGGACTGGTGAGCAGGGCTCGCCCGATGGCGACGCGCTGACGCTCGCCGCCGGAAAGTTTTTCCACATCCGCGCGTCCGATCAGGTGAGCCAGCCCCAGCCATTCCACTGCCTGTTCCGGGTGGACTTTTCGTTCGGATGGCGGGATGCGCTTGTAGCCGTACTCCAGATTGGCGCGCACCGGCAGATGGGGGAACAGGCGTGCCTCCTGGAATACATAGCCCAGCGAGCGTCGATGTGTCGGGAGAAACTGTGTGCTGTCCTGCCATATTTCGCCGTTTACATCCAGCGAGCCTGCCGCGCGCTCCAGACCTGCGATGCAACGCAGCAGCGTACTCTTGCCGGAACCGGACGGGCCGAACAGGGCTGTTACGCCCGTTGCAGGCAGTTGCGTATCGACCTCCAGCGTGAAATCAGGGCGTGCCAGTTTGAAGCGGGCGCGTATCATTTGCGACGCCCCGTCGGATTGAAGGTGTAGAGCAATAGCAGTACGACAAACGAGAATCCCACCATCCCTGCCGCCAGAGCGTGCGCTGCGGCGTATTCCATCGCCTCGACATGGTCGTAAATCTGCACCGACACCACGCGGGTCTTGTCCGGGATATTGCCGCCTATCATCAGCACCACGCCGAATTCACCCACGGTGTGGGCAAAACCCATCACTGCAGCGCTGATAAATCCCCGCTTGGCGAGCGGCAGGGCCACGCTGACAAACGTATCCAGTCCTGATGCACGCAGCGTGGCGGCGGTCTCCAGCGCATATTCAGGAATGGACTCGAATGCATTTTGCAGTGGCTGCACCACGAAGGGCAGGGAATAGAACACCGAGGCGATGACAAGGCCTGCGAACGTAAACGGCAGCAGCCCCAGTCCTAACGATTGCGTCAGATGACCCATGGGCCCGTTCGGCCCCATGGCGACCAGCAGGTAGAAGCCGATCACGGTAGGCGGCAGCACGATAGGCAGCGCCACGATCGCACCTGCCGCGCCGCGCCATGATGACCGGGTGCGAGCCAGCCACCAGGCGATGGGCGTGCCGATGAGCAAAAGAATGAGCGTGACGACTGTGGCCAGCTTGAACGTAAGCCAGACGGCAGCCAGGTCGGCGGTGGAGAGCGCTGATTCCATGCGCTATTTTTCTTCGCCAGGCAGGGTGAAGCCATAGCGTATCATGATTGCACGCGCATCCGTGCTTGCCATGAAACGGGAAAATGCCAGCGCCAGCGGGTTGCCGGCCGCACGCCGGGTGATGACAAACCCTTGCTCCAGCGGCTGATGCAGCGAGTCCGGAATCAGTGCATAGCCCCCCAGCCTGGACAGTTCGGAACTCTTTGCTAGCGACAAGGCGATGATGCCGATATCGGCGTTGCCTGTTTGCACGAACTGCGCAGTCTGTGCGATGTTTTCGCCGTAGACGAGTTTTGGCTCGACCTTGTCCCATAAGCCCGCCTTCTTCAGCGCTTCTTCAGCACGCATACCATAGGGCGCATGTTTGGGGTTGGCGATGGCGATTCTTCGAATAGCCGGGTCAGCCAGATCGCTCAAACTCAGCGTGTTTGCCTGGCGCGACGGACTCCACAGCACGATGCGCCCCAGCGCGTAGGGGTGTACTTCCCCCGCAGCAAAACCATCCGCTTTAAGTGCGACGGGATAGGCGATATCGGCAGAAAAATACAGGTCATAGGGTGCGCCCTGGCGGGTCTGCGTCTGGAATTTTCCGGATGAACCGTAGATGGTTATCACCTGATCGCCCGGATGTGCCTTGTCGAATAAACCGACAATCTCGTCCATGGCGAACTTGAGATCGGCGGCCGCGGCGATGGTGATGTGTTCACCCGCATACGCCGTGTGCGCCGCAACGAACAGCAAGAACGTCAGCAGCAGTTGTGCCGGCTTCATTTACGCCTGCCTGGGCGTGGCGTGCGCCGGGCGGAATGCGCGGCACTGCACCGGGTCGGATTCGAAATAGGCGCCTTCGATCAAATCGATGCAATAGGGAATAGCCGGGAATACTGCGTTCAGGCAATCATCTATGGCAGACGGCTTGCCGGGCAAATTCACAATCAGGCTCCTGCCGCGTATCCCGGCGGTCTGACGCGATAAAATCGCGGTGGGCACAAATTTCAGCGAAGCTGTACGCATCAGTTCGCCAAAGCCCGGCATCATCTTGCTGCATACCGCCATCGTAGCTTCCGGGGTGACATCGCGCAGCGCGGGGCCCGTGCCGCCCGTGGTGAAGACCAGAGAGCACCCTTCCAGGTCGCACAGTTCGATGAGCGCGGCTTCAATGAGCGGCTGCTCGTCGGGGATGACGAGTGCGACGGCTTGCCAGGGACTGGTCAACACGCGTTCAAACCAGGCGCGCATGGCAGGCCCGCCCTTGTCTTCGTATTCGCCGCGACTTGCGCGATCCGAAACCGTCAATATGCCGATGCGTGCAATAGTCATTCCTTAAATCCCATCTCGTTTTGAAATACTGTTCCGTCCAGCAATTGCACCGTCACCTTATCGCCTGTGGCCATGCCTGTGCTGTCCGCCGGCATCACCAGCAAGCCATCGGCACGGGCCATGGACAGCAGCGCACCGCTGCTCTGTGTGCCGGTGGAGCTGGCAAGGTAACCCGCCTCATCGCTGGAGAGTTGCACGCGGATGAATTCGGTTCGTCCCGGCCGCATCTTGACCGGGTGTGCCAGACGCGCTGTCACGGTGCGGCGGTACAGGCGCGGATTGCCCATCATGCGGCGCAGTGCGGGGGCGACGAATTCTTCGAAGCACACCATGCTCGACACAGGATTGCCCGGCAAGCCAAACACAAAAGATTCAGACGCTTTGTTAGTGCGGTGCATCACGCCGAACGCCAGCGGATGCCCAGGCTTCATCGCCACGCGCCAGAACTTCATCGAAACACCCAGCTTTTCGATCGTCGGGCGCACATAATCATGCATGCCGACCGAGGTGCCGCCGGATACCAGCAGCACATCGTACTCCAGTCCGCGCAACAGATATTGTTCTAATTCGACCGGATCATCGCGGGCAATGCCGAGCAGTACAGGTTCGATGCCGAGCGCCTGTACCTGCGCCATCAGCGCGTAGCTGTTGGAATTGGGGATCTTGTTCGGATCGACCGGCTCATTCATCGCTTCGAGTTCGTTGCCGGTGGACAGGATCGCCACGCGCGGGCGGCGATACACCTGCATTTGCGCTGCCTTGACCGTCGCCAGCACGCCGATCACACCCGGCGTGATTTCAGTACCCGCCGGTAACACCACATCACCGCTCTGCATGTTCTCGCCTCTGACGCGCACGTCGTGACCACATTTCACTACGAGACCGATCTGCACGGTGTCAGCCGAAATTTCTTGCGTATCTTCCACCCGTATCACCGCATCCGCGCCCGGCGGCATCGGGGCGCCGGTCATGATGCGCGAACATTGTCCGGCCAGCAGGGTTACAGTCGGCATGTCACCCGCCCGGATATCCTCGACGACTTTAAATATTACAGGCGCAGCCGCCAGATCGGTGCTGCGCACGGCAAAGCCGTCCATCGCCGACACATCAAAAGGGGGCAGGTCGCGGTTGGCAAGAATATCATCGCTCAGCACGCACCCTAATGACTGCTCGAGTGCGACCATCTCGCTGCCCAGTATTGCGACCGATTCAAAAATGATGCGCTGTGCCTCGCTGATTTTCAGGTGTTCCATTGTTTTCCTTTAACTTGAAACTTGCACGGTATAATTTTCGCGGCTCCTAACCCGCTATTCGCCAAAGGCAGCAACCGAGACTGAGCGGAAGTTGGATTTTCCAGATAGCAGTCATTCAATAAGGAGTCCTTAGACCACATTCTGGATACTCTTTTTATTGTAATTTATTGCAAGGCCGTCAAGACGATCAGTTTGCATCTTGACTTCATTAAGTGTCGTATACCCTTGTTCCACTAAAGTTACCATGCTGATGATCATCCAAGCTACCCATTGACTAAACTGGGCGACATCCAGCTCTGTTGTGTGTTGATGTGATCCCCGATGAACGGCGCGCGAGCGGAGGCTGTACAGATTTGCTATTTTTTTCTTGAGCGAACTGTACTCAGATGTAGTCACAAAATGAAAACCACCGAAGACCAGAGTGCTTGCGAGGCCGGATGAAACGGCTTGTGTGATTTTCCCATTCTCGAATGAAAAGAATGCTTCAACACAACTCTAATATTTGACTAATTTCATCACCAATATGGAGTCACGTTGCGCATCAGAATACCAGTAGACCGCCCTTGCGATTGCTTCCTCAAGCTCCGTCCTGCCGTTTGCCTGTTGTAAAATTGTGAACGTACTATAAATTATCCGCACCATGTCAGACTCATCTCTAAGTGCCTTATTCACGGCGAACATCTGTCCTTTGGGAGATGCATAATGAGTGGTGAGACTATGGGTTCTTTCAGGCCATGAAAACCAAACAGATCTCCCGATAGCTTCCTCTGGTGACATGATAATGCCAATTCGAAAACCGCTTGCCCCCAGTTCATACATCGAAGCGGCAGTTATGGCTAGCATCCCAACCGTCAAAGCAGCCTGATCCGAAAACTTTTGTTGCGCTACGCGTGGCGTGCCTCGTGTAGTGCCTTTCAGCCACAAATAGTTCTTGTTCAATTCAAGGAGATGCGGGACGTTTGCGTGATCATGTTCTATCCCGGAAGCATGTAGCACATCCACCGACATGCGTATAATCGTCATTATCCCAAGAGCAAAGGAATCGACGCTGTCCAGCTCAATGCCGAATAAAGGAACGATAAAAGTGTGATCGTCGATTTCTTGAGCAACAAGCTCAGTAATAGCATGTACAACTTCATCGGCATTTTCTGGCTCTAAGCCATTTGAAAGCCATTTCTCCACGACTTTATGCCACGCCGTCCAGATATCTGAGGAATCAGCCATTCCCTCGAATAAATCAGCTTTATCAATAATATCAATAACAGCACGAAAGTGTTCGTAACCAGAATCTGTTAGAAAAACAGTTTGGTTTCCTATCAGCTTTAGCATGCGTGAGAAGTGTTGTTTGACAGGAATCTCTTGAAAGTCGCTAAGTGATTTTGGAACGAGCAGAGACTTGACGCTAAAAAGGCGTTTTGCTGAATTCAACAGCGTGCATCGGTCCTTATTTGAGAGCTTAGTCATGAATGTGTGAAAATTTGGTGTGCCAACTGAAGTTCCGCAATTGGCACCTTGCTGAATACCAAATATTCAGATTGGAGCCCAAAAAGCAGGCGTTCACTCAATTACGTTTACCAAGTTTTAGGCAATTTTCGACGAGTATGAAAAACCCGTAAAACGTGGAGTTCATCGCCTACAACACGGTATGGAACGACAAATGGATAGCGGTCAACAACCAGTTCGCGTGTACCTGGAACTCTGCCAGGACGCCCGGAAGATGGAAAATCGCAGAGCGCGTCAACCTTATTTTTGACGTACACGAACATGTCTGCTGCCGCTTTCGAGTTTTCCTGGGCAATGTAATCAGCTTCGGCATCAAGATTCTTGATTGCTTTTTGCAGCCACCTAACCCGCATTGCGCTCCCACTTTGCGCTGATGGCATACACTTCCTCTTCGCTGGCAAAATCGCCTGCGTCGGCCTCGGAGATTGCCTGCGTAATTTCAGCAATCTGCCAGGACTCACGTTCGATATAGTCGCGGATAGCTTGCCCAGCCAAAAACGATTTTGTGCGGCCTGTGGCGGCAGCCAGAATATCAAGCTGATTGCTCAACTCGTCCGGCAAACGCATAGACATCATGCTCATAATGCACCTCCTGTTTTTTGTATTACAATGTTGTCATTGTAAATCAAAATCACGAGTGTAGCGGATTTACATGAATCAAAGAATCGGGGAATGCTGGAGTAATTTTTTGCCTGGTAGTGCGTTCGACCAATCAAAAGCGCAACATTTCGGCTATGACAAACAGTGATACGCACCGATGGCGCAGTCCGGCGCATGGATGATGCGAATCGCTTTAAGCTGTCGTTGGAATGGATTCGCGATACCTTATTCCAACAATTTTTCGACAAATCAAATCGCTGAAAGACGTTCTACCGTATCCGGGTAGTGTTCAACCATACGAATCAAAATCGCAGCCTGAGCATTTGGGCTAGCACGGCCTTGCTCCCAATTTTCCAATGTGCGCTCGTTGGTACGCAAGCATCGGGCAAAGACTGTTCGGGACATGTGTAGTTTTTCCCGAAGGGTCATTAACTCTTCCGGGGTAATGGATGGCACAGGTTTCTTTTCGAGCACATGCTGGCGTAAGGTGATTTTCCCCTCGCGTACAGATTGCAAGGCATTGAATCCTTCTTTTAGTTCATCAAACAAGTCGCGTTTCATTTTAGTCTCCTTGCATCCAGTTCGCATTGTCTGATACGTTTTTGGCAAGGGCCACATCCTCGGGCGTATCCAGATCGAAAAAGCTGCGCAGGTCTGCCGCTCGCATCTCGGACTCGTCGACATAACGCACTTGCAGTCGATCCAGCAGTTCGCGCAGGCTGTGGCGTCCGCTGCCAGCCAGTATTTCGCGCAAATCACCCAAGCTGCGCGTCGCATAAAACGCCGCCATGGGCTGCGGATGTCCCTCTACGACAGGCACGACCGCATCGACACCCTCGCGAAATGTTGCCAGATGTTCGACTAGCTGCGCACTGATGAAGGGCATGTCGCACGCAACCGCAAAGACCCACGGCGTTTTGGCCTGCTCAAGACCCGCCGCCAGTCCTGCCAATGGGCCTGCATGTGCGGGGTCGTCGATCACCTGCTGCAAATCGCAGCCATCGCGAGGTTGGCGGGTGCTGACGATCACGTCGGTAAACAAGGGTTTAACGATGTCGGAAATCCGCTGCAACAGCGTCTGTCCGCCGAGCAACAGATTCGCCTTGTCCTGCCCCATGCGGCGCGACTCGCCACCCGCCAGTATCAGTGCCGTGCAATCTGCGATCATTTGACTTCGAGTAAAAACTGCGCGATGCCTTTGATGTCTTCCAGGCCAAAATGCGGCAGTTCAGGATAGACCTCATCCATGTCGGTAACGATGGCGATCAGGCCGTCATCAATTGCACAGCGCGGCGGCTTTTCACAGGCACGGCGCAACACCTCGATTTTGGCGCCCGGTGCATGAGAGAATCCTTCCGCCAGCACGATGTCGGCGTCCCCCATATACCGCTCTGCCAGCTGTTCCGGCTCGCGATTATCCTTTGCATCCGCCACCAGTTGCAGCGCATCCCGGGTGAGCAGCAGGCTCATTGTTGCACCCGCCTCCTTGTAGCGATAACTGTCCTTGCCCGGCGTGTCGAGTTCGACCTTGTGATGGGCGTGCTTGATGGTGGCGACCCGCAGTCCGCGTGAACTCAATTCGCGTATCAGTTTTTCAACCAGTGTGGTTTTTCCGGCGCCGGAAAAGCCGACGATGGATATTACTCTAGACATAAAAACCTCTGCACAGCGTAGCGAGCGACGGGAAGGCAAGGAGAAGGGCGGCGCGAAACCGGAATGTATAGATAATACATGAGGATTTTGAGCCGTTTTTTGACGCAGCTTTCCCGAGCGGAGTCGCTGTGCAGAGGTTTTTTCATGGGTGTTGGGTTACCCAGGCTTCACCTTGCGGCGTGATTTCCTTTTTCCAGATCGGCACGCGCAGCTTTAATTCGTCTATCATCCAGCGGCATGCCTCAAGTGCGGCTGCGCGATGCTCGGCGCCCGCCGCGATGAACACGATGTTGTCACCCGCCGTGACAGTGCAGATGCGGTGCACGATGCGCGCATCCAGCAGTCCGAACTTCTCAATGGCATCCGTACGCAACTGCTTCATCTCGGATACGGCCATGCTGCCATACGCATCGAAGCTGATCTTTGATACATCGCGCCCCTCGGAAAAATCCCGCGCACATCCCAGAAATGTAGCGATACCGCCGATGCGCTGCGAACTGGCCTTGAGCGCCGCAATTTCTTCATCCTGGGAAAAATCGTCCGATTGTATCCTGACGGCTTCTTTCATTTTAACCTCCGGAAAACTTGGCCATGAACGTCACTTCGCTATTGTCGGCAAGCGGCATAGCCAGATCGCGAACATGATTGCCGTCGACCGCTGCAAAACACACGATTTCGAAGGCATCGGGGTATTGTGCCGCCAATTCGTCGCGCAAGTCCTGCAGTCTCATACCGGGCAAAAATTCAACTTGCAGTGCAGCGCTGCCCACGCGTTCCACCACCGGACCGAAGAACAGCACGTTGATCATTTCGATATCCCCCGCTGCCATATGCCGCTCTTGCCGCCGCGTTTCTCTTCCAGTTGCACAGACCCGATGCGCATACCGCGATCGACAGCCTTGCACATGTCATAAATCGTCAGCAAGGCAACGCTGGCAGCAGTCAAGGCTTCCATCTCGACCCCTGTCTGGCCGATGCAACTGACGGTCGTGATGACTTTGATGCCGACGCAGCCTTCGTGGTCGGGTTTCAAGACCTCGGCAAATTCAACCGATACGCCGGCAAGCTGAATGGCGTGGCACATGGGAATGATGTCCGGGGTGCGCTTGGCGGCCATCACGGCGCCCACATCGGCGACCGTCAGCACATTGCCTTTGGCGATTTTCCCTGAGCGTATCAGTTCCAGCGTGGCCATCTGCATGCGCAGCACGCCGCTCGCAATCGCTGTGCGCTGCGTTTCCGATTTGGCCGATACATCGACCATGCGGGCGCGGCCTGAGTCTGAAAAATGCGTTAATTCGTTCATCTGGTGTTCTGTCCCTTGAGTGTCCGGCTTTTCAACCGCCGATGTAAGACATCTCGATCTTTTTTCTGTCTTTGCCGGTGTCCAGATGCCGCAATTGCGAATATCTGTCCTGCCTGTGTTCCCATCGGTCAGCGATCAAATTGGTCAGAAACTGGTCGCCCGCACCCTGCCGCAGCGGGTCGCGCAACTCCAGGCCATCCGTTGCGAACAAACAGGTATAGAGTTTTCCGTCCGTGGACAACCGGGTGCGCGTGCAATCCTGGCAAAACGCCTGGGTGACGGAAGCGATTACACCGATTTCACCGCCGCCATCCTCATAACGCCAGCGCTGAGCGACTTCGCCTAAAGCGTTGGGGTCTGTCCGCCTGACAGGGTAGTGACTGTCAATCCGTTGCAGGATTTCCTGTGCCGTGACCACGTCATCCATGCGCCAGCCATTGGTGCTGCCCACATCCATATATTCGATAAAGCGCAGCACGATGCCGCTGTTGCGAAAGTGTTCGGCCATAGGCAGGATTTCATGGTCATTCACGCCACGCTTGACCACCATGTTGACTTTGATGGCAGTAAAGCCTGCACGTTGCGCGGCAGCGATGCCATTCAGCACGGTCGCAACCTGTGCATCCGTGTCAGTCATGATTTTAAAGGTGGCGTCGCTCAGGCTGTCCAGGCTGACGGTCAGTCGGGACAAGCCTGCCTCCTTGAGCGCCTGCGCCTTTTGCGACAACAACAGCGCGTTGGTCGTCAGCGTGACCTCGATGGGCTTCCCCTGAGCATCAGACAGGTTGGCCAGTGCACCGACCAGTCTTTCAATGCCACGGCGCAACAGCGGTTCACCACCGGTCAGGCGAATCTTTTGTACGCCCAGGCCGATGAACAGGCGCGCCAGACGTTCAATTTCTTCGAAACTGAGCAGTTCGGCACGCGGCAGAAAAACATGGTTTTTATCAAAAATTTCGCGCGGCATGCAATAAGTACAGCGCAAGTTGCAGCGGTCGGTGACTGAAATGCGCAAATCGCGCATTGGGCGCTGCATGCTGTCTGTGACAACCCCAGTTGTGGCGCGCGGCACGGCACTGAAGTCGCTTGTGATGCGAGTCTTTGCAAAGGAAATCGGAATGAACTTGATGATTTCTGACACAGTGGAAATTCTTTCAAGTATTAAAGGGATAAACCTGATTCATCATCAATAGCTGATATTCTACCTCACGTGCGGCGTTAAGATAAGCGGGTTAAGTGAGGGTGGCAATGATGCCGGAAAGAATCATCTGACGTTGTGTTTCATGTAAAGGAAAGCGTGCAACAATAAATGCAAAAATGCATGGCGGGAATAAAAAACCGGGCGCCTAACCAAAGACAACCCGGTTTAATGCTGCAGTCAGCGCAATCAGTGAGTGATTAACGCCATGGCTTTACTCAAGGCTATCCAAACACCGATCAGGAACGGCACGCCGACGGCGAGCCAGGCTAGCACCCCGCTGATACCGAAACTGCCGCGAGCGGCTGTCTGGGCGTCTGCATCCGTGAGGTGTGACTTCTGGGTCAGCGCCCGCTCTGCTGCCAGTTCATCATCTGTCATGAAGTGCTTCGGATCAACCGGTTTGATCATCATGTTGCAGATGAAGCCTACTACCAATAGCCCTGACAGGATGTACATCGTGTTGTCGTAGACCAGGTTTTTCGGCACGCCGGCGTTTAATTGCGCCTCGCGAAGGTTGGCAATCAGCACCGGACCGATGATGCCTGCTGCGGACCAGGCAGTCAGTAGACGACCGTGGATGGCACCCACCATTTGTGTGCCGAAGATGTCGGCCAGGTAAGCTGGGACGGTGGAAAACCCGCCGCCATACATGGTCAGAATGACGCAGACAACGAGCACAAACAGGCCTGCTGCACCCATATGGCCTAGCGTCGGCATCGTGCAGTACAGAAGGATGCCGAGAACAAAGAACGTGGTGTAAGTCCTTTTGCGCCCAATCCAGTCAGACACGGAAGCCCAGAAAAAACGCCCCACGCTGTTGAACAGGCTGATCAGTCCTACCAGTCCTGCAGCCGCCGCAGCAATGGCCGCTTTTTGCTCCAGTGTTACGGTTTCATGGCTGGATGCGCCAACGAGCAGGGGCCCGAAAATATCCTGCAGCATAGGGGATGCCATGCCAATTACACCGATACCCGCGCTCACGTTCAAACACAGCACCGCCCAGATCAGCCAGAACTGAGGAGTTTTCGATGCCTTTGCCAGATGCACGTGGCGATCCGTGATCATGGCCTTGGACTGCGCATCGTTAGGTGTCCAGCCCAATGGCAGCCAGCCGGTAGGTGGTGTGCGGAAGCCGAATGCACCGATGGACATGATGATGAAGTAGAGCAATCCCATCGCAATCAGGGTGGACGATACGCCGAGACTGGCGTCGCCGCCACCGTAGTGCTTCATCAGGGCTACCGCAATGGGTGCGCCGATCATGGCACCACCGCCATATCCCATGATAGCCATGCCGGTCGCCATGCCGCGGCGATCCGGGAACCATTTGATCAGCGTGGAAACCGGTGTGATATAACCCAGTCCCTGGCCAATACCGCCCAGGATTCCACATCCTAACCAGACCAGCCAGAGCTGGTGGATCATCACGCCCACGCCGCCCAGTGCCATGCCGCCACCCCAGCACATTGCTGCTATGAAGCCGGATTTACGCGGGCCTGCGTGTTCCAGCCAGCCACCCCAGAGCGCGGCCGATACGCCGAGCATAAAGATGAACAAGGTAAAGGTGATGCTGACTGCGGGTACGGTCCAGTTGCATTGAGTCGTGAGCATCTGGTCGAACAGCGATTGCTGCGTACATACGGCCGAGGCGTTCGATATCAGCTTGGTCATCGGCAGCCAGAATACGGAAAAGCCGTAGGCCATGCCGATACACAAGTGAATAGCAAGTGCTGCGGGTGGGGCCAGCCACCGATTAAATCCTGCCTGGGCTATCGTGCGTTCTTTTGCAAGCAATCCAGATGTATTTGATGCGACTCCGGTATTATTGGAACTGGACATGTAATCCTCCCTTTATTAATTATTAGTTGTGGTCGAAACTTTGCTGCTTTAAATTAATCAGACTCCTCTCCTTTTTTAAAATAACACTCAATTGCGTGGCAGTAAATTGCTGCGGTACGCATGAATGGCCTCCAGCACGAGCGGTTTGATCCCCGCACCGTTGTCACTATCCACATATTCAAGCAACTGCGCACGCATGCGCGGCGCCCAGAAATTATGAATATGTCCGACTATACCCAGCAGCGACTCTTCATGATCCGGAACCGTTTCAAAGAAATCGCCGATTTTGTTGGCCATATGTATCAAGTTTTGCATGTCCATAGCTGTCTTATGTACCTGTTATTCTGTCGGCATGCGTGTATGCCACGAATTCATCGCCCCGGGCAAATGCGATGAGTGTCATACCCGCTGTTTGTGCTGTTTTCACCGCTAATGCGGTCGGCGCTGAAATCGCAATCAGGCAGGGGATGCCCACGGTCGCGGCCTTCTGTACCATCTCGACGCTGGCGCGGCTGGTGATCAATAAAAAACCGTCCTGAAAATTCAACCGGCGCTCAGTCATCACGCCGATCAGTTTATCCAAGGCGTTATGGCGACCGACATCTTCGCACAACTGCTGCAGGCGGCCGTCAGGCGTGCTCCAGGCCGCCGCATGCATTCCCCCGGTCAGGCTGCCCAGTGGCTGTAAAGTCGACAATTCCTTGAGGGCAGCACGCATGGCGAGTACCGGCACGGATGCACCCGTCGGCACGGCAGGCAGTTGCCTGACAACCTGCTCCAGACTTTCCACACCGCACAAACCACAACCGGTGCGCCCGGTCATATTGCGTCTGCGCTGCTTGAGCCGCATGAAAGCCGCGCCGGCTATTTCGCAATGCACGGTGATTCCAAGCGGGCTGACAGTCACCTCTGCATCTCGAAACTCGGCGCGCTCATCCACGATACCTTCGCTTAACGCGAAACCCAGGGCAAAGCTTTCCAGGTCGCTGGGTGTCGCCAGCATCACCGCATGCGAGATGCCGTTGAATTCCAGCGCAACGGGTATTTCTACCGCCAGATTATCCTGCTCCTGTATCCAGTGCGAATCGCGCCAGCGCAAGATGTCCTGGCGGCTGGTGCATTCGACCTCCTGTGTGATCGGTTGCATGAGGTCAGGCATCGGATTGCTGTGCCTGGACCAGAAACTCCTGCTGCGCTTTGCTGAATCTCGTGTAACTTTTCTGCCACTCTGAAGGCTCGGATACGGGCTTTACTTCTACCGCCGTCACCTTGTATTCCGGGCAATTGGTCGCCCAGTCCGAGTTTTCCGTGGTAATGACATTTGCCCCCGATTCGGGAAAATGGAAGGTTGTGTACACGACCCCCGGCTGCATGCGTTCGGAGAGACTGGCGCGCAATACGGTGTCCCCCGAGCGGCTCTGAATTTGTACCCAGCCGCCATCGTTAATGCCGCGATCTTCGGCGTCATGCGGGTGGATCTCCAGCAGATCCTGTTCATGCCACTGTACGTTTTCGGTGCGCCGGGTTTGCGCGCCCACGTTGTACTGCGAGAGTATCCGGCCGGTTGTGAGTATCAACGGGAATTTTTTTGTGACTTTTTCGTCGGTTGCCACATACTTGGTGATGATGAATTTGCCTTTGCCGCGCACGAACTGGTCAATATGCATGATGGGCGTTCCCTCTGGTGCATTGTCGTTGCACGGCCATTGTATGCTGCCGAGTTGCTCCAGTTTTTCGTAACTCACTCCTTGGAAAGTGGGCGTCAGTCTGGCAATTTCGTCCATGATTTCCGATGGGTGTTTGTAGTCCATCGGGTAACCCAGACGCTGGGATAGCTGCAGGGTCACTTCCCAGTCCGCCAGGCCTGCCTTGGGTGGCATGACGCGGCGTACCCGCGAGATGCGTCGTTCCGCGTTGGTGAAGGTGCCGTCTTTTTCAAGGAAAGATGAGCCCGGCAAAAACACGTGCGCATACATCGCGGTTTCATTCAGAAAAATGTCCTGAACCACGATGCATTCCATCTTTGATAGCGCGGCGGTCACATGCTGCGTGTTCGGGTCGGATTGAACGATGTCTTCGCCCTGACAGTAGAGTCCCTTGAAACTGCCATCGAGTGCTGCATCGAACATGTTGGGGATGCGCAATCCCGGTTCGGGCTGAATCTCGACACCCCAGGCTGCTTCAAATAAATGGCGGGTGGTCGAATCGGATACATGGCGGTAGCCCGGCAATTCGTGCGGGAAAGAACCGATGTCGCATGAGCCTTGCACATTGTTTTGTCCGCGCAGTGGATTTACCCCCACGCCTTCACGACCGATGTTGCCGGTCGCCATCGCCAGATTTGCGATGCCCATCACAGCGGTCGAACCCTGGGCGTGTTCGGTGACGCCCAGACCGTAATAGATCGCGGCATTGCCACCCGTTGCATACAGGCGTGCCGCACCGCGCACCAGCTCACTGGATACGCCGGTGATCTGCTGCATGGCCTCGGGTGAATTTTCCGGCAGCGCTACAAAGTCACGCCATTGATGAAAGGCTTTGTCCTCGCAGCGCTCTGCGATAAATTCATCTGCCAGCAGGCCTTCGGTGACGATGACATGCGCGAGGGCGGAAATCATCGCTACGTTGGTGCCGGGTTTGAGCGGCAGATGGAATTCGGCTTTGATATGGGGCGAGCTCACCAGTTCGATCTTGCGCGGATCAATCACGATCAGTTTTGCGCCTGCCCTGATGCGTTTTTTCATGCGCGAGGCAAACACCGGATGCGCATCAGTTGGGTTCGCGCCGATCACCAGAATCACATCGCTATGCTCGACGGATTTGAAGGTTTGCGTACCGGCCGATTCGCCCAGTGTTTGTTTCAGCCCGTAGCCGGTAGGCGAATGACACACGCGTGCGCAGGTGTCGACGTTGTTGTTGCCGAACGCGGCGCGCACCAGTTTCTGTACCAGATAGCCTTCCTCATTGGTGCAGCGCGAGGAGACGATGCCGCCTATCGAGTCGCGTCCGTGCTGTTTCTGGATGCGCTTGAATTCCGAGGCCGCATAATCGAGTGCTTCAGCCCAGCTCACTTCCTGCCACGGGTCGGTGATCTTGCTACGTATCATGGGTTTTAAAATGCGATCCCTGTGCGTGGCATATCCCCAGGCGAAGCGGCCCTTCACGCATGAATGGCCTTCATTGGCCTGGCCATCCTTGTAAGGCACCATGTTGACCACTTCATTGCCCTTCATTTCAGCTTTGAAGGCGCAGCCCACGCCGCAATAGGCGCAAGTCGTCACCACGCTGTGCTCGGCCTGGCCCATCGTGATGACGGTTTTTTCCTGCAAGGTGGCGGTAGGGCAGGCTTGCACGCAGGCACCGCACGACACGCAGTCGGACTCCATGAACGACTGGTCTTGCCCCGCCGAGACGCGCGACTCAAATCCCCGTCCGGAAATCGTCAAGGCAAAAGTTCCCTGGGTTTCTTCGCAGGCGCGCACGCAGCGATTGCAAACGATGCACTTGGACGGGTCGTAAGTGAAATAGGGATTCGATTCGTCTTTTTTACTTGCCAGATGGTTCTCGCCATCAAAGCCGTAGCGCACTTCACGCAGTCCAGTGACACCGGCCATGTCCTGCAGCTCGCAATTGCCATTGGCGGAGCAGGTCAGGCAGTCCAGCGGGTGATCGGAAATGTACAATTCCATCACGCCTTTGCGCAGCGACTGCAACTTTGGGCTTTGCGTGCGCACCTTCATGCCGGGCTCGACAGGCGTCGTGCATGAGGCGGGGTAGCCGCGGCGCCCCTCGATCTCGACCAGGCACAAACGGCATGAGCCGAACGGTTCCAGGCTGTCCGTCGCGCAAAGTTTGGGCACGTTCACGCCACCTTCGGAGGCTGCGCGCATGATGGAAGTGCCTTGAGCTACGGTGATCTGCATACCATCTATTTCGAGCGTGACTTCCCTGTCGCTGGTGCGCCGGGGCGTGCCGAAATCCTTTTCATTGAGCGGTTTATGCATGTTGCTCTCCTGCGTTCTGATCTTTGTTGACGACGCCAAAATCCTGTGGAAAATGTTTCAGTGCCGACAATACCGGGTAAGGGGTCATGCCGCCCATGGCGCACATCGAACCGTGCAGCATGGTGTCGCACAGGTCCGTCAGCAGCTCGACTTGAGCGGTTTGTCCGGCGATGATCTTGTCCATCACCTCCACGCCGCGCACCGCACCAATGCGGCAAGGCGTGCATTTTCCGCAAGATTCAATTGCGCAAAACTTCATTGCATAGCGCGCCAACCTGGCCAGGTTCGCCGTGTCGTCATGCACCACGATGCCGCCGTGCCCGAGTACCGCCCACAAGGCCGTGTATGCTTCGTAATCCATCGGCGTATCCCATTGCGATTCAGGCAGGTAAGCACCCAGCGGCCCGCCGACCTGCACCGCCTTGATGGCGCGACCCGTTGCTGCGCCGCCACCGAAGTCATACATCAGTTCGCGCAATGTCACGCCGAAAGCCTTTTCGATCAGGCCGCCCTGTTTGATGTTGCCGGCCAGCTGGAACGGCAGTGTGCCGTGCGAACGTCCCATGCCGTAGTCTTTATAGAAGGCAGCGCCGCGCGCTAAAATGATGGGCACGGTCGCCAGCGAGATGACGTTGTTGATCACGGTGGGCTTGCCGAATAAGCCTTCGATCGCCGGCAGCGGTGGTTTTGCGCGCACGATGCCGCGCTTCCCTTCGATGCTTTCCAGCATCGCAGTTTCCTCGCCGCACACATAGGCGCCTGCGGCTTTGCGCACCTCCAGTTCAAAAGACTTTCCTGAACCCAGCATATCTGAGCCGAGATAACCCGCCGCACGCGCGATGATAATCGCCTTGTTCAACATGGCTATCGAATGTGGATATTCGCTTCTGACGTAAATGTAGCCTTGTGTGGCGCCCACGGCGAGGGCGGCAATGGTCATGCCCTCGATGAGCACGAAGGGGTCGCCTTCCATCAGCATGCGATCGGCAAACGTGCCCGAATCGCCTTCATCCGCATTGCATACGACGTACTTTTGCGAAGCCGTGGCGTTCAATACCGTATTCCATTTGATGCCGGTCGGGAAGGCCGCACCTCCGCGCCCCCGCAAACCGGATTCGGTGACCTGTTGCACGATGGCGGCAGGCAGCAGTGTTAACGCGGTACGCAAGCCCTGATAGCCGTCATGGGCCAGGTAATCATCCAGCGATAACGGATCGGTAATGCCGACGCGCGCAAAAGTCAGCCGCTCCTGTTGCTTCAAATACGCAAGTTCTCCGGTCAAGCCCAGACTCAGTGCGTGCGTGCCACCTTGCTGGAAATCTGCATCGAACAGTGAGCTGACATCTTCTGCTGCGACAGGGCCGTAGGCTACACGTCCCATGGTTGTTTGCACTTCGACCAGCGGCTCCAGCCAGAGCATGCCGCGCGAACCATTGCGAACGAGGGTTACGTCCATGTTGCGACTGGCGGCCTCATTCAAAATACGCTGTGCAACGTCATCAGCACCGAGCGCCAATGCGGCAGAATCGAGGGGGACGAAAATGGTAACGCTCATGATGCGCCTCCGATTTTCTTAATTATTTTGTCGAATTTGTCCGGCGTGACGCGCGCGTGCAATGTGTCGTCTATCATCATCGCCGGGGAATTTGCGCACAGGCCCAGGCAATAAACCGGATGCACTGCATATTCAGCCCCCGCCGCCAGCTCCGCGTGTTTGATCAGTTGCTCCGAACCCATGCTCTGGCACGCTTCGGCGCAGCAAATCTGTATCTGGTGGCGAGCAGGCGGATCGGTGCGAAAATAATGATAGAAAGTGATCACGCCATGCACTTCGGCGCGGGACAGATTTAATGCGGTGGCGATCTGTGTCACTGACTCGGGGGGGATGAATCCTGTCGCATCCTGTATCGCATGCAATATCGGCAGCAATGCGCCAGGCAGGTGTTGATGTGTCGCGATCAGGGCAGCGATTTTTTCAGGATGGTAGGTCAGGCTCATTTGTTCCTTGTGCAGTCGATCTTTTAAATATGTTATTTAAAACAGCTTTATACTTGTTGCACTATGACGTAACTTTCTGTCTGTTTGTAAGATATCACAGAGTTTTTACCCTCTCAATAGGTTATATTTAGCATATATGAGCTTTGAAATTCGTCCTGAATGGAGTTTGAAAAATCGCAAGGGGGCTGCGGTCTCTTTGCCGCTGCTGTTGCAATTGCTGGCTGCGATTCGAAATGATGGCAGCATCAGCAGTGCCGCCGCGAGCGCAAAGCTCTCCTACCGCCACGCATGGGGAATGTTGCGTGATTTTGAACGCGAGTTTGCTGCACCCTTACTGGAGAAAACCAGAGGAAGGGGCACGTCGCTGACACCGCTGGCAGAAAAACTGATATGGGCTGACAAACGCATCACCGCGCGCCTGACCCCGATACTGGAGAGTTTTGCCTCGGAACTGGAAGCCATACTGACCCGCGAATTGACCGCGTTGCGCATCACCGCCTCTCACGGTTTTGCCGTCGATGCGCTGATCAAACGGCTCAATCTGGATCACACGCCCGTTGAAATAAATTATCGCAGCAGCCTGGAAGCCGTCGCTGCGCTTTCCCATGACGAATGCGATCTGGCCGGATTTCATGTGCCGGTCGGTGAATTCAGGCAGGCCGCCCGGCACTATCTTAAATGGCTGGATCCGGCGCAGCATACGCTGATTCATTTGGCCTGTCGGACGCAGGGGTTGTTCATCGCCCGCGGCAATCCGAAGAAAATTCAGGGCTTGAAGGATTTGTTACGCAATGATGTGCGTTTTGTTAACCGGCAAACCGGATCAGGCACGAAAATATTGCTTGAGATGCTGTTGGCCAGGGAAAAAATCAGCACCAAAAAAATAAGCGACTACGACAGCACGGAATATACTCATGCAGCCGTAGCGGCTTACGTTGCCAGCAATATGGCCGACATGGGCTTCGGCGTGGAAACAGCCGCAAGACGATTCGATCTGGACTTTATTCCGATTGCGCGCGAGAACTATTTGTTCGCATGCAAAACAAGCGCCCTGGATCAGAGTCTGCTCAAATCCGTGTGCCACCTCATGCAGAGCGCTTCGTTTCGCAGTACAGTCGATGCGCTGGCGGGATATGAAGGTGCGCAATCCGGTTTGATTGTCAGTTTTGAAGATGCCTTTGCTAAAAGTGTTGGCGCTTGAAATTTTTCGTGCGGACCAGAACCAGAGCGCTTAGGTAAATCAGGCCTTGCAATGGAATTATTGGGGTAAAATGAAGCCTTGCCGGGTTTGTAGTTGCAAGTATTTTGATAATTATTGACTCCCTGTAAACCGTTCTGCACCTTATTCGTTCGTGTGCCTGATAATTTTTTCGCCGCTCAAATGACTTCATCCCGCTTTGCTGTTATGCAATGGTCGCTGTTTGTTGCGCTGGCCTTGCTGCTGCTCTACCTGCTCAGCCCGATACTGACGCCGTTTGTGGCGGCGGCGATCATGGCCTATATCTGCAATCCGCTGGTGCGGCGGCTGCATGCCTTGAAGCTGCCGCGCACACTGGCGGTAGTGCTGGTGATGGCGGCGTTGCTGTTGCTGTTCGCAGGGCTGCTGTTGATCATGTTGCCGCTGCTTGAAAAGGAAATCAGCCTGTTTGCGATGCGCTTGCCGGACTTTATTGAAGTGGTGCATGTAAAGTTGCTGCCGAAACTGCAACAGTTGTTCGGGGCAGATTTGCAGTGGGATAGCACGGCGCTGAAAAAGCTGTTGATGAGTCACTGGCAGAGTGCGGGTGGGGTGGCTGAAAAATTGTTGCCTTGGCTGACCAGCAGCAGCGGCGCAATCCTGGACGTTTTTGTGAATCTGGTGCTCATTCCGGTGGCGATGTTTTACCTGTTGCGCGATTGGGATGACATGGCTGCAAAACTGGACGCGCTGATTCCGCGCCACTGGCACGTCAAGGTGCACGAAGTGGGCAGTGAAGTGGATGGCGTGCTGGCGGAATTTCTGCGCGGCCAGATTTCAGTGATGCTGCTGATGAGCGTATTTTATAGCGTGACGTTATGGCTGGTCGGCCTTGAATTTGCGCTGCCCATCGGTATTGTCGCCGGGATGCTGGTATTCATTCCCTACCTGGGTATGATTGCCGGCCTGTTGATGGCGACGCTCGCGGCAGTGATGCAATTCACCGAATTTTCCAGCGTGCTGTGGGTGTGGGCGGTATTTGGCGCAGGACAGCTGCTGGAAGGCACGCTGGTTACGCCCTGGCTGGTTGGCGAACGCATCGGCCTGCATCCATTGGCGGTTATTTTCGCCTTGCTAGCCTTTGGTCAATTGTTCGGCTTTTTCGGCATTCTGCTGGCCCTGCCGCTGTCTGCCATTCTGCTGGTTGCGCTGCGCCGGGGTAAAGTGTGGTATTTATCGAGCCACATGTATTGCAAATAATGGATCAGCTGCTGCTCGATATTACGCCCCACTGGTGGCCGACCTTCGATAATTTTGTTGTCGGAAGCAATCAGGAACTGCTTTTCGTTTTGCTTCAGGCCCTGTCGGGCGAGGGCCGCGAGCGGTGCATTTACCTGTGGGGGGCGACGGGCAGCGGCAAGAGCCATTTGCTGCAAGCCTGTGTGAGTGCGGCTCAAAATTCCCATCAAAGCGCGTTCTATGCACAAGCTGCCGTGCCGCCGCTTGCCGATGTCGTGGCGGTGGATGATGTCGATTTGCTGGATGAGGCAGCGCAGATCGAGCTGTTCAATCTTTACAACCAGATACGCGAGCAGGGCGGCATGTTGCTGGTGAGCGGCGAGCAGTCGCCGCTGAATCTTGATTTGCGTCCCGACCTGCGCACCCGTCTGGGCTGGGGGCTGGTGTATCAGGTGCATGGGTTAAGCGACGAAGAAAAATTGCAGGCGATAGCGCAGCATGCAAAGGCGCGGGGCTTTGCCCTTGCACCGGAAATTGCGCACTATCTGCTGCGCCACGGGCGGCGCGACCTGCCGAGTTTGCTTGCGGTGCTCGATGCGCTGGATGAGCATTCGCTGCGCCTGCATCGCGCGCCTTCAATCCCATTGCTCAAAGAGGTTATGCAACAAGAACTGGAGTTGAAATGAATCTAGAAAAGCCAGTGCTCCACGAAAATCACGAAAAAACACGAAAATGTTCAAGCAGGCAATCCACACAGCGGATACCCGCAAAATGGTTTTCGCAGGGATATTGCTTGTCGGGAAATAACTCGCTGAATATTCAACGCATTACTTAGAGGCAGGTTGTCAACAAATCGGTAAATTGTTGCACTGAAGTAGTATTTGATTTGTTTCATCAATTTCGTGTATTTCGTGGATAAAAAGGTTTTTTAAAATGAATCTAGCCTTATTTGATTTAGATAACACACTGCTCAACGGCGACAGCGATTTCGAGTGGTCGCAATTTCTGATACGCATCGGCATCGTCGATCGTGAACTGTTTGAGGTGAAGAATCAGGCATTTTATGATCAGTACAAGGCGGGTACGCTGGATATCCACGAGTTTCTGGATTTTCAGTTAAAACCCCTGTCGCGCCATTCCCGAAAAGTCCTGGATGAGTGGCACAGCCAGTTCATGCGTGAAAGCGTCATGCCTATGGTCACGCTGCCTGCGCGCGAGCTGGTGCAGCAGCATCGCGATGCGGGCGATGTGTGCGTGATCATCACCGCCACCAACAGCTTTGTCACAGCGCCCATTGCCCGCGAATTCGGCGTCGAGCATCTGATTGCCACCGAGCCTGAACAAAAGAATGGCGAGTTTACCGGGCGTGTTGCCGATGTTCCGTGTTTTCGCGAAGGGAAAATCACGCGTCTGGATAACTGGCTGGCTGTGCGGGGCTGGACGCTGGACAGTTTTAGCGACACGGTATTTTATAGTGACTCGCTGAACGATTTGCCGCTGCTGTGCAAGGTGAAACACCCGGTCGCAGTGAATCCAGATGCAACGCTGCGCATCCATGCCGAGCAGCATGGCTGGCGCATCATCAATCTGCGCTAGCTGTGCAACTCGAACTCTACGGCACCGTATCCTGCCATCTGTGCGATGAGGCGAAGGCTGTACTTCAGGGTGCCTGCGTTTGCGCCGCGCATATCGACATCGCAGTTACCGAAGAACTGCTTGAAAAATATGGTATGCGTATCCCGGTGCTGCGGCGGGTTGACAGCGGTGCGGAGCTCGGCTGGCCGTT
Organism: Gallionella sp. UBA4121; assembly: GCA_002381565.1. Lineage (GTDB taxonomy): Bacteria > Pseudomonadota > Gammaproteobacteria > Burkholderiales > Gallionellaceae > Gallionella. Next base: position 69,960 of record DFWZ01000017.1, read on the forward strand.
TGATGCTGCGGCTGTGACACGGTTTTTGGCGAGATCAGCGGAATAACGGTGGTTTTTCCCCTGCATAGCCCTCAATCAGCTTGATTCTTGTCGGAATAGCGGTGGTTGCAGGCGGGTTACATGCGCCAGACCAGCAAAGTGGAGTGATGCAGATCATCCACCGAGATGCGCTCATCGGGCTCCTGGTCCGGGATGGCGAAGGTGCTGCTGATAAATACCGTGCCATGCCGCATCTCTGCGCGTGCCTTGTGCCAGAGTTTTTCCATCGGCACGGGCGAGAGGTAGGCGAATACCACGTCGTACTCTCCCAGATCGCAATCCCACAGGCTGCCCCAATGCACTTCACAATTGCGTAAGTGCCGGCTGCGCAGCCAACTCCATAGCAGCGGCAGCGGGGCTGATTCGATGCCTGAGTAATGTCCATCCGGGCGTATACGGGCCAGATGCGTCAATACGCCGCCCAGGCCTGAACCGAGATCGATGAAGCGGAAGCTCTGTTCGGGCAGGAGTCCTTCCAATGCGCGCCAGACTTTGTTGCTGGAGAGATACAACGGCACCTGGGTTTGATACGTGCTCCAGTACATGACAAGCATGGTCAGGAAGGCTGCGAGGAAAAATCCGGGCGGAATGGCTAGCGTGAGCATCAACACGATTGCCGGCGCGAATATCAACTGGATGACCTGCCACCAGCGCGCAAGACCTGCAAAGTAACTGAAGATGGCTGCGAGCAGGCCGCACAGCAGGGCGAAGGTCAGTGGCGTGGTCTGAAGTCCGGACAGACGCAGGCTGAACAACACGAGCGCGCATGCTGTGAATTGCAGCAGCAGTGCGGTGACTGCGGGGGGATTATTCCTGAGCAGCGAGCGCAACTTAGCGAACTAACCCGGTTTCGACTTCCTGCCGTTTGGCGGAGCCTGCCAGGCGCTCTACCAGCTTCAGTGCAAAATCCATGGCGGTACCCGGCCCGCGTGAGGTGATGAGATTGCCATCCTCGACGACCGCCGCTGTTTTTAAATGAATGGATGCGAAGCCGTTCAGACTGCCCGGATAGCAGGTCGCCTGCTTGCCATCAAGCAATCCGGCGGTGGCAAGCACCATCGGTGCAGCACAAATGGCGGCCACATAACGCCCCTGCTGTGCGGTTGTTTTTACAAGCTCCAGCACCCGTGCATCGGCTTTAAGATGATTGCTGCCGGGTTGCCCGCCGGGCAGCACAATCATGTCGAAACTGTCATGCAGCACTTCATCCAGCGTGGTGTCCGGCACGATGGTCACGCCTCGACTGCCGCGCAATGCGCCCGCAGAGAGCCCTGCCAGCGTGACAGTGATGCCGCCTCGGCGCAGGATATTCACCACAGTGACGGTTTCGAGTTCTTCGCTGCCCTGAGCGAACAGGACGAGTGCGGTTTTCATGCCTTTCTCCCCATGTTGTAGGCTTCGATCAGCGCGCGCCGGATGGCGTGGTGCTGGGTCAGGTCGGCTATGCCCAGTTCACGGGCCGCGATGGACTGCAGCAGCACGCAAGCTTTAGCGTCCTGCCAGTTTTTTTCCAGTGCAGGCAGGTTGAATTTACCATCGGTCAGATAGTCTGTGGCTAACCCGTCCGGGTTGGAAAATTCGATTTCCGCTCCCTCCATGATCTCGTACAGATAGGAGTAGGTGTCGATGCCGTGTTGCTTTGCCAGAATGTCATGTATCGAGGGCATCGCGTCATGCTGACGCAGCAGCAACCCTAAGTCGAGACGGGTTGTGTAATGGTAGTGCTCGCCCTTGAATGAAAACTCAACGCTGGCATCGATGGAGTTATTCATGACAGTTTAGTCGCGGAAATTCTGGTACTGCAACGGGAAGTCGGTGATGGTCTTTTTGATGAAGGCAATCGCCTCTTGCAGATCGTCGCGGTTCTTGCCGGTGATGCGCACGGTATCGCCCTGGATGCTGGCCTGCACCTTCAGTTTGCTTTCCTTGATATGTTTGACGATTTTCTTCGCCAGTTCAGTTTCCACGCCGACCTTGACTTCGCATTCGCGCTTGATCTTGTTGCCGCTGACTTTTTCGATCTTCTCGCTGATCTCCAGACACTTGATGTCCACGCCGCGCTTGAGTAATTTGGCATTCAGGATGTCCTGCGCCTGGTTCAGCTGAAACTCGTTGTCAGCCCAGACCGTGAGCTTGAGTTCGGCTTGTTCCACGCGCACATTTGAACCCTTGAAGTCGAAACGCGTGCTCAGTTCCTTGTTGGTCTGCTCAACCGCATTTTTAACTTCTTCTTTTTCTACTTCTGAAACGATGTCGAAAGATGGCATGCTGTACTCCTGCTAAACAAAATGAAAAACTGTCCACGAAACACACGAAAGCCACGAACAAACCAAATATTAAAATAGAAGCAAAACATTAGGTAAACACTCAGTAGATAGGTTTTTGTAATCTACATAAATATTTGTTTTTATTTTATTTTAGTGATTTTCGTGTGTTTCGTGGACAAAAGGTTATTTAAATCAGCCAAAACTGCAAACGTAATCCACAACTTCATCCGTTTCGATGACAAATTTGCCATTGGCAGGAACTGAGAACTGGCTGCCTGCTTCAAACGTCTTGAATTCAGGTTCGTCGCCGAGTTTCACGCGGCACTTGCCGGAGGTGATTTCCATGACTTCAGGTGCGCCGACGTTGAATGTCAAAGAACTGGGCAGAATCACCCCGACCGTTTTGCGTGTGCCGTCGGCAAACAGCACCGAGTGTGATACGCATTTTCCGTCGAAGAATACGTTTGATTTTTTGACTACGCTGACCTTATCGAATTGAGACATATTGTTCCTTATTTAGTGGGTTCGCAGGCTTTCAAGCCTTTTTTGTAAGTTGAGTAGACATACACCGGTATGCCCAGATCGCCCAGATGATGTTCGATCAACGGCGCTACATCGTTCCAGTCCAGTCCAGTCGTACCGCAGGCGAGGCGAGGCAAGGCAACGCTGGCCCCCCCTTCCTTTTGCACAAATACTCGCAAGGCGTGCAGTGCATGGTTGACGTGGCTCAAGCTGGCTTGTCCCGGTTTACTGCCATGGTCGTAAGCCGCATCCCGCGTGAACAGGTTGATGATGCGATGCCCGTCAGGACTCATCCAGTCCCACAGCCCGCCGGATTTGGGATGCTTTGTCTGGCAGTAGTGACGAAACTCCTTGTACATCGCCGGCATGCGCTCTCGCAATTGCAGGGCCAGGCCGTGAAGAAAGTCATCATTAGGGGCTACGCCATGAACAATGGCTTTTGCGCCGCTGTACAGGATATCTCCGCTCAGTTGATGGATCATGGCTTTCTCCTCGAAACGCCTGCAAGGATACTACTTCTGATGCAGTTTTGCCGCGATGCGCAGGCGCAACGCATTGAGCTTGATGAAGCCGGCTGCATCCTTCTGGTCGTAAGCGCCCTTGTCATCCTCAAAGGTGGCGATGGTCGGATCGAACAGCGAATCGGTTTTTGAATCACGTCCGACCACGATTACGTTGCCCTTGTACAGTTTGACGCGCACCCAGCCGTTGACGGTGTGCTGGGTATGGTCGATCAGGGTCTGGAGCGCGATGCGTTCCGGCGCCCACCAGTAGCCGTTGTAGATCATCGAAGCATAACGCGGCATCAAATCATCCTTCAGGTGCGCGACTTCACGATCCAGCGTGATGGATTCGATGGCGCGATGCGCTTTTAACATGATCGTGCCGCCCGGGGTCTCGTAGCAGCCGCGCGACTTCATGCCGACATAACGATTCTCGACCAGATCGAGGCGACCGATGCCATGTTTGCCACCCAGTTCATTCAGGCGGGCCAGTATCTGCGCCGGGGTCATGCTGCTGCCATTGAGCGCCACGATGTCGCCGCGCTTAAACTCAAGATCCAGATATTCGGCGGCATCGGGCGCCGCTTCAGGCGAAACCGTCCAGCGCCACATGCTGTCCTCGGCTTCGGCGGCAGGGTCTTCCAGATGACGGCCTTCATAGCTGATGTGCAGCAGGTTGGCATCCATCGAGTAGGGAGAGCCGCCCAGCTTGTGTTTCATCTCGACCGGGATGCCATGCTTTTCTGCGTAGGCCATCAGTTTTTCGCGCGAGAGCAGATCCCATTCGCGCCACGGTGCGATGACTTTGATGTTCGGGTTCAGTGCATAAGCGCCCAACTCGAAGCGCACCTGGTCGTTGCCTTTGCCGGTCGCGCCATGTGAGATGGCCTGCGCGCCGGTCAGGTTTGCGATTTCGATCAGCCGTTTGGCGATCAGCGGGCGGGCGATGGAGGTGCCGAGCAGGTATTCGCCTTCGTATACGGTATTGGCGCGGAACATTGGAAAGACGAAATCTCGCACGAATTCTTCGCGCAAGTCATCGATGTAGATGTTGGCAGGTGCGATGCCCATTTTAAGCGCCTTGGCGCGGGCAGGTTCCAGTTCTTCACCCTGGCCGACATCGGCGGTGAAGGTGACCACTTCGCATTGGTAGGTGTCCTGCAACCACTTCAGGATCACGGAGGTATCAAGGCCGCCGGAATAGGCGAGCACGACTTTTTTGATGTCAGACATAATTTATCAACCTAGTTAGTCAATTAGTAATTCAAAAGAAACGATAAATCCAACTAAAACCATCAGTGCCAGGGCAAGTAAAAAAACCACGTCGGCAATACGCTCGTAGTTTGCCGCAGAGACGGGATGGCGTATTGAAAAATAGGACAAAGTGGCACTGCCCATGAAAAGCAGACCATCGAAGGCCAGCAATTCAACGGCGTGCCTGCTGATGCCGTGCTTCGGGATCAGTTTTGCCACGCTGATGACCGTTACGCAGACACCCACCATGGTGGCGGAGGTCGGCAGGATGTGATCAGCCAGCCGGCTTGCCGCGCGATGAGTGGCTTTTGTGTTTAACGCATCGTTCATGCCTTTGCCCTGCAACAGGTATTCCATTAGAACTTTTTACACATGCCGTTTTGGCTGCGCCTAAATCGCTCGCACACAACATGCTTTTTTTAACTTTCTACTTTACCCAACAGCAAATATTCCATAAGCGCCTTCTGTACGTGCAATCTGTTTTGGCTGCGGTGCCCGCTGCGCGGATTAGCTGCTGTGTACCTGCGCCGAAACAGGCTACGCGCGCGCAGCATGTTAATTTACCTTGCCCAACAATAGGTATTCCATTAATGCTTTCTGTACATGTAGCCTGTTTTCCGCTTCGTCCCATACCACGCTCTGCGGACCATCCATCACGCCGGCTGAGACTTCCTCGCCGCGATGCGCCGGCAGGCAATGCATGAACAACGCGTCTTTTGCTGCAACCGCCATCATGTCCTCATCCACCTGCCAGTCGGCAAAGTCTTTCATGCGTTCTTCGTTTTCCGCTTCAAAGCCCATGCTGGTCCACACGTCGGTGGTCACCAGATCCGCTCCGCGCGCGGCTTCCATCGGGTCGGTAAACTCTTCATAGTGATCCTCGCCAAACAGCCCGGCGCGTTCAGGTTCGACTTCATAGCCGGGCGGCGTCGATACATGGACGTTGAAATCCAGAATTTCTGCGGCTTGCAGCCAGGTATTGCACATATTGTTGGAGTCGCCGATCCACGCCACGGTCTTGCCCTGTATGCTGCCGCGCTGCTCGATATAAGTGTAGATGTCCGCGAGTATCTGGCAGGGGTGATATTCATTGGTCAGGCCATTGATGACCGGTACGCGTGAATGGGCCGCAAAGCGTTCGATGATGGATTGCTCGAAGGTGCGGATCATCACGATATCTGACATGCGCGAAATGACCTGGCCCGCATCCTCGACAGGTTCGCCGCGTCCCAGTTGCGAGTCGCGAGTGTTCAGATAGATCGCTGTGCCGCCCAGTTGCTGCATACCGGCTTCAAAGGACAGGCGTGTACGTGTACTGGCTTTCTCAAAAATCATCACCAGCGTGCGATCCGAGAGCGGCCAGTACTGCTGGTAGCTTTTGTACTTTTGTTTGATGATGCGTGTGCGCTCAAATAGGTATTCAAATTCCTCGCGGTTAAAATCCTTGAATTGCAGGAAATGTTTTACTGCCATGATATGTTCCAATCAGGTTTGCAAAAATTCTTTGATGAGCGGGCACAGGACTGTCTCTTATACACATCT
>DFWZ01000009.1:0-16566 GCA_002381565.1 Gallionella sp. UBA4121
GGCGGGAACTTGAAAAATATATACGGGTCGGCTTTTGGGGACTCAACGGTGGCTTACTAATGATGATTATCATGAGTATGTTTCCCGCTGGAATTTTACAATTCGTCGATGTGTTGGAGAATGGCTATTGGCACGCCCGCAGCCTCGCCTACACCGGCAGTAATTTGGCGCGGATGCTGGAATGGAGCCGCATGCCTGGCGATCTGGTATTCATCGTTTTTGGTGTCGCGCCCATCACAATCGCTACGCTGCGTGCCTATACTAGCTTTTATTGCAAATGAGATTTTGCAATAAAACTTAATTGAAATTAATACTTGACAAAAATACCTTGGTATAGTAGCGTTCTTTTCACATCCCTGGTAGTTCTGCACAGAATGTAGTGAAAAGCGGAATGTCACTTTATTGTTTTAAGTTTTTTATTGGAGGTGATTATCATAAGCCTAAAGCCATCACAAAAACTTGATCAAGAGGAAGTTAAATTCCTCTCCGAACTTGGCTGGTTTACCACGTTGGCAGTAGCAATCGCGGCAGTAGCTGCAATTGGTCTATGAATATAGACTCATTTTCTGGCATTGCTTAAAAAGTGTGGCTAGGTAAAGCGAAATTTTATTCACTCTTCGTGTACAACATTTCGTGTCAGGGAATCGTATTCCTGACGCGTAATAATGTGCAGGTAAAATCATGGCGGTGATTTAGCAATTCGTTTGCTCACCATGCAGTATCGGCAAGAATCGCTACAAAAATGGAGGTGAAAATGGCTGCATTTTTCGGAGTCGAAGAGTGCAATACGCACTGTTCTATTGGTAAGGATATTGTATGCCTTCCTCTTTCACCGGATGGCAAGTTAGACTTGCACTGTGTCGTGTCACCCATAAAAAACGAAGATATCGTTTTCCTCAAACACTGTACACCACAATCCAGTTTGCAGATTAAAGCCGTCGGTGTTGTGCAATCAAATTTTCCAATCAAGAGCGATGCGGGCGTTTGTCTGCCTGTAGAGTGGGTATGGATCGGAGAAAAGGTGCTTGAAAATCTGGATGAAGAGCTGTCTTTATGCGGCAACCTGCTTTATGAAGAGCACAATATTTTGGTGCAAAGGGAAATCATCAATTTGCTGCCGGCTAAATATCAATTGCCACAGGAATGGTAAAGCCAGGATGTCCTACTCAGTGTTCCAAGCAAACAGTACCGTAATATGGGAGTAATGATGACGGCACTATGCTTCTCTATCGTTATTACCCCCCGGGGTGCTGATTTGATTCGGTTATATAAAAGGTAGCCATACCGGAACCTTTCCATTGCGTAGTACGCCGCACACTTTGCTGATTGGCAGTATGGCAATAGCAACCGCGTTCATATTGACTAGAACTATTTCATAGAGAGAGCATCATGAGCAGAAATGAACGCGATTCGTTAGGCGTCATCGAAGTTTCATCAGGCAGGCTCTGGGGTGCGCAGACGCAACGTTCGCTCGAACACTTTCACATCTCTTCCGAAAAGATGCCGGAGGAAATCATCCTGGCCTTGGCTCAAGTTAAACGTGCCGCTGCGTTGGTCAATCGCGACCTGAGATTGCTGGATGAAAACAAGGCTATGGCTATCGTGCGGGCTTCAGACGAAGTGTTAGCCGGCTCTCATGAAAATGAATTTCCGCTGTCCGTTTGGCAAACAGGTTCGGGTACGCAGAGCAACATGAATATGAACGAGGTGCTCGCCAATCGTGCCTCGGAATTGCAAGGTGGCATGCGTGGTGAGGCGCGTAACATCCATCCCAACGATGACGTTAATCTCGGCCAGTCGTCCAACGACATTTTCCCCACTGCGATGCATGTGGCAGCGGTTATCGGCATTGCGCAAAAACTGCTTCCGGCATTGGATACGCTACGCACCACCCTCAACATAAAATCCGATACGTTTGCTGATATATTAAAAATCGGGCGCACGCATCTGCAAGATGCCACCCCGCTGACACTGGGGCAGGAATTTTCTGGTTATGTTGCACAACTGGATCTTGCCCGGACGATGTTAATCGCCTGCTTGTCACCTCTCTATGAACTCGCGGTTGGCGGAACAGCGGTCGGCACAGGGCTCAATACCCATGCAGAATTCGGCGAGCGGGTAGCCGCTGAACTGGCGCGCAGTATGGACGTTCCATTCAAGAGTGCCGCCAATAAATTTGCCGCGCTGGCAGCACATGATGCGCTGGTGTTCGCCCATGGCGCACTAAAGACCCTGGCCGTTTCGCTGATGAAAATTGCTAATGACGTGCGCTGGCTTGCATCAGGGCCTCGCTCCGGATTAGGTGAAATCAGTATTCCGGCAAATGAGCCGGGCAGTTCGATTATGCCAGGAAAGGTAAATCCCACTCAGTGCGAAGCGCTGACTATGTTGTGCTGCCAAGTGTACGGTAACGATGTTGCGATCACAATTGCCGGGTCTGCCGGGAATTTCGAGCTGAATGTGTTCAAGCCACTCATAGCGCACAATTTTATGCAAAGCGTACGACTGCTCAGCGATGGCATGATAAGTTTTGAGCGATATTGTGTGCGTGGTATCGAACCAAATCTGTTGAGGCTGAATGAATTGATGACGCAATCACTAATGCTGGTGACTGCGCTGGTTCCTCATATCGGATATGACCGCGCGGCAGAAATTGCAAAATGTGCAGACCGCGAAGCAAGCACGCTAAAACAGGCAGCTCTTAAACTAGGGTATCTCACTGAAGCCGAATACGATTGCTGGGTTGTGCCAGCAGCCATGATTCACCCGTTTAATCAATGTGAATCAGACTCTTACATTTGCCACGAAACTGCACGCATTTATCCAGTATAAGACTTGTCTGGAACGCCTATTGGATAGACATTCCATTTGGATTTTCTGTTGCCACCCTCCGACATTGGGAGCGTGGAGATCGTTCGCCTAATGGTGCGTCATTGGTTTTGCTCAATGTGATTAAGCGTGCACCGGAGGCAGTTACCGCTGCATTGAGCTAGAGACTCGTCACTGACTAGGAATAGCCACCACGCGCGCAATATCGTCTGGTTCGCCTATACGACCCAGTGCCGCCAGTGATGCCGGTTGCTTGATAGATTCCTCATTTTTGCAGTCGTTGAATGGGAAGCTGTTGCTCGATCAGATCTAGCGAAGTGGCTTTATTGTTGCGGCCATATTCGCCTCATTTTCAAAGTTAGGCAGATTTCCCCGCCAAATGAACGTTTACATAAAATCTCACACCCTAAAAAAATTGCATGCTTGAAATCAAGAAAGTGCTATATTTCGAAAAAAACAGGAGGTTATCAAATGAACGCTACCATTCAATCGTCGACTCGATCACCTGTGCTGGCGATGCCCATGATAGCTGTCTTGGCGATGTGGTTGTTATCGGGCTGTTCCACAGACAACCAATTGCATTCAACAACACAGGTTCGAGTGATCAATCTGGAATCCCAGTCTTTGCAAGCGTCAGGAATCGCCTTTATTACGCCGACTTCTGTAACGGGACAGGAGGAGGACAAACAAGCGTTGGCGCTCGTATTTTCGGAGGCGTTGAAACGGGCTCGTCCTGATTTACGTGTAGTGCCCTTGTCGGAGACGCTGGGAGCCATCAATATGGCAGGACTCTCCGGAGAATATCGTAAAATGTTAGAAGATTCCCGTTTGTCGGGAATTTTCAGCCGGGATACCCTGCAAAAAGTTTCTCAGATTACCGGGGTTCGTTATCTGGCACAGCTCAAACTTGGCGGATTTCAACAGATAAAGCAAGACCGGTGGGGATTCCTCGGGATACGCATGGTGGAAACAGAATCAACTTCCCTGAGACTGTACCTTCAGATTCTGGATGCTGAAAACGGTACGATCGCTTGGGAAGGCGCCCAGGAGCTGACAGCGTCCATCGATACGCTGAAAAACGCGCCTATTTCATTCAAAATTGCGATAGAACAGTCTGCAAAAGAGCTTATTGCACGTTTACCCTAGCAGCCTGTCGGACTTGTTTCGCAATGCGATGGACTGCTAGCAGGACTGTCATGGCTATTTTCAGCGCCTGCTGTCGCGAGCTGCCCACTCCTGTATCAGACTGAATCCCACGGCAAGCAGCGTCGGGCCGATGAAAACGCCGACGAAGCCGAAGGTGAGCACGCCCCCCATCACGCCGAACAAAATCAGCATGAATGGCATGTTGCTGCTGCGGCTGATAAGCAGCGGTTTAACCACGTTGTCCACGCCGCTGATCAGGAAAAATCCCCACAGCAGCATGAAAATCCCCCATCCCGTGTTGCCCTGATAGAACAGCCAGATGGCAGCAGCGCCCCATATCAGGGGTGGTCCTACGGGAATCAGCGAGAACAGAAAAGTAGCCACACCGAGCAGTAATACTGCCGGTACACCTGCGATGGCAAAACCGATGGTGGCCACGATACCCTGTGCCAGACCGGTGCCCAGTAGCCCGTACATGACACCCCGCACGGTGTTATTGATGATGCCGAGAACATTCGCCGCATAGCTTCCAGCCACTCTATCCATCGCCATGTTGAGGAAACGCATCAACGCCACGCCATCGCGATAGAAGAAAAAACAGACGAAGGCTGCCAGACTCATTTGCATGACACCTTGTCCAAGCAGAAATCCGCCTGCAAGCAAAAAATTCCTGGCAGGTTCCAGCAATCGTTTCGCCAGGGCGAGCATTTCCTCCCTGCTGGAGGCAATAAAATGCCAATAGCCATCGAGTGATTCGCCGACTATGGGCATCGTCCCAAGCCAGGCGGGTGGCTCGATGATGGATTTGGAATCGACGACCTGTTTGATCCAATCGTAAAAGGCAGTAACGTTGTCGGCCAGGCTATATGCTGCCAGCGCGAGCGGCAGAATAACCACGAGTACCAGCGATAGCGTCATGGTGAACGCGGCTATGTTTTGTCTGCCATTCATCCTCCGCAATAACCAAAGGTAAAGAGGCCAGCTCGAGACACACGCAACGGCTGCGAGCATCATCGCGGCCAGGAACGGCCTCAGTACCAGAAAGCAACCTGCCACCAGAATAAACATGACGGCAAGTTGTGCGAAATACTCGAAGCGTTTTTCCACGCAGTTATACCTCTTCCTGATGCTGGGAATAAAACCCCCGAATCAGGTATTTTCAGTGAACTAAATAACAGGGAGCTGACAATTTATCCAGCGCCAGTGGCAGATAAATCGAGCCAGATTTTTTCATGGCTGGCATGATTCTAGCAGAATCCCATTTTATGGATTGCTAAGCCAGCGTGCATGGTCTGGATTATGTCCAAAAGCCTTAATTCACTAAATCCGACATTTGTTCGCAGAAATGAATCTGGTATCACTCAACCAATAGGCTTTGGGGCGGCCGATGTAATACCAGAAGGTTGGCATGGCGTCGAAGCGTGACACAGGCAAGCTTTATCGGCGTTTCACCATCAGTTCTTCTCATACAAAATCATGCTATGTGCGTTACTGCACAGTACCGCCAGACGGTGCAGTGTAGTGTAGTTTCTCATGCGCAATGGGAGCTTTGTTACGTCATGTGTTAAAAAACGTGTCGGCTGATAAGGCCGCCACTTCCTTTTCAAACTTATCATCAGGATATCGCTATCATGGAAACAAAATCAAATGCCAATGTGTCAACAACCCAGCACGAAAAACTGAAAGAAATACAAGAGCACCAAGAAAAGTTGAAAAAATTACAAGCTGAATTGGAAAAGTTAAATGCGAAAGTTGAAAAAAATGAAAAGCTAACATCGGATGATGTCGTATATCTCGGCGAACTCGGCTGGCTTTCCGCAGCGGCAGTGGCAATAGCCGCTATAGCTGCCAGTCTTTAGCTGCTAATATCACTGGCAGTGATATAAGAACGGCAAAGAGCACGAGCTGTAAAGATCATCATTTTGAAGCAGTTGATGCAGCCGATCTTGGAAATTTGTCCCGGTTTGATCGATTGTTAGGAATATGGTGACCAATCATGCCAGAAATTTTTAATTCGACTGAATCGATTGATGCTGTTATGGAACGGATGATCGTGAATCCCGCCGTGTATCTATTGGGTTATATCCGCAGCAGTCCATACAGGGAGCCGACATGCTGACGCGAATAGGCGTATTCCTGTTCTGGCTGATGCACTTCCTGCCGTTCCGTATTTTGGTTTGGATCGGAAATACATTCGGTTTGCTACTTTACCTGCTGGCCGCCGAACGCCGTCGTGTGGCGGCTATCAATCTACATATGTGTTTTCCCGATATGAACGACACCAGGCGAGCACGCTTGTTGCGCGATCATTTCAAAATGTTCGGGCGGGGCGTCATTGAACGCACCATCTTGTGGTGGTCCAGTCGCGCGCGCATCTGTAGCCTGATCCGAGTCGAAGGCATAGAGCATTTTGATGCAGTGAAAGGCAAGCCGGTCATCTTGCTAACGCCGCACTTTGTCGGGATGGATGTCGGTGGCTCCTGGATATCACAACAGGTGGATGCGATCAGCGTCTATTCAACACAAAAGAATCGCTACTTGAGTGAAATGCTGTTCAAAAAACGCATACGTTTCGGCAACCAGCGCATCTACTCCCGTCAGCAAGGGCTGCGTCCCATCGTCAAGGCATTGCGCGAGGGCTGTCCATTTTTCTATCTGCCTGATCAGGATCAGGCAGTTAAGGATGGGACCTTCATTTCATTTTTCGGTGTGCCAACAGCAACGATTACCACCGTGCCTCGTTTGGCTGCAATGACAGGCGCTGTTGTGGTGCCATGCATCACGCGCTTGCTGCCAGGTTCCGCAGGTTATCTGCTGACTTTTTATCAGGCCTGGGAAAATTATCCGACCGGGGATGACATCGCCGATACGCGCCGCATGAACGAGTTCATCGAGCAGCGCGTACTCGAGATGCCTGAGCAATATTTCTGGCTGCATAAGCGATTTAAAACCAGGCCGCCCGGCGAAAAGAGTCTGTACTGAGAAAAAGTATTCAGGTTCATCAGTAATGAGCTGAGCAGGCAAGTGCAGATTCGGTTTTGTAAAGAAGAACCCGCAGGATGCTCATGTTTTAATGGCATGAAGATAGTCCCATGGCAACGGGTAGCATTAAATGACTTAACGATGCATAGGGTTTGGTTTTGTCACTCCGGGCTCGCGGAGTTTTAATTTATTTTGCGGGATTCTGGCAGGTGTAATCAGCTAGCAGGCGGTGGGAAGGTCACTGCCAGTTTGTCAGTAACCTCCCGTTTGCTCGCCAGGCTGATCGCACTCGCTTCCATTATCGCTGTGACCATGACACCGATAAGCGTTGGCAGCACTGCAATACGCGTCAGCGCCACCCATAAAATGTGCTTCATGCTGGCTTCGTGCGACGCCTGGCTGACTATCCAGGCAATAAAGATTAACGCCGCTGTGACGGCATAACCTATCATCAGCCATTTGCTATTTAAGAAAGCTAGCCGCCAATGTGCAGCAACGAACCAGCATGTGATTTTTCTGCTGCGCAGGTAAAGGTAACCAATCAGTGCGCTTGAACTGAGCAGTGGGATCAGCAAGCCCAGCATGCCGACATTCAGTGCAATGACTGCCGGGGCCATCAATAAATTGAAAGCAAATAAACCCGCTATCAGAAGATCATGTGGAAATTGTGCCCGTTTGATTTCTGCCGCACTCACTTCAAATCGCATTATTTCCATCCCTTTGTATGGGCAATCGGAAGGTTGATTATAAAATAAGGCAAGTTATACGCCTACAATTAAAATTGAGAAGGCGGATTGCAGTTGGTGTGCATGTGCCCCTCAAAAAATCGTCTGCTTACAATATCTGTTTGAAAGCAGGGGAGTTAGGCAGCTTGCGTCGACTGGTACAGCAGGGAAAATCCAATCGCCCACAGCGGCATCACCCAGTAGCCAAAAGCAGAAGTAAACTGGGCCAGCACCATAACTACATCAGGGCCTGGTATCCAATGCCAGGTAATCTGAAAAATAAACAATGCTGCCGCCAGAATATTGCCTGTCAAAATCAAACGATGCCCGAAACGGTAACCGTTGCCGCCGCTGTTGCCAACAATGGGCAGGGTGCCGCCTTGCAGGCGGCGTACCACAAAGACCACCCCAAGCAACAGCAACGCGCCGACGATGCGCCCGGGAATTCCCGTCTCCTGCGTATCAATACCGAACAGTTCCAGCACCATGCGTCCGGCAAAAGCGACCCAACCCATCAACAGTGTTTGCGGAATCAGGAACCAGGCCATAAAAACATTCAGACAGGGGAGTTTCACGCCTGGCACCAGCGCGACAAAATATTTGTGTTGCCGGTGATTTTATTCAACATGCTGTTTTCCTCGCGGTGTGGCCGATATCATCATCCCGGGAGCTGAATGATAGCAGCCAAACAACTGCCGCCCCTCTATTTTCTTGCGTATTATTCGCATGGAAGTTTGCGTTAGAATGCGGCTCGGCCTGTCTTCTGTGTTTAAATGGTCCAACGAGTTCGTGAATCGATTCAATAGGCAAATATAATGGATCGTAAAGTTTATTGGTTAATGGCGTTTATTGCAGTGCTGATCCTGGGCGTGGCTTTTTTTCAGGGAGACAAGCCCGCTGAAAAATCGGACCTGCCCTGGCATATCGAACATCCGACTCCGGACACCAGCCGGATATTCGGCGTCACCCTGGGGCAAAGCAACACCACTCAAGCCGAGCAGCATTTCAAGGAAGCGGCCAAGCCCATCCTGTTCAAATCAACTCGCGGCCAATTGGTCGTGGAGGTTTTCTTTGAAGAGGTCAATCTCGCCGGCCTGAAAGCCCGCGTGGTGCTGACTATCGCGGTGCCTGATCAGGAACTGCCGGGCATGTTCGAGCGCGGCTTGCGCATGAATGCCACGAGCAGCGGCAAGGAGATCACCCTGACCCCCGAGGACATCGCCCGCGTATTCACGATGCCGGTCAGCAGCCTGACCTATATGCCTTCTGTTCGTCTGGACGACGCTGTTTTCGCCAAACGTTTTGGGGAGCCTGCGCTGCGCATCAGGGAAAAGAAAAGCGGCGCTGTGCACTGGCTGTACCCGCAGCACGGCCTGGATATCACGCTGGGCGGCGCGGAGAAACCATTGCTGCAATATGTTCCCCCCTGGGACTTTGACAGGCTGATTCAGCCGCTGCTGGCCAACGGCGAGATACTCAAATAGATGGGTTGCCGTCCCTGATGTCTTCAGGAAGGGGGGCTTTTTCGGGATGGCGATCTTTCGGCTGTTGCATCATCATCTCATCGTCGTCATCGAGCAGAATGCGGCTGGCATTGCCTTCCATGTCTTCATACTGACCCTTCTTCACCGCCCAGATCAGCACTGCGAAAAACAGCAGACCGAAGAACATCATGCCCGGAATCAAGCTGTAAATCACTTCCATATTACCCCCTGGTGTTTATTAAACAAGTTGCGGATGCGTGCCGCATTGCCGATTACCACCAGTGAACTGATGGGCATGGTGATCGCCGCCACCAGCGGATCCACGCGGGCCATCATCGCCAGCGGCACCATGATAAGGTTATACATAAATGACAGCCCGATGTTTTGCCTGATGGTGAGCAAGGTGCGACGCGACAGCAGCGTTGCAAGCCGCACCTTGTCCAGCTCGTTGTGCATCAGCACGATATCCGCACTTTCCACCGACACATCGGTGCCCGAACCCAGAGCAATGCCCACATCAGCACGTATCAATGCCGGCGCATCGTTGACGCCGTCACCCACCATGGCGACCACCTCTCCGCGCTGTTGCAGGCGCTGAATCTCCTGATCCTTGTCCTGCGGCAACACTTCGGCGATCACATCCATTCCGCCCAGCTGCCGCGCGATGGCCACTGCCACTGCACGGCGATCCCCGCTCAGCAGGGTCATGCCGATGCCCGCCGCACGCAATTCGTTCACCAGTTGCGGCGCATCTTCGCGCAACTTGTCCGCCAGCGCGAATACGGCAACATGCGCTGTGCCCAAGGCGCAGTGCACACAACTCATCGCCTCATCTTCGAGTTTGAGCGCCTCTGCCTGCAACCCGGCATTCGGCGTGATGCCGTTGCGGACCAGCCATTCGATGCTGCCCAGCAATACCGATTTCCCGTCCACATCAGCCTGCACACCCAGTCCTGCGCTGGCATGAAACCCCTGGACTGCGACATCGCGAAAATTCAGCTGCCGTGCCTCGGCGACGATGGCGCGGGCTGTGGCATGTTCGCTGTAGCGTTCCACGGCCGCCGCAATGCGCAATATGTCCTGTGCGGCAAAATCGGGGGCGGTGCGCATGTGCGCCACGCTCATCCGGCCTTCGGTCAGCGTGCCGGTTTTGTCGAAGACGAAATGCGTCACTTTGGACAATGTCTCCAGCACTAAACCATTCTTGATCAATATGCCGTGCTTCGCTCCCAGGCCGGAGGCTACGGCAACCGACATCGGCGTCGCCATTCCAAGCGCACAAGGGCAGGTGATGATCAGCACAGACGTCGCCGCCATCAGCGCGAGCTCGAAACTGTCACGCTGCCAGATGAAAAAAGTGAGCGCAGCGCAAATCAGCGTCACCAGAACAAACCACGGCACGATGGTATCGGCCATGCGTTGTATCGGGGCCTTGGAAGCCTGCGCCTCTTCAACCAGCCGGATGATCTTCGCCAGCGTGGTGTTCTGTAATGTCGAACTCACCTCAACCAGCAGCGCGCCGCTGGTGTTTAAAGTGCCGGCGGAGACCTTCGCGCCGATCGACTTGCTCACCGGCACGGACTCTCCGCTCAGCATGGATTCATCGACGGCACTATGCCCTTCGAGCACGATACCGTCCACCGGAACTTTATAACCGGGCTTGATCAACACATGGTCGCCGAGCCGTACCCCGCGTGTCGGCGTGATTTGCTCACGGCCGTCCAGCATCACGGTTGCCACGCGCGGCTGCAATTCCATCAAGCGCTTGGTGGCGGACAGCGCCTGATGACGGAACATGCCTTCCAGATAGCGCCCGATCAGGATCACGAAAATCAGATTGGTGACCGTATCGAAATAGACTTCGCCGATTTTATTCGCTGTCGCCGTGATATAGGTGGAATAGGCATAGGTCACGCTAAGTCCGATGGCGATCGGCAGATCCATGGTCAGGCGACCGACGCGCATCCCCCCGATTGCGCCGCGATAAAACGGATAACCCGCATATAACAGGGTAGGGGTGGCCAATGCGAAACCCATCCAGTGGAAGAAATCGCGGAACTCGCCTTTATCTGCACCGCTGTATAGCGCGATGGAAATCCAGATCATGTTCATCATCGCAAAGCCGGCGAAGAACAGGCGAAAGAGCATGCTGCGATTGGCTTTTTTGATTACGCCTTCCGCATTTTCAGGGTCATATGGCACGGCGGAATAGCCGATCCTGGCGAGGGCGCGGATCAGGCTGGATAGCTTGTTGCGGCGGCTGTCCCAGCGCAGGTGTATGCGCTTGGCGGTCAAGTTGACATTGGCCGACTGAACCCCGGGTTCGCGCAGCATGACGCGTTCAATCAGCCACACACAGGCGGGACAGTGGATGCCCTCCACCAGCAGATGAATATCGCGCAGGTCGCCTGTGCGGGTGATGAATTCCTGCTGCACCTCGTCGAGGTCATAGATATCGATGTCTTTGGGCGGTTCGGGAGGAGGGGCGAGCAGCACGCCTTCCGGGGTGCGCTGATAATAGCCTTGCAATCCCGCCTCAAAAATGGCACAACATACGGCCTGGCAGCCAAGGCAGCAGAAGTCGTGTTCCGCGCCACCCACCGTTGCGTGGTAGCTTTCCGTGACAGGCAAGCCGCAATGAAAGCAACTGCTGTTGTGCTGATTCATCAATGACTAAGGTTTGTTTGCTATGTTTCCGTCACTAAAAACCTGCTGCTCTCCGCTTCAAACACATCGTTGCCGCGTTTGACACGAATGCGCAGTTCCCAGTAGCCTTTGAGAGGGAAGCTGATATAGCCCTGATATTTGCCTGAGGCGACTTCACTGAAGGGAACAGAGAAGTCTTTTTCCGCATCGGAAGGGCGATAAGCCACCACTTCCATTTCGCCGCTGACCGGCGAATTTTGACGATCCGTCACATCGATTTCATAGGCGGCAGGCGTGGCGAGTACGACTGTTTTCGGAAGTTTCACAGTGACTTTCCATGCCAGTGCATTTCGTGCCTGTATGTCATCTATCGTTTCTGTATCAGACTTGCGATCCTTGGTGCTGTACTCGTGATCCACCAGGGTGGAACGGCCATGCAAGGCGTACCAGACCAGCACTGAATTGACCAGTAATGCCGTGACGACCACACCCAGCATGCCGATAAACCAGGGGTTGCGCCAGCCATCCTTGTTCTTTTGTGAAAGCATTTGTCAGCTCCTTGTTGAATCTCGTTCAGGGTTTGGGGGCATTGAATTTGGAGTCGTATTCAGCATCGACAGATGGATCTTCCACACTTTGTATACGGAATTCTATCGGTGTTACTTCATGCTTGACGTTCGCCCCGGGTGCTTTGACGAAAATCGTAAACGAAGTGCCGCGGCCATGATGGGTCAAGAGCGGCTGCTCGGCGCCGATAATGGTCTGTCCCTCCACGCCGCCCTCAGCCATCACACGCACATGCAGATCCTTATCGGTCTTGTTGACCACCTTGAATTCGTATTTGTTCTGGATAGCCCCGTCGCTCATGCTGACAAACAACGGCTGGCGCTCCGGGATCACCCTGAGAGTCATCGCACCCAGATGGGTCAAACCGTATACGATGCCACTCAGCGCGATGAGTATGATGCTGATGTAAACCCAGGTTCGCGGGTGCTGGTAGAGTTTTTTTACCGGCTTGCCTTCGATCTCATCCAGCGAGGCGTAACGGATCAATCCACGCGGGCGCCCCACCTTGTCCATCACTGAGTCACAGGCATCCAGACAGAGTCCGCAGGTGATGCAGCCCAGTTGCTGACCTTGGCGGATATCCACTCCGGTCGGGCAAACCTGCACGCACTGAAAACAGTCGATACAGTCCCCGTGAGCATTGCTTGCAGCACCCTTTTGCAGTTTGCCGCGCGGCTCGCCGCGCTTGACATCATAGGTTGGCATGATGGTCTGGCTGTCCGACATCACCGCCTGGATGCGCGCATAGGGGCACAGCCAGAAGCAGGTTTGTTCGCGCAGGAATCCGGCCAGAATGTAGGTGCCTGCAATGAACATGGACAGCGTTACCCAGCCCACCATTGGCAGATTGAAGGCCAGCAAGTTGTTCCAGTAGTCGAAGGCATCGACGAACCAGATCGAGAAACTGATTCCAGTCAACGTTGCGATCACCAGCCAGAACGAATGCTTGATCACTTTCAGACGGATCTTTTCAAGATTCCAGGGTGCATTGTCCAGTTTGCGCCGCTGCGAGGGATTGCCTTCAATCTTTTCTTCTATCCAGGTAAACACATCCGTCCATACCGTCTGAAAACAGAAGTAGCCGCAGAACACCCTTGATGCGACGGAAGTCACGGCAAATAAGGTCATCGCCATGACCAGCAGCAGCAGCGACAGCATCCAGATGTCCTGGGGAAGGACCGTCAGATTGAAAAAGTGAAACTGACGGTTGCCGATGTCAAACAGTACGGCTTGCTTGCCGTTCCAGCGTACATAGGGGAAAAGAAAAAAGAACAGCCAGAGCGAGCCGGTCATGTATTTAACCGAGCGAAAAAAGCCCGGCATACGCTTGGCATGGATGGTCTTGTCACCCAGATTGACACTCCAGGTCTCAAACTCCTGATAGATAGCGGTAACGCTGCCGACGTGTTCGGTCTCTTTTTCCATGGCCCTGCTCCTGACTGCTGCTCAATCGAGCTGATCTGCCAGCACATCTGACGAATGAAGGGGGTGTGCAACCCCATAAAACAACCGCTTATTTAAAACTTGCCAATGTATCAGTCCTAAAAAGGAGGTGACAGCATCCTCCTTTTTTCGTGCTGCGATGCGATATTATTGATTGTCTTTGCTTCTGGTCGCATTCCGGTACAGCACATATAACAACCAAATCAGTGCGGCGGCGCTGCCCGCAACACTGATGATGACACCCCAAAACACCGCATCGTGGTTCATCTGTTTCTCCTTTATCTAAGATGCTGCGCAGGTCATGTTGCCCGGTGCAGGCATTACTCAGCCTTGACTGCCGGAACAGCGGATTGGGCAGCCTGGGCAGGAATTGCAGGGGCATCAGCTTGACCGCCGCCAAACTTGTAAACATAGACGGCCAGCTTCTTGATATCGCCATCGCTCAGTTTGCCGGCTTCTGTAAAGTTGGGCATGATGGCGATACGAGTCTTGGGATCCCCTGAATTCACGCCGTAAGCAATGGTGTGTTTTATGCCCTCCAGCGACCCGTCGAAACGCCAGATCCTGTCGGTCAGGTTGGCCGAACCCATTGCCTGCATCCCCTTGGCATCAGCGCCATGACAAGAGGTGCAGTCGCTTTCCATGAATACAGCCTTGCCGGCAGGTTCTGAATCACCATGGCCTTCGCTCAGCGCCTTGACGTACTTGGCCACTTCAATGATTTTCGGTTCAGTCAATGTGTCTTTATGTGCAGTCATCATGCCCTGCCGCCCACCGGAAATGCTGGTGTAAATGTCATCTATCTTGCCGCCGTATAACCAGTCGTCGTCGTTCAGAACCGGTGCGAACAGCCCTTCCTTATCCTTGGTGCCCACACCGTTCGTGCCATGGCAGGGCGCACAGTTGTCGCCAAACAGCACCTTGCCGGAGCGTTTTACATATTCGGTCAGATCACTGTCGGCAAGGATGGCCGCCGGTGTCAAATTTTTGAGCCTGGCCTCATACTTGCCGCGCACCGCATCTACTTCACCCTTGTCTGCATCCATCTCCTTGATCGCCGTCCAGCCCCCGAATCCTTTGAAGAAGGTGTTGGAGGTTGGAATGGGAACGGACGGGTAGTACAGCCAATATACCAGCACCCAGATCGCACTGGCCGCCAGACCCAGCATCCACCACCTGGGTGGTTGATTGGTAAAGTCAGCCAGGTCGTCGTCCCACACGTGCCCGGTAGTAGTTACACCCCCATCGGGATTTTGATAGGGGTTTCGGCTGCCACCCTCGGCGCTTTTCTTATGTTGTTCGCGAGTTTGCCCTTTCCCATCACCAGAAGGGTTTTGATCTTCACTCATTTTTTATCTCCCGAATTGATAAGTTCTTCGTCATCCAGCGCCATGCCGCGCCATGACTCGAACTTGTCCTTGTTTGCAGGCCGGAACACCATGAAATAAACATAGATCATGGCGACGAACACAAATACGGCAAAAAATACGCCGAGCCAGTCATCCCGGGTCATCGACTCCACATCCATGCCCAGATATCCCATCAGCTTAATCACGGTAATTCACGCCTTCAGTGAATTTGATCTGATTACCCAGTCCCTGCAGGTAAGCAATGACGGCATCCAGCTCGGTCTTGCCTTTTACTGCAACTTTCGCGCTGGCAATGTCGGCATCGGTATACGGGGCAGGGTAGAAGGGCATCTTGCGCATCACTTTCATGGTATCGGCCACGTTGCCCGCATCTACTTTGTTGTTTTCCAGCCAGAAGAAGTTGGGCATCACGGACTCGGGCACGACATCGCGGGGGTATTTCAGATGGCGGCGATGCCACTCATCCGAATACTTGCCGCCCACACGCGCCAAATCAGGACCAGTACGCTTTGATCCCCACTGGAACGGATGATCGTACATGGATTCTGACGACACTGAGTAGTGTCCGTAACGATCCTTCTCGTCGCGGAACGGGCGGATCATCTGAGAGTGGCACAGGTAACAGCCTTCGCGGATGTATACCTCGCGTCCGGCCAATTCCAGCGGCTTGTAGGGCCGCACGCCGTCGCCCGGCTTCCAGTCATCCAGCGTTTCACCCGGTTTGCGATTCCAGACGATGGGAGCCGTATCTCCTGCGTTTTTCTGCGACTCTTTTACGTTGGGCGACAGGTGAGTCATTGTGCTGTCCAGATAGAACAGCGGCACGATTTCCACAATGCCTGCCACCGACACCGCCAGGGCAACAACCACAAACAACAGGACGGTGCTGCGTTCGAGCTTATCCTGAAACCGGGTCGAATAAATTTTGTCGTGATTAGACATGTCTTGCTCCTTATGCGCTGGCAGGAACGGCTTTGGTACTATGCGCAGCACTTGCCTGGCGCACAGTCATCACCACGTTATACAGCATGATCCATGCGCCCAGATTGTAGATGGCGCCGCCGACGACACGCATCGCGTAGTACGGATGCATGGCGGATACGGACTCTACAAAGGTATAGGTCAATGCGCCATATTCGTCATAATCACGCCACATCAGACCCTGCATAATGCCGGACACCCACATCGCCACGACGTAGATCACTGCGCCTATCGTCGCCATCCAGAAGTGCACATTCACCAGACTGTCGGAGTACATTTCGGTGCGCCACAGTTTCTTCACCATATGGTAAATCGCACCTACGGACACCATCGCCACCCAGCCTAACGCGCCGGAATGCACGTGACCGATGGTCCAGTCGGTGTAGTGTGACA
>DFWZ01000009.1:16668-23693 GCA_002381565.1 Gallionella sp. UBA4121
GCCAGAGACACCACCAGGAAGCGCAGGATGTAGTCGGTGCGCAGACGATCCCAGGCGCCGGACAAGGTCATCATGCCGTTCATCGCTCCTCCCCAGGACGGGATGATCATCGCCAGGGAAATCGCAGCGCCCAGAGAACCTGCCCAGTCAGGCAATGCGGTGTATTGCAGATGATGCGCGCCCAGCCATACATAACCGAAGGTGAGGGCCCAGAAATGCAACACGGACAGACGATAGGAATACACCGGGCGATTTGCCTGCTTGGGCACGAAGTAGTACATGATCCCCAGGAATCCGGCGGTCAGGTAGAAGCCCACTGCATTGTGCCCCCACCACCATTGAATCATGGCATCCTGCACGCCGGAGTAGATGGAATAGGACTTGGTCAAGCTGACCGGGAACGCCAGACTGTTCACCACATGCAGGTAAGTGATCATGATGATCATGCTCATAAAGAACCAGTTCGACACATAAATGTGCGAGCTCTTGCGTATCGCGACCGTCATGATGTAATTCAAACCGAATGCGACCCAGACCAGGGCGACCAGAATATCAATCGGCCATTCCAGCTCAGCGTATTCCTTGCCCTGGGTGATTCCCAGCGGCAGTGTGATCACGGCCAGCACGATGATCAGGTTCCAGCCCCAGAAGGTGAACCACGCCAGGCCGTTGCTCCACAGTTTGGCCCCGCCGGTGCGCTGCACTATATAGTAGCCGGTAGACATCAAGGTACAGCCACCAAACGCGAAAATCACCGAATTAGTATGCAGCGGACGCAGTCGCCCAAAGGTAATGTAAGGAATATCGAAATTCATGAACGGCCACGCCAGTTCGGATGCAATATATACACCGAGCAACGTGCCTACGACCAGATATATGACGGCCATGATGGTAAACCATCGGACCACATCCATATCGTACTTAACCGGTATCGCTTGAGTTGCTTCCACAGTAAACCCCCCTTTAGAGCTAAAGCAATAATCGATGTGTTATTTACTCTATTTATCTGACAAGTAAATGACACCTCTCCCTATTTCAGCTTCTGAACCACCCGGACATAGTACGCCGACATACGAGTAAATCAATACAGCCGTGCAACTTTTAAATCTGCTTGAATTATTCAGCCATGACAACGATTTCAACGATGCAAGATAACAAAAATGGCGGTCAATGAACTTGATACATGTCAACTTGGAAGCATATCCCTGCCTGCTTGCAAGGTCAGCATCCAGCCCCCGCATAATAATTAAATGACGTATTTTTTATACATCTTATTGGGGCGAGTATTCCTTGTCAAGCAAGCCGGGTTAGTATATCTGCGAGCGGTCTGCATGCCTCATGGATCATGTGGGTGGCAGTTTTGGTTGTGCTATCAATGAAGCGAAGATATGAGGGTGCTACGCATCTACATGACAGCTCCCTGTCCAGCCGTACGCAGCAAAAACATGGCCTACCTTTATCAGTCCGTAAATGCCGAATGCCATCACGATCAGGCCGGCAAATAACCTGACTCCGGGAGATTGTACCCAATGGCGGCAACGTTCCCAGAACAGGCCGATGACCAGCAAATTTGGCAAGGTTCCCAGGCCGAATGCCAGCATGATCAATGCGCCGCTTTGCGCGTGACTGCTGGCCAATGCCGTGACCAGCACGCTGTATACCAGCCCGCACGGCAACCAGCCCCATAAGGTGCCGAGCAAAAAGGCTCGAGCTGGCGTTGCTACAGGAAACAGAGGGCGTGTCAGCGGTTGAATGCGTTGCCATAACAGGCTGCCGATCTGCTCGATGCGCCGTACCATGCTCCAGATCCCGGCGAGGTACAAGCCTAACGCGATCAGCATCAGGCTGGATAGCGCAAACAGCAAATGCTGGACCGGTACCACATCGCGCAATAACAAACCGGCGTGTCCGATGCTGCCTGCCAGCCCGCCTGCCAGGGTATAACTGGCGATGCGTCCGCAGTTGTAAGCCAGGTGGAATGGCCAGCGCGCGCCGTCTTTCGGTAATTGCGCCGTGAGGATGCCGACAATGCTGCCGCACATGCCGAGGCAATGTACGCCGCCGAGCAACCCGACAAAAAATATTGCGATGATGCTAAATTCAGTCATGCGCTGTTTCCTGCTCCTGTAATTTCAGATACGGAAGCTTCAAGTATTAATTCATCGTACACCATGTGCATCGGCTAGTCCCCGTTATGGACACACACTGGGCAGCGGCACTGAGGTTGTCCTGGTTCTTGATTTTCCAAAAGACGGGTTTCATGCTACCAGTTTTTCCTTGAATCGGAATGAAATCAGCCTGTTGATTTTGCAACAGAATCAGAGTAAAAGAGTCGCGTAATATTGCATCGAAAAGTTCTCAGCCCGGATAAAAAACTGTGCTAGGATGAAAACCGTTTGATGCGCTCTTGTGTTTAACCTGATTATCTTGGGAGGAAAAAATGGCAATGATCGCGACAATCTGTGCAGTGGGTACCGCAATTGGGGCAGTTCTGTTTTCCTTGTGGATGTTAAAGCAGCTGTTCACCAGCAACTAGGCAATACAAAAGATTCCCCCTGAAGCTGGGTAAAGGGTAGAAGGCTCCTTTGGTGAGAGCTATTTCATCTCTCTTAACATGGCCGATATTCGGCATGGGGTGGACTGTCAATAATGAACACAGGCGGTGTTCGTGCCGCCCGTCTTTTTTCATGTGCACTCAAAAGCTGCCGGGAAAAATAACCTGTTTGTGCCTGATTGGCGTCAGTACAACGCGTCGATATATCCTAAGGAGATGCTGATTTATTCGGCTGTGTTGTTCCCGCCCCTGACTACATCATTCTGGAACAGGCTGCGGCGGAAAAACAAATAAATCAGTGCATCCCTGAGTGTCAACAATCATCCGTCATTCAACATGCTGCATCCTGAAGCAAGGTCAGCAACGGATGCTGCTCAATGTGACTTCCTTGCGACTGATTGCAATGAACATTGCAAATACTCGACATCTGTTAGACTCACACTATGTTGGTCAATAAAAAGCATTTCTCTTACCTCCAGTTCAGCCCTTGGATCATTCTCCTTCTGGGCCTGACGATGACATATTTTATGCAAAATTCGATTCGCGTTTCTGCCTGGCAGACACGGCAGGACGAGTTCAATTTTCGCGCTAATGAAATACGCCAGGACATCGACCGCAGACTGCATAGCTACGAACAGATACTGGACGGTACTGTTGGCCTGTTTGCTGCGTCTGGCTTAGTCGAACGCCGGGAATTTGCGGAATACATTCGTTCTCTGAAGCTTGAAGGAAAATATCCAGGAATTCAGGGGATTGGTTTTGCCAAATTAGTACTGCCGCAGGACAAGGCGCGACATGTCGCACAAATCCGTGCGGAGGAATTTCCGGACTACGATATTCGACCTGCCGGCTCGCGCGACGTTTATACCTCAATCATCTATCTGGAGCCCTGGGACTGGCGCAATCAGCGCGCCTTCGGCTTCGATATGTATTCAGAACCGGTTCGTCGTCTGGCGATGGCAGGCGCCCGCGACGAAAGGAAAACCCGCATTTCCGGCAAGGTAAGGCTGTTGCAGGAAACTGAGAAAAATGCCCAGCCTGGCTTCCTGATGTATTTGCCTGTTTATCGTTCCCATGCGCCGCAGAAAAATTTGCATGAGCGCGGGGAGGATTTTCTCGGCTGGGTATATGCGCCTTTTCGCATGAATGATCTGATGGCGGGAATATTAGGAAAGCATTTCGGTGAAATCAGCGCATCGCTGGATCTTGAAATCTACGATGGTGCAACAGCGGAAAAAAGTCGGCTGATGTTTGATTCTAATGAAACTTCGAATAATCTGAACGCCGCATTTCACACCACCCTCGCTGTTCCTCTTTTCGGGCATCAATGGACATTGGTCGTCCGCTCACTGCCGGCATTCGACGCGTCTGTCAAGAGTGACAAGGCCAATATTGTGGCAGTGGCCGGTGGTGTCGGCAGCATACTGCTGGCCATGGTGGTCTGGCTGCTGGTGACGGCGCGGACTCGCGCACTGGCCATGGCGAAAAACATGACGGCAGAACTGAGGCAGAGTGAGAAGGGTTTGCGAAAGCTCAATCGTGCCTTGCACCTGCTTAGCCGATGCAACACAACGCTGGTGCATGCTGAAGAAGAATACAAGCTGTTGGCCGAAATTTGTCGCCTGAGCGTTGAGCACGGCGGCTATCTGATGGCCTGGGTAGGTTACGCTGAGCAGGATGAGGAAAAATCCATTCGACCTGTTGCGCAATTCGGCAACGAAAGCGGCTATCTCGACGGGATTAATATAACCTGGGCTGATAGCGAGTTGGGGCAGGGACCGACGGGCACGGCGATCAGAACCGGAATGACGAGTATTAACCAGAACGTGCTGACTAATCCAAAAATGGCGCCGTGGCGCGAGGCAGCGATTAAGCGCGGCTATCAGTCCAGCGTTGCTTTGCCACTGATCAGTGATGCCGTGGTGCTGGGGGCGCTTACCATATATGCGCGCGAGGCCGATGCCTTCAATGCGGATGAAGTGGCGCTGCTGGAGGAGCTGGCCAGCGATTTGGCTTTTGGTATCATGACGTTGCGCACGCGGGTGGAACATGCGGCGGCAAAAGAGAAAATCGCCTTTCTTGCTTACTTCGATCCGCTCACTCATCTGCCCAACCGCCTGTTGCTGCGCGATCGTTTCGAGCAGGCAATACGCATTGCGGAAACTAAAAACGATTCAGTAGCGATACTCTACCTCGATCTTGATAATTTTAAGCAGATAAACGAAGCGTTAGGACACGAAGTTGGCGACAAAATGCTCCGCATGGCGGTTGAGCGGCTGTGGCAATGGATCCCTGCTACCGATACGATCAGCCGGCTGAATGGGGACGAGTTCGTCATTCTGCTGACCGGTGCGCGTGATTCGGCATCAATTGCAACTGTCGCCAATACCATTCGCGAAGCTTTTTCTGAACCCATCGTCATTGATGGCAGTCCGCTCAATACGTCCTTTAGTATCGGCATCAGCCTGTTCCCGAACGATGGGCGCGATTTCGACACCCTGCTTAAGCAGGCCGACACGGCCGTTAGCAGTGCCAAGGAAGGAGGCGGCAATACCTTCCGTTTTTTTACCCGTGAAATGAACATAGACGCGCTGGAGCAGTTGCGGCTCGCAGGACAGATGCTTAATGCCTTGAGGAATCGCGAGTTCATCGTCTACTATCAGCCGCAAGTCGCTATTGCCAGCAGCCAGATTGTGGGCGCCGAAGCGCTTGTGCGCTGGCAGCACCCTGTCAATGGCCTCATTTTACCGGAAAAGTTTATTCATCTGGCTGAACAAGGCGGACATATCGTACAGATCGGTGAATGGGTGCTTAATGAGGCATGCCGGCAAGCCAGGGGCTGGCTGGATCACGACCTGCCGTCCTTTGTCATTGCGGTCAATCTTTCGGCACTGCAGTTCAAATATGGCAATGTACTGGAAATGGTAAGCTCCGCGCTGACAAGCTCCGGTTTGCCGCCGCATCATCTGGAGTTGGAGTTGACTGAGTCTATCCTGTTGCAGGACCTGGAAGTGACCTTGAACACAATACACAGCCTCAAAGCGCTGGGCGTGAAACTTTCCATCGACGATTTTGGTACCGGCTATTCCAGCTTATCCTACCTCAAGCAACTGGCGGTGGATAAGCTCAAGATCGACCAGTCGTTTGTGCGGGATATGCTCACCAACGCGGACGGTGCTGCTATCGTCAAAGCCATTATTCAGCTGGGACACACCCTGCAGCTGACCGTCATCGCCGAAGGTGTTGAAACCGATGAACAACTGGCTTTTCTGGGCGGTTGCGGCTGCGATGAAGTGCAAGGGTATCTGTTCAGTCGCCCTGTTCCGGCTGAACAGTTTGCCAGTTTTGTCGAGAGCAGGTTAAGCCGGCGGAGCTAAACGGGCTGCCGGCAGTTATCAGGAGCGCCTGAATTCATCCGGCTTAAGGCTCAGACTTAACGTAGTTTTATCGTGTCGGTGGACAGGGATATTTCGCGAAGGAAGCACAATAATCCGGCGGTTAAAGCCAGCATTGCCGCGATGAAAAACATGGATATCATGTCGGATGGGTCTTTGTTCAATTGGGCCCCGACGAATAGTGCCGCAATGACGATGCAGATGAACAAAGCGCTGAAAGTACAAAGACTGATTGCCCAGTGAATCCACCGTGATCTCATCAGCAGGATCGATATTTCAGGTTTACAAGCGATGCGCTTGTCCTCATCCATCGTGTCCAGATGGCGAAAGCGGTCAATCACCCTGCCCAGACGGGTTGAAAGTACGCTCAGAATTGCGCCCACGCCGGTAAGCAGGAAAACCGGCGCGACAGACTGTTGAATCACGTGAGCAACAGTTATGACATCGTTTGCAGTTTGCACAAATAACCCTTTTGAAGATTGCCCACAACAGATGCAGCCATTATAAGCTCAGCTGGCCTTACTTTGCTGACAGTGCAAGCCATACTTGTCCGGCAGATCGAGGCGTTTGAGTCGCTACTGCAATAATGGTTCTTGCTGCTGGTCGCAGACTGCTTCAGCGGGAATTGAGCAACCCTTGCTTCAATTGGATATGCGCCGAGTTGAATAACTGGCTTGAGCGCAAATGATTCCGGGCACTGTGTCGTCGGGTCCAGCCATCAGCACAGGCCAATTGTGTGCGAAATAATAAAACTGTCTGGCATTTTGGGTTACTGCTGTTTAATAAATTGGTAACAATTTTTTGGCACACTTCGCGTTGAAGTACGACTGAAAGTGATTCAAGACATTCTCCCTGTCCAATCTTTCATATTCACTTCCTTTGGGCATCCTATCCGGATGCCCATTTTTTCTGGCGAACCAATCCTGTTTAACAGGCTCAGAGCCAGTGCAATAAAAGGCGTAATTTAGCAGGCTTGAAATACTCAGTCGGACTTTCAGTTCGAGCCGGAAGCGTTTTCTTGTGTTCGCCCACAGCCCTGGAAACGCAGTCAGTGTTACAGGGGGGGGCATGAGAGC
>DFWZ01000051.1:0-1427 GCA_002381565.1 Gallionella sp. UBA4121
TGCAGCACGGCGGCACTCAGCGCATCCAGGTCGAAGTTGTCGAGCAGGATCAGCTTCGCACCGGCAGCAAGCGCTTCATCCAGTTGCATCAGGTTTTCCACTTCGATCTGCACTGTGACGCTCTTCGGGGCCAGTTTGAAGGCTGCTGCCAGCACGGCGGCAATGCTGCCCGCTGCCGCGATATGGTTTTCCTTGATGAGTATGCCGTCATAAAGTCCGGTACGCTGGTTATGTCCGCCGCCCATACGCACGGCGTATTTTTGAGCCTCGCGCAGCCCAGGGAGGGTCTTGCGCGTATCCATGATCTTGACGTTGATGCCTGCAACCAGATCCACATAGCGCCGGGTGGTGGTGGCCGTGCCGGACAAGGTCTGCAACAGGTTCAGTGCGCTGCGCTCTGCGGTGAGCAAGGCGCGAGCCAGCCCTTTAATTTCGCAAAGTTTCTGTCCGGGTGTGATGCTGTCGCCATCCTTTGACTGCCAGCTGATTTTGCAGTCTGGATCAAGGGCTAAAAAGCATTCGTTGAACCATGCTGTGCCGCATAACACGCCAGTCTGACGGGTGATGACCTGTGCATGCGCGCCTAGCGTCGCCGGCAATAATTGTGCGGTCAGATCACCGCTGTTGATGTCTTCATCCAGCGAATTTCTGACGTTATTTTTGATGTGTTGGGCAAGATTGTGCATAGGTGCGGCAAGTAACAGAATTACGCGTTAAAGGAAGAGTAGTATATGTGAAGTAGCGTGGACTTGAAATTCCTTGTCTGTTGCCCCACCTGTATTTCATTCGAAAGTTAATAAGGAGTGTGTCATGCGTTTCGACAAATTCACCACCAAATTGCAACAAGCGCTGTCCGATGCCCAGAGTCTGGCCGTAGGTAGCGATTCTCAGTACATCGAGCCGCAACATCTGCTGCTGGCGATGTTAAACGATGCAGACAGCGGCGCAGGTTCGCTGCTGGCGCGTGCAGGGGGCAACGTCAATGCGCTCAAAGTCGCGTTAAATGATGCCGTGTCTCGTCTGCCCAAGGTGGAAGGTCACGGAGGTGAGGTGCAGGTCGGGCGCGATCTGTCCAATCTGTTCAACCTGACCGACAAGGAAGCGCAAAAACGCGACGACCAGTTTATCGCCAGCGAGATGTTTTTGCTTGCGGCAACCGGCGACAAAGGCGAGACCGGGCGCCTCCTGAAAACGCATGGCGTTGCGCGTGCGCCGCTTGAGCAGGCAATCGCCGCCGTGCGAGGCGGTGAGTCGGTGGGTTCGCAAGAGGCGGAAGGTCAGCGCGAATCGCTGAAAAAATACACCATAGACCTGACCGAACGCGCGCGCGCCGGCAAGCTTGATCCCGTGATCGGTCGCGATGACGAAATCCGCCGCGCGATTCAGGTGTTGCAACGCCGCACCAAGAACAATCCGGTGCTGATCGG
>DFWZ01000051.1:1712-40551 GCA_002381565.1 Gallionella sp. UBA4121
GGCGTGGGCAAGACCGCCATCGTCGAAGGACTGGCGCAGCGCATCGTCAACGGTGAAGTGCCTGAATCTCTCAAAGGCAAGAAGGTGCTGAGCCTGGATATGGCAGCACTCCTGGCGGGAGCGAAGTATCGCGGCGAGTTCGAGGAGCGCCTGAAAAATGTGCTCAAAGAACTGGCGCAGGATGAAGGACAGACGATTGTATTTATCGACGAGCTGCACACCATGGTGGGAGCGGGCAAGGCCGAAGGCGCGATGGATGCGGGCAATATGTTGAAGCCTGCGTTAGCGCGCGGCGAACTGCACTGCGTGGGCGCGACTACGCTTGATGAATACCGCAAGTACATCGAGAAGGATGCCGCGCTGGAACGCCGTTTCCAGAAGGTGCTGGTGGACGAACCTTCGGTGGAGTCCACTATCGCCATACTGCGCGGTTTGCAGGAACGGTATGAGCTGCATCACGGGGTGGACATCACCGATCCTGCCATCATCGCCGCAGCAGAGCTGTCTCACCGCTACATCACCGACCGTTTCTTGCCGGACAAGGCGATCGATCTGATCGATGAGGCCGCAGCACGGGTCAGAATGGAAATCGATTCCAAGCCGGAAGTGATGGATAAGCTGGAGCGCCGCCTGATCCAGCTTAAAATCGAGCGGGAAGCGGTGAAAAAGGAAAAAGACGAAGCCTCGAAAAAGCGTTATGCGCTGATTGAAACCGAGATTGAGAAGCTTTCGCGCGAGTACGCCGATCTGGAAGAAATATGGAAGGCGGAAAAGGGAGCGGCACAAGGCGCGGCGCAGCTGAAAGAAGAAATCGAGCATGTGCGTGCCGAAATTGTCAGGCTGCAACGCGAAGGCAAACTTGAACAGGTGGCCGAGCTGCAATATGGTCAACTGCCGCAACTGGAAGCCAAACTGAAGGATGCCGCGCAGGCCGAAACGCAAACCGACAGACCGAAGAACCGTCTGCTGCGCACGCAGGTTGGCGCGGAAGAAATCGCCGAAGTGGTCAGCCGCGCGACCGGCATTCCGGTGTCCAAGATGATGACCGGTGAGCGCGACAAACTGCTCAAAATGGAAGACAAACTGCACGAGCGCGTAGTGGGTCAGGATGAGGCGGTGCGGCTGGTGTCGGATGCGATCCGCCGTTCGCGTTCCGGTCTGTCAGATCCGAACAGACCCTATGGTTCCTTCCTGTTCCTGGGGCCTACGGGCGTAGGCAAGACCGAGCTTTGTAAGGCGCTGGCAGGCTTCATGTTCGATTCTGAAGACCATCTGATCCGCATCGACATGAGCGAGTACATGGAGAAACATTCCGTCGCGCGCCTGATCGGTGCGCCGCCCGGCTATGTAGGTTACGAGGAAGGTGGCGGCCTGACCGAGGCGGTGCGTCGCAAGCCCTATTCCGTGATACTGCTCGACGAGGTGGAGAAGGCGCATCCGGATGTCTTCAACGTGCTGCTGCAGGCGCTGGATGATGGTCGCATGACCGACGGTCAGGGGCGCACCGTGGACTTCAAGAATACCGTGATCGTGATGACTTCCAACCTGGGCAGCCAGATGATTCAGCAGATGTCGGGTGACGACTATCAGGTGATCAAACTGGCGGTGATGGGCGAGGTGAAGAGCTATTTCCGGCCGGAATTCATCAACCGCATCGACGAGGTGGTGGTGTTCCATGCGCTGGACGAGAAGAACATCAAGTCCATCGCAAGTATCCAGTTGCAGTACCTTGAAAAACGCCTCGCTGCGATGGAAATGAAGCTGGAGGTCAGTGATGCGGCACTGGCCGAGATTGCCGCCGCCGGTTTTGACCCGGTGTATGGCGCACGTCCTCTCAAACGCGCCATCCAGTCGCAACTGGAAAACCCGCTCTCCAGGCTGATTCTGGAAGGGCGCTTCGCCGCGAAGGACACCATCGTGGTGGACTGCAAAGGCGGGGTGATGAAGTTCGACAAAGCCTGAGCGTCAAAAAGCCCGGTGTTCCGGGCTTTTTGCAGTCGTTGCCTGAAACCGCAAGGTACAGGTACAGCCGTTATTTGACGGGTGGAACTTCCTTCTTGGGTTTCTTCACTTCCTTGTTCTTGCGTTGCTGACCTTTAGCCATGATCGTTCTCCTTGTGTGGTTGGCAGACAGTGTTCTGACGCGATTATAGTATCAGATTTCAATACGCGTACCCATCTCGATGACACGGTTTGTCGGGATCTTGAAGAAGTCGGCTGCGTTCATGGCATTTTTGGATAAGTCCAGGAACAGCCGCTCGCGCCATTTCACCATGCCGGGATTCGGGCCGGGTACGATCATGGCACGCGATATGAAGAACGAGGTGCTCATCATGTCAAAGGGTAAGCCTAGCGCAGCACATGACTTCAGGGCGGCAGGCAGGTCCGGCCTGTCCATGAAGCCGTAGAAAATTCTGACGCGGTAGAAGTTTTTGCCCATATCATCTATCAGCAGGCGGTTTCCCTGGGTGACATAGGGTTTGTCTTCGACGATGACGGTCAGCAGGATGTTGCGTTCGTGAAGTACCTTGTTGTGCTTGATGTTGTGCAGCAGCGAGGAAGGTGCGCCTTCCCCGATATTGGTCAGGAACACCGCTGTGCCCTCTACACGGCTGAAGTTGTCTGCGTCATCCAGAATGAGCTGCATCGGTACGGACTGTCGCGAAATTTCTTCAAACAGCAACTTTCGTCCGCGCTTCCAGGTAGTCAGTACGGTAAATGAGATGATCGCGATCCCTAACGGGAACCATCCGCCTTGCGGAATCTTCATGGCATTGGCGGCAAAATAAGTCAGATCAGTAATAAACAGGACGGATATCAGGGGGATGACCAGTGCCCACGACCAGCGCCAGTACAACACCATCACGAAGGCGATCAGCACCGTGGTGATGGTCATGGTGCCGGTCACGGCGATGCCGTAAGCCGCCGCCAGATTGCCTGAGCTCTGGAAGGTGAAGACCAGGTAGATGACCGCCAGGTACAGCGTCCAGTTGGTGAAGGGAACATAGATTTGCCCCTGCGCTTTGTCGGAAGTCTGCCGGACTTCCATGCGCGGCAGAAAACCCATTTGCACCGACTGGTTGGCAATGGAGAATGCGCCGGAAATCACGGCTTGTGAGGCGATCACCGTGGCGGCGGTGGCGAGCAGTACCATAGGCACCAGCGCCCACGCAGGGGCCAGCAGGTAAAACGGATTTGCGATCGCCTGCGGGTTGTGCAGCAGCAGCGCGCCCTGGCCGAAATAATTCAGCACCAGTGCGGGCAGCACGAAATAGAACCATGCCAGGCGTATCGGGTACTTGCCGAAGTGTCCCATGTCGGCGTACAAGGCTTCGCCCCCGGTGATGGCGAGCACAACAGAGCCCAAAGCAAGAAAAGCTATCCACGGGTCTGTGGTCACGAAGTAGTAGGCATAAGCCGGATTGAGTGCCCACAAGACCTGCGGGCTTTGTACGATAGACTGGATGCCGAACAGACCTAAGCAGCCGAACCAGACAATCATGATCGGGCCGAATGCCATGCCGACTGTTGCGGTGCCGCGTTTTTGAATGAAAAACAATCCGGTCAGCACGATGAAAGTGATCGGCAGTATGTATATCTTGAACTGATGCGAAACCAGATCCAGGCCTTCGACTGCGGACAGCACGGAAATCGCGGGCGTGATCATGCCGTCGCCAAAAAACAGCGCGGCGGCAAACACACCGAGTGCGGTGACAAACCATTTGGTCTTCGGGTGTTTTGTGGTCAGTTCGCCCACCAGCGCCAGCAAGGCTAGGGAGCCGCCTTCACCGTGATTGTCCGCGCGCATGATGATGGTCACATACTTGAGCGACACCAGCAGCATGATGGTCCAGAACATCAGAGACAGCACGCCCAGAATATTCGCTTCGATGACGGGCAGGGGGGCTGAGCCGGTAAAGGTTGTTTGCAGCGCATACAACGGACTGGTGCCGATATCGCCAAACACCACGCCGATTGCACCCAATACCAACGTCGGCATTCTTTGTTTCGCTTCGCTCATTATTGCATCCTGTTTCTTTTGTCTGCCGCAGAATGGGGCGGGACTTTACACCTAAAGTGAAATTCGTGCAGTGATTCCGTTGCTCGTCTCGATCCCTGAAAACAGCTGTCTGTATATAGCAGCGATTGTTCAATATGTGACGATGGTCTGGAAGGCCTGCCCGGATAAATTGCAAGCCGGAGCCATAGCGGGCCTCCTGCCGCGATGGAAGAGATCAGTCAATCAGCACGGTATTTGCCCCGTTGAATGAGCAGACAATTTGTAAGCTGATAGGGTATATTCATCCCAATAGGATATCGTGCAGTCAATAGCGTTATTGTTGCAACAAATCAGGAGAATGCGATGGGTGGCTGGTTTCTTTCTTTAAGTATCCGCTGGAAGCTCCAGTTTGGCTTCTTCCTGGTGACGATGGTCACGACTGTATATAACCGTATCCTGGCCTCGCACGAACTTGGAAAAATGATCGAGATTGCCCGGACTAACGGCATCAGCGCCCAGGTCATCAGTCAGCTCGAGGCCAGCCACAGCGCCTACATTTTCAATTCGTTCTGGGAGTCGGGTCTTGAATTTGCGTTCCAGTTCTTTCTCATCGGCATGGTCGCCGGCTTGTTCGTCAGACCGATCCAGGTTTTGTGCAACGCGCTCAAGGCCGTTGTGCAGGGCGATCTGACCCGGGAAGTGAAGGTAAGCTCGCACGATGAAATCGGCATGCTGGAGGTCAGCTTCAACGAAGTGTTGAAAAAGCTCAACCATATCATGCGCGAGGTCGATGCCAGCGGTCGGGAAATGGAGCAATCGGCTTTCCAGATTGCCAAAATTTCGCACGAGATTGCCGAGGTGGGGCGTAGTGAGCAGAGCCGTTCGGCAGAGGTCAGCAACGTCACCGGGCAGTTACAGCACATTTCAGAGAGCGTGCAAACACAGGCAATGGGCGCGGCCGGACGCGCAAAACAGACCGAAGAACGGGCGCGCGAAGGTATTCGCATGGTGCAAAAAAATATTTCTGAAATGGAGAGCACGGCCCAGGAGGTAGACCAGGCTGCACAGAAAATTTTCGAGCTGGAACAATCCGCCGAGAAGATACACGAGATCATTACCGCCATACAGACCATTGCCAAACAGACCGATTTGCTGGCGCTCAATGCGGCAATTGAAGCCGCCCGCGCGGGCGAGCAGGGACGCGGGTTCGCCGTGGTGGCCGACGAGGTGCGTAAACTGGCGGAGCGCACCACGCGCTCTGCCGGCGAGGTGTCGGAAATTATCGGGCAGCTGGGCGGCAAGGTGCAGCAGGTGACTGCCTCCATGAAAGTGGTGGTTATCAAGGTGCATGAGAATCAGCATGTGGCGGGTGAAACGGCTGCGGTGATTGAACATATGTCAGGCGAAATTGCCCAGACCGCAAGCGCCAATGACGGCATTTCCGAAGCCAGCGGCGAGCAGATAAAAAATGTCAGCTTGCTCCAGGAGAGATTGGCGCATCTGTTTGCCACCTTGAGCGAAAGTTCAGCCAAAGTGGAAACCACCGCTGCCATCGGCGACAGCCTGCACAAGGTGACGGGCACGCTGAATCAGTTGATGTCAGGCTTTACCTTTGAGAGTGTTAACATCATCGAGCCGGCGCAAAACGAGCGACGCACCTACCCTCGCGCCAACAACAGGCTGCTGGTGGGCGCGACTCAAAATGGTAACTATTCTGAGTGTTCCAGTCTCGATTTCAGTCTGACCGGAATGCGCCTGATGCTGAACAATAAGCTTGATGCTGCACAACCGGTTGAATTGGCGGTCTACTTGCCGCTGGATGATCTGGGTCAATATGAAAAGCAGGATCCACTCAGGTTGCGCGGACGGGTCAGTTGGCAGTGTGAGGAAGATGGACGGAATCAGTCTGGCATTGCTTTCGAGGGCATGTCAGCAGAGGCAAACCACAAGTTGCGCGAGTGTTTTCAGTATTTCCATAAAACGCCGGAATTTTGAATCTATCAGGCGATGAGAGATGATGACGCATGAAAAAAACAATGCAGCGCCGCCCCGCAAAAGAAATGGCTGCACCTGTCGAAAGCCTGCATCCGCGCAACCCGCATCGTGGCCGTTATGACTTCAGGCAGCTCGTCACAGCCAGCCCGGAGCTGGCTGCCTTTGTGTCATTGGTGCATGGCAATGAGAGCATCAATTTTTCCGATCCGGCAGCCGTCAAGGCGCTCAATCGCGCGTTGTTAATCGAAAGTTACGGCATTAACGGCTGGGATATTCCGGCGCAGTACTTGTGCCCGCCCATTCCCGGCAGGGCGGATTATCTTCACTATATAGCTGACCTGCTGGCAGGGGACTGCGGTGGCGTAGTTCCTGTCGGTGCATCGATACGGGTGCTCGACATCGGCACCGGTGCCAACTGCATCTATCCGCTCATTGGTCACAGTGCGTATGGCTGGCAGTTTGTCGGTACCGACATTGATCCGCTGGCATTGGCCAATGCGCAACGTATTCTGGATGCGAATCCGGGTCGTGCCATTCGACTTCGTTTGCAAAAGTCACGACAGGCGATTTTTAAAGGTATCGTAGAAGCAGGTGAGCAGTTCGACCTTGCCATGTGCAATCCGCCGTTTCATGCCTCACTTGCTGAAGCGGGCGCTGGCACAGCGCGCAAATGGAAGAACCTTGGCGTTGATGATAAACATAGGTTGAATTTCGGCGGGCAGGGCGCGGAGTTGTGGTGTAAGGGTGGCGAAGAGGCTTTCGTGTGCCGCATGATAGAGGAGAGCCGCCAGGTTCGTGGTCTGTGGTTCACCACGCTGATCTCGAAGTCGGCTACGTTGCCCTGCGTGTATCGCGCGCTGAAAAAGGCGGGTGTGATGGACAGCAGAACGATACAGATGGCACAAGGGCAGAAGAAGAGCCGGATTGTGGCCTGGACTTTTCTCGATGAGAAACAGCGGCGCGCCTGGCGCGCTGAACCTGACAGGATTTAGAGTCGCACGTCACTCGCAGATCGCTGTACTTCGACCGCTGCGGGCAGAATCCCGCCTGACACATAAAGCTGCGATTTCAATCGCCGTGCGGGGTGCCTGTTGCCGGCATATTAAAAGCAATGCCAGCCAGTCAGAGCCCCTCTGCTATCATATCGCCATGCTCAATATACTAAACATGACCTACCTGCAGGGCGGCGTTGCCTTGTTCCAGCAGGCAAATTTGCAGGCGTATGCCAATCAGCGCATCGGACTGGTTGGCAAGAACGGCTGCGGTAAATCCACCTTGTTCCGCCTGATACGCGGCGAACTCCAGCCTGAAAGCGGTGAAGTGTCGTTGCAAAGCGGCAAAACACTGGCTTATGTCGAACAGGAAATCGCCAACTCTGACCAGACTGCGATGGAATTTGTGCTTGACGGCGATATTCAGTTGCGACAATTAGAGAAAATTCTGGCGCAGGAGCAGCATGATGCGGCATGGTTTGAAGCCCAGCAGCATTTCGAGTCCATAGATGGTTATGGCGCATCTGCGCGTGCCGCACAACTTTTGAGCGGACTGGGTTTCGATACGGACAGCCTGGAACGCCGGGTGGATAGTTTCTCCGGCGGCTGGCGCATGCGCCTCAACCTGGCCCGCGCGCTGATGCACCGGGCCGATCTGTTGCTGCTCGATGAGCCGACCAATCACCTCGACCTGGAAGCGATACTCTGGCTTGAGCAATATCTGGCACGTTACCCCGGCAGCATTTTGCTGGTCTCGCATGACAGGGAATTTCTCAATGCCACCGTCAACCGCATCGCCCATGTCCACGACTGCGTCATCGACAGTTATGCAGGGGACTACGACGATTTCGAACGTGCAAGAGCCGAGAAAATTGCGCAACAAAATCAGGCGTTCCAGACACAACAGATGAAGATTGCACATCTGGAAGATTTCGTGCGCCGCTTTCGTGCACAAGCCACCAAGGCCAAACAGGCGCAAAGCCGCGTCAAGGCGCTGGAGCGCTTGACCCGCATTGCCGCCGTTCATGTCACCGATGGGCATTTTGAGCTGGAGATCGAAGCGCCGGAACGCAGCCCGGACCTCTTGATGCGCCTGGATGGCATGGGCTTTTCCTATGGCGACAAGAAACTGTTTCAGAACGTAAATATGGTGCTGCGTGCCGGCGCGCGCATCGCGCTGTTAGGGCCCAACGGCGCGGGAAAATCCACGCTGATCAAGCTGCTGGTCGGCGAACTGACACCCACCACTGGCCGACTGGATGTCACGCCTGACATCCGTATCGGCTACTTTGCCCAGCATCAACTGGAAAACCTCGACAGCGCGGCCACGCCGCTACAGCATCTGGAGCGCATAGCGCCCAAGGAAACCACGCTGGCACTGCGCACTTTTCTAGGGCGCTTCGGCCTTGCGGGCAATGCGGAGGACAGACCGGTGGAGAGTTTTTCAGGCGGCGAAAAAAGCCGGCTGGCACTCGCTCTGCTGGCCTGGCAAAAGCCCCATATTCTGCTGCTCGACGAGCCGACCAACCATCTCGATCTGGATATGCGCGACGCGCTGACGCTGGCGCTGGAAGAATACAAGGGGGCTGTGGTGATCGTCTCGCATGACCGCAGTCTGATCCGTGCCGTGGCCGATGAATTGTGGCTGGTGGCCGACGGCGAGGCCAGGCTGTTTGAAGGAGATCTGGAGGATTACAAGGAGTGGATCGAATCCCGCCGTCCGCGCGAGACTGTGCAGGCCAAGCCTGAAAAGCCATCCCGGCCCGTAACGCAGAAGCCGAACAAGAAAGTGCTGCAATCTAAGCGGAATAAGCTCGAAGCCGAGTTGGGCAAGTCGCAGGCTGAACTGACAGAGATCAACGCTCAGCTGGGCGACCCGGCAACCTATAGCGACTGCACCAGCGATTTCATTGCGAAGCTCAATGCCCGGCGCGAAATCGTGCAGGCCAGAGTGGACGAGCTGGAAGAGGGCTGGCTGGAGCTGGAAATGGCACTGGAGGAGTGAACTTGGGGTTCAGAATTTGAACTGACCTTGGCGAATCTCCGCTTTGTCATTGTCTTGCCAATGTGGTTTAATCGCGCCCATGAAATTTCCCTTCAAAAATGTCGCGCTCATCGGAAAGCTGAAGTCACTGGAAGTGGCTGCGCCGCTGTTTCGTCTGGCTGAGTTTTTGTCCGCCAGAGGGATGAATGTCATGGTGGATAGTCTGACCGCCGGGCATCTCAAGGACAACTTTTATCCGTCGATGTCGCTGGCGGAACTGGCGGGCACGGCGGATCTGGCTATCGTGATCGGCGGCGACGGCACGATGTTGAATATCGCGCGTACTTTCTCGCCGCATCATGTACCGTTAATCGGGGTGAACCAGGGACGGCTGGGATTTCTCACCGATCTCACGCAGGAAAACATGCTGGACGTCATCGCGGCGATGCTGGGCGGCGAGTATGTCACCGAGCGGCGCCTGCTGCTGACGGCGCGCGTGATGCGGGGCGAGACGGAAGTGTTCAGCGGACTGGCTTTCAACGAAGTGGTGGTGCATCGCAGTCAGATCAGCAGCATGGTCGAATTTGAGGTGCGCATCGACGGCGAATACCTGTACAACCAGCGTGCCGACGGATTGATTGTCTCCACTCCGACCGGTTCAACCGCATATGCGATGTCGGCGGGAGGCCCGATTCTGCACCCGGGGCTGGAGGTGCTGGAGCTGGTGCCGATCTGCCCGCATACCCTGAGCAACCGGCCGATTGTGGTTCATGCCTCCTCGGTGCTGGAGATATTGATGCACCGCACCGACGATATTCGTGTGCGTCTGGATAGTCATACCAGTTTTGATATGCAGTTGAACGACAAGATTGTCGTGACCCGTCATCCCGACCACGCCTGTCTGCTGCATCCGGTGGGACACAGCTACTATCATACGCTGCGTGAAAAACTGCTTTGGAATCAGGCATTTTAATTAAACAATAGCTGATGCTGAAATATTTAAATATACGCGATTTTGTCATCGTCTCGAAGATGGAGCTGGAATTTCGCTCCGGGTTTACTGCGCTGACCGGCGAGACGGGGGCCGGGAAATCCATTCTGATCGACGCCTTGCTGCTGGCGCTGGGCGAGCGGGGCGATGCGACCATGGTGCGCAACGGTTGCGAGCGTGCCGAAATTACGGCGGAGTTTGATGTAAGTTCGATGGCAAATTTGCAAGCCTGGCTGCTGGCGCAGGAGATGGCGGGCGATGAAGGCGTATGCATGATGCGGCGCCTGATCGACGCAGGCGGTCGTTCGCGCGGTTTCATCAATGGACGCAGCGCGACCTTGCAGCAGATGCGCGAAGCGGGCGAACAGCTGTTGAATATCCATGGTCAGCATGCGCATCAAACCTTGTTGCAATCGGATGAGCAACGCATTTTGCTCGATGGTTATGGCAGGTTGCAGGAAAGTGTTGCAGAGGTTGCGGTATTTTATCGTGACTGGCAAACGCTGAAAAACCGCAGGGCAGCCTTGAGCGAAAACTCACAGGCGGCAGCCGCGGAGCGCGAGTTGCTCTCGTTTCAGCGCAGCGAGCTGGAGTCGCTGGCGTTCAATGCGGCGGACTGGGAGACGTTGCAGGCGGATTACGCGCGCCTGGCTCATGCCACGAGTTTGCTGGAAACGGCTGCATTTGGCATCGACATATTGAGCGAGTCAGATACCGCCTGTCTTGCACAGCTCAACGACTTGATGGCGCGTTTGCGCGATGGGGTGGCGCATGATGCCAGTCTGGAAGAGCCATTGCACCTGCTGGAGTCTGCGCAGGCGGAATTGCAGGAGGCGGTATACAGCCTGCGTCATTATCAGCAGCGTCTGGATGTCGACCCGCAGCAGCTTGTTGAAAAAGAACAAAAAATACAATCCGTTATGGACATGGCGCGCAAATATCGCGTGATGCCGGAACGCCTGAATGAGGTGCTGGAGCAGGTTGTCGTGCGCCTTGCCGAGTTGGGCAGTGACATCGATCTGGCCGAATTGGCCAGGCAGGAAAAAGCGGCAAGGCAGCGTTATCTTGACAGTGCGCAGACCCTGAGTCGTGCCAGACAACTGGCCGCAGACAAGCTGTCGCAACAAATTACCGTAGCGATGCAGACGCTTGCGATGCAGGGCGGCAGTTTTGCCGCTGTGTTGCTGCCGTTGTCTGAGGGGGGCGCATATGGTCTGGAGGCGGTGGAGTTTCAGGTGGCCGCGAACCCCGGTGTGCCGGCGCGCAGCATGGCAAAAGTTGCATCGGGCGGCGAGCTGTCACGCATCAGTCTGGCGATACAGGTTGCCACCAGTCAGATTGCCAGCGTACCGACGCTGATTTTCGATGAAGTGGACAGCGGTATCGGCGGACGCGTGGCGGAAATCGTGGGGCTGCTGCTCAAACAACTGGGACGTGATTATCAGGTGTTGTGCGTGACCCACCTGCCGCAGGTGGCGGCCATGGCGGATGGTCAGTGGCAGGTCAGCAAGACGGTGGAAGAGGGTGTTACCTTGAGTCATATCGATGTGCTCAGCGGTGAGCAGCGTATCGAGGAAATTGCGCGCATGCTGGGCGGGGTTGTCATCACCGAGACCACGCGCCGACATGCGGCGGAGATGCTGGGTCTGCCGGCTTGAGGTATCATGCGGCAGATACTGGAAAATTAAGAGACTGGAAACCATGCGCTTTAAAATAACTCTGCTTTCGATGTTGCTGGCCTCATGCGGCAATTTTTCTGTGCCCATGCCGTCCGCCTATAAAATGGACATCCGGCAGGGGAACTTTGTGACAGTGGAAATGCGCGACAAGCTGAAACTCGGCATGTCCCGCGCCCAGGTCAAATATGTGATGGGTACGCCCATGATCAGCGATGTGTTTCACGCCAACCGCTGGGATTATGTGTACCGCATGGAGCATGAACGCAAGCTGGTCGATCAGCAACGCCTGACACTGTATTTTGATGGCGACAAACTGGCGCGCATCGATGACAGCGACCTGCATTTGCAAGCCGATCCGATCGTGACTGAAGCCAAATAAAGCGGAATACATCGGTTAAGGAATAAAGATAATGAGCAAAATTAAAATCGCCATCGCCGGCAGCAGCGGCCGCATGGGCCGGGTGCTGTTGGAATGTATCGCACAGGCCGACGATCTGGTGTTGCATGCCGCGCTGGAGCATGACGGCAGTGCGATGCTGGGGCGGGATGCCGGAGAGTTGTCCGGCGCAGTATGCGGTGTGAAAATCAGCGCCGATGTGGAAGCTGCATTGCAGGGCGCGGATGTGCTGATTGACTTCACTCGTCCTGAAGGCACGCTCCGCCACCTGGAAATCTGCCGCAGGCTGGGTGTGAACATGGTGATCGGCACCACAGGTTTTAGCGCACAGCAGAAGGCGCAACTGGGTGCGGCGGCGCAGGATGTGGGTATCGTGTTTGCCCCGAACATGAGCGTTGGCGTGAATCTGGTTTTCAAGCTGCTGGAAACCGCCTCGCGCGTTCTGGCGCAAGGCTACGATATCGAAATAATCGAGGCGCACCACAGGCATAAAGTGGATGCACCTTCCGGTACGGCGCTGGGTCTGGGCGAAGTAGTCGCACGCACGCTGGGGCGCGATCTTGCTGAGTGCGCCGTGTATGGTCGGGAAGGTGTGACGGGTGAGCGCGATCCGTCCACTATCGGTTTTGCCACCGTGCGCGGCGGCGATATCGTCGGCGATCATACCGTGTTGTTCGCGGGAATAGGCGAGCGCATCGAAATCACCCACAAAGCCAGCAGCCGCGCCACCTTTGCGCTGGGTGCGCTGCGCGCCGCCCGTTTTTTGAAGGCCAACCCGGCGGGGATGTACGATATGCAGGATGTGCTGGAGCTGAAGTAGCGGCTCAAACTCAATTCAACCTGGTAAAACAAGTCTCACGCGAAGATACAGAGAATGTATAGTAAAATCAAAATGTTGCTTAATGCGAATGGCGAACGGGAGTCGGTAGAATTAAAAGCATCTCCTTATATTTATTAATGTCTCCGCGCCTCCGCGTGAGCAGCTGGGGTTATAAGAATCAATGATCAAAAAATTTCTCAAGCGCGTATTTCGCAGGTCGGCCAAAGCCAAAAAAATCGGCAATGCGCAGGTTATTCCATTTGCATTACACGGCGTTTCGCGCGAGCAAATCAGCTATGGTGCAAAACGCGTGACGGACGGTTTGCAGGCGGCAGGATTTCAGGCTTATGTGGTAGGCGGCGCAGTACGCGATCTGCTGCTGGATAAAACCCCCAAGGATTTCGATGTGGCGACGGATGCCACGCCTGAGGAAGTCAAACGCGTGTTCAGGCGTTCCCGCATCATCGGGCGACGTTTCCGCCTTGTGCATGTGATGTTCGGTGAGGAGCTGGTTGAAGTCGCTACCTTCCGCTGC
Organism: Gallionella sp. UBA4121; assembly: GCA_002381565.1. GTDB lineage: Bacteria > Pseudomonadota > Gammaproteobacteria > Burkholderiales > Gallionellaceae > Gallionella. Next base: position 15,106 of record DFWZ01000051.1, read on the forward strand.
ATGACGGACACGGAAGACGTGCAGACCGATGAGCATGGCCGCCTGTTGCGCGATAATGAATTCGGCGACCAGGAGCAGGATGCGGCGCGGCGCGATTTTACCGCCAACGCGCTGTTCTATAATCCCGCCACGCAGGAGATTTTCGACTACCACCGGGGTTATGCGGATACCCGGGATGGTGTGCTGCGCATCATAGGCGACCCGCTGGTGCGCTACCGCGAGGATCCGGTGCGCATGTTGCGTGCGGTGCGCCTGTCCGCCAAGCTCGGTATCGATCTTGACCCGGCTACGGCAGCTCCGATTGCCCAGATGAAATCCCTGCTCGATAACGTGCCGCAGGCGCGTCTGCTCGACGAGGTGTTGAAAATGCTGTTGTCAGGCCATTCCGTCGAGTGTCTGCAACAGCTGCACAAGATGAATCTCCATCACGGTCTGCTGCCGCTGCTGGACGTGCTGATGGAACGGTCAACGGGCAAAAAATTCGTCATGCTGGCGCTGAAGAATACTGACGAGCGTCTGAGTCAGGGCAAGTCGGTATCGCCGGCATTCCTGTTCGCCGCCTTGCTCTGGCATGAGGTGCTGGCTGCCTGGAACCGGCTGGTGGCGCAGGGCGAGCGCCCGGTAGGTGCGATGCATACCGCGATGGATGAGGTATTGGCCCGTCAGAAGAAGTCGCTGGCTATTCCGCATCGTCACGATGCGATCATGAAGGAAATCTGGCTGTTGCAGCAGCGCTTTGAACAGCGCGCCGGCCAGCGCCCTTACCGTTTGCTGGAGCAGCCGCGTTTTCGCGCAGCCTTCGATTTTCTGCTGCTGCGCTGTGCGAGCAATGAAGTAGATAACGAACTCGGGTTGTGGTGGGACGAGTTTCAGGATGCCTCTGAGGCGCGTCGTCAGGAAATGTTGCAACCCGAAGGCGCTGCGACAGCCAAAAAACGTCGCCGCAAGCCGCGCAAAAAACCGGAAGCAGCAGCTGAGACCACCCTGTGACGCAACACGTTTGTTTTATCGGGCTGGGCAGCAATCTGGGCGATTCGTGCGATCAGCTGCGGCAGGCCGTATCCGACCTTAATGAACTGCCCGGCACGCGTCTGCTGGCCAGTTCTGCATTTTATCGCAGCGCACCGCTGGGATATCTGGATCAGCCGGATTTCGTCAATGCGGTCGCTAAAATCGAGACGACTTTATCGCCGCAAAAACTTTTGACGGCCTTGCTGGATATCGAACGTCACTATGGCCGCGAGCGCACTTTTTCCAATGCGCCCCGCACGCTGGATCTGGATGTGTTGCTTTACGGTGACTTGCAGATAGACGAGCCGGATCTGTCGGTTCCGCATCCGCAGATGCACCGGCGGGCATTCGTGCTGCAACCTCTGCTGGAGATCGCGCCGGATTGCACCATTGCAGGCATGGGCTCGGCGCAGCTGGCCATGCAGAACTGTCTGGATCAGGTTCTGGAAAAACTGCCGTAAGGAAAGCGGCGCTCAACAAGGTAGAACAGCATGCGAACCACGTTAACCACACTGAAGGCGATGCACGTCCGTGGCGATAAAATTGCCATGCTGACCTGCTATGACGCCAGTTTCGCTGCCTTGCTCGACGGGCAGGGTGTCGATGTGTTGCTGGTGGGAGATTCGTTAGGCATGGTGTTGCAGGGGTTCGACAGCACCCTGCCTGTCACCCTCGATGACATGGTCTACCACACCGCCTCTGTTGCACGCGGCTCGAAACAGGCATTCATTGTCGCTGACATGCCCTTCGGTACCTCACAGGTCAGTCCGCAACAGACCTTTGCCCATGCCGCGCGTTTAATGGTCGCGGGTGCTCAGATGGTCAAGATCGAAGGCGGGGAGGAAATGGCGGATACCGTGCATTTTCTCACTACACGCGGCATTCCCGTGTGCGCTCACATCGGCCTGACCCCGCAATCGGTGCACCAGCTGGGCGGCTATAAAGTGCAAGGCAAGAGCATTGACGCCGCGCAGCGGCTGATGGCGGATGCGCTTGTGCTGCAACAGGCAGGCGCCGGGATGCTCTTGCTGGAGGCCGTACCAGCCGCACTTGCCACCGATATCACCACGGCGCTTTCGATCCCCACCATAGGCATAGGCGCGGGTGCAGGCTGCTCAGGTCAGGTGCTGGTGCTGTACGACATGCTGGATATCTATCCGGGCAGGAAAGCGCGCTTTGTGAAAAACTACATGCAGGGCGCAACTTCCATTAGCGACGCGGTGAGACTCTATGTCGCCGAGGTAAAGAGCGGCAGTTTTCCGGCGGCGGAGCACAGCTTCTGATGCAGGTTGTTTCAACGATTGCCGAACTGCGCGCCCGTCTTGGCAACGAGCGTGTCGCTTTTGTGCCGACCATGGGCAATTTGCATGAAGGGCATCTCAATTTGATGCGGCAGGCACGTGAACACGGCGACTGTGTGGTGGCGAGCATCTTCGTCAACCCCTTGCAGTTCGGGCCGAACGAGGATTTCGATCAGTATCCGCGTACGCTGAATGAGGATTGCGAAAAGCTCAAGAACCTGGCGGACGTGGTTTTCGCACCCGCTGTCAACGAGATGTATCCGGTACAACAAACTGTCTTTGTCGAATTGCCGCCGGTTGCCTCGGAATTGTGTGGCGCGGCGCGACCCGGCCATTTTCGCGGCATGGCCACGGTGGTGCTCAAGCTGCTGAACATCGTGCAGCCGCAGGTGGCGCTGTTCGGCAAGAAGGATTATCAGCAACTTCATCTTGTCCGCCAGTTGGTCTTGCAGCTGAATCTGCCTGTGAAAATCATCGGCGGTGAAACGGTGAGAGCGGCGGATGGTCTGGCGTTGAGTTCACGCAATCAGTATCTGACTGGCGCTGAGCGTGCCGAGGCAACTTTGCTGTATCAGACCTTGCGGGCGATGAAAGAGGAATTGTTGCAAGGCGCAGAGGACATTGGCCTGTTGCAGCAGCAAGCCATCGAAGCGTTGGCCGGCAGGGGGTGGCGGGTGGATTATGTGGCGATACGCAATCAGTCTGACTTGCAGCCTGCAAGCGACGAACATCTGGTGATACTTGCAGCGGCCCGCCTGGGTAAAACCCGGCTGCTGGATAATATCGAGGTTGATTGTGTAAATTTCAGGGGCGCTGATTAAGCAGCTTGTCTGATAGGCCATTTTCCCGGATACAGACCTGCCGTTTGCAGTCCGGGCGGTATTTTATTTTCCCAGCGACCAAAACATCGCACACACCGCAATTGCCATGACGGCTGTACATAGCCAGCCCAACACTTTTAGTCTGAACGAAATGACGAACTCCCCCATGATGTCAGGACGCGCTGCCATCAACATCATTACGACCATGATGGGCACTGAAATCACGCCGTTGATGACCGCACTCCAGAACAGCGCCTTGATCGGATCGATGGGCGTAAAACACAGCCCCACGCCAATCAATGTCGAGATGACGATAATGCCGTAGAAGCCTTTTGCCGCCTCGGGTTTCAGTTCCAGGCTGTTGCGCCAGTCAAATGCGCCCGCCATTGCATAGGCGGCAGAGCCGGCTAATACCGGGATTGCGAGCATTCCGGTTCCGATGATGCCGGCGCTAAACAACCAGAATGCAAATTCGCCCGCAATCGGACGCAGCGCGGATGCCGCCTGTGCAGAGGTTTGAATGTCGGTCATGCCATGCAGATGCAGTGTGACCGCTGTCGTCAGAATGATAAAGAACGCGACCAGGTTGGAAAATGCCATGCCGATATAGGTATCGATCTTGATGCGGCGAAAGTTGGCGGATGCCCGATCGGGCGCATCCTTCAGTGCAGTTTCCTCGGGATCAGCCTCCTCATCCTCAACTTCCTGGGATGCCTGCCAGAAGAACAGGTAAGGGCTGATGGTGGTGCCGAAGACGGCAACCACGGTGGTAATGTACGCCGGCTCCCATGACAGATGCGGCAGCAAGGTATTGATCAGCACCTGTGTCCACGGTATGTGCACGACAAACATGGTGGCAACGTAGGCGAGCAACGCTAACGTCAGCCATTTCAGGAAGCGCACGTAACGCCGATAGGGGATAAATACTTGCAGTAACAGCGATATGACGCCGAAGCCTATGGCATACCAGTGTGTGGGGCCGCCTATCATCAGTTCCAGGGCGTTCGCCATGGCGGAAATGTCGGCTGCAATATTGATGGTATTGGCAATGAGCAGCAGCCCGACGATGGTGTGCAGCAGCCATGCAGGGTAATGCCGGCGCATGTTGGCAGAAAGGCCCAGGCCGCTTACCCGGCCAATTTTTGCGCTGACGACCTGGATGCCGACCATTAGGGGGTAAGTCAGCCATACCGTCCACAGCATGCTGAAGCCAAACTGTGCGCCGGCCTGCGAATAAGTGGCAATACCGCTGGGGTCATCATCTGCGGCCCCGGTAATCAGCCCCGGGCCAAGTTTTTTTAGCCAGGACTTGGAGCGTGCGTCTTGATCAGTTGCCGTTTTCTCTGTGTGCGACATATTGATCCCGTTTTGAATGCCTGCACGGTGGACGCAGCAGGGTATTTGCTAGCCGAGCGCTGAATTCGTAATTAGTCGTCCCCTCCCAGCATACTCACCACATCGCTGCACAACTCGGAAAATTCCTGCTCGTCAAATTGCAAATGTTTCAATACATGCGGCTGCCAGATTGCCCATCCGTCATTGCGCAAGCCCAGGTGTAAATCTGCAATATATTCTGCTGCATGAATGATCCCTATCCAGTTGCAAATTTCAATATCAGCCGGGTCGGTTATCTTGGAAAAGAACGTAAGGTCGTGGTGATACAGAATCGCACGACACATCGGCTGCGGCAACAGCCAGCTGCGTGCCAGCAGATTGCCCACCGCTGCATGCGTAGTTGAATAGCAGGCGCTCTCGATTTCGCAAATAGTGCCCTTGATACGCGTCATCTCGTTTACATTTTTTTTGTAATCGGGGAATTTCTGCATCATCACCGGGATGCCGCAATCATGGAACAATCCCACAGTATAAGCATCATCGCGCGACATGCCGGGAATTTTACCTGCGATACGTGCAGCCGCCACAGCGGTTATGCCGGAATAATCCCAGAACGCGTCCATGCCCGCCAAATTGGGCACCACGTTGGCGCGCAAGGCGACATTGCTAAGCAGATTGATCGTATTCCTGAGCCCCAGCACGGTCACGGCTTGTTGAACCGAGGACACTCTGCTGCGCAGCCCGAAATGAGGCGAATTGGCGAGCTTTAACATCGGGGCGGACAGGCCGATATCCTGACTGAGCAGGCGTGCTATGCGTCCCATGTCAGCGTCAGATGAACGCGCCTCTTTCATCGTGTCCATCAGGACAGTCGGGCAAGGCGGCAGATGAATTCCATTTAGCACCTGTTCAGCAGCGTTTGCATCCAATGTGATTTGCATAGTTCGGGTCGCACTAAGTTAGGTTGTCAGAATAAAAAAATCAGATAATTAGAACAGACTTCGTACGGAAAAGCCATACGAATTTACTCGAGAAAGTGGGGGTGTTTCCGTGCCGAGCCGCCTGCTGAGATTGGCTGAATTCTGCGGCCAATTGTAGTTCCAGAATGTTATCTTTTTGTTGCGGGTAAAAACTCAGGCCAGCTTTGCATGCCACACCAGCATGCGGTTGTTAATCGGCATCTGTATATCGCGAACCAGATTCAGTTCATGGGATGAGGCCAGCTGATTGACTGCTTCGAAATCGCGAACCCCGCTGTCCGGATTACGTGATTTGAGCCATTCGTCGAAACGGGCATTGCTCTCGGATGTGAAGTTGCCACCGTAATTATAAGGCCCGTAAAAACATACGCATCCGCCCGGCGCAATGACACGCGCGAGGTGCGCGAACAAGGCTTCGACTTCCGGCCAGGAAATGATATGCACGGTGTTGGCGTTGAAGATGGCGTCAACGGATGTCACAGGCCAGCTTGCATCGTTCACGTCGATTGCCAGCGGCGGCAGCACGTTAGGCAGATTCGCCTCGTCCAGCCAGGCTTGAATGCCGGCATGATTTTGCACTAATTCACTGGTTTGCCAGGTCAAATGCGGCAGCTCCCGGCCAAAATGAACTGCATGCTGACCTGTGCCGCTGGCAATTTCCAGCACCCGCTTTCGTTCGGTGAAAACCTCTTTCAGTACGTCCAGTATGGGATACTTGTTGATTTCACAGGATTCGGCAAAGGGTTTTATTGTGGTTTTGTTCATTTTGGCTGGTGGAGTGAAGAGTCCGGGGCGTCATTTGGATAATCAGGCGGTCCGGCGAGCGCCGCCTCTCATGTTAATAATATATCGAAATGCCGGTCAATTTTAACTCTTTGTGGATTTTTGTCGTCCGGCGATGAGGTTGCGCGATCCGTGTCATTGCCTGTTCCTGGCGCATTTGCCGGCGCAGCGCAAACTCCGGCGCAGCAGGCGGGTGTCCGGTTGGCAGCACTGCATCGTCAGATTTTTCCGGATTAAATCGTGTGCGCGCATAACATCGGATATAATCTCGCCCCCATTTGAGAGGTCGCTATGCAAAGAGTCATGCTGAAAGCCAAGTTGCACCGGGTGCATGTCACGCACTCTGAGTTGCATTACGAAGGCTCGTGCGCGATAGATGATGATTTGCTGGAGGCGGCTGATATCAGGGAATATCAGCAGATCGATATTTACAATGTCAGTAACGGCGAGCGGTTCACGACCTATGCGATACGTGCACAACGGGCATCGGGCATCATTTCAGTGAACGGTGCGGCGGCGCATAAAGCGAGTCCGGGTGATATCCTGATCATAGCCGCCTATGCGATGTATTCCGAACTGGAGTTGCAGAGTTTTCATCCGCAGCTCGTCTATGTCGATGAGCGCAATTGTATCGTCGACAAGCGGGATAAAATTCCGGTGCAGGCGGCCTAGTGGAGGCTGGATGGCTCATTTTGATTGACCGGAGGTGCGTTCGCAGGTAGCATTACGGAACTTTAAAAGCTCGTGGATTGATTACAATGCGTCGCAAACTGGTCGTCGGAAATTGGAAAATGTATGGGCGCCTGGCAGGTAATCAGGCGTTGCTTCAGGGAATTCTTGACGGTGTTCGCCAGTTGCACAACGCTGATTATGCAGTCTGTGTTCCCTATCCTTATCTGGCTCAGGCGCAATCCGTGTTGCAAGGCAGTAATGTGGCCTGGGGGGCTCAGAATCTGAATCCTCAGGAGGAGGGCGCTTTTACCGGTGCGGTAGCGCCCGGCATGCTGGTTGACTTCGGTTGTCGTTACGTGATCATCGGGCATTCGGAGCGCCGTGGTTTGTTTCATGAAAGCAACGAGATGGCCGCAGCCAAATTTGAGGCAGCGCAAAGGGCGGGTCTTACGCCGATATTCTGTGTGGGTGAGACGCTCATCGAGCGCGAGTCGGGCGTGACCGAGCAGGTTGTGGCGACGCAGCTTGACGCGGTGCTGACTCGATTTGGTGCGGCCGCGTTGTCTCAGGCTGTGATCGCTTATGAGCCGGTCTGGGCGATCGGCACGGGAAAGACGGCGAGTCCTGAGCAGGCGCAGGCGGTTCACGCTTTTATTCGTGGGCGCGTAGCCATGCAGGATGCTCAGGTGGCGCAGGGATTGTGTATACTTTACGGCGGCAGTGTGAAGGCTGCGAATGCGGCGGAACTGTTCGGAATGCCTGATATCGACGGCGGTCTGATCGGCGGCGCTTCGTTGGTGGCTGACGATTTTGTGGCGATTTGCCGCGCAGCTCAAAAATAATTAGTTTGGAGTAGTCTGTGGAAACAATAGTTTGGGTAGTTCATCTTTTGACGGCAGTGGTTTTGTGTGGTCTGGTTCTGGTGCAGCACGGCAAGGGAGCTGATATGGGTGCTGCGTTTGGCACCGGATCGGCAGGCAGCCTGTTTGGTTCCGGTGGTTCTGCGAATTTTCTGAGCCGCAGCACGGCTGTCGCTGCGGCGGTGTTCTTTGTGACCAGTCTGTCGCTGACCTATCTTTATTCTCATCCTGCCGAGCAGCATGGTGTGATGGACAGGGTGAATGCCGTCGACATTAAAGCGCCCGTAGCAACTCCGGCTCCTGTGGATAATTCAAAATTCAAGGAAATTCCGAAATAATCAGCGGTAAATAACAATAATATATAATAACAAGAACGATAAGAATAATAATAAAAACGATAAAAATCATGCGGTTGTGGTGGAATTGGTAGACACGCAAGCTTGAGGTGCTTGTGCTCGTAAGAGCGTGGGAGTTCGAGTCTCCCCATCCGCACCAGTTTTAAAAGTGGCAAACTACAAAAAAGTCGATACCTGAGCGTATCGGCGACCTTTAAATCAAAACAATTCTGATTTGGCTCCCTGGAGTTGGTTCACGAATTCTGTACAGAGGGGGGGAAGCTCAATGTTGGAAAACTATTTTCCGGTACTGTTGTTCATCTGTGTCGGCTTGGCTTTTGGTATTGCACCGGTCCTGCTGGGAAGGTTGGCGGCGCCGAATCGTCCTGACAGTAAAAAACTGTCTCCCTATGAGTGTGGCTTTGAGGCCTTTGAAGATGCGCGCATGAAGTTTGATGTGCGTTACTATCTCGTCGCCATTCTGTTCATCCTGTTCGATCTGGAAATTGCATTTCTCTTTCCATGGGCCATCGTGCTCAGGGAAATCGGCATGTTCGGTTACGTTTCCATGATGATCTTTCTGGCTATCCTGGTGATAGGCTTTGTCTACGAGTGGATGAAAGGAGCCTTGGAATGGGAATAGAAGGCATATTGGAGAAGGGCGTTGTCACGACCACGCTCGACACCATCATCAATTACACGCGTACCGGTTCGCTCTGGCCGATGACCTTTGGTCTGGCCTGTTGTGCCGTGGAAATGATGGAGGCGGGTGCGGCCCGTTATGATCTGGACCGTTTCGGTATCGTGTTTCGCCCAAGTCCCCGTCAGTCCGATGTGATGATCGTGGCCGGCACGCTGTGCAACAAGATGGCGCCCGCCTTGCGCAAGGTGTACGACCAGATGTCGGAACCGCGCTGGGTGGTTTCGATGGGATCATGTGCAAATGGTGGCGGCTACTATCATTACTCCTACTCGGTTGTGCGCGGATGCGACCGCATCGTTCCTGTCGACATCTACGTGCCAGGTTGCCCGCCGACGGCTGAAGCCTTGCTCTTCGGCCTGATTCAATTGCAGAACAAGATCAAGCGCACCAATACAATCGCGCGCTAGGGCAGGTTTATGACGACTGATAAAAAATCATTGCGTGAGGCGCTGGCGGATTTGCTGGCTGACCAGCTGGTCTCCGTAGAGGAAGCGCTGGGCGAGACGACCGTCGTGGTCAGTGCGACAAACATGTTGCCGGTATTTACCCGGCTGCGCGATGCGGATAGCTTGCGTTTCGTGCAGATGATAGACCTGTGCGGGATGGATTATTCCGAATATGGCGATGGCGAGTGGGCGGGCAGGCGCTTTGCGGCGGTCTACCATTTGTTGTCCCATGTGCATAACCGGCGTCTGCGCGTGCGTGTGTTTGCCGAAGAAGATGATTTTCCGGTGCTCGATTCTGTGATCAGCGTGTGGCCGGCTGCGAACTGGTTTGAGCGGGAGGCGTTCGATCTGTTCGGCATTATTTTCACCGGCCACCCGGATCTGCGCCGCATCCTGACGGATTACGGTTTTGTCGGCAATCCGTTCCGCAAGGATTTTCCTCTCTCAGGTCATGTTGAAATGCGCTACGACCCCAAGCAGCAGCGTGTGGTTTATCAGCCGGTGACGGTTGAACCACGGGTCGTTACGCCGCGCATCATGCGAGAAGAAACCTTTGGTCGCAATTGAGGATGCACTTATGCCTGAAATAAAAAACGACAAGATGAATTTTAGCTCCGGCCGCCCTGCGGGCCTTTGTTTGTGTCAGATGTCCTGCGCAGAAATTCATCGTGTGTTGGGGGTGAGATAATCATGCCGGAAATCAAGAATTACACGATGAATTTTGGACCGCAGCACCCGGCTGCGCACGGTGTGCTGCGCCTGGTGCTGGAGCTCGACGGTGAAGTGGTCGTTCGTGCAGACCCGCATATCGGCTTGCTCCATCGCGCGACGGAAAAACTCGCCGAACACAAAACCTATCTGCAGTCTCTGCCCTATATGGACAGGCTCGATTATGTGTCCACGCTGAGCAATGAGCATGCCTATGTGATGGCGATCGAAAAGCTGGCCGGGATTGATGTGCCGCTGCGTGCGCAATACATACGCGTCATGTTTGACGAAATTACACGGATTCTGAATCATTTGATGTGGCTGGGTGCGCACGGTCTGGACATCGGTGCGATGACGGTATTCCTGTACTGCTTCCGCGAGCGTGAAGATCTGATGGATGTCTACGAGGCGGTATCCGGCGCGCGCATGCATGCCGCTTATTATCGCCCGGGTGGGGTATACCGGGACTTGCCTGACACCATGCCGCAGTACGAGGCTTCAAAAATCCATAACGCGGCGGCTGTCAAAAAAATGAACGTGAACCGCCAGGGTTCATTGCTCGATTTTCTGGAAGATTTCACCAGCCGGTTTCCGACCCATGTGGACGAGTACGAAACACTGCTGACCGACAATCGCATCTGGAAGCAGCGCACGGTGGGTATCGGTGTCGTTACGGCTGAACGTGCGCTGGCGCTCGGTATGACTGGTCCGATGCTGCGCGGCTCCGGCGTCGAATGGGATCTGCGCAAGAAGCAACCCTATGCCGCGTACGACAAGCTTGACTTTGATATACCTGTTGGCGTGAACGGCGACACCTATGACCGCTATCTGGTGCGTGTCGAAGAAATGAGGCAGTCCAACCGTATCATCAAACAGTGCATAGACTGGCTGCGCGCCAATCCAGGGCCGGTGATGACAGGCAATCACAAGTTTGCGCCGCCTGGTCGCGAGTCGATGAAGCAGAACATGGAAGAGCTGATTCATCACTTCAAGCTGTTTACCGAAGGAATGCATGTGCCGGCAGGTGAGGCGTATGCAGCGGTTGAGCATCCCAAGGGCGAATTCGGTATCTATATCGTATCGGATGGCGCCAACAAGCCATACCGTCTGAAGATCCGTGCGCCGGGATTCCCGCATCTGGCAGCGCTGGATGAGATGGTGCGCGGCCATATGATCGCCGACGTCGTGACCATCATCGGCACGCAGGACATTGTTTTTGGAGAGATAGACCGATAATGTTATCCGCACATATTCAAGATCAAACCAACCGTGAGCTGAAAAAATATCCGGTTGACCAGAAGCAGTCTGCGGTGATGGCCGCGCTGCGTTTCGTGCAGGATGAGAAAGGCTGGATTTCGACTGACGATATGAGCGACATTGCCGAATTTCTCGGCATGCCGCAAATAGCCGTGCTTGAGGTTGCGACCTTCTATCACATGTACAACTTAAAGCCGATGGGAAAGACCACCATTACCGTGTGCACCAATCTCTCCTGCACCTTGTGCGGTGCGGAAGATACGGTGGCCTATCTGCGCTCAAAACTGGGCATCGGTCTGGGTGAAGTCACGGCAGACGGTAAGTTCGGTTTGCGTGAGGGCGAGTGCATGGGCGCGTGCATGGATGCGCCGTTGTTTACCCTTAACAACAAGAAACTGTGCGGCCGTTTGACTCACGAAAAAATTGATCAAATTTTGGCAGAACTGGATAAATCATGAGAGGCCCGGTCACTCAAACCACGATGGATTTTGACCAGCCGTGGACGCTGGAAAATTATCTTAAAGTTGGCGGTTATCAGGCGTTGCGAAAGGTGCTGACCGAGAAAATGTCGCCTGACGTGATTATTGCTGAAGTAAAACTGTCGGCATTGCGCGGTCGGGGCGGGGCGGGTTTTCCTACGGGTCTCAAGTGGAGTTTTATGCCGCGCAGTTTCGCGGGCGACAAGTACATTGTCTGTAACTCCGACGAGGGCGAGCCGGGGACCTGCAAGGACTGGGACATCTTGCGCTACAACCCGCATCTTTTGATCGAGGGTATGGCGATCGCGGCTTACACCATGAATGTAAAGACCGGCTATAACTACGTTCACGGCGAAGTTTTCGAAGCCTACGAGCGCATGGAAGAAGCTTGCGAGTTGGCGCGCGCGGCCGGCTTCCTGGGCGACAACATTATGGGCTCGGATTTTTGTTTCGATCTGCATAACCATCTGGGTTACGGCGCTTACATTTGCGGCGAAGAAACTGCATTGCTCGAATCCATTGAAGGCAAAAAGGGGCAGCCGCGTTTCAAGCCGCCTTTTCCGGCCAGCTTCGGTCTGTATGGCAAGCCTACCACGATCAACAACACCGAAACCTTTGCCAGCATTCCTTACATCATCAACAACGGCGGGCAGGCGTTCCTGAATCTGGGCAAGCCCAATAACGGCGGCACCAAACTGTTTTCCGTCACAGGTCATGTGAACAATCCCGGCAATTTCGAAGTGCCCATGGGCACCCCGTTTGCCAAGCTGCTGGAAATGGCAGGCGGCGTGCGCAACGGTCATAAACTCAAAGCCGTGATTCCGGGCGGGTCATCCATGCCGGTGCTGACCGGCGAGGTCATGATGGATCTGACCATGGACTATGACTCGATCCAGAAGGCGGGATCTGGTCTTGGCAGCGGGGCTGTGATCGTGATGGACGAGACGGTTTGCATGGTGCGTGCGCTGGAGCGCCTGTCGTATTTCTATCACGAGGAATCCTGCGGACAGTGTACGCCGTGCCGTGAAGGTACCGGGTGGCTGTACCGCATCGTGCACCGTATCGAGCATGGCCTGGGCCGTCCGGAAGATCTGGACTTGTTGCTGAGTGTCGGCGAAAACATCGCCGGACGCACTATTTGCGCACTGGGCGAAGCTGCCGTATGGCCGGTGCAGGGCATGCTGAAGAATTTCAGAGCGGAATTTGAATATCACATCGAACACAAGCATTGCTTGGTGTAAAGCTGACGGATTAGGTGCGCAATGATCAACATTGAAATTGATGGCAAGTTAGTCGAGACTGAACGCGGTTCGACGGTGATGGATGCGGCGAATAAAGCCGGCGTCTATATCCCGCATTTTTGCTACCACAAGAAACTGTCCATCGCGGCGAATTGCCGGATGTGTCTGGTCGAGGTCGAGAAGGCGCCCAAGCCGTTGCCGGCCTGTGCCACGCCGGCAGCTGAAGGCATGAAGGTGCATACGCATTCCGAGATGGCAATCAAGGCGCAAAAAGGCGTGATGGAGTTTCTGCTGATCAACCATCCTCTGGATTGCCCGATTTGCGATCAGGGTGGCGAATGTCAGCTGCAGGATATTGCGGTGGGTTACGGCGGGGGCGCATCGCGCTACACCGAAGAAAAACGCATGGTCAACCCCAAGGAGATCGGCGAATTGATTTCCACCATTGAAATGAGCCGCTGCATCCAGTGTACGCGCTGCGTGCGCTTCGGGCAGGAAATAGCAGGCCAGATGGAACTGGGCATGGCAAACCGTTCGGAGAATGCCGAGATCATGAGTTTTGTTAACAGTGCGGTGGATTCCGAGCTGTCAGGCAACATGATCGACCTGTGCCCGGTCGGCGCCCTGACCAGCAAGCCATTCCGTTATACGGCCCGCAGCTGGGAGTTGTCGCGCCGTAAATCGGTCAGCCCGCACGATGGTCTGGGCGCCAATCTGGCCGTACACGTCAAGGATGGTAAGGTGTTGCGTGTCGTGCCGGTCGAAAACGAAGCGGTCAATGAGTGCTGGATTTCGGACAAGGACAGGTTCAGTTATGAAGGGCTGAATTCGCCCGAGCGTCTGACCCGCCCTATGATCAAGCAGGACAATAAATGGGTAGAAGTTGAATGGGCGCAGGCCCTGGAATACGTGGCCAACGGGCTGCGTCAGATCGCCGGCAGTGCCGGTCCTGAGCATATCGCCGCGCTGGCGACACCGCATTCTACTTTTGAGGAGTTATACCTGCTGCAAAAGCTGATGCGCGGCACAGGGAGCGGCAACGTCGATTTCCGCCTGCGTCAGTCCGATTTCAGCGCGGATGGCAAACAGGCAGGCGCGCCCTGGTTAGGGATGCCGGTAGCAGAAATCAATGCCTGCGACCGGTTCCTGATCGTGGGGAGCTTCCTGCGCAAGGATCACCCCCTGCTGGCTCAGCGCATACGTCAGGCTGTGAAACACGGTGCAGAGGCGAATGTGCTGCATGCCGCCGACGACGATTTGCTGATGCCTGTCGCCAACAAGGCGATCGCAGCGCCTGCTGATATGGTGAATTGGCTTGCGCAAATTTACAAAGCGCTCGCTGTCGAAAAAGAGGCTGCTGTGCCCGCTGAAATTGCGCAGGTTGCGCTCACCGATTCCGCAAGCGCAATCGCGAAGAGCATGGCTGCCGGCGAACATGGCGCCGTGTTGCTGGGGAACTTTGCACAGCAGCATCCGCAGGCTGCACAGATCGCATCGCTGTCTGAACAAATTGCCGCCCTGTGCGGGGCGAAGTTCGGTTATCTGGGCGAAGCTGCCAACAGCACAGGCGGCTATCTGGCGGGCGCTGTGCCTTTTTCAGGTGCTGTGCAGGGCATGAATGCCTTGCAAATGCTGGATAAACCCCGCAAGGCCTATCTGCTGCTGAACGTCGAGCCGGAACTCGATATGCACAATCCGCAGCTGGCCATCGCTGCGATGCGCTCGGCTGATATGGTGGTTGCCATGTCTGCCTACAAACACCACGGCATGGACTATGCCGACGTGCTGTTGCCCATCGCCCCGTTCACCGAAACGTCCGGCACATTTGTCAACACAGAAGGGCGTGCACAGCATTTCAAGGGCGCAGTTAAGCCGCTGGGAGATGCGCGTCCGGCATGGAAGGTATTGCGCGTACTGGGCAATCTGCTGGATGTGGCCGGGTTTGATTACGACACCAGCGAAGCGGTGCGCGACGAAGGTCTGCATCAGGATACGCTCGCTGACAGCCTCAACAATCACCTTGCCTCCGTTGAGTTGCAAGTTGCAGCCGGTAGCGGCGCCTCTCTGCAACGTGTGAGTGACGTGCCGATCTATTATGCGGATGCGCTGGTGCGCCGCGCTACTGCACTGCAGAAGACGAATTCGGCCTCGGTGCCTGTCGTGATGCTGCATGGCGATGAGCTGCAAAAGCTGGGATTGCAGTCCGGCGACATCGCCCGCGTCACCCAGGGCCATGCGGGCGTGCAATTGACGGTGACAAGAGACGATAAGTTACCGCGTGGTGTGGCGCGCGTAGCGGCGGGTCATCCGGCCACTGCGCTGCTGGGTGCCATGTTTGGCGAGATTTTGGTGGAGCGTGCATGATGGAATTGCTGGAACCCATACAAAAACTACTGGGGCCGCTCTGGCTGCCACTATGGACGCTGCTCAAGATCGTGGTGATTGTGCTGCCGCTGATGGGGGCGGTCGCCTATCTGACGCTGGCGGAGCGCAAGGTGATCGGCTGGATGCAAATCCGTATCGGCCCCAACCGGGTCGGCTACTTCGGCCTGTTGCAGCCGCTGGCAGACGGTCTGAAGTTATTGATGAAAGAAATCATCATCCCGAGCGGCGCGAATAAATTTCTGTTCATCATCGCGCCTATCCTGACCCTGATGCCTGCGCTGGCTGTCTGGGCGGTCGTGCCGTTCAATGCGGAACTGGTCGTGGCCAATATCAACGCCGGTTTGCTGTATATCCTGGCGATGGCATCCCTGGGTGTCTATGGTGTGATTATTGCCGGCTGGGCATCGAATTCAAAATACGCCTTCCTGGGTGCGATGCGTTCGGCAGCACAGATCGTGTCTTATGAAATTGCCATGGGGTTCGCGCTGGTGACCGTGCTGATGGCCGCGCAAAGCCTGAATCTGGGCGATATCGTGCACGGACAGCATGGCACACATGGACTTTTAAACTGGTATTTCATTCCGCTGTTCCCGATGTTTGTGGTCTATTTCATCTCGGGTGTGGCGGAAACCAACCGCGCGCCGTTTGACGTGGCGGAAGGCGAGTCTGAAATCGTGGCAGGTTTCCATGTCGAGTATTCGGGCATGGCCTTTGCGCTGTTCTTCCTGGGCGAATACGCCAACATGATACTGGTTGCATTCCTGACCTCGATCATGTTTCTGGGCGGCTGGCTGTCCCCGGTGCCGTTCCTGCCGGACAGCATCGTGTGGATGTTTGCCAAGGTGGCATTCGTGCTGTTCCTGTTCCTGTGGTTCCGTGCAACCTTTCCGCGCTATCGCTACGATCAGTTGATGCGTCTGGGCTGGAAAGTGTTTATCCCGATATCGCTTATCTGGGTGGTGGTAGTGGGTGCGTGGATGCAAACCCCCTATTGGCTGTGGTAGGGGCGTCGTCGCGCTCACACGAGGATATAAAATGGAAAAAATCAAAGAATTTTTCAAGACTTTTCTGCTAATCGAATTGCTCAAAGGGATGGCGCTGACCGGAAGGTACATGTTCGCCCGCAAGATCACCGTGCAATTTCCGGAAGAGAAGACCCCGCAAGGTTTCCGTTTTCGCGGGCTGCATGCCCAGCGTCGCTATGCAAACGGCGAAGAACGCTGTATCGGTTGCAAGCTGTGCGAAGCGGTCTGTCCGGCGCTGGCGATCACGATTAAAGTGGCCGAACGTGAAGACGGCACACGCCGCACCACGCAATACGACATTGACCTGACCAAGTGTATCTTTTGCGGTTTTTGCGAAGAATCCTGTCCGGTGGATGCGATTGTCGAGACCCGGATTTTTGAATACCACGGCGAAAAACGCGGTGATTTGTACTATACCAAGCCGATGCTGCTGGCGGTAGGCGATAAGTATGAAGCGCAGATCGCCAAGGACCGCGCGTCAGATGCCAAATACAGGTAGTGGTGAGTAGAGAGTAGGGAGTAGGGAGTGGTCAGTAGGGGTGGTTTTTCCACTTGCCACTATCCACTTACAACTTACAGTTTTTAAGGATGAATTCATGAGTTTTTTTGATGTGGTGTTTTACCTGTTTGCGACCATCACCACCCTCGCGGCGATGGGTGTGATTGTCGCGCGCAATCCCGTTCATGCGGCGCTGTTCCTGGTGCTGGCTTTCTGCAGTGCGGCAGGAATATGGATGCTGCTGGAAGCCGAGTTTCTCGCGATCGTACTGGTGCTCGTTTATGTCGGTGCGGTGATGGTGTTGTTCCTGTTCGTGGTGATGATGCTCGATATTAACCTGCTGAAATTGCGCGAAGGCTTCTGGCGCTGGTTTCCGTTCGGCGCGGGACTGGCAGGTCTGATGGTTTTCGAGATGATCTGGGTGCTGGGTTCCCGCCAGACGGCTGAGGTTTCCACAGCGATCAAACATGCGGCAGATTACAGCAATACCAAGGAGCTGGGCCGCCTGCTTTATACCCAATACGTTTATCCGTTCGAGCTGGCTGCGGTGATTCTGCTGGTGGCGATGGTGGCTGCCATCGCATTGACGCTGCGTCGCCGTCCGGGGGTCAAGACGCAAAACATATCCGAGCAGATCAAGGCCAGGAAGTCGGATCGCCTGCGTATTGTGAGCATGCCGTCTGAACCAAGAGCTAATAGTAAGTAGTGAGTCGTAAGTGGACAGCAGTGAAGTGTAGAACCACTGACTACTCTCTACTCACCACTATCTAAATCAATCAAGGGAGCGAAAATTAGAACATGGTAACCCTTTCACATTATCTGGTGTTTAGCGCGGTGCTGTTTGCCATCAGCGTGGTGGGCATTTTTCTGAATCGTAAGAATGTGATCATTCTGTTGATGTCCATCGAGCTGATGCTGCTGGCCGTGAATACCAACTTTGTCGCGTTTTCGCATTATCTTAACGATACGGCCGGCCAGGTCTTTGTGTTCTTCATATTGACCGTCGCGGCGGCGGAAGCTGCGATCGGACTTGCCATTCTGGTGGTGCTGTTCCGCAATCTGCGCACCATTAACGTTGATGATCTTGGCAGTTTGAAAGGCTGATGTAATGGATATTCAAAGCTATTATCTGCTGGTACCGCTGGCGCCTCTGCTTGGTGCCATCGTGGCAGGCCTGTTTGGCAAAGCGCTCGGGCGCACCATGACGCACCGCATTGCTATCGCGCTGGTCGGCGTGTCATTATTTGCCTCGATCAAGATTTTTCAGGATGTCATGGCAGGCCACATGTTCAATGGCCCTGTCTACACCTGGCTGACTTCGGGTGATACCAGTTTCCACGTCGGGTTTCTGATCGACCGGCTGACCGTCACCATGATGCTGGTGGTCACGTCCGTTTCATTGATGGTGCACATCTATACCATCGGTTACATGTCGGAAGATGCCGGTTACCAGCGTTTCTTCAGCTATATCTCGCTGTTCACCTTCTCCATGCTGATGCTGGTGATGGCCAACAACTTCATGCAATTGTTCTTCGGTTGGGAAGCGGTGGGGCTGGTGTCTTACTTGCTGATCGGCTTCTGGTACACGAGGCCTACTGCTATCTACGCGAACCTCAAGGCCTTTCTGGTCAACCGGGTCGGTGACTTCGGCTTCCTGTTAGGGATAGGGCTGATACTGATGGTGTTCGGCACGCTCGATTACGCAGCCGTGTTCGCCAATGTGGCCAGCCACGCGGATGATATGGCGCCGATAGCCGGCATGTCCGTCAACATGCTCACGGCGATTTGCATCCTGTTGTTTATCGGTGCGATGGGCAAGTCCGCACAGTTTCCGTTGCATGTCTGGTTGCCGGATTCGATGGAAGGCCCGACGCCGATTTCTGCGCTGATTCACGCGGCAACCATGGTGACTGCCGGTATCTTCATGGTGGCGCGCATGTCGCCGATGTTCGAGTTGTCGGATACCGCGCTGTCGTTCGTGATGGTCATCGGTGCAATCACAGCGCTGTTCATGGGCTTTCTGGGCATCATTCAGAACGACATCAAGCGCGTGATCGCTTACTCCACCCTGTCGCAACTGGGCTATATGACCGTGGCGCTGGGCGCATCGGCCTACCCTGTGGCAATCTTCCACCTGATGACGCATGCCTTTTTCAAGGCGCTGCTGTTCCTGGGCGCCGGTAGTGTAATCATCGGCATGCATCACGACCAGGATATCCGCAACATGGGCGGGCTGAAGAAATATATGCCCATCACCTGGATCACCTCGCTGATCGGATCTCTGGCGCTGATCGGCACCCCGTTCTTCTCGGGATTCTATTCCAAGGACAGCATCATCGAAGCGGTCGAACACTCGCATCTGGCAGGTTCAGGTTTTGCCTATTTCGCGGTGGTGGCAGGCGTTTTCGTCACGGCGTTCTATACCTTCCGCATGTATTTCCTGGTGTTTCACGGCAAGGAACGTTTCGGAAAGTTGCATCATAAAGAACAGGCTGGCGATCACGCGGATGAAGAAGTGTCGAGTGACCATCATCATGGCCTGGCCCCCGGCCAGAAACCGCATGAATCCCGCTGGGTTGTGACATTGCCGCTGGTGTTGCTGGCGATTCCGTCTGTGATCATCGGTTATATTGCAATTGAACCGATGCTGTTTGGCGGCTATTTCAGGGATGCCATTTACATTGCGCAAAACCATGACGTGATGCGCGAGTTGCAGGAGGAATTTCACGGCGGGTTTTCCATGGTGGTGCATTCGCTGACTGACTTGCCGCTGTGGCTGGCTGTTGCCGGTGTGGCCAGTGCGGCGTACTTCTATCTTAAACGTCCGGATATTCCGGCGGCGATACAGAAGCGTTTTCAGTGGATCTATACCCTGCTGGATAACAAGTATTACTTTGACCGTTTCAATGACTGGTTTTATGCAGGCGGTGCGCGGGGCTTGAGCAGTTTTCTGGGTAAATTTGCCGACAAGTTCCTGATTGACGGGTTGATGGTGAATGGCTCGGCCAGTCTGGTGGGCAGACTTTCCGGTGTGGTGCGCAGATTCCAGACCGGCTATATATATCACTACGCCTTCACCATGATCGTTGGCGTATTTATTTTGTTGACGATAAGAAACTGGTTTTAATCGTAGTGAATGGTAACGGGTGGGCTGAGTTTCCCACTGTACTGCTAGCTGCTTACAACTTTGTGCTTCATGATTAAAGGAAACACAGCATGATTTTTGGATTACCCGTAATTAGCGTTGCGATCTGGTTGCCGATCCTGTTCGGCATACTGGTTCTGGCAACTGGCAATGATAAAAATGCGCCGCTGGCCCGCCTTCTGGCGCTGGTCGGCAGTGTGCTGGGATTTCTGGTTACCCTGCCTCTGTATACCAGTTTTGATATCACAACGAGCAACATGCAGTTCGTCGAGCTGCACAGCTGGATCCAGCGCTTCAATATTCATTACCATCTGGGTGTCGATGGCATTTCGATGTTGTTTATCCTGCTGAACAGTTTCTTTACCGTGATCGTGGTGCTCGCCGGCTGGCGCGTCATCGAGAAGCGCGTGTCGCAATACATGGCCGCGTTCCTGGTGATGTCGGGAATCGTGAACGGCGTATTTGCAGCGCTCGACTCCATCCTGTTTTACGTGTTCTGGGAAGCGATGCTGATCCCGATGTTCATTATCATCGGTGTGTGGGGCGGGCCTAACCGCATCTATGCGACGATGAAGTTTTTCCTCTACACGCTGCTGGGCTCGCTGCTGATGCTCGTTGCGCTGATTTACCTGTACAACATCTCCGGCGGCAGCTTCGCGATTCTGGACTTTCATCGCGTGGCGATCCCGATGACGGCACAGATTTTAATCTTCATCGCCTTCTTCTTCGCGTTTGCGGTCAAGGTGCCGATGTTCCCGTTGCATACCTGGTTGCCGGATGCCCACGTTGAAGCCCCGACAGGCGGTTCCGTGGTGCTGGCGGCGATCATGCTGAAGGTGGGCGCATACGGATTTCTGCGCTTTTCCATGCCGATCACCCCTGATGCGAGCCACAAACTGGCAGGCGTCATGATTGCGCTTTCATTGATCGCGATCGTCTACATCGGCCTGGTTGCCTTGATGCAGTCCGACATGAAAAAACTGGTGGCTTATTCTTCCATTTCGCACATGGGCTTTGTCACCCTCGGCCTGTTCATCTTCAATGCCTACGGTGTAGAAGGTGCGCTGTTGCAAATGCTCTCGCATGGTTTTGTGGCGGGCGCATTGTTCCTGTGTATCGGCGTGCTGTATGACCGGATGCACTCGCGGAAAATCAGTGATTACGGTGGCGTCGCCAACAAGATGCCGGTGTTTGCCGCATTCTTCATGCTGTTCGCCATGGCCAACAGCGGCCTGCCCGGTACCAGTGCCTTTGTCGGTGAATTCATCGTGCTGATGGGCGCGATCAAGGTGAATTTCTGGTACGCCTTTGCGGCGGGCAGCACGTTGATCTTTGGCGCGGCTTATACCTTGTGGATGTACAAGCGGGTTATTTTCGGCGCGGTGGCCAATCACCATGTTGAAGAGCTGACCGACATCAATGCGCGTGAAATATTGATCATGTCGATTCTGGCCATCTTCGTGCTGGGAATGGGTATTTACCCGCTGCCATTTGGCGAAATATTGCATGCGTCCGTGAATGACTTGCTGGTGCACGTTGCGCAATCCAAGCTGCCGTTGTAATAAAGAGGTGAATATGAATTTGATGGCCAATCTGATACCTGCCGCTGCGGAAATTTTCCTGCTGGTGATGGTGTGCTTTATCCTGATAGTCGATCTCATGCTGACGAATCGCAGCAAGATATATACCTATCTGCTCGTTCAGTTCACCTTGCTGGGTTGTTCGCTGATCACGGTTGGAACGCATGAGAACGGTGTGTACTATGCCTTCAACGGCATGTACGTGGATGATCTGATGTCGGATGTCTTGAAGATGTTGAGCTATCTGGGTATGTCCATGGTGCTGGTGTATTCGCGTCAGTACCTTCTGCTGCGCGGACTGTTTACCGGCGAATTCATGGTGCTTGCGCTGTTTTCCTTGCTTGGCATGAACGTGATGATTTCTGCCAATCATTTTCTGACCCTGTACCTGGGGCTGGAGTTGTTATCCCTGAGCCTGTACGCGATGGTCGCCCTGCAACGCGACTCCGCAATTGCGACTGAAGCGGCGATGAAATACTTTGTGCTGGGTGCGCTGGCCTCAGGTCTGCTGCTTTACGGCATGTCCATGCTGTACGGCGCGACAGGCAGCCTGGAGCTGGGCGTGATCTCGAATGCCATCAATCACGGTGTGCAGAATAAATCGTTGCTGGCATTCGGTCTGGTGTTCATCGTTTCGGGTCTGGCGTTCAAGCTGGGTGTGGTTCCTTTTCATATGTGGGTGCCCGATGTCTATCACGGCGCGCCGACGGCCATGACGCTGCTGATCGGTTCAGTGCCTAAACTGGCGGCTTTCGCCTTTACCATGCGTATTCTGGTTGAGGGCTTGCAAAGCCTGTCTGCCGACTGGTCGGGGATGCTGATGGTTCTTGCCATTGCGTCCATGGCGCTGGGTAATTTATCGGCTATCGCGCAAACCAATCTCAAACGGATGTTTGCCTATTCGACGATCACGCACATGGGCTTCATGCTGCTGGGCCTGATCAGCGGCGGCATAGAAGGTTACGGCTCTGCGATGTTTTACACCGTGGTGTATATGCTCATGTCGTTAGGTGCATTCGGCATGATCATGATGATGTCCCGCGCAGGTTTTGAAGCCGACACGCTGAACGACTTCAAGGGATTGAATCAGCGCAGCCCCTGGCTGGCTTTCATGATGATGTTGCTGATGCTCTCCATGGCCGGCATACCGCCGACGGTGGGTTTTTATGCCAAGTTTTCGGTGCTCAATGCCATCATTCAAACCGGCCATACCTGGCTGGCGGTTGTTGCGGTGTTGTTCTCGCTGATCGGCGCGTTCTACTATTTGCGCATTATCAAACTGATGTATTTCGATGCGCCGGAAAGCCATGTTCCTATTGCCATCGAATCCGATACCGGGCTGCTGATTACCCTCAATGGTCTGGGTGTATTGTTCCTCGGCCTGATGCCGGGAAGCCTGATGTCAATTTGCGCTGTTTCAGTGCAGCAGTCATTGCTGCTGCACTAGCCTGAATCAGGGCAGACCATCAATACTCCCGCCGCGTGCGGGAGTATTTATTTGCAGGAGAAGATTATGGACTTGCAGGAAACCTGTGTGGAATCAGCGGTGGTGTATGACGGCTGTCTGTTGCATGTTAACCGGGATACCGTGCGCCTGCCTGACGGGAGCTTGAGTGTGCGCGAGTGCATCAAGCATCCCGGTGCGGTGGCCGTGCTGGCATTACAGGACAATGGCAACCTGATCATGGAGCGTCAATATCGCTACGGCCCGCAGCGGGAATTTTTTGAAATACCAGCGGGGAAGATCGATCATGGCGAAGAGATTCTTGTCACAGGCCAACGGGAATTGCTGGAAGAGACCGGCTTTGTTGCGAGTGTATGGATACATCTGACCACCACTTATCCTTGTATCGGTTATAGCGACGAGCGCATCGAGTATTTTCTGGCGCGCGGGCTGACAAAACAGCAGCGTAATCTTGATGATGGCGAGTTTCTGGAAGTGTTCGAATTGTCGCTTGAGGAGGCGATTGAGTGGGTGCGTTGCGGCAGGATCAATGACAGCAAGACCATCATCGGGCTGTTCTGGCTGGAGAAATATCTGAAAGACTGGCGGGTATAGAAATTGCACTGTTATGGTGCGCAATTTTAATTTTACTGTGAATGCGGCACTTAAACGGTGCGCATTTTGTGTTTTGAATTTAGCGTGTTCAGTTTTGGTGCATAATTATCAATGGGTTAGTAAAGTGGTATGAATTTTGCTTTTGTATTCAAATTTATAATGTTTGCAATTGCACGATAAGTAACAATAAAGGATAAGTATGGAAAATTTAAAGACCAGTAATGACGTGTTGTTTATTTTGCTCGGTGCGATCATGGTGCTTGCCATGCATGCGGGCTTTGCCTTTCTGGAGCTGGGAACGGTACGAAAGAAAAATCAGGTCAATGCGCTGGTCAAGATTCTGACCGATTTCGCGGTTTCCACCCTCGCATATTTTTTCATCGGTTATCTCATCGCCTACGGTGTGAATTTTTTCAATGGCGCCGGGGAATTAACGCAAAAAAGTGGCTACGAGCTGGTCAAGTTCTTCTTTTTATTGACTTTTGCGGCAGCTATTCCGGCAATTGTCTCGGGCGGCATTGCTGAACGCGCAAGGTTCCATCCGCAGATGGCGGCGACCTTCATGCTGGTCGGTTTCGTCTATCCGTTCTTCGAAGGCATTGCCTGGAATCATCGCTTCGGTATCCAGGACTGGCTGCACAGCACTTTCGGTGCAGAGTTTCACGACTTCGCAGGTTCCGTGGTGGTGCATGCGGTGGGGGGGTGGATAGCTCTGGCGGCGGTGCTGCTGTTAGGAGCCCGGCGCGGACGCTACAACAAGGAAGGGCGAGTCTCGGCGCATCCGCCCTCGAGCATTCCGTTTCTGGCGCTGGGTGCCTGGATACTCACGGTGGGTTGGTTCGGTTTCAATGTGATGTCAGCGCAAACGATCAGCAATATCAGCGGGTTAGTCGCGGTTAATTCGCTGATGGCGATGGTGGGCGGCACGCTCGCCGCATTGTGGGCGGGCAAGAACGACCCCGGCTTCGTGCATAACGGTCCTCTGGCTGGTCTGGTGGCGGTGTGCGCGGGTTCTGATCTGATGCACCCGATTGGTGCGCTTATCGTTGGAGGTGTGGCTGGCGGGATGTTTGTGGTGATGTTTACCTGGACGCAAAACCGCTGGAAGATCGATGATGTGCTGGGCGTTTGGCCGCTGCACGGTTTGTGCGGTGCATGGGGCGGTATTGCCGCCGGTATCTTCGGCCTGAAGGCGTTTGGTGGTCTCGGCGGCGTGAGCTTCATGTCGCAGGCCATCGGTACGCTGATGGGCGTTGCGATTGCCTTCGCCGGGGGGTATCTGGTGTACGGGGTGATCAAGAAAGCGGTGGGTATTCGCCTGGATCCGGAAGATGAGTTCATCGGCGCTGACTTGAGCATACACAAGATCAGCGCAACACCGGAGCGCGAATCGGGCTGGTAACTTAAATTTTTGTTGTTTCGTGACAATAAAGTCTTGAACAGAACAATAAAGTCTTGAATGGCGGTAATGGTCAAAACAATAAAGTCTTGAACGTGGTTGGTTTTTGATGGAGTTTTAATTTATAGCGGCGACTAGGGCTTGAAAGCTTGGTCGCCGTTTTTGTTTCGCCGAACATTTTGTGTCAGTCTGGTCTTCGGCCAAACCGGACGCTGACGGTTTGCTGAAAAAGTGCTCGGATCAGCTTGCTGGAACGTCCGCTTCTTGAAATTTCGAATGTGTACTGCCGAGACGAAGCCGTCCATGGCAATGCCCGTAAGCTGACATACATTAAGTTGTTTTTAAAATAAAAACCTTGTCACTACCTCCCGTCATGAGCGGGAGGAAGTGGGAACAGAATCATCTATGGCAGGTTGGGCTCT
>DFWZ01000020.1 GCA_002381565.1 Gallionella sp. UBA4121
TGGTAGTTCAGTTGGTTAGAATACCGGCCTGTCACGCCGGGGGTCGCGGGTTCGAGTCCCGTCCACTCCGCCAAATTGAGGCGAACGAAAGTTCGCCTTTTTTCATATCTGTCGTTTAAAACATCTGGGGCCGCTATGTTTGATTTTGTTCATGAGAAAAAAAGATTGGTACAGATAGTCCTGCTGTTGATTATTTTGCCGTTTGCATTCTTTGGTGTGGATTCGTATCGTCATTCAGGGGACTCTGATGCACCTGCAACGGTGAACGGCACGAAAATTTCCAAACAGGAATTTGAAACCGCGCTGCGCCAACAGCAGGACAGAATGCGGCAGATGCTGGGAGCAAATTTTGATCCGGCGATGTTTGAAAATCCGGACATGAAACGCGCCGTTCTGGACAATCTGATTGCGCAACGCTTGCTGATTGACAAAGCCACTGCAGCCGGTTTGACGGTGACAGATGCCCAGGTTGCACAGGTGGTCGCGGGTATAGACGCTTTCAAAGAAGGCGGTAAATTCGACAAGGCGCGCTATGTCAGCGCGCTGACTGAGAAAAATATGACGCCTTTGATGTTCGAGGCGCGCGTCAAGGACGAACTGGTCGGACAGCAGTTGCGTGATGCGTATACGCAGAATGGTTATGCTGCCAATACCGTTGCAAATAATATTATCGCGATAAATGAACAGCAACGAGTGATCAGCGTGGCACAGGTTTCATTGCAGTCTTTCATTGCACAGGCGAAGGTAGATGATACCGAAATCAAGACCTATTACGATCAGAATCAGCAGGAATTTCAGGCACCTGAGCAAATGAAGGTTGAGTATGTTAAGTTTTCAGCCAAGGACTTGATGGCGAAAGCTGATGTAAAGCCTGAAGATGTCAAAAAATATTACGACGAACATCAGGCTGAATTCTCTACTCCCGAGCAGCGCCAGGCTTCCCATATCCTGTTAACAGTTGCGACGACAGCCCCTCAGGCGGAGCAGGACGCAGTCAAGGCTAAAGCTTCAGAGTTACTCAAAGAAGTTAGAAAAAATCCGACTCAGTTTGCCGAACTGGCCAAAAAGAACTCGCAAGATCCAGGCTCTGCCGCAAATGGCGGTGATCTTGGTCTGTTTGGCCGGGGCATGATGGTGAAATCGTTCGATGAGGCAGTATTTGCCCTCAAGCCAGGTGAAATAAGCGATCTGGTAAAGTCTGATTTCGGCTATCACATCATCAAGCTGACGGCGATCAAGCCTGCTCAGGTCGTGCCTTTCAATGAGGTAAGCGCAGGCATTTTGTCCAAGCTGCGTGAGCAGAAAGCAGCGGATTCGTTTGCGGAACTGGCAGACAAATTCAGCAATACCGTCTATGAACAAAGCGATACCCTGCAACCTGCCGCAACGCTTGCCGGCGTCAAAGTAGAGCAAAGTGCATGGTTGACCAAAGGACTGGCAACGGACGATATCTGGACGGCAAAAATGTTGCAGGCCGTGTTCAGCGATGAAGTCATCAAGAACCATCGCAACACGGCCGCGATTGAAGTTGCTGCCAATACCCTGGTTGCAGCGCGCATGCTCGAACACAAGGCGGCTAGCGTGCGCAGCTTGGCTGAAGTTCAGGATGTGATCAAACAAAAATTATTAAATAAAAAAGCGCTGGACATGGCGGTAAAACAGGGTAAAATGCTGCTCGGTCAATTGCAGCAGGGTAGTCATCCTGCGCTGGATTGGTCGGTTGCTCAGACGATTACTCATGCTCAACATGGTGCGCTGGATGTAGCGATGGTGCGCCAGTTGTTTCAGGCAGACAGTACCAAATTACCCCAGTATGTCGGTGCAGAATCCCCGCAGGGTGGATTCGTTCTGGTGCGCTTGGATGCCATCAAGAATGGAGAAAATCCTGATGATGTGAAGCGTGCCCGTTACGCACAGCAGTTGCGCCAGATGACAGGGGATGAGATGTTTCAGGCTTACATGGCTGATGCAAAGAAAAATGCAAAGATTAAGTTGAAGTTGCCTGAAGCGGCGACCGAAACAGTAAAGCCGTAAGGCTTTAGATGTAGATATGGGTGCTTAGCTCAGTTGGTAGAGCACCGCCCTTACAAGGCGATTGTCGGCGGTTCGAACCCGTCAGCACCCACCAGTTATGTGGTAAGTAGTAAGTAGTAAGTGAGTTGCCAGTTTTGGAGTGGTAGTTCAGTTGGTTAGAATACCGGCCTGTCACGCCGGGGGTCGCGGGTTCGAGTCCCGTCCACTCCGCCAATATAAGAAAGCCGTTGAGAAATCAACGGCTTTTTTGTATTTCAACTTATCTCGTCAAGTGTACCGATCAGTCCTTCGATTTTATAAACTGGACTAGGATTTTGAAACGCAACGAGCCGTCATCGCGGTACGCTCCACGGCATATTCTCCGGTAATCACGAATCCGGTCATTTCATCCTGTACGTTGAAAAACCCCATCTTGATTCCCTGACCCCGTTCAAGCACTTGCCATGCTCCTGCCGCATCACGCGCAACCGGCGAGACCACCACGGGATGCGCCGGAGTTTTTACTACCACGGGCATGAATGGAAAAACCACTCGTGCATCTTCGCCGTTCAGCACCTTCGCCAATGTCCGGCCCGCTTGCATGATGGGCAGCACATAAGGCAACACGCGCCCGTCAATCTCGGCACTGTCGCCCAGCGCAAAGATTGTTTCATCGGAGCTTCGCAGCTGTTCATCAACCACAATGCCACGATTGACAGCGAGTCCCGCATCCCGTGCCAGCCCGATACGCGGGCGCAAACCTACCGCTGAGAGCACCACGTCTGCATATACTTCTGCCTCGTCGGCCAGTGTCAGCGAATAACCTGCGCCTGATGAATTCACGCTGTGCACGGCAGTACCGAAACGCCATGTCACGCCAGTTTGGGACAAGGGCTCCAGCAACTGCCGCCCGGCCTGTTCCGGCATCAGTCCGGAAAGCGGGTAAGGGCCGGGATCAATCACGGTAACCTTATAGCCGGCAACCGCGAGGTCATTGGCAAATTCGCAGCCGATCAGGCCGCCCCCCATGATGGCGATGGATTTTGCCGTGCCCAGCGCATCACGAAAAATCGCGTAATCTTCCAAATCATTCACCGACAACACCGAATCGGCCGCATCGCCCTTCAAAGGAATCCGTATCGGATCGGCGCCGGATGCCAGCACCAGGCGGTCATAGTCAACTACGCCCGATGACGTATCCAGCTGCTTTTCAACACGATGAATGGCGCGCACTTCAGTGTGGGCAAGCAAAGTAAAACCCAGCTGTTCTGCCATCGACGGCCCGGAAGTCAGCACAAGACTGGCGGGCTCCTTGCCCTGGGCAAAAGCATTGGAGAGCATTGGTTTTGAGTAATAATCGCCACTGCCATTCGACACCATGGTGATGGGTATGTCGCGATTCAGTTTGCGTAATTCGCGTACCAGCGTGTATCCCGCCAGACCGCTGCCCAGCACTACGATAGGTTTCATGAGTGTCTCCTTTTCTACTTGCAAGTAATGCGAATCAGACGGATTTTCTCGCCACAGTCAGCAATCAGACTGTGGCGAAATTCCTGCTAGATTTCCACCATCTCGAAATCCGCCTTCGCCACACCGCAATCCGGACACGCCCAGTTTTCCGGTATATCCGCCCAGGCCGTGCCGGCCACAATGCCTTCTTCGGGCAAACCGTCCACTTCGTTGTAAACAAAACCGCACACCACACATTGCCATACTTTCATGTCGTACTCCTTATAAATAGTGATTGTTTCAGGCCGAAATATTTGCCAGAACGGCGCGATATTGATTGGCATGGCGCTCTTCGACTTTCGCCAGTGCCGCGAATCGTTTTGCCGCTTTTTCCAGCGTTGCTTTGAACAATTCTGCATGCTCCTTCGACTCGGTGATCTGTTCCGTTATTTCCAAGGCTGCCGCTGCGTTACCCTCCTGCTGGGCAGTCCTGAGAAATCCAGGATACATCTCGGTATATTCGTAAGTCTCGCCTTCAATTGCCATTTGCAGACAGCGTTGTGTCGTCATGCCGGCCTTGGGGTAGAGCAGGTCCAGATGCCCCAGCGCGTGTTGCACTTCCTGATTTGCTGTTTCTTCAAACACTTTTGCGGTTTCTTCATCGCCCGCTGCTCGTGCGATTTTGGCAAAGTAACGGTACTTGATATGTGCCATCGATTCTCCGGCAAATGCCGCTTCGAGGTTGGCCATGGTTTTGATCTCTGGTCGTTGCATGATTCGCTCCTGATCGTTTGGTTAATTAAGTGGTTTGTCGTCCACGGCTGCAATGTATATTCTTGTAGTCGATAAATCTAATTGATTGTTTAAACCTATTTGATTTAATATATAAATCATACGGACATGGCACGGATATCGCCCCTGATTTGCCGTACCCGTTTCCAACTTCCCAGCCTTCCCTCGCAAGCAGGAGAAGGGGCAAACGATTCGCTACGCGACTTTCACGTAAAGGGAAATGTAATGACACTCAACGAACTTCGCTTCATCGTGGCTGTGGCGCAGGAACGCAATTTCCGCCGTGCCGCAGAAAAGTCCTTCATCAGCCAGCCTGCGCTGTCGCTGGCCATACAAAAGCTGGAGGATGAGCTGGGCTTGAAAATTTTCGAACGTGGCAGGAAAGAGATTGCCGTCACGCCAGTCGGCAACGCCATCGTCGAGCAGGCGCAGCGCGTGCTTGAGGAAGCCGAGCGTATACGTGAAATTGCAGTTGCAGGGAGAAATCAGCTAGCCGCCCCCTTGCGCGTCGGCATCATTTACAGCGTCGGCCCCTATCTGTTACCCGAAATGATTTCCGAGTTGAAGACAGTCGCCCCGAACATGCCGCTGGAAGTCGAAGAGAACATCACAGCGAATCTGGATACTTTGCTGCGCAACGGCAAGCTGGATGTCATCATCATCGCGCTGCCGTACGGCGATGCGGGCATCATGACTCACCCTTTGTACGACGAATCTTTCGAAGTGGTGGTAAACAATGAACATCGCTGGGCAGACCGGCGCAGCATCAATGCACCGGAGTTGGCAGAGGAAAAGATTCTGCTGCTGGATTCAGGGCACTGTTTCAGCAATCAGGTGGCCGAGGCCTGCCCGGAAATAAACCGCAAAGGCGCTGAGATACAACAGGGCACTTCGCTGGAAACCATCCGCAACATGGTCGCTTCAGGCCTGGGAATCACGGTGTTGCCAGCCTCGGCGAACAACGCACGCTACCGCAGTCGCTTGCTGAAAGTCATCCCTTTTGCCAAGCCTGTGCCGTCCAGGCGGATTGCCCTGGCATGGCGTAAAAGCTTTGCACGCACGCAAGCGATTGAAGCGTTGATACAGGCCGTCACCCGGGCCAAGGTTACCGGTATCAAACTGCTGCCATAGCACCTATCTACCCTGATGTACTGCCGGACATCAGTGGCATAGTCGCACTGAAAATTCTGCTCATGGAACCGGCAACAAAAAATATATCCGTTGCTTTCCGTCAGGCTCAACAATCTGAATAATCCGCGTTTCTGTACGTCAGCGCACGGAATGGCTGTTGATCAACTCCTATTATTAACCAGTGGGCCAATCAAACGGCATACCTCTTTATTACCCTAAATCATGGAGAAACGTTATGACTGATAACAACAGGCTGGCAGTTGGACTCTTTAGCAACCACCAGGATGCCGAGAGCGCAGTAAAAGAACTGCAAAAGTCAGGCTTCCTGATGAAAAACAAAGCAGAAGAGGCCGCAGTGCATGAAGCAACGATAGGCTAAGGCTTTGACTGGCTAACTTTTTGTAAGGAGGATGATATGGAAGCTTCTGAAAAACCGTCCTGGCGAGAAAAAAACAGGATTCTCGTTGCAGTTTATGCTGATCTGGGCAAGGCGCAGTCCGTAGCGAAACGTCTGATTGATATGGATTTCCAGATGGATATGATTTCCGTGCTTGGTCGAATGCAAGCCACAGGCGATGATAATTTGGGTATCTACCACCTGGATATAGGCGATCGCGTGAAGGCGTGGGGGACGCAAGGAGCCCTATGGGGCGGGTTGTGGGGATTCCTTGTTGGTGCGGGCTTCTTCATGATTTCCGGGATAGGCGCAGTCGCGGCAGCCGGATATATTGTTGAAGCCATAGCCGGCGGAATTGCAGCCGGTGCTGGTACGATGGCTGGTGCTGCGGCACTGTCTCAATTGGCGATTGCCTTCCATCGGACAGGAATTCCTGAAACAGAAATCCGGGCCCTGCACAAGGCAATCGAGGATGGACACTATTTGCTGATGTTGCGTTGCGCCGAGTCAGAAGCTGGGAAATGGAAGGAACTGCTCATATCGGAACTTCCTTTGGAAGTCCATGATTTACCCTATTCCAGAGTGATAGACAAAGCATAGTGTTCGGGTCAGGCGTCCCACGGAACAAACTCAGTCAAAAGCAAAAATCCGTGCAGCGCTATTTGATCGCGATTAGCGCGGCAGTATTCTGTTTGGGACGTGAAAGCAGTGGGCTGGATATAATGAAATACAAGCAGCAGGAGAAAATAATATTTTAGCCTTACGACGCTGGAAAATGCGCAGGTTGCTTAAACGCCATCCGATACCTCACGCTATCTGGCAACGCGTGACACGACGGATGCTGGTTTTGCGCGGGCTGGATGCGGTGGAAATGGCGCATCTGCGCGAAATGACGACGTGGTTCCTGGATCAGAAAGCCATCACCGGCGCTCAGGGTTTAGAGGTGACGCAGTCCATGCGGGTCGCTGTGGCAGTTCAAGCCTGTTTGCTCATCCTGAATCTGGGTGTGGAATATTTCGACGGCTGGGTCGAGGTCATACTCTATCCGGGCGCATTTCGCGTTAATCATGCGCAGATGGATGCCAATGGTCTGGTGCATGATGATGCTGCCGTTTTATCCGGTGAGTCTTGGCTGCGCGGCCCGGTAATTTTGTCCTGGGATGATGTGGCGCGGGATAGCTACCAATGCCAGCCCGGTCACAACGTTGTGTTGCATGAGTTCGCGCATAAGCTCGATGGCCTCAACGGGGCCGCGAATGGCATGCCGCCATTGCGCCAGGGCATGAGCCGGGTAAGATGGGCAGCGGATTTGAGTGAGGCCTACGATGAATTGTGCCTGCAAGTCGCGCATGGGAAATCTACTCATATCAATTCTTATGCCGCCACCAGTCCGGCAGAATTTTTCGCGGTGCTGAGCGAGTATTTTTATACTGCGCCCGATATTTTGAAAAAATGCTGTCCCGCTGTCCACAAGCAACTGAAGTTGTTTTACCTTCAGAAAGCATCACGATGATTCATGTGTTTTGTCCATAGTCTCGATATTGGAAGGAGGCAGCAGATATGTCAGTACATCACAGGGAGCGCCATCGCACGCAACGTATCGGCTGGTTGCGCGCAGCGGTATTAGGCGCCAACGACGGTATCGTTTCCACAGCAAGCCTGGTGTTAGGCGTTGCGGCAGCACATGCGACGCATGAAAGTATCCTGATCGCGGGAATCGCCGGGCTGGTTGCAGGCACCATGTCGATGGCCGCCGGTGAATACGTGTCGGTTCATTCACAGGCTGACACCGAACAGGCCGAGCTCGAACTGGAGCGCAAAGAACTTGCAACAGATGACAAGGGCGAGCATCGGGAGCTTGCCGCGATTTACATTGGTCGGGGGCTTGATCCTGCACTCGCGCAGCAGGTCGCGAAGCAACTCATGGTGCATGACGCACTCGATGCGCATGCCCGTGACGAGCTGGGTATTTATGATACATTCACGGCCCGCCCCATGCTCGCGGCTCTTGCGTCGGCTTGCTCATTTGCAGTTGGCGCGGCCATGCCGATGCTGGTCGTCGCACTCGCGCCCCATGCAATTGTGATTCCGTTTGTTTCGGGCACATCACTCGTGTTCCTGGCACTACTGGGTGGGTGGGCGGCGTACGTGGGTGGTGCACCTGTGATGAAGGGCGTCATGCGGGTCACATTCTGGGGGATGCTGGCCATGGGATTGACAGCCGGGGTGGGCGCGCTGTTCGGCACGGTGGCGTGAACATGGCGCTTGATAACGCAGCGTGCGGGCTGTTCAGTCTGGCAGACATCATGAAAAAGGAGCTCCTGGATGGACAAACCTTATAGCCGCACAACGCCGGCGGATGCGCTGGTAATCTTTGGCGTGACGGGTGACCTTGCCCACAAAATGATCTTTCCGGCGCTCTATGCGATGGCCAGACGGGGTGCCCTTGATTTCTCCGTGGTCGGCGTCGCCGGACGGCAGTGGAGTCCGATGCAACTGCGCGAACAGGTGACAGACAGTATCATGCAGGCCGGTAAAATCGATGACCGGGATGCACTCGAACATCTTCTTTCTCGCTTCCAGTATGTGAGCGGTGATTACAACGATCCGGACACGTTCAAAGCGCTAAAATTGGCGTTGGGTGAGGCGCGGCATCCGGCACACTACCTTGCCATTCCGCCTGTGCTATTTGCGACGGTTATCAAAGGCATCGCTGCTTCCGGGCTGGCAGACGGGGCGCGCGTCATCGTCGAAAAACCGTTCGGTCGCGATCTGGCCTCAGCACGCGAACTCAACCGCATCGCGCTGTCGGTGTTTGCGGAAGATGCGATCTTCCGCATCGACCATTATCTCGGGAAGGAGGCGATCATGAATATCCTCTATTTCCGTTTCGCCAACTCCTTCCTCGAACCGATCTGGAACCGCAATAACGTGGCCAGCGTCCAGATTACGCTGGCCGAGGATTTCGGCGTGAAGGGTCGCGGCGCATTTTACGAAAGCGCAGGTTGTCTGCGCGATGTCATCCAGAACCATTTGTTCCAGATTGTCGCACTGCTTGCCATGGAGCCGCCGGCTTATCAGGGCTATGGCGCCGTGCACTGCGAGAAAGCCAAGATATTCCAGGCCATGCGCCCCTTGCTGCCGGACGACGTGGTACGCGGTCAGTACGAAGGCTATCGGAAAGAGCCCGGTGTGGCGAAGGATTCAGATGTCGAGACGTTCTGCGCGCTGAGATTGTTCATTGACTCCTGGCGCTGGGAAGGTGTGCCCTGGTATCTGCGTTCCGGCAAGTGTCTGGCCACCACAGCGGCCGAAGTCGTTGTGAAACTGAAACCGCCACCGCAACAGCTATTCGACGACTCCAGGCCTGCTGACGGGCTGAGTAACTATCTGCGCTTCAGGCTGTCTCCCAACTCTGCCGTGGCGCTCGCCGCGCGCGTCAAGCGCGCAGGCAAGGAGTTCGTCGGTGATCAGCATGAGCTCTACCTGCTGGATGAACAACTGGCAGAGGAAAAACCCTACGAGCGTCTGTTGAGTGATGCCATGGCAGGCGATGGCGCACTCTTTAGCCGTGAGGACGCGATTGAAGCCGCCTGGGCGGCAGTCGACCCGGTCCTTGAAACGCACCACCGCGCTCACGCCTATAAGCCCGGCAGCTGGGGGCCTGAACAGGCTGATGCGCTCATTGCGGCAGACGGTGGCTGGCACAACCCCATTACAGTGAAGGACGAAAAATGAAAGCGACACAACAACTGCACGATCTCGGTCAAAGTCTCTGGCTAGACAACATCACGCGAGGGTTGCTGACCAGCGGCACGCTTGCTCGCTATATCAGCGATCTTTCCGTAACGGGGCTGACATCTAATCCCACGATCTTCGATCAGGCCATCAGGAATACCGACTTCTACGACGCTGCCATTCGCCAAAAAGCGCTAGCCGGCAAGTCGGGCGAAACACTTTTTTTTGAACTGGCGCTGGAGGATCTGACCCGGGCAGCCGATCTGTTTAGGCCGGTCCACGATGCCACGGGGGGCGTTGACGGCTGGGTATCGCTGGAGGTGTCGCCCTTGCTGGCGAACGATACGGCCGGCACCATAAAAGGGGCAGTGCAACTGCATGAACGCGCGCAACGCCCCAATCTCTTTATCAAAATACCGGGCACACCCGCAGGCATACCGGCGGTCGAGGAGGTAATCTTCGCGGGCGTGCCGGTGAACGTCACGTTGCTGTTTTCCCGCGAGCACTACATTGCAGCGGCAGAAGCGTATATGCGCGGCATCGAGCGACGCATCGCTGCCGGCCTGGATCCGAAAATCGCTTCCGTGGCATCGATTTTTGTCAGCCGCTGGGACGTGTCCGTCAAGGACAAGGTGCAAGGTGAGTTCCGCAACAACCGTCTTGGCATCGCCATCGCCATGCGCACCTACAAAGCCTACCGCGATTTGCTGGCGTCCCCGCGCTGGCAGAAATTGGCCGGCGCCGGCGCCCGGCCGCAACGCCTGCTGTGGGCGAGCACCGGCACCAAGGATCCTGCCGCCTCGGAAACCCTTTACGTCGAAGCGCTCGCTGCGCCAGACACGGTCAACACCATCCCGGAAAAGACACTGCTTGCCTTCGCCGGGCACGGCAAAATTAACAATGCATTGCCGTTTGATGAGAGGTCCGCCGAAATGGTTGAAGCGGTAATCGCGGAATTCACTCGCGAGGGCGTCAATGATGAGGCGCTTGCCACCGAGCTCCAGCGCGAGGGCACTGAATCGTTTGCTAAATCCTGGCGCGAGCTGATGGCCTGCATTGCCACTAAAAGCGCGGCGCTGACCCATAAGACAAATACGGGCGTAAACCAGCCATGACAGTTGCAACGCAACTTGACCAGTTGTGCATCAATACCCTGCGCACACTTTCCATCGACGCAGTGGAGCAGGCGCAGTCCGGACATCCCGGTACGCCCATGGATGCCGCGCCTGCGGCCTATTGTTTGTGGCAGCGGTATCTTCGTTATGACCCGGAGGACCCCAACTGGCCCAACCGCGATCGCTTCGTGCTGTCTTCCGGTCACGCCTCGATGCTGCTGTATGGACTGCTTCATCTGGGCGGAGTCAAGGCATCGAACCCAAGCTATGAACAGGCCGACAGACTGGCGGTGACGCTCGACGATATCAAGCGCTTTCGCCAGGCCTACAGCCGTTGTACCGGCCATCCCGAGTATGGCTGGACTTCCGGCGTGGAAACCACTACCGGGCCGCTTGGGCAGGGTGTGGCGACGAGCGTTGGCATGGCCATCGCGGAACGCTGGCTGGCAGCCACCTATAATCGTCCCGGTTACGATCTGTTCGATCATAAGGTATATGTCCTGTGCGGCGACGGTGACATGATGGAAGGGGTCACGAGTGAGGCTGCGTCCTTAGCCGGTCACCTCAAACTTGCCAACCTGTGCTGGATTTACGATGACAATCACACCAGCATCGAGGGCAATACCCGCATTGCTTTCACCGAGGATGTGGCGGCGCGCTTTATCGGCTATGGCTGGCATGTCACGCGGGTGGCCGATGCCAATGACTTGGAACAGTTGACGTGCGGCTACAACACTTTTATCGACACCCGTGACCGTCCCACTCTGATCATCGTGCAGAGTCACATCGGTTATGGCTCGCCACACAAACAGGACAGCAATAAAGCGCATGGCGAGCCGCTCGGCGCGATTGAGGCGCGCCTGACGAAGGAGTTCTACGGATGTGATCCTGATGTACAGTTTCATGTGCCGCGCGGCGTCCCTGAACATTTTCGGGAACAGTTTGGCAACCGTGGCGCTGTGTTAAGAGCTGACTGGGAAACGTTGTTTGCAGCCTATCGCAAGCAATACCCGGATCTCGCAGGAGATATCGATTGCATGCAGCGCCGCGACTTGCCAGAAGGCTGGGACAGTGCGTTAACGATTTTTCCGGCAGATGCGAAAGGCATGTCGACGCGTGACTCGTCAGGCAAGGTGCTCAATGCCATTGCCGAAAAGATGCCTTGGCTGTTGGGCGGCGCGGCAGATCTTGCACCATCAACAAAAACCCGCTTGAACTTTGAGTTTGCAGGCGATTTTCAGGCGCCTGGGATGGCGGGTGACTATCGCGGCCGCAATTTCCACTACGGTGTGCGCGAGCATGCGATGTGCGCCATCAGCAACGGGCTCAGCCTGTCAAATCTGCGACCATTTGCCGCGAGTTTCCTGGTTTTTTCCGACTATTGCCGCGGCGCATTGAGGCTTGCCGCGATGATGCAGATTCCGGTCATCACCCTCTGGAGCCACGATTCGATCAACATGGGCGAGGACGGACCCACCCACCAGCCTGTAGAACAGCTCGCATCGATGCGCGCCATGCCCGGCATGATGGTATTGCGCCCGGCGGATGCGAATGAGGTGGTCGAAGCGTGGCGTGTGATCATGCAGATCAAGGATCGTCCGGTATGTCTGGTATTGACGCGGCAGGCCCTGGCGACATTGGACCGCACCCGGTACGCCTCGGCGAACGGTGTGTCGCGTGGCGCCTACGTGCTCGCCTACGCTCAGAAACTGCGGCCTGATGTGCTGCTACTGGCGACCGGCAGCGAAGTCGCGCTGTGCATTGCAGCTTATGAGCAACTGAAGACTGAGGGAATCGATGCGCGGGTGATCAGCATGCCGTCGTGGGAGTTGTTCGAGAATCAGGATCAGGCATACCGCGACAGCGTGCTGCCGCCGGAGGTCACCGCGCGCGTTGCTGTTGAAGCGGCGTCCAGCTTCGGCTGGGAACGCTATACCGGCTTTGGCGGCGCTATCATTGGCCTCCATACCTTCGGAATTTCTGCACCGATGAAAACTGTTATGCAGCACTTCGGGTTCGAGCCTGCTCAGGTTGTCGCCGCAGCCCGCGAACAGGTGATGCGCCACGCCGCAAAGCCGTGATCTGCGCTGCGTCTGGCTGGCTGTTAGCAATGCGCGGCTTTCCGCGCTACGTACGCAAGCGCACATACAGCGTTCTATCGGCTGGGGATAATTTGCTCAATCATGAACAGATATAAACGCCGACATGAGGCGACTG
This sequence comes from Gallionella sp. UBA4121, assembly GCA_002381565.1. Taxonomy (GTDB): domain Bacteria; phylum Pseudomonadota; class Gammaproteobacteria; order Burkholderiales; family Gallionellaceae; genus Gallionella. The sequence goes on from DFWZ01000020.1 coordinate 12,853, forward strand.
TGCAAAATGGCACATATTAATTTCAGGAGTACTGCATGCTGGTGACTTTTACAACCAAGGCCTATGCCGATATCACCATGTTTGGGGATGTCGCGCTCGCCATGCTGAAAATGATGGGACACAGCGCCACCGTGCCCGGCGCGATTCTGGCGGCAGATGTCCCTGACGCTCTGAGTCGTTTGAAAGCCGCTATCGATGCAGGAAAAGGCCCACAGCCAGTAGAGGATAAGAATGCGGATCAACCTGTGGTGAGCATGGCTCATCGAGCGCTGCCGCTGATTGATCTTCTTGCTGCCGCAGCCCGTGAAGAATCCAACGTGATGTGGAAATAAACCAGCGCTCTGTTTCAGGCATGGCAGCCGTCCGTTAAGCTGCATGTCCTTATCGGTTTTTCTTCTGCCGTCTGCTGCTATGGCGGCTGGCCGTTCTTGAAATTAAGGATCCCATACCATGAAACAAGGTCAGCATCTCTCGATGATCCGCAGCTTTCATCTCGCGGACTGGTTTACGCTCGGCAATGCCGCCTGCGGCGTCGGTGCGCTGTTCTCGATGATGAGCTATTTGCAAAGCCCGGATGTGCTGCATCTGTTTTTTGCCTGCGGCCTGGTTGCACTGGCGTTGGTATTCGATATTCTCGATGGCAGAGTTGCGCGCTGGCGTCAGCAAAGTTCGGTGCTGGGGCGTGAGCTCGATTCCCTGGCCGATGTAATTTCCTTCGGTGTCGCACCGGCAGCGATCGCCTATGGAGTCGGCATGGACGGGCTCTGGGATCGCGTGATTTTGATCTACTTCGTTGCGTGCGGTGTGAGCCGTCTTGCCCGCTACAACGTCACCGCCGAAACCCTGGCGCTGGGCAGTGACAAGGTCAAATATTTCGAGGGCACGCCGATTCCCACTTCGCTATTGCTCGTCATTGTCATCGCTATTGCCGCCGTCTACGGTGCGATCGGCAATCATCTCTGGTTCGGCATGGTTCACATCGGTCCGTGGCAACTCCACCCGCTCGTGCTGATGTTCGCGGTGTCCGGCTCATTGATGATCAGCCGGACCCTGCATATTCCGAAACTTTAATACCATCAAATACCATGAGCGAACAAACACGAGTGAGCCACCCCTTATATGGCCTGCTACCCACGGAAGTTGAGGGTTTCGAGTCCCTGGTCGATCTGGCGCTGGATATGCGCTGGTCCTGGAGTCATGCGACCGACGAAGTGTGGCGGCAGCTTGATCCGGTGCTGTGGGACCAGACGCATCACCCGTGCGATGTGTTGCAGACTGTCTCCCGCGAGAAGCTCAAGAACATGCTCGCCGATCCTGTCTTCCGCAAGAAGATAGATGACTTTCGGCAGTCCAAGAAGCAGGCAGAGGATGCACCTGCGTGGTTTCAGCAATCTCACCCGCAATCGCAGCTGAACTGTGTGGCGTATTTCAGCATGGAATTTATGTTGAGTGAAGCCTTGCCGATTTATTCCGGCGGACTGGGCAATGTGGCCGGCGATCAGCTCAAGGCCGCCAGCGATCTGGGCGTTCCGGTGGTCGGCGTGGGGCTGCTCTACCAGCAGGGCTATTTTCGCCAGATCATAGACAAGGACGGTGCGCAGCAGGCGCTTTTTCCGTATAACGATCCGGGGCAATTACCGGTCACTCCCTTGCGCAAAGCGAATGGAGAGTGGTTGCGACTGGAAGTCGTATTGCCAGGTTACTCGGTCTGGTTGCGCGCCTGGCAGGTTCAGGTAGGTCGCGTGAAGCTGTACCTGCTGGACAGCAACGATGTGGCGAATTACCCGGCGCATCGCGGGATTACCAGCGAGCTGTACGGGGGCGGGCCGGAGCTGCGGTTGAAACAGGAGATGGTGCTCGGGATAGGCGGATGGCGGCTGCTTGGCGAACTCGGCCTGAAGCCTGAAGTCTGTCACCTTAATGAAGGCCACGCCGCTTTTGCGGTGCTCGAACGCGCCCGGAGTTATATGGAGGAGACAGGCCAGCCCTTTGACGTGGCGCTGGCTGTTACCAGGGCAGGCAACCTGTTCACCACCCACACGGCAGTGGCCGCCGGCTTCGATCGTTTTTCACCTGTACTCATCGAGCAATACCTCGGTGCTTATGCCGGACAAAAGCTTGGCATAGCACTTCATGATTTGCTGGCGCTGGGTCGCCAGAACCCCAACGACGCGTTGGAACCTTTCAACATGGCCTATCTGGCGATTCGCGGCAGCGGGGCGGTGAATGGCGTGAGCCGCTTGCACGGGCAGGTGAGCCGCCATCTGTTCAGCCAGCTCTTCCCTCGTTGGCCGCAGCACGAAATCCCGGTCGGACATGTGACCAACGGAGTTCACATGCCGACCTGGGATTCGGCAATGGCCGATGATCTTTGGACGGAGGCCTGTGGCAAGGATCGCTGGCTGGGGACGATGGAAGCACTGGGGCAGAATATGCGCCGCGTCTCCGACGCCCGTCTCTGGGAATTCCGTACCGACGCCAGCAAGTCTTTGGTTGAATACGCACGGGAACGATTATCCCGGCAACTGGCCGGTTCAGGCGCGTCGCCCGAGGCGGTGGATGCTGCGAAGCATCTGTTTGATCCCAACGTTTTGACGCTGGGTTTTGCACGCCGTTTTGCAAGTTACAAAAGACCGAACCTGCTGCTGCACGACCCGGAACGACTGCTGCGTCTGTTGACCAATCCGCAGCGTCCGTTGCAGCTCATCATGGCCGGCAAGGCTCACCCGGAGGATCTGGCAGGCCAGGCACTGATCCGGCAATGGACGCATTTCATCCGTCAACCGGAAGCGCGCCCGCATGTGATCTTCCTCAGTGACTATGACATGCTGTTGAGCGAGCACCTGGTGCAGGGGGTGGATGTCTGGCTCAACACGCCTCGCCGCCCCTGGGAAGCATGCGGAACGAGCGGCATGAAGGTGCTGGTCAACGGCGGCATCAATCTGTCCGAACTGGACGGATGGTGGGCGGAAGCCTACACGCCGGAAGTGGGATGGGCGCTGGGGGATGGACGGGAGCATGATGGCGATCCCGCCTGGGACGCTATTGAAGCAAACGCACTCTATGACCTGCTCGAACACGAGGTGATCCCGGAATTCTATACGCGTGATGAACAGGGGATTCCCGGTGCCTGGGTGAATCGGATGAGGGAAAGCATGGCGCAATTGACGCCGCATTTTTCCACCAACCGGGCGGTGCGCGAATACACCGAGCAACACTATCTCCCGGCGGCCTCAGCCTACCGTGAGCGCTCTGCCGGCAAGGGCCAGTTCGGTGTGGAGACGCTTGACTGGCGACATGCGCTGGAGCAGAAATGGGGCGCATTGCGCTTTGGCGAAATGAAGCTTGAAACTGACGACAACCTGCACCGCTTTGAGGTACAGATGTATCTCGATGACCTCGATCCGGAGGCAGTGCGGGTCGAACTCTATGCCGATGGAGTTAATGGTGCATTGCCTGAGCGGCTTGAGATGAAGCGCGTGCGGCAACTGGTTGGTGCATTAAATGGTTACGCCTATCGTGCAGAGGTATCTGCTGTTCGTCCGGCGACGGACTATACGGCGCGGCTCATCCCGCACCGGGACGGCGTGTCAATTCCCCTCGAAGCGCCTCAAATTCTGTGGCAGCGATGATTCAATCATGAATACACCTGAACGCCCACTGCATGATTACGTGGCAGATGTCTGCGAACATACCGACGTCCGGAGGGGGACTCCATTGCCGTTGGGCGTCCATGAGTCTGAGGGCGGTGTAAATTTTGCGCTGTTTAGCCGTCACGCCAGTCGCATTCGGCTGGCGTTGTTCGATCTGCCGCTGGATGCGACGCCGAAAAGGGTGATTGATCTTGATCCTGCGCGCAACCGCACGGGTGACGTATGGCACGTATGGGTCGAGGGGATACCTCACGGTCAGCTTTATGCCTGGCGGGTGGATGGCCCGTACCAGCCCGGGGAAGGGCATCGTTTCAATTTCAACAAGCTGCTGCTGGATCCCTTTGCGACAGCGATTTCACCGTTACCTGACTGGGATTTTGGTCCGGCGCGCGGGTACGATCCGGCGGCTCCGGAACAAGACAGGGTTCGTTCGAAAATCGATGATGCCGGCGCCATGCCGAAATGTGTGTTTACTCACGAGCACTTCGATTGGCAGGATGACCTGCCACCCGGGCACTCCTGGTCCAGCACGGTGATTTATGAAACTCACCTGCGTGGCTTCACCATGCACCCGAGTTCCGGTGTGGCGCATCCGGGCACGTACCGCGGCCTGATGGAAAAGATCCCCTATTTGAAAGCGCTGGGCGTGACGGCTGTGGAGTTGATGCCCGTACACGAGTTCAATGAACATCAGGTAGTGGGCAGCAATCCGCAAACAGGGAAACCGCTCAGGAATTACTGGGGTTATGATCCTGTGGCCTTCTTTGCGCCGAAAGCGTCCTACAGCAGTGCGGGAGGCATGGGGCAGCAGAAGCTGGAGTTCAAGGAACTGGTTCTGGCGCTCCATCAGGCGGGTATCGAAGTGATCCTGGATGTCGTGTTCAACCATACGGCGGAGGGGGATGAACTGGGCCCGACGCTGTGTTTGCGCGGGATTGATAACGTCATTTTTTACATGTTGGCGTCAGATAAAGGCCACTACGAGGATTATACGGGTACAGGCAACACAATTAACGCCAATCATCCCGTGGTGCGGGATCTCATCATGAGTGCATTGCGCTACTGGGTGGTTGAAATGCATGTGGATGGATTCCGCTTTGACCTGGCGTCGGTTCTCGGCCGGGATGGCAGCGGTAAACTGCTGGCCGATGCCCCGCTGCTCGAGCGGATCGCCGAGGACCCGATCCTGAGAGATGTAAAGATCATTGCTGAGGCATGGGACGCCGCCGGCGCTTTTGAGGTGGGCAGCTTTTCAGAGCAGCGCTGGGCGGAGTGGAACGGTCGCTACCGGGATGATGTCCGGCGTTTCTGGCGTGGCGATGATGGGATGCTCGGTTTGTTTGCCAGTCGTATTTGCGGCAGTGCCGACATTTACAGCAAGTCGGGAAAAGGACCCGAGTGCAGCATCAATTTTGTCACCTGTCACGACGGCTTCACGCTGAACGATCTGGTGAGCTATCGCACCAAGCACAATCAGGCAAACGGTGAAAACAACCATGACGGGACTGACGACAATTTCAGCGAGAACTGCGGTGCTGAAGGCGGGACAACGGATGCCGGGATAGAGGGCTTGCGCAAAGCCCGGATCAAGAACTTTCTGCTCACGCTGCTGATTTCGCGCGGAGTGCCGATGCTGCTCGGCGGCGATGAATTTCGCCGCACGCAAGGCGGCAACAACAACGCCTGGTGCCAGGACAACGAGGTGAGCTGGCATGACTGGAACTGTCTGGAGCAGCACGGGGAAATCTTTCGTTTCACCCGCGGCATGATCGCCTTTCGTTGCGCCCATCCGATTCTCTCCAGGGAGCAATTCTACACGGACGCCGAGATACATTGGTCAGGTCCGCAAGGCGGATTGCCCGGCTGGACTGAAGCGAAAGCAAAACAGTTTGCCTGTCTGATCCATGAAGATGCGCAGCACGCGCTTTTGCTGATGTTCAATGCCAGTGACGATGCGGTCGATTTCGATTTGCCCCCCCTGTTGCCGGGGCAGCGCTGGTATCTGGCTGTTGACACCGCCGGGGACGCGCCGCAAGACTTGTTCGCTGCGGGAGAGGAGATGCTTTTGGACAACCCTAAAACTTATCACCTGAGCCGCAGTTCCAGCGCGATACTTCTGGCGCGAGGAATGAATTAATGACGGCGTTGACGGAGTGGAAATGAAAAGAGCGATTTTGATCACGACGTTGTTTCTGAATATCGACGCTGCCCTGATAATGGATGAGGAAGGTTTATGTTGAAAACGATGCTTTCAGGAGTCGCATTGATGCTGGCCGTTGCGCTGATCGGTGCTTACGCGCTGGTGCAAAGCGGGCTTATTCCGGCCAATGCTGACGCAAAACCCGGCAGGCTTGAAACCTGGATGGCGGGCACATCGTTACGTGCAACGCTGCGTCGCGAGGCTCCAAAAGCGCAAAACCCGGTTGCGCTGACAGACCAGAGCCTGCTCGATGGCGTTCATCTTTTCGCGCAGAACTGCGCGGTTTGCCATGGCGCAGCGAAAGGGGCTGCATCGCCATCACCGATAGCGAAAGGCCTTTATCAAAAGCCGCCACAATTGGCGACAGATGGCGTTGAGGATGATCCCGAAGGAGATTCGTTCTGGAAGATCAAGCATGGCATTCGTCTGACGGGCATGCCTTCGTTCGGCTACTCCCTCAGCGACCAGCAGATATGGACGCTCGCGCTTTTTCTGAAGCACATGGACAAGCTGCCGCCCGCCGTACGACAGATATGGCTGCAAGTCCAGAACTGGCCGGCGACGTCCGTGAACCCGCCGATTCAGAAATAAGCTATTCGATGCCTCTGCGCTTTGTGAAGCGCACCTGAGAGCTGGATCGCATTTACAATGGCAAAGCGAATATGTTCCAGCAACAACAAAATGACGAAGGAGTCATCCGTGAAGCCTGATCACCCGCATGTTCTGACGATCAATGGCGGTTCTTCAAGCATCAAGTTCGCACTGTTCGAGACCGGTGACCGGCTCCTGCGCATTCTGGGGGGCGAAATCGCGCGGATTGGATTGCCGCAGGCAGCCTTCAGGGTGGAAGGCCAGAATCCGGCGGATAACTTCACGCGGTCAGTGACGGCGCCGGATCACGAGGTGGCGGTAGGTGTGCTGATGGACTGGATCGAGGCGCGCAGCGGAGGCGATGCATTGACTGCGGTAGGGCATCGCGTGGTGCATGGCGGGCCGCAGTACAGCGAGCCGCAACAAATTACTGCGAGCATGATAGAAGAGCTGCATCGGCTCAGTCCGTTCGATCCAGAGCATCTGCCGGAAGAAATACTGCTGACTGAGGCGTTTCATCGCAGGTATCCAGACCTGCCGCAAGTGGCTTGTTTCGATACGGCTTTTCACCATGACATGCCGCGCGTGGCGCAAATGTTGCCGATTCCGCGCCGCTTTGAGGCGCAGGGGATACGGCGTTACGGGTTTCACGGTTTGTCCTATGCCTATCTGCTGGAACAACTGGCCAGCGTGGCGGGAACGGATGCTGCGCAGGGCCGGGTCATCCTGGCCCACCTCGGTAATGGCGCGAGCCTGGCGGCGGTGCGTGACGGGCGGAGCATCGATACCAGTATGGGATTTACGCCCGCTGGCGGTTTAACGATGAGCTCCCGGACGGGCGATCTGGATCCCGGCGTGGCATGGTATCTGATGCGGAGTGAAAATATGACACCCCAACAGTTCAATCAGCTCATCAATCATGAGTCCGGCATGCTCGGTGTGTCAGAGACAAGTTCCGATATGCGTGACTTGTTAGAGTACGAGATGACCGACGCGCGGGCAGCTGAGGCGGTAGCACTGTTCTGTTACCAGGTCAAAAAATGGATAGGTTCTTACGCCGCAGCGCTGGGCGGACTGGACACGCTGGTTTTCGCAGGCGGCATCGGTGAGAACGCGCCAGTCATCCGCAGCCGGATTTGCGACGGACTGGAGTTTCTTGGCATCGAAATTGATGAAAAGCGCAATGCAAGCAATGCCGGATTAATTTCTGCGCCGTCCAGTCGTATTGCTGTTCGGGTCATGCATACCGATGAGGAAGTGATGATCGCAAAATCGGTCTGCCACGTTTTGGATATTCCAACTAAAAAGGAAAATACTCATGAATACAGCTGAGTGCACGGACAAACCGTTGTCGACTGATCTGCTGCGCAAAATCGACGCCTACTGGCGCGCCGCCAACTATCTGTCGGTCGGACAGATTTATCTTTACGATAATCCGCTCTTAAAGCGGCCGCTGGCGGCGACAGATATCAAGCGCATGTTGCTGGGGCACTGGGGTACGACTCCCGGCCAGAATTTCATTTACGCGCATCTGAACCGGGTCATCAAGCAATACGATCTTGACATGATTTACGTCTCCGGCCCCGGGCATGGGGGACCTGCGGTCGTGGGCAACACCTACCTCGAGGGCACTTACAGCGAGATATATCCCAATATCAGCCAGGATGAAGCCGGGCTGCAGAAGCTGTTCCTCCAGTTTTCGTTTCCCGGCGGCATCCCCAGCCACGCTGCACCGGAAACACCCGGTTCGATCCACGAGGGCGGCGAGCTGGGTTATTCGCTCAGCCATTCGTTCGGTGCGGTGTTCGACAATCCCGAGCTGATTGTGGCCTGCGTTATTGGCGATGGCGAGGCGGAGACGGGGCCTTTGGCCACCGCATGGCATTCCAACAAGTTCCTGGACCCGGCCACCGACGGCGCGGTGCTGCCTATCCTGCATCTCAACGGCTACAAGATTTCCAACCCGACTGTCCTCGCCCGCATCGAACGTGAGGAACTGGAGCAATTGCTGCGCGGTTACGGCTGGACGCCCTATTTCGTGGAAGGTGATGATCCACAAGAGATGCATCAACTGATGGCCGGCACTTTGGACAGGGCCATCGAGGCCATCCGGCAAATCCAAAGCAATGCACGGAACAATAACGACACGACGCGTCCGCGCTGGCCGATGATCGTCCTTGTGTCTCCCAAGGGCTGGACCGGGCCGAAGGTGGTCGACGGCTTGCCGATTGAAGGCACTTTCCGTGCGCACCAGGTGCCGCTCCAGCCAAACACTCATCCGGAACACCTCGGGCTGCTGGAAGACTGGATGAGGAGCTACCGGCCGGAAGAGCTCTTCGATGAACAGGGCCGCCTGATACCGGAGTTGGCTGAGCTTGTCCCTGATGGCTGTCGCCGCATGGGCGCGAATCCCCACGCCAACGGCGGCATGTTGCTGCGCGAGTTGCGCATGCCGGATTTTCGCGACTACGCCGCCAGCGTGCCAGAACCCGGTGCGCCCGGTATCGGCGACACGCATGTGCTCGGACCCTTTCTGCGCGATGTGGCGAAGTTGAACAGTGAGCAGCGAAATTTTCGCGTGTTTGGTCCTGACGAGACGCTATCCAACGGTCTGGAAGCGCTGTTTGAAGTGACTGACCGCCAATGGGATGCAGCGACCGTGCAAAACGACGAATTTCTCGCACCCGCCGGGCGGGTGATGGAAATGCTCAGCGAACACCAGTGCGAGGGCTGGCTCGAGGGCTATTTGCTCACCGGGCGACACGGACTCTTCAACTGCTATGAGGCGTTCATCCACATCATCGACTCGATGTTCAACCAGCACGCAAAGTGGCTTAAGGTCACGGCACACCTGCCGTGGCGAAGGAAGATCGCATCCCTGAACTACCTGCTGACCTCGCATGTCTGGCGCCAGGATCACAATGGCTTCACCCATCAGGATCCCGGCTTCATCGACCATGTCGTGAACAAGAAGGCCGAGGTGGTGCGGGTTTATTTTCCGCCGGATGCCAACTGCCTGCTGTCGGTGATGGACCACTGCCTGAGGAGCCGCCATTACGTCAACGTGGTGGTCGCAGGCAAACATCCGGCGCCGCAATGGCTTACGATGGATGCGGCCGTCAAGCACTGCACCGAAGGCATCGGCATCTGGCAGTGGGCCAGCAACGATCAGCGCGTCTCACCCGACGTGGTGATGGCCTGCTGTGGCGACGTGCCCACACTGGAGACGCTCGCCGCGGTCTCCATTTTGCGCTGCCACCTGCCCGAGTTGAAGATTCGTGTGGTCAACGTCGTCGACCTGATGAAGCTGCAGCCGCCATCAGAGCATCCGCACGGGCTCTCCGACACGGATTTCGATGAGCTCTTCACCCGTGACAAGCCGGTGATCTTCGCCTATCACGCCTACCCGTGGCTGATTCACCGGCTGACTTACCGGCGCACCAACCATCACAATATTCACGTCCGCGGCTATAAGGAGGAGGGCACCATTACCACGCCATTCGACATGACGGTGCTCAACGATCTGGACCGCTTTCATCTTGTGATGGATGCCATCGACCGCCTGCCGCAGACCGGCGACAAGGGTATCTACCTGAAACAGCAACTCAAGGACAAACTGATCGAGCACAAACAGTACATCAACAAGCATGGCGAGGATATGCCGGAAATCCGCAACTGGACGTGGGGCGCGGTCAACACAGGCAAACCGGCATAACCCGGGCAGGTGCCACATTATGCAAACGGCCCCAAATAAACTCGACGCCGAGTCTGCATCCTCGAAACCGGCAAACGCCAACGGGGCGCATGATTCCGTTCAACTGTTGGAAAAGGCGCGTGCCGACACCGATACGGTCTTGAAGGAACTCGGATCACAGCTGGCTGGCCTGAGTCAGGCGGTGGCCAATGCTCGCTTAAAGCAGCTCGGGACGAACGAGATTGCCCGGGAGAAACGTCAATCTGCGCTGATGCGCCTGCTGAGTAACATCAAGAATCCATTGGTCCTCCTGCTCATGGCGCTGGGGGTGCTGTCCTATCTCACCGGTGACCAGCGGGCAACGCTGGTCATTTTCGTGATGGTGATTCTGGGTGTAGTGTTGCGCTTCTTCCAGGAGATGCGTGCCGATCACGCAGCCGAGAAGTTGCAGGCCATGGTCAGCAACACCGCGACCCTGGTGCGCGGCGGCAAGGAGGAAGAAGTCCCGCTCAAGATGCTGGTGCCGGGCGACATCATCCGGCTGGGCGCCGGCGATATGGTCCCGGCTGATGTGCGGGTGCTGTCCGCCAAAGACCTGTTCCTGAATCAGTCTGCCCTCACCGGCGAAGCACTGCCTGTGGAGAGGAAGGCCGCCCCGGCGTCTGCCGACGTTCAGAACCCGCTGGAACTTCCCAATATCTGCTTTCTGGGCTCTAACGTGGAGAGCGGATCCGCGACCGCCGTGGTCATCCACACCGGCGACCGGACCTACTTCGGATCGCTGGCCGCCAGTATCGCAGGGCAGCGCCAGCTGACCAGCTTCGACAAGGGCATCAACAAGTTCACCTGGCTGATGATCTATTTCATCGCCGTGATGGTGCCGCTGGTGTTCCTTATCAACGGCCTGTCCAAGCACGACTGGGTCGAAGCGTTTCTGTTTGCGATGGCCGTGGCCGTCGGGCTGACCCCCGAGATGCTGCCGATGATCGTGACCGTCAACCTGTCCAAGGGCGCCCTGGCCATGGCCCGCAGGAAGGTGATCGTCAAACGCCTGAACGCGATCCAGAACTTCGGTGCGATGGACGTGCTGTGCACCGACAAGACAGGCACGCTCACCCAAGGCAGGATCGTGCTCGAGAAGCATCTGGACGCGCACGGCGATCCCAGCGAGAAGGTGCTGCATTACGGCTACCTGAACAGTTACCACCATACCGGGTTGAAGAACCTGCTCGACGAAGCGATCCTCGACCATGAGGAACTGGAAGAACGCCTGAAGGCGAAAGAGAAGTACCGCAAAATCGACGAGATCCCTTTCGACTTCGTGCGGCGCCGGATGTCGGTGGTGGTGGAAGACGAGACCGGGTTGAACATGCTGATCTGCAAGGGCGCGGTGGCGGAAGTGCTGAGCCAGTGCACCCGGGTGGAAGTCAAGGGGGAGGTCATCGAAGTACTGCCCGAGCACGATGCCAAGCGCCGGCAGTTGGCGGACGAGCTGAACGGCCAGGGCTTCCGGGTAATCGCACTGGCCTATAAGCTGATGCCGGGCTCATCGGATGAGCCGGTGTACTCGGTCAAGGATGAGTCTGACCTGATTCTGCTGGGATTCCTGGCCTTCCTCGACCCGCCCAAGGACACCGCCACAGAGGCCCTGACGCGGCTTCATAGTTTGAGCGTGGACGTCAAGGTGCTCACTGGAGACAATGAGATCATCACCGCCTATATCTGCAAGGAAGTTGGCATGCCGGTGGAGCATCTGTTGCTCGGCTCCCGGATCGAGACGATGAGTGACACTGAACTTGCCGAAGCTGCCAGTGCGACCAGCGTTTTTGCCAGGCTGGCCCCGGCGCACAAGGAGCGCATCATCCGCGCGCTCCAAAGCAAGGGCCGCGTGGTGGGATTCCTGGGCGACGGCATCAACGACGCCCCGGCCCTTAAGGCCGCTGATGTGGGCATCTCGGTGGACAGCGCGGTGGATATCGCCAAGGAGTCTTCCGATATCATCCTGCTGGAAAACAGTCTGCTGGTGCTGGAGCAGGGCGTGCTGGAAGGCCGTCGGGTGTTCGGCAACATCGTCAAGTACATCAAGATGGCGGCCAGCTCGAACTTCGGCAATATGTTCAGCGTCGTAGGCGCCAGCGCTTTCCTGCCGTTCCTGCCCATGCTGCCGATACAGGTGCTGATCAACAACCTTTTGTACGACTTTTCGCAGACCACCATTCCCACCGACGAGGTGGATGCGGAGTGGTTGACCAAACCGCGCCAGTGGACGATAGACAAGATCCTGCGCTTTATTCTGTTTATCGGCCCGATCAGTTCGATCTTCGATTACCTGACGTTCTTCATGATGCTGTACGTCTTTAACGCCTGGCACAACCCGGCGCTGTTCCATACCGGCTGGTTCGTGGAGTCGATCTTTACCCAGACGCTCATCATCCATGTCATTCGCACCAACAAGATCCCGTTCATCCAAAGCCGGGCCAGCTGGCCGCTCATCCTCACTTCCCTGATCATCGTCGCTATCGGCGCCTGGCTGACGGTGTCCCCGCTGGCGGATACGCTCGGGTTTGTCCCGCTCCCGCCGCTGTACTGGCTGTATCTGGCCATCATGCTGTTGGGTTATGCGATTCTGACGCAGCTGGTGAAGAGCTGGTTTATTCGCAGGTTTGGCGAATGATGGACTGGCTGATCGAACACAAACGAATACGGCCAGGACATGCCGGAAATTCACGGATGAAAGCGGGATACCATCGAATGAATGCACATAATTTCAGAAAACAGCCGCATAGCCAGGAGAATAGTTAATGGAACCCAGCACCGACAGCCCCCAAGCACCCGAAGCGAAACCCGCAGGCGCCAAGCCCCCTGACATCGCCTCCGCCCCGGTTCCCGAGACGCTGGCGACCCTCCGGGTGAACCCCGACACCGGGCTCAGCAACGCCGAGGTGGATACCCGCCGCAAGGAGCACGGTTACAACGAGGTGGCCGTGCAAAAAGAGCACCCGGTCCTGATATTCCTCGGGAAATTCTGGGGCATGTCCGCATGGATGCTCGAACTGATCATGGTGCTGTCAGCCTTCCTGCACAAATATTCGGATCTCGCCGTGGTCAGCGCCCTGCTGCTCGTCAATGCGGTGTTGAGCTTCGTGCAGGAGCGCAGGGCCGCAGGCGTCGTCGAAGCGTTGCGCAAACGCTTGCAGATCAGCTCACGCGTGCTGCGCGATTCGACCTGGCAGGTCGTGCCCGCGCGTGAGCTGGTTCCCGGGGACATTGTCCGCGTTCGCGCCGGCGACGTCATTCCTGCGGACGCGAAACTCATCAGCGGAACAGTGAGCGTTGACCAGTCGGCCTTAACCGGTGAGTCCAAGGATGTCGACATGACGCAGGGCAAGGTGCTTTCATCGGGATCCGTCGTTCGCAGCGGTGAAGGCAATGGCGTAGTCATGCTCACGGGGGCGAAAACCTTCTTCGGCCGCACCACGGAACTGGTGCAGACGGCACGACCGAAGCTGCATATCGATGCAGTGGTGGCCAAGATTGTCCGCTGGCTGTTCCTCGTCGTAGGCTCGCTGTTGTGTGTGGTGGTTGTCATGTCGCTGATGCGCAACACGCCGCTGCTCGAGATGATTCCGCTGGTGCTTATCCTGTTCATGAGCGCGATACCGCTCTCCCTTCCGGTCATGTTCACGGTCGCCATGGCCGTGGGTTCAAAGGAGCTGGCCAAACGCGGCGTGCTGGTCACGCGTCTTAGCGCCGCCGAGGATGCCGCGACCATGAACGTGCTTTGCGTGGACAAGACCGGCACGATCACCATGAATCAGCTGGCCGTCACCGGCGTGATTCCGCTGGAGCAGGCGAGCGAAACTGACGTGCTGATTGCCGGCGCGCTCGCCTCAGAGGAAGCCAATCAGGACCCGATCGACGTAGCGTTCCTGGCGGCGGCGAAAGAGCGAAACATTTTCAACGGTGTGCCTGCTTTTACGCCCGTTTCATTCACGCCATTTGATGCGAAGAACCGGCGCACGGAAGCCGTACTCGAGCAAAACGGGCAGCGGCTGCACATGATGAAGGGCGCCGTGCGAACCATCGCCGAGGCTTGTGGCCTCCAATCTGAGGCGATCGAGGCACTGGAGGCGCGCGTCGCCGAATCGGCACTGAAGGGTTACCGGACACTGGCAGTGGCGCGCGGCCCCGAGGCGGGCGCGCTCACCTTGCTAGGACTAGTGGCGCTGTATGACCCGCCCCGCGCCGACGCCAAACAACTCATTGCCACACTTCACGACCTCGGTGTTTCAGTTAAGATGCTGACCGGCGACGCGCTGGCCGTCGCCAGCGAAATCGCGCACGGCGTGGGGTTGACCAACATCCGGCGTATGGCCGACCTGAAGGCCGCAGGCAATGATGCACTCGACTTGCTCGCAGGCGCCGACGGTTTGGCCGAAGTCTTTCCGGAAGATAAATATACCGTTGTGAAGCATCTGCAGGCGGCGGGGCACGTGACCGGTATGACGGGCGACGGCGTCAACGATGCGCCCGCGCTGCGCCAGGCCGAAGTGGGCATCGCCGTCAGCACCGCGACCGATGTGGCCAAGGGCGCCGCGAGTGTGGTTTTGACCGACGCGGGGCTGGTGAATATCGTTGCGCTGGTCGAGCAGGGACGGACAATTTATCAGCGCATTCTGACCTACATCGTCAACAAGATCAGCCGGACCATCCTGAAGACAGGCTTCGTGGCCATCGCGTTTGTGGTGACCGGCAGGTTTGCCATGTCCGCCTTTGCGATGCTGCTGCTGGTGTTCATAACGGATTTCGCCAAGATCTCGCTGGCCACCGATAACGTTCGTCCGTCGAAACAGCCCGAGACGTGGAATATCGGGCCACTTATCATCGTCTCCGTGGTGCTGGGCGTGTTGATGGTCGCAGAGTCGCTCGCCGCCTTGTGGTTCGGCTGGTCGCATTTCGGCCTGGCGACCAGCGATAACGCGCTCTATACCTTCAGCTTTCTGACGCTGCTCTACTTTGCCGCGCTCTCCATCGTATCCGCGCGCGAACGCCGCTGGTTCTGGACGACGATGCCGAGCAAGCTGGTGATGGCTTCAGTCGTGGCGGAAACGTTCATAGGCACAGGCCTGATGTTCGCGGGCCTTCCGGGACTCGCGCCCATGCCCTGGTGGCAGGCGTTATCGATTTTCGGCTATGCGGCAGTCTCCTGTCTGGTCGTGAACGAAGTGGTGAAGGTGGTGTTGATCAGGTGGCGCCTTTCTGTACCTGTTGCCAAGACACCGGTTGATGTGACGCCTGCTGATGTGTCACCCGTTGATGTGACGCAGCAAATCGAGAAGCGAGCCTATGAGCTCTTTGAACAACATGGCCGACACGATGGACAGGCAGTTAAGGACTGGGAGCAGGCGGAGCAGGAGATTCGCAAAGATAAACCCGGCAAATAAGCAGACGAAAACAACGCGGCGTACATGATTGAGAGGATGAAGATGAAAATAAAATCAAAAAAATTCCGGGTGCAGGAAGGCCAAAAGGTCAGCCTCGATAAGTGGCCGACACGGGTGAAGCCAGCTTACCAATCGAAAAAGCAGTACAAAAAAATTCTCAAAAAACAGGTGGAGGAGTTGAGCGAGTTGCAACGTCTGCACTACGCATCCGATCAATTTGCAGTGTTGCTGATTTTTCAGGCGATGGATGCGGCGGGGAAAGACGGCGCCATCCGGCACGTGATGTCCGGCATCAATCCCCAGGGTTGCCAAGTGTTCAGTTTCAAGCATCCGAGTGCGACGGAACTGGACCACGATTTTTTATGGCGTACCAATCAGTGTCTGCCAGAGCGAGGACGGATCGGCATTTTCAACCGATCCTATTACGAGGAGGTATTGATCGTACGCGTGCATCCGGAAATACTGAAAGCCCAGGGTATTCCGGATGGATTGATGAATGAGAAAAGCATCTGGAAGGAGCGCTATCGTTCTATTCTTGATTCGGAGAGCCATCTTTATCGTAACGGTACTCGGATCATCAAGTTTTTCCTGCATCTGTCAGAGGAGGAGCAGCGCAAGCGCTTCCTGGATCGCATCGACGAGCCTGAAAAAAACTGGAAATTCAGCCAAACGGATATTGAAGAGCGGAAGTTCTGGAAGCAGTACATGAAGGCCTATGAAGCGTGCCTGACTGCGACGAGTAGCAAAATTGCGCCCTGGTATGTGGTGCCTGCCGACGACAAGGAGAACGCCAGACTGATTGTGTCAAAGATTATTCTCGATACGTTCAAGTCGCTCAACATGCACTACCCTGAAACTGACGCAAAGCGCCAGCAGGAATTGCTGTCGATCCGCCACAGGTTGATGAATGAAGCCCCGGATACAACCGACTCGATCGAATCGCACGAGGGCTGAAACAGGACGAAAGTAAAACAGGCCAGATTTAACGCTGGAGTGAGGTTTTTATTGAGGAAATTCAGGTGGAGCTGTCCTGAGACCAGCCTGCGCCTCAAATTAAAAAGTTGCCCAAGGGCAGGCTGGGGTGCCTCCAGGCACTATAAATTTAAGCCTATCATCACCAGTTGAAGCAGAGGATACTAAAGCAACAGAATACTTGAGGACATGACATGAAAACCATCCTGATCATTGTTATCGCCCTGCTGGCTGTGGGTGCAGGTGTTTTTTGGCATAATGAAAAACCGCTGCAGACCGATCTGACATTGCAGGGCAACGTGGATATACGGCAGGTAGACCTGGCCTTCAATGCCAGTGGTCGTATAGCTCAAGTCCTGGTGCGCGAAGGAGATCGTGTGAAAGCGGGGCAAGTGCTGGCCAGCCTCGATACCAAACGGCTGCAGCTGACTCTTGCCCAAATCGAGGCACAAACGAATGCTCAGCGTCAGGTGCTGGCACGTTTGCTGGCCGGTTCCCGTCCCGAGGAGGTTCGCGAGGCGCGCGCACAGACAGATGCGGCCAGGGCGTCATTGGCCGATGCCGATGCCTATTACCAACGCCAGATGGATCTGGTTGCCCGCCATTTTGTTTCACGCCAACAGACGGATAGTGCCAGATTCGCACGTGACAAGGCGTTGGCGCAATTGAAAGCGGCAGAGGAGGCGCTGCGCCTGTCCGAGCTGGGCCCCCGCAAGGAGGACATTGCAGGTGCCCGGGCCACTCTGGCGTCCAACGAAGCGGCAGTGGCTGTCATGCAGCAGGATATACAGGAAGGCGAGTTGCATGCGCCCTCCAGCGGGGTGATCGAGAGCCGTATTCTGGAGCCGGGTGATATGGCCTCGCCGCAGAAAGCGGTGTTTAGCCTGGCGCTGACCGATCCGGTCTGGGTGCGTGCTTACCTGCCTGAAATGTATCTGGGTCGTGTGCCGGCAGGCGCACTGGCCCGGGTACGCACTGACAGCCATCCGGACAAGGCTTACCGCGCATTTATCGGTTATGTTTCCCCCAGCGCAGAGTTCACCCCCAAGTCGGTGGAAACCACGGAAATCCGCGCCAGTCTGGTTTATCAGGTGAGGGTGTTTGTCTGCGAGGGCAGCGACGTGTTGCGCCAGGGGACGCCCGCTACGGTGACGATACACCTGGATCAGCCTGTGCCGGCTCCCGGGGCAGATCCATGCCGGGGCTGAGTGACACTATCATGGATGACGCACCGATCCTGGCAGCTGAAAATCTGGTCAAAAGCTTCAACGGCAGCCGTACGAGAGCGCTGGATGGGGTCAGTTTCGCAATCCGTCACGGCGCGGTGACAGGCCTGGTCGGCCCGGATGGCGCGGGCAAGACAACCCTGATGCGTCTGGCCGCCGGACTGCTGGTACCTGACGCCGGCGCCATTCATGCGCTTGGGCTGGATTCGACACGCGATTCGCTGGCGGTTCAGGCAGCCCTGGGTTACATGCCTCAACGCTTCGGGCTGTACGAAGACCTGACCGTACTGGAAAATCTCGACCTTTACGCCGACCTTCAGGGCGTGCCTGAGCCTGAACGACCAAAACGTTATCAAGAACTGATGCGTATGACCGGTCTGGCAGCTTTTACTCATCGTCTGGCTGGACATCTGTCGGGAGGTATGAAGCAAAAGCTGGGGCTGGCCTGCACGCTGGTGCGTGCGCCACGTCTGCTGTTGCTGGACGAACCTACTGTGGGGGTGGATCCTGTTTCGCGTCGCGAACTTTGGGCCATCATCGACCGCCTGGTGCGGGAGCAGGGCATGAGCGTGCTGATTTCTACCGCTTATCTGGATGAGGCGGAACGCTGCCATGACGTTATCCTGATGCATGAGGGAAAAGTCCTGATGCAAGGTGCGCCTGGCGATTTAAGCGCCCCCTTGGCCGGCAGAACCTGGGCAGTTACCGTCACAGGCATCAGGCTCCGGGATGTACAGGCGGGGCTGACGGGGCAGTCAGGCATAGTCGATGCACAGGTTCAGGGCGATCATGTGCGCCTGGTGACAGAGCAGGCGGTGACGCCCGGGGAACTGAGCCGGCTGCCAGGACTGACAGGTGCTCGTATATTCGCCGTGGCCCCTCGTTTCGAAGACGGCTTCGTCGATCTGCTGCGTGCACGCACCGGAGCATCAATTCATGGCAGTACCCTCATCAATAGTCGGTTGCCGGGTGCGGGGCATGATGGTCCCGTCATTCAGGTGGAGGGACTCAGGCGCAGCTTTGGTGACTTCCGGGCCGTGGACGGGGTAAGTTTTCAGGTGCATAGGGGCGAAATATTCGGTCTGCTGGGTGCCAACGGTGCCGGCAAATCCACGACTTTTCGGATGCTCTGCGGCCTGTTGCCTGCCAGCGCAGGCAGCCTGCGGGTGGCCGGACTGGACTTGCGTTTTGCTGCCTCCACGGCACGGGCACGCATCGGTTATATGTCACAGAAATTTTCCCTCTATGGCAATCTGAGTGTGGCTCAGAATCTGGTTTTTTTCGCCAGCGCTTACGGACTGTCCGGCCGGGCAAGAGAGGCGCGGCTTAACTGGGCACTGACGGAGTTCGAGCTGGAAATATACGCCGGACAACTATCCGGCAACCTGTCCTTAGGCTACAAGCAGCGCCTGGCCATGGCCTGCGCGCTGATGCACCAGCCGGAGATTCTGTTTCTGGATGAACCTACATCCGGGGTTGATCCACTGGCCCGGCGTGAGTTCTGGCAGCGCATCAACGCACTGGCGCGGGGCGGAGTGACCGTACTGATCACAACGCATTTCATGGAGGAGGCGGAGTACTGCGACCGCCTGGCGATCATGGCCTCAGGTCGCATCCTGGCTATCGATGAACCCGCTGCCATCAAGGCCCGTGCCCGCACAGCCGACAACCCGGAACCCAGCATGGAGGATGCTTTCATCTATCTGGTCGAGGATGCTGCCAAAGTCCGGGAGGCGGCATGAGCGATGCACATCGCGGCGGAAGTGCCATGCGTCTGAAGGGTCTGGTGCGTAAGGAATTTTTGCAGATCGCGCGCGACCCGAGCAGCATCGCAATCGCTTTCTTGATGCCGCTTTTTTTGCTGGTTTTGTTTGGTTTCGGGGTATCACTGGACGCAGACCACCTGCCGATAGCGCTGGTAGCTGAACAGCCAACAGCGGATAGCGCGGATTTCCTGGCATCGCTTGAGGGCAGCCATTACTTTGCGGCGCGCCGTGCCATGACCATGATGGAGGCAGAACAGGAACTGCGGGAGGGGAGGGTGAACGCCATCGTGCACCTGCGCGCTGATTTTTCCGCACAACTGCGCCACCCTGACGGGGCTGCTATCCAGCTTGTCGTCAACGGCGTAGATGCCAACACGGCACGTCTCACCGAAGGCTACGTTGAAGGTGCCTGGGTGAACTGGCTGGCACGTCGCGCTGCAAGCCTGGGACAGACTATGGTTACCCCGGTGCAACTGGAACAGCGGGTTTGGTATAACAGCGAGGTAAAAAGCCGCAACTTTCTGGTGCCCGGACTCGTGGCTATCATCATGACCCTGATCGGTACCCTGCTGACAGCGCTGGTCATGGCACGCGAGTGGGAGCGGGGAACCCTGGAGGCGCTGCTGGTAACTCGGGTCACCATGAGCGAAGTGTTGCTGGGCAAGATCATCGCCTATTTCACGCTGGGCACCGGCGGCATGCTGATGACCGTAGCGCTGGCGGTATGGCTGTTCGGTGTGCCCCTGCGTGGATCCTTCTGGCTGTTGTGGGCATGCGCCTCGCTGTTCCTGCTGGCAGCCCTGGGCATGGGTCTTGCCATCTCAACGCTGGCACGGAATCAGTTCGTGGCTGGACAGATTGCCATTATCGGCACATTTCTTCCCGCCTTCCTGCTGTCCGGATTCATCTTTGACATCGACAGCATGCCGCCCGTGGTGCAAGTCATCACCCATCTGATCGTCGCCCGCTACTTTGTGTCCATCGTCCAGACCTTGTTCATGGCGGGGGATGTGTGGGCGGTGCTGTTGCCCAATGCCCTGGCCCTGGCTGTGATGGCAACCCTGTTCATGGCCATCACCTGGCGTAAATCAAAAAAGCGGCTGGAGTGACCGTGCTGACACGAATTATTGCATTGATTTACAAAGAGTTCTTGGCGCTGCTCAAGGATCCGAGAAGCCGGCTGGTGCTGATTGTGCCGCCGATGATCCAGCTGCTGGTGTTCGGCTATGCGGCCACCTTTGATTTGAAGCATATTCCCTATGCGCTCTACAACGAGGACAGCGGCATCGCATCCCGCGACCTGATCGCGGCCTTCGACGGCGCACCTGTCTTTCAGCGTGTAATCGCGTTGCATGCCGAAGGCGAGATTGCGCCGCTAATGGACAGGCGTGATGTGCTGCTGGTGATCCACATCGGCCCGCGTTTTGGCGCCGATCTGCTGTCAGGGCGCAGTGCGCCCTTGCAGGTTATCGTCGACGGACGAAACTCCAACACGGCCATGATCGCCCTGAACTACGTGAGTGCCATCGTGGAGCAGTACAACAGGGCATGGATCGCCTCCCACGGCCTGCAATCTCCGCCCGCGAAACTTATGACAAGAGCCTGGTTCAACCCCAATCTGGAAAGCCGCTGGTTCTTCATACCGGGGATAGTGGGCATGCTCACCCTGGTGACGACTATGCTGGTAACTGCACTCACCGTGGCACGTGAACGTGAACAGGGTACCTTCGACCAGTTGCTGGTTACCCCGCTTCGTCCCGGTGAGATATTGCTCGGCAAGGCGCTGCCGGGCTTCATCATCGGTATTATTCAGGCCACCGTGATCCTGTTTATCGCCACCGCCTGGTTCAACGTACCCCTGCGGGGTAGCCTGACCGCCCTGTACGCGGGCCTGTCCCTGTTCCTGTTATCAGGCGTGGGTGCCGGGCTGCTCATCTCATCCCTGGCAGTGACCCAGCAACAAGGCCTGCTGGGGGCTTTCCTGTTTATGGTGCCGGCCGTGATTCTGTCGGGATTTGCCACCCCTATCGCCAACATGCCGCCGCTGGTACAGGCTGTCACACTGATCGATCCGCTGCGCTATTTTCTGGTGATATTGCGCAAGGTGTTTCTCGAAGGAGCTGGTTTCGACGTTCTGCTAAATCAACTGTGGCCGATGGCGTTAATCGGCGCGGCAACCCTGGCGCTGGCCAGCTGGCTGTTTAGACACCGCATGTATTAATCCGGAGGCAGTTCCGGTTGACAGCCAGAAAATTGCTGATGCCAGGTTAATCCGGGCTGACCTTGGCAGGGCTTGCAGAAGCTGCCGGCGTTCGCACCAGAAGCAGCAACGGCAGCATGAATACAAAGTTGAGCGTCGCAAACCAGAAGCTGTCGATGTAACCGATGTTCTGCGCCTGATGCAGCACGGCTCGGGCGGCGAGCGCGATGCCTTGCGGGTCTTGCGTGCCGAAATGCAGCGGCGCCAGATAGGCATGCAACGCCTCGCTATAGGGCGTGATCTCGCCGCGCAACAGGCTCCATGCTTGCTCGGTGCTGCGCGAAAAGTAAGTGGCGAGGATGGAAATGCCGAGCGCGGAACCGAGCGCGCGAATCAGGCTGTAGATGCCTGCGGCTTCGGCTGCCGTATCCCTGGGCAGCGTCGTGAAGGCCAGTGTGGAAATCGGCACGAAGATCAGTCCCATGCCCATGCCTTGCAGCATCATCGGCAGGATCAGGTCATTCGCAGTGATATCACCTGTGAAGCGGGTCATCAGGTAGTTTCCCGCAATGCTTGCCAGGATACCGATGAAGACGAATTTGCGCGGCGGTATCCTGCCTGCGAACTTGCCGACGAAGATCATCACCAGGAATGAGGCCAAGCCCCGCGGCGCCATGTACAGCCCCGCTTCGAAGGTCGGATAGCCCAGGAAATTCTGCAAAAACAGGGATTGCAACAACATGCCGCCGAAGAAGCCGATGCCGATGGTGGTCATGATCAGGCTTGCGAACAGAAAGTTGCGGTCACGGAAGATGCGCAGATCGAACAGCGGATGGTGCTTGCCGGTCAGCGTATAAACAATGAAGAAAATCAGGGAGAGCAGCGCGATCAGGGCGGCGAAGGTCAGCATTTCTGAGCTGAACCAGTCATCCTGATTGCCGCGATCGAGCACCAGTTGCAGCGCGCCTATCCCCAATGCCAGTGAGGCGAAGCCCAGCCAGTCCATGCGCCGCGCGCGCACCGCAGTGTCCGGGACATGACGCATCGCGAGCAGGAAGGATGCAATGCCGACCGGCAGATTGATGTAAAAGGTCCAGCGCCAGCTGACGACTTCGGTGAGCCAGCCTCCCAGTGTCGGACCCAGTATCGGGGCGACCATCACGCCCATGCCCCAGATCGCCATCGCCTTGCTGCGTTGCTCGCCGGGAAATATCTGCAACATGATGGATTGCGACAAGGGTACCAGCGATGCGCCGAATACCCCCTGCATGAAGCGGAACAGCACCATCTGGAAGAGTGAGCCTGCCATGCCGCACAGCGCGGAGGTGATGACAAATCCCGCGATGCTGATGAGCAGATAGCGGCGTTGTCCCAGACGGTCCGTGAAATAACCGGTAAGCGGCATGAAAATCGCGGAGGCGATCAGGTAGGACGTGAGCACCCAGCTGATGTTGTCCGGCGTGGCGTCCAGTTGCCCCGCCATGTTGGGGAGGGCGACATTGATGATGGTGGTGTCGAGCACCTGCATGATGGTGGCGGCCATCACGGCGATGCTGGTCAGTATCCGTTTACCCTGCATGGAAACCTGGCACTCGTATACGAATATGCATTACGGGTCCTTATTTCAGGTGCACGGTCACGGTCGCCGTCGCCCCGATGCGCAGCTCGCTCTCCGTCGGGGCAAACTTGATGCGCACCGGCACGCGCTGCGCAATCTTGACCCAGTTGCCGGTGGCATTCTGCGGCGGCAGCAACGAGAAAGCCGTGCCTGTCCCGCCGCTCAGACTTTCCACTGTGCCTGTGAAGTGCT
The DNA here is from genome assembly GCA_002381565.1 of Gallionella sp. UBA4121. Taxonomy (GTDB): domain Bacteria; phylum Pseudomonadota; class Gammaproteobacteria; order Burkholderiales; family Gallionellaceae; genus Gallionella. The sequence continues at coordinate 36,409 of DFWZ01000020.1, forward strand.
GCCCCGGATACATGTCCACCTGAATATCAACCTGCTGTCCGGGGCGGATGCCCGATAACTGTGTTTCTTTGAAGTTGGCATTGATGTGAAAACTGTTTTTTTCGATGAGTGCGAACAGCGGAATGCCCGTGCCGACCATTGATCCTGCGGTGAGCGTAAGGTTGCTGATTTGTCCGTCCTGGGAAGCCGCAACATGCGTGTGTTCAAGATCCAGTCTGGCCTGAGCGATCGCAGCCTGCGCTTTCAGCACGTCGCCGCGCTCTTCAATCTTTTCAGGCGCTGCGCGTGCCTTGGTCAATTTCGCATCCGCCTGTTCCAGCGATGCCTGAAACCCCTGCATGCGGGTCTTTGCATCATCTGATGACTGCTGCGAAAGAAAATGCTGTGCCACGAGTTTTTTGTCGCGTGCGTCGATACTGCGTGCGTTGGCAAGATCGCTTTTGCTCTGTGAGATTTGTGCCCGTGCGAGCTCAACCTCCGCGCGATCCTGGCGTGCGTTCTGCAAGGCTTGCGCCAGATCTGCCTGTGCGTGCGTCAGGGCAATTGCGTAGGGTTCAGGGTCGATATCGAACAGCGCATCGCCTTTGTGAACGAACTGGTTTTCCTTGACGTATACGTTGATGACACGACCTGCAACCTGTGAGGCGACGTTCACCACGTCGGCATCGAGATAGGCGTTTTCTGTACTGCGCGTGGCGCCGCTGAAGTGCTCAAAGGCGAACCAACCCAGCAAGGCGGCCAGCAACAGCACGGCGAGGACATGTTTTTTATTTTCAAGGAGATATTTCATGTGAGCGATCCCAGTCTGCTGCGAATATTGTTCATGACGTTGAGTGCGTTCTGGATTTCGGCCTGACTCAGTCCGGTCAATACGCTTCGGCGCAAGTCGCAGGCCGTTGAGCGGATGTTTTCAACACTCGCTATCCCGGTATCTGACAGGCGCAGGTGTTTGACCCTGCGGTCAGTCTCGCTGCTACAGCGTTTGAGCAGGCCTTCCTTTTCCATGCGATCGACCAGTCTGACCAGCGTCGCGGCTTCTATACCCATGCATTGGGCCAGTTCGCTATGAGTGCATCCATCGTTGCGCGACAGATGCAGCAGCAGCATCCAGCGGGACATGGTAAATCCCAGCGGCCTCAACTGTCGATCCAGCGCGATGCGCCAGGCATGGGTCGTCAGGAACATGGCTTCCGAGAACTGTTCGTCCAAAGGCTTCATTATTTGTTTTCATGCTAATAGTTAGCCAGCTAGCGATAATGAATGATGTCCTGGATTTTGTCGAGAGCCGGCATCGCTGTCAGGCAGGTTATCCGGCAAGCGCCGCCTCAAAAGTCTGCATAACCGGCCCGCCTGTCTGCCGACAGACAGGCAATGAAAGCATCGGTGGACGTTTGGTTTTGTGCGATTGAGGCGAGCGGCTACAGAAACCTGTCCAGCAGTTTTCGGCTGTGGGCGTCCAGTTTTTCTATATTGCGTATCAGGAACGAAATGCCGTGCCCGTCGGTGATCAGCAGTGCTGTGTGTGACAGCCGGCGGATGTGATCTTCTGCCTTGAGCAGCAACTCGGTGTCGCCTCTGTCCGTTTCCACTTGCCAGGTGCTGGGTGTTGCAAAGCCTGACACCTGACTGATGCGGCTGATTTCAGGGGTGAATTCGCGGCTTGCCAGTTCCTCAATGATCAGTGCGCGGATATCGTCAGGCAAACTGTCCAGTCTGTCTATCCATGCCAGCTCATGACCCTCACGGCTGATCAGCGACAGGCATTCATCGGGGGCTGCAATCGGGAAGGCGCGCACCGGCACGACGCCTTCATGCGTCTCGTCCTCGCGGTTGTACACCAGGCGGCCGGCGGCGTTGCGCGTTAATTGAAAGTCGCTCATGCGCTCACCTTGCTGTCAATCTGAACTTTCTCTTCCGCGTCAGACATGTCGGTATCCACGTTGCGCGCCTGTGCCTGATACAGCCGGTAATAAGCACCTTGTTTTGCCATCAGTTCGTCGTGATTGCCGATTTCGACGATTTCTCCTTTGTCCAGCACCACCAGACGATTTGCCTTGTGCAGGGTGGAGAGGCGATGAGCGATGGCGATCGTGGTGCGGCCATGCACGAGATTGTCCAGGGCTTTCTGAATTTCCTTTTCGGTTTCGGTATCCACTGACGCAGTCGCTTCATCGAGTATCAGAATGCGCGGGTCGATCAGCAGTGCACGGGCGATCGAGATGCGCTGGCGTTCCCCGCCGGACAGTCCGTGTCCTCGTTCGCCGACCAGCGAGTCGTAACCGTGCGGCAGGCGCAGGATGAATTCGTGGGCGTGAGCGGCACGTGCGGCGGCGATAATTTCAGCGCGCGTGGCATCGGGTTTACCGTAGGCGATGTTCTCGGCTATGCTGCCGAAGAACAGGAAGGGATCCTGCAATACCAGTCCGATGTGGCGGCGATATTCCGAGACGGGCAAGGATCTGATATTCACGCCATCAATGCTGATCGAACCCTCGGTTACATCATAAAAACGGCACATCAGATTGACCAGCGTGCTTTTTCCGGAACCGCTGTGGCCGACCAGGCCGATCATCTCGCCGGGTTCTATGACAAGGCTCAAGCCCTTGATGACGGCACGATTGCCATAGCGGAATCCGGCATCTTTCAATTCAATCCGGCCTTCTATCTTGCCCAGATGAACCGGGTTGGCGGGTTCGGGCACGCTGGAGACATGATCGAGAATGTCGAAAATGCGTTTTGCGCCGGCAGCGGCCTTCTGCGTGACGGATACGATACGGCTCATCGAGTCCAGACGCGCATAGAAACGGCTGATGTAAGCTAAAAAGGCAGTCAGCACACCGACGGTGATTTCGTTGCGCGAGACCTGCCAGATGCCGAACGCCCACACTACCAGCAGGCCGATTTCGGTCAAAAGCGACACGCTGGGCGTGAACAGCGACCAGATTTTATTGATGCGGTCATTTACCTGCAGGTTGTGCTGGTTGGCAGTCTGAAAGCGTTCCGCTTCGCGCCTCTCCTGGGCGAAAGCCTTGACCACGCGGATGCCGGGTATGGTGTCGGCCAGCACGTTGCTCACTTGTGACCAGACGCGATCTATTTTTTCAAAACCGGTGCGCAGGCGATCGCGCACATGGTGAATCATCCAGGCGATGAACGGCAACGGCAGCAAGGTCACCAGCGCCAGCCACGGATTGATGGAAAAAAGAATCACCGATGTCATCACGATCATCAGTACATCTGTCGCAAAATCAAGCAGATGCAGAGACAAGAAGACGCAGATTCGATCCGATTCAGAACCGATGCGTGACATCAGATCACCTGTGCGCTTGCCGCCGAAGTATTCCAGCGAGAGGCGCAACAGATGCTCATAGGTAATGGTGCGCAAATCCGCCCCGATCCGTTCGCTGACCAGCGCCAGGATATAGGTCTTCGCCCAGCCCAGGCCCCAGGCCAGCAGTGCTGAGCCTAACAGCCCGGCGAGCAGCCAGGTCACGATGACAAAATCAATCGGCGTGCCGTTCTGATAAGGAATCAGCACCTTGTCCATCAGCGGCATGGTGAGGTAGGGTGGCACCAGCGTGGCAGCAGTGGAGGCCAGCATCAGCAGGAACCCGGCGAGCAGCTGCCACTGATAGGGTTTTGCGAAACGCCACAGGCGTAACAGCGTCCAGGCCCGTGGCGGTGCGTTGAGCGTACTGCTGCAATGCGGGCATTCGGTCTGATCCGTTGTCAGGGGCGTTAAGCAATCGGGGCAGAATTCAGGCACCTCTTGCGGGACAGCATTGCCGGTGATGAAACGGGTAAGCTGTTGTTGGAACTGTTTGATAAAACGCGTGGGCTGAACGGCCAGTGTGTAAAACCAGCAGGCCATGCGGTTCCCCCCGTCGAACAACTCGATTCTGCCCACGCCGCCGTGATCGTGACTCTGAAGCGTCAGCCCCTCATGATAGGGGTAGTCACGAATATGCCGGCCGTCAAGGCAGAGCAGGCGCTGGTTGGTCACAATCAGCAGGCTTGGCGAAAAGTTCAGACTATCATCGAGATTGATCGCGAGTTGGGCCAGGATCTCTTCATTATCCAACAGCTGTGACTGTGCAATGGTGCGCCATGCGTCCGGAAATGATGTGGCGTTTGTAGGGAGGGAGGGTGTATTCACTGGCGGAGATATTACTACAATAAATCGCGCTGACAAACAGTTTTGCCGCGCCCTCTGGTAAACTTAAAATATGTTGTCGGTAAACCAAAAGGCTATGCTCTGCGTTAATCGTCTCACGTTACACAATTTACCAGGAAGGTTTGATGGAGTTTCTCAAAATATTGCCTCTGCGGGGTCCGAATATCTGGACGTATCGCCCCGTGCTGGAGGTGTGGCTGGACATCGGTGCACTAGAAGATTCGCCTTCCAATACGATTCCCGGTTTCTACGAACGACTCACCAAATGGTTGCCGACGCTGGCAGAACACCGCTGCGGTATCGGTGAGCGCGGCGGGTTCCTGCAACGTTTGCGCGAGGGCACCTGGCCGGGCCACATACTCGAACACGTCACCATCGAGCTGCAAAACCTCTCCGGCATGCAGAGCGGTTTTGGCAAGGCGCGTGAAACTTCAGTGCGCGGGATTTACAAGGTTGTGGTGCGCTCGCGCAATGAAGCTGTGAGTCGTGCCGCGTTGCATGATGCCCGCGAGCTGATCATCGCGGCGATGAATGACAAACCCTATGATGTGGCGCCTGTCGTCGCACGATTGAATGAAATGGTCGATGCACTGTGTCTGGGACCCAGCACTGCGTGTATCGTTGACGCGGCAACGGACAGAGGTATTCCATCCATACGCCTGACCGAAGGCAATCTGGTGCAGTTGGGCTACGGCGCCCGTCAGCACCGCATCTGGACCGCCGAGACTGATCAGACCAGCGCAATTGGCGAGAGCATTTCCAGAGACAAAGACCTCACCAAGAGCTTGCTGCAAGCCTGCGGCGTACCTGTTCCGGAGGGCAGGATCGTCGACAGCCCTGGAGACGCGTGGGAGGCCGCGGAAGAGATCGGCTTACCGGTGGTTGTCAAGCCTTCCGATGGCAATCACGGGCGAGGCGTATCCACCGATCTGATGACACGTGAGGAAGTCGAGGCGGCATTCAAACTGGCGGAGAGTGAGGGCAGCGAAGTCATCGTCGAACGATTCGTGCGCGGCAATGAGCATCGGCTGCTGGTGGTCGGCGGACGCCTGGCGGCAGCGGCTCGTGGCGAGTCGGTGTCGCTGATCGCAGATGGTTTATCGTCGATCAGAAAGCTTATCGACGAACAGATCAATACCGATCCGCGTCGCGGCGAAGCCGAGGAGTTTCCGCTGGATGTGGTTAGCATCGATACGAATCCTGCTGCCCAGTTCGAGATCACACGGCAGGGCTATAACGCTGATTCAATCCCGCCGCAAGGGGCGCAGGTGCTGATTCAGCGCAACGGCAATGTCGCCTTTGATGTCACCGATCTGGTTCATCCCGATGTGGTACAGACGGCAACACTTGCTGCGCGCATCATTGGGCTGGACATCGCCGGCATTGATCTCGTGGCGGAGGATATTTCGCGCCCGCTGGCCGAGCAAGGTGGTGCCATTGTAGAAATCAACGCGGGTCCCGGCCTGCTCATGCACCTGAAACCTGCATCAGGTGAGCCCCGCCCGGTGGGGCGCGCCATCGTCGACAGTCTGTTCTCAGGCAATGAGAGCGGCCGTATTCCCGTAGTCGGGATTTGCGGCACGCATGGCAAAGCACAGGTTGCACGCATTGTGGCACGCTTGCTGAAACTGGCGGGTTTCCATGTGGGTCTTGCCAGCAGCGAGGGGCTGTCTTTTGACAAGCGCGTCGTGGATAAGCGCGACAGTGCGACCTGGGCTGCCGCACAGAAAGTATTGCTGAACCGTTCGGTGGATGCGGCGGTTATTGAAAACAGTATAGAGACGATCTTGTCCGAAGGTCTGGGCTACGACCGCTGCCAGATCGGTATTGTCACGAACCTGGAGCCTGTTTGTCATTTTGGCGAGTACTACATCGAGACCGATGAACAGGTATGCAATGTACTGCGCACTCAGGTAGATGTCGTGCTGTCAGACGGCGTAGCCGTGCTCAATGGATCTGACCCGCTGGTAGCCGGGCTGGCGCAGTATTGCGATGGTGAGGTAATGTTTTTTGCAGTTCAAGGTGAGTTACCCGCCTTGGCTCAGCATCTGGAGGCGGGCGGACGTGCGGTATTGGTGCGCGATGGACAGATCGTGCTTTGTCAGGGTGAGAAGGAAGTTGTGTTGTTCAAGCTGGCGGCCGTGCCGGTTGGCCAGTGCAACCAATCTCAACTTGAGAATGTGCTGGCGGCAGTCGCGGCAGCCTGGGCACTGGGAATATCGCCGGATCTTGTTCGTGCCGGCATTGCGACATTTGAAATGGCTGATGTCTTAGTCAAATAAATACAGGGAAGTTTGTAATGGAAGTGTCACGCATACGCGCACTGCGCGGTCCCAATCTGTGGAGTCGGCATACCGCCATTGAAGCCATTGTGTCCTGTTCGGACACGGAGTGTGACATCGCACGTCTGGCCGGTTTTGAGGCGCGGTTACGCGCGCGATTTCCGGAAATCGGCATGTTACAACTGCCAGGCCACACTGCAGCGGTCACGATGGCGCATATTCTGGAAATGGCAGCGCTGGGTTTTCAGGCGCAGGCCGGATGTCCTGTCAGTTTCAGCCGCACCGCAGCCACGCTGGAACGCGGTGTTTATCAGGTGGTATTTGAGTACAGCGAGGAGGCGGTGGGCCGACTGGCGTTCCGGCTGGCTCAGGCGCTATGTGCGGCGGCAATTGACGATGCGCCCTTTGATCTTGCGGCAGCGCTGGTGCAATTGCGCGAGTTGGACGAAGACATGCGTCTGGGTCCCAGCACGGGCGCCATTGTCGATGCCGCAGTCAGACGCGGCATCCCTTATCGCCGGCTGACCGAAGGCAGTCTGGTGCAATTTGGCTGGGGCAGCAAACAGCGGCGTATTCAGGCTGCCGAGACTGATCGCAGCAGCGCCATCGGCGAGGCTATCGCACAGGACAAGGAACTGACCAAAAAACTGCTGGAAGCGGCGGGCGTGCCGGTGCCGCAGGGCAGGCCGGTAGCAGATGCCGAGGATGCCTGGCTCGCGATGTGCGAGATATCGGGTCCGGTGGTCGTAAAACCTCTGGATGGCAATCAGGGCAAGGGGGTAACAGTCAATATTACGACGCGCGAGCATCTGAATATCGCCTTTGCTGCTGCGGCGCAAATCAGCTCGGAAGTGCTGGTTGAGCGCTTCATACCCGGCAGCGATTTTCGCATGCTGGTGGTTGGCAACCAGCTTGTGGCTGCTGCCCGCCGTGAACCACCGATGGTGATCGGTGACGGCGTACACTCCGTGCATGAACTGGTCGAGCAGGTGAATAAAGATCCAAGACGAGGCGAGGGACATGCGACTTCATTGACCAAAATGCGCATAGACACCATTGCCATCGCCCGCCTGGAAGTGCAGGGTTATACGGTCGATTCGGTGCCGAAGAAGGGTGTGTGCGTGGTGCTGCGCAATAATGCCAATCTGAGCACGGGCGGCACGGCAACCGATGTCACCGAGGATGTGCATCCAGATCTGGCGGCCAGCGCGGTTGCGGCGGCACAAATGGTGGGGCTGGATATTTGCGGTGTGGATGTGGTGTGCGACTCTGTGTTGCGGCCTCTGGAAGAGCAGGGGGGCGGTGTCGTCGAGGTCAATGCGGCGCCGGGATTGCGCATGCACTTGCAACCCTCGTTCGGCAAGGGGCGTGCAGTGGGACCTGCGATCGTATCCTCAATGTTTGGCACCGACGATGACGGGCGTATACCACTGGTCGCGGTGGCTGGAACCAATGGCAAGACCACCACGGTGCGCCTGATTGCGCATATTCTGGGTTGTCAGGGGTTGCGTGTCGGCATGACCAACTCGGATGGCGTGTACATCGCGGGGCGGCGCATCGATACCGGGGATTGCAGCGGCCCCAAGAGCGCACGTAACGTGCTGCTGCATCCGGATGTGGATGCAGCCGTTTTTGAGACGGCGCGCGGTGGCGTGCTGCGTGAAGGACTGGCATTCGACCGTTGCGATGTCGCTGTCGTGACCAACATCGGCATGGGCGACCATCTGGGTCTGAATTACATCAGCACGGTGGAAGATTTAAGCGTGGTCAAACGGGTCGTGGTGCAAAATGTCGCCCCCGACGGCGTGGCGGTGCTCAATGCGGCCGACCCGATGGTGGCGGGCATGGCGGACATGTGTCCGGGTTCGGTCATCTTTTTTGCCCGGGATCGTCAGCATCCTGTGATGGCGGCGCACCGTGCACAGGGCCGGCGCGTGGTGTATGTCGACGACGGTCTGATCGTGGCTTGCGAGAAGAAGCGTGAGTTACGCATCCCTTTGAGTCAGATTCCAATCACCCGCAACGGTACAATAGGTTTTCAGATTGAGAATGCGATGGCCGTTGTTGCCGCCGTCTGGGCGCTTGACGTGGATTGGGAAACGATCTGCCGCGGGCTGGCAAGTTTCGTGAATGATGCGGAAACAGCTCCGGGACGCTTCAATTACTTCGATTACCGGGGGGCTGCCGTCATTGCAGACTACGGTCACAATCCCGACGCGATACAGGCGCTTATTCCTGCCATTGAAAGCATCCCGGCGAAAAAGCGTCTGGTCGTGATCAGTGGTGCGGGAGACAGGCGCGATGAGGATATCCGTCTTCAGACTGCAATGCTGGGGGATGTGTTTGACGAGGTGATTCTGTACCAGGATCAGTGTCAGCGCGGCCGTGCGGACGGTGAAGTGCTGGGCCTGTTAAAACAGGGGCTGGCGCATGCCGGGCGCGCAAAAAAGATGGATGAAATCAACGGCGAATTCCTGGCAATTGACACCGCACTGTCGCGTCTTGTGGCAGGCGATTTATGTCTGATTCTGATCGATCAGGTCGACGAGGCACTGGCGCATATCGCGCAAAGAATCGCCGAGACCGCATGAAATATATCCAGTCGCGTGAGAATCCTTTTTTCAAGGGGTTGCTCAAACTGACTGGTTCGGCGCGTAGCCGAAACAAGGCCGGGCAAACCCTGCTCGATGGCGCGCATCTGCTCTCGGCCTATCTTGATGCGGGTTTAAAACCGCTCCACATACTACTGGCTGGGGCGGCGTTACAGGATGATGAAATCAGGACTTTGCTGACGCGAGTCGAAGATGTGCCGCTCACGCAACTGGATGACAGGCTGTTCGCGGAGCTATCCGAGCTCAAAACGACGACAGGCCTGCTCGTGCTGATCGCACTGCCACAGCCATCCGTTACTGTTTGTCGTTTCGCCCTGTTGCTGGAAGACATACAGGATCCGGGTAATCTGGGTTCGATGCTGCGATCGGCAGCGGCGGCAGGCTGTGATGCGGTGTTTCTGTCCTCAGGATGCACTGACGCCTGGTCACCGAAAGTGCTGCGCGCAGCCATGGGCGGTCATTTTCGCCTCAACATTCATGAACGGCAGGACTTGGCCGTCGTGGCTGAAAAATTCAACGGCATGCGGCTTGCCACTACCTTGCAAGCCACGCGCAGCCTGTATGAATGCGATCTGACCGGCAATGTGCTGTTCATGATAGGCAATGAAGGCGCCGGATTGTCCGACGCGCTGCTGTCGCTGGCCACGCATTCCGTCACCATACCCATGCCGGGCGGCATCGAATCACTGAATGCCGCCTCGGCAGCCGCAATTTGTCTGTTTGAAGCGGTGCGCCAGCGCTTGGCGCTGACAATTTTTCGAATAGACAGATAAAAATAATGAGACGCACCACTGTTCCGGCCTCGTTCTTTGGCATAGTGCTCGGTCTTTCCGGTATGGGACAGGCATGGCGTGTGGCCGTTCCGTTGTGGGGAATGCCTCACTGGATCGGGGAGAGCTTGTTGTTATTGGCCACGCTAGTCTGGTTGGCACTGCTGATTATTTATGTCATTCAGGCGTTGCGCAACCCGATGGTGGTTCGTCGTGAATTTCAGCATCCGGTACAGGGGAGTACGCCCGCACTGCTTGCGATTGCGACGCTGCTGATTGCCCTGGCCGCGCTTCCCTATTCTCGGTCACTTGCATATGCCCTCACAGCAGCTGGAGTCTGCTGGCATCTGGCGTTTTCGCTTTGGCATACCGGTAACATGTGGCAGGGCGGACGGGATGCGCTGGATACAGCGCCTACTTTGTATATGCCGACCGTGGCCGGCAACTTCGCTAGCGCGGCTGCGCTCGGAGCACTGGGGCATGCTGACTGGGGATGGTTATTTCTGGGCGCGGGCGTATTTTCCTGGCTGGCTCTGGAGTCACTGGTGATTCAGCGCCTTTTTCACGCCCAAGCGGTACCGCTGCAGCAGCGGCCTTTGATCGGGATTCAATTTGCGCCACCCGTCGTGTGTGCCATGGCCTGGCTGATCCTGAGTCCTGGCAGCACCGATCATTGGCTGCTGATGCTGTGGGGCTACGGCCTGTTTCAATTGCTGCTGGGTATACGTTTAGGCAGATGGCTGGGCGCGCAGCCATTTTCCCCTACATACTGGGCTTATACCTTTGGCGTGGCTGCGGCAACCATAACGGGGCTGAAACTCGCGTTGGCAGGCATCGGCGCCGCAAAAGTACTGGCGATACCCATTTTTGTCGGCGCCAATCTTTTCATTGGTTATTTAGCGGTGCGTACGGCGTATCTGCTAATCACCGGGCAGCTGCTGCCACGCTCAGCGTGAGGTATTGCAGCGTCCGACCTGTGCACAGGAGAAACCGGTTACCGCAGAATGCGCAAGTTGGTAATTCAGTAGAAATTAGCATGACTGTCGGTGATAAAAGTCACATAAGCAGTTCCGATTTGAACTGCGGGTTTGGAGAAGTAATATTTCAGCGGTCGTTCAAAGGGCGCTTTTCTGCCATGCCTGCGATGGAATGATGTTTTCGATCCGGTGTGTCCTGCCTTGCGCGCCTTGCATTTTATGCATTGGCGTATAATGCAGCGGTTTACCGTCTGTCCTGATTACAGTAAAGAGATAATACATTGAATAATTTTGCAGATTTGAAGCTGGCGCCCGAAATTCTGAGGGCACTCACCGAATCCGGTTATACCACCCCGACCCCGATACAGATACAAGCCATTCCGCTGGTGCTGGAAGGTTGCGATCTGATGGCAGGCGCACAAACGGGAACCGGCAAAACGGCGGCTTTTGCCTTGCCTATGCTGCAAAAACTGCTGCCGTTTGCCAGTTCCAGTCCATCGCCAGCGCGCCATGTGGTGCGCGCGCTGATACTGGTACCTACCCGTGAACTGGCGGTTCAGGTGGAAGCCAGCGTGAAAGCCTATGCAAAACACAGCCATTTGCGCTCTCTGGTGGTGTTTGGCGGGGTAGACATCAAGATGCAGATACCTCAGCTGAGAGCCGGGGTGGAAATTCTGGTAGCGACGCCCGGCCGATTGCTCGATCACATCGAGCAGAAGACGGTGCAGCTGAATCAGGTGCAAATGCTGGTGCTCGATGAAGCGGATCGCATGCTGGATATGGGCTTCATGCCGGACTTGAAACGCATTCTGGCCCTGCTGCCAAAACAGCGGCAAAACCTGATGTTCTCTGCGACATTTTCCAATGAAATCAAAAAATTATCAGCCGAATTTCTGGTAAATCCTAAACTCATAGAAGTTGCGCGCAGCAATGCCACCTCTGAAAATGTCACGCAAAAAGTTTATCTGGTCGGATCAGCCGAAAAGCATGAACTGCTGGCAATGCTGTTGCGCGGCAGCGATGCAACTCAGGCACTGGTGTTTACCAAAACCAAGCTGACCGCCAGCCGCATCGCCCGACAGTTGCAGCGCGAAGGATTTTCCGCCGATGCGATCCATGGAGACAAGAGCCAGCTCGAGCGCATGCAGGCGCTGGAAGCTTTCAAGCTGGGAAAAATTTCCGTGCTGATTGCCACCGATGTGGCAGCCCGTGGCCTGGATATAGATCAGCTCCCCATGGTCATCAATTACGAAATTCCGAGTGCCGCGGAAGATTACGTGCATCGCATCGGCAGGACTGGCCGTGCGGGGGCTTTTGGCATCGCGATTTCGCTGGTGGCGCCGGAAGAAGAAAAATACCTGCTTGAAATCGAAAAGCTGATCAAGTGCCAGATTCAGCGTGCAGAGCCACTGGCGAAACCCCAGCCCGTTGAACGGCAGCCACGCGCTGAACATCATGTGCATATTCGTGCGCAGCACAAGCCTGCGACTAAAACGCCCGTCCATGATGCCTGGTTCAACAAGCCTTATGAACCTTCTGCTGTCAGTACGAAGGTGAATGAGCCTGTCGCTGTACCAGCCAGCAAGCCCGCCAGTCAGATTCCGGCATTATTCATGCGCCGCAAACCTGTCCGGGCTGATGCGGAAGATTAACAATATTATCAGTATTCCCTTGAAAACCGGCTTGCCATGTTTTAACCGACATTTGGCGTGGGTGCTGGCCGCCACGCTGCTGACCGCTTGCAGCACTGCGCCTGTCATAACGGCAACACCCGCCATAGCGAGGCCGCAGCCTAAAATCGCGCTGGTGCTAGGTGGTGGCGGGACGCGTGGTTTTGCCCATGTGGGTGTCATCAAGGCGCTGGAGGCGCAGGGCATCGTGCCGGACATCATCGTCGGCACCAGTGTCGGTTCGGCGGTAGGCGCACTGTATGCTGCGGGTTACACAGGATTCCAGTTGCAGGAAATGTCCATTCCGATGAAAGAAGAGCGGGTGGTGGACTGGTCCTGGCCCAATCGCGGTCTGTTCACCGGAAAACCGTTACAAAACTTCATCAATCAGTCGGTAAAGCAGGCGCCGCTGGAAAAACTGCGTCGCACCTTCGCGGTGGTCGCAACCGACCTGGCCAGCGGCGAAAAAACCGTTTTTCGTTCAGGCAACACGGGACTTGCAGTCAGCGCCTCCTGCGCCGTGCCCGGCGTGTTTCAGCCCGTCGTCATCAATAACCGCAGCTATGTCGATGGGGGGCTTGTCAGCCCGGTGCCCGTCTCTGAAGCGCGTGCGCTCGGTGCCGATTTTGTGATTGCCGTTAACATTTCCAATCTGCCGCAAAACAACAAAACTGACACAACGGTGGAGGTGCTGATGCAGACCTTTGACATCATGAGCCAGACCATCACCCGTTACGAATTGTCAAACGCTGATGTGGTCATCCGCCCCGTCACCAGGGAAATCGCGCAAGCTAATATTGAGGGCAGGCATCTGGCCATACTGGAAGGCGAAAAAGCCGTCGCAGCCATCCTGCCTGAATTGAAATCCCGTTTGGAGAAAATGCGCCGCGAACGATGAATCCTCACTAAACGCAAGGTCTTGCTGGCGGCAATTTACGATGACCGTTAGAATGGCCGCAATATCAGGCGCTGTCCGAGTCGCGCGGTGCCAGGAATCACGTTCTGCCGGGAAAAAACTGTGAAGAGTTGGTTGCGGATTTGTGCTTTACTGGTATTGCTGGCGTCCTCTGCGCAGGCTGCGGAAAAGGAAATACGCATCGGGGTGCTGTCATTCCGCTCGCTGGAACAGACCAAGCTGCAATGGCAGGCTACAGCCGACTATCTGAATACGCAGATGGCCGGATTTCATTTCAGCATCATTCCGATGTATTACACGAACCTCGATCTGGCAATCAACCGCCACGAACTCGATTTCGTACTGACCAATCCGGAATACTACACCACCCTTCACGCCGATCATGCTCTGTCAGCCATCGCGACCCTGATGCCGCTGGTTAATGGAAATCCGGTGAGCGCTTTTGGCGGGGTGATCCTGGCGCGTGCCGACCGGGCTGACATCAACTCGCTGGCAGATGTGCGCGGCAAGGTGGTTGCTTCGCCGAATGAGCATTCGCTGGGCGGCTATTTGATGGAACGCTGGGCGCTTTATAAACAGGGCATCATGATCAGTCAGATCGCCCGCATCCAGTTTACCGATATGCCTCACGACAAGGCGGTGCTGGAAGTATTGAACGGCACGGCCGATGTTGCATTTGTGCGAACCGGCATTCTCGAAGGGATGGCACATGACGGCAGCATACGTATCGATCAGTTTAAAGTGCTTAACCGCCAGCCTCTGGCGCGTTTTCCGCAGTTGCTCTCGACCGATCTCTACCCGGAGTGGCCGTTTGCGGCGATGCCGAATGTGCCTGATGAACTGGTGAAGCGTGTCACGCTGACCTTGCTCAATATTCAGCCACAGAGTCTGGCCGCACGGCAAGGCAACTATTTCGGCTTTTCCCCGCCGGGAAATTACGCCAAAGTGGAAGCCGTGATGGAACGCCTGAAAGTGTATCCGGAACGTAAGCATCAGTTCAGTTTACGCGACGTGGCCAGCAAATATGGATTCGAACTGATCAGTGGTGCGTTGCTGCTACTGCTGACCGTGTTGACGGTAGCCATTTATCTTGCGCGTACCAACCGGAATTTGCAGAAGAGTTATCGCGAGCGTGAGCGACTCGACAGTGAGTTGCAGCAAATCAATGCGACGCTGGAAGACAAGGTGGCCCGCCGTACGCGGGAGTTGCGGGAAAGCGAGACGCGTTTCCGGCGTATGTTCGAACACCATGCCTCGCCGATGTTGCTGATCGAACCTGTTGGCGGCGGTATTGTGAATGCCAATCATGCGGCAGCGGAATTTTATGGCTATAGCATCGAGCAGATGACAGCTATGAACATTGGACAGATCAATGTTCAGCCAGAGCAGCTGACCTCCGGGAGCATGCTGCAAGCGCAGCAGGAAAAACGCAATTTTTTCACCTTCCACCACCGTCTTGCCAATGGTGAAATATGCACGGTCGAGGTCCATTCCTCGCCTGTCGAGGTGGAGGGCAGATCGCTGCTGTTTTCCATCATTCACGACATCACAGAGCGTAATCAGCTCGAGGCTAAAATGCATGATCTGGCTTTTTACGATCCGCTGACCAGACTGCCAAACCGCCGTCTGCTGGTTGACCGGCTGAACAGTGCATTGATTTCTGCGGCACGCAATCGCCAACATGGCGCACTGATGTTTCTGGATCTGGATCACTTCAAGGTGCTGAACGATCTGCACGGCCACGACATCGGCGACCAGATGCTGGTGGAGGTGGCGAGACGCATTCTGTCCTGCATACGCAGTCAGGATAGTGCGGCACGTTTCGGCGGTGATGAGTTTGTGGTGATGCTGGAGGAGTTGTCGAAAAATCAGCATGACGCAAAGAAACAGGCGGGCGACATTGCGGAAAAAATTCGCAGATTGCTGGCGCAGCCTTATCTGCTCCAACGGGGGGAAGATGTGATCATGCACCATTGTTCATCCAGTATTGGGGTGACGGTTTTTCTTGATCATGAGGGCAATCTGGAACAGTTGCTAAAACGGAGCGATATGGCGATGTATCGCGCCAAAGATGCCGGACGCAACGTGATTCGCTTCTTTGATCCGGATATGCAGTTCGAGATTGAGACGGGTGCGGCACTGGAAGCCGATCTGCATAGCGCGCTCGCGCAACAGGAGTTCCGGCTGTTCTACCAGGTACAGGTGAATATCCTGGGCAAACCTCATGGCGCGGAGGTGTTGCTGCGCTGGCAGCATCCTGGTCGGGGACTGGTGTCGCCTGACCAGTTCATTCCGCTGGCAGAGGGCACCGGGCTGATCGTGCCGATAGGTGAGTGGGTGCTCGATACGGTCTGTACACAGATCAAGCTATGGGAAGATGATGTGTTGCTGAGCAATCTGGTGATTGCGGTGAATGTCAGTGCCAAGCAGTTCCGTCATCCCGATTTTGTTGGCCTGGTCAAAAAAATCGTCCTGCAACATGACATTCGGCCCGAACTGCTCAAGCTGGAACTCACTGAGAGCCTGGTGTTGGAGGATATCGAAGACACCATCGCCAAAATGAAGGAATTAAAAGCCCTGGGCTTAAGTTTTTCGATGGATGACTTCGGCACGGGTTATTCATCGCTCTCACATCTGAAGCGGCTGCCGCTGGACCAGATCAAGATAGACCAGTCGTTTGTGCGCGATATCACGACAGACAAGAACGATCTGGTGATGGTCAATACTATCGTGGATTTGGGCATGAATTTCGAGATGGAGGTGATTGCGGAAGGGGTAGAGACGCAAGCCCAGTTGGAATTGCTGCAACGAGCAGGTTGCATCAGTTTTCAGGGCTATCTGTTCAGCAAGCCTGTTCCGCTGAAAGAATTTGAAACATTGCTAAAGCGACTGTATGACGCGTGATAATTGCCTGAAAGTTCCTGGCTTTACTTGAAAAAACCCCGGCATGCCGGGGTTTTTTGTTTCCTGAATCCTGAATCTTGAATCTTGAATCTTGAATCCTGCTTTCAGTAGTCTGTGTAGCCTTTTTCACCCGGTGTGTAGAAGGTATCGAAATCAGGCGGTGTTAATTCGCTGCCTGCCCGCAGTTTTTCAACCAGATCCGGGTTGGAGATGAACGGACGACCGAATGCAACCAGATCGCCACGTCCGGCATCGAGGTCTGCATTTGCGCGTGCCAGGTCGTAGCCACCGGAGAGGATGTAACGGCCCTTGAACGCAGCGCGAATTGCCGCTTTCAGGGTTGGGCTGACGTCCGGGGCGCCCATCGCACTGTGATCCACGATATGGATATAAACAAGGCCGATCTCATTGAGCCTGGCAACCAGACTTTCATACATCGCATCCATCTCGGTATCGGCTGCCGTGCCGTTGAACACGCCATAGGGCGAGATACGCATGCCGATATGTTCAGCCCCGATGGCGGATGCTGCCGCCTTGGCCACTTCCACTGCAAAACGGATGCGGTTCTCGATGCTGCCGCCCCAGCGATCGGTGCGCTTGTTGGTTGCGGTATTGAGGAACTGGTCTATCAGGTAGCCGTTCGCTGCGTGCAGTTCGATGCCGTCAAAGCCGGCCTCGATCGCGCGTTTCGCGCCCGCTGCGTATTCTGCGATGGCTAGCGCGATATCAGCCTCAGACATCTCAGTCGGGACAGGGTAGGGCTGCAGGCCGTTGCTGTCGGTCCACATCTCGCCGGGGGCGGCGAGCGCAGAAGGGGCGATTATTTTGGTGCCGGGCTGCATGTTGGCCGGATGACTGACGCGTCCGGTGTGCATCAGCTGCACAAATATCTTGCCGCCTGCCTGATGCACGCTGCCCGTGACCTTTTGCCAGCCGTTGACCTGTTCGTCAGTGAACAGACCTGGCTGGCGGGCATAGCCCAGGCCGTTCGCAGAAGGGGAGGTGCCTTCCGCGATGAGCAGTCCGGCATCGGCACGCAGTCCGTAATACTTTGCCATCAGCTGGTTCGGTACATTGCCGGTTGCGCGACAGCGCGTCAGAGGGGCCATGACGATGCGATTTTTCAGTTGCAGTTTGCCGAGCGTTATCGGAGTGAACAGGGTAGTGGTCATATTTTTTCCTTAATGTAAAAATCCCCTCCATAGGGAGGGGCACAAACTATTGTTCCATCAGTTGCTTATGGTTTCATGGATTCAACAGGGATGGACAGGGTCACTTCGTCGCTCACGTAGGGCGCATATTTCCCCATGTTGAAATCCGAGCGCTTGACCTTCGCAGTGGCATTGGCGCCACAGGCATCCTTCTTGGTCATCGGGTGAGGCATGCACAGCATGGATGTCACGGTCAGCGTCACAGGGCGGGTCACGCCCTTGATGGTCAGATCGCCTTCCACGGCCACCAGTTTGTCTCCGTCAAACTTGAACTTGTCTGACTTGTAGGTGATGGTCGGATATTTTTCGGTATCAAAGAAGTCCTCGCCCTGGATGTGCCCGTTAAATACAGTAGAGCCGGTGTTGACCGATTTGGCATCGATGGTCACATCGGCCGAGCCGGTCCTGGCAGCGCGGTCTATCGTAATTGAACCGCTGACTGTATCAAACCGGCTGAGCTGGGTGGAATAGCCAAAGTGATTGTATTCAAAACGCGGCTTGGTATGGTTGACATCAAGCACATAGGTTTCCGGTGCGGCAAAAGCGATGGAAGACAGCGAGAGTAATATAGGCAGAGCAATTTTCATGGTTTTTTCCTTTGCGGTTGGGTTGATGAAGGTGGAGCTGCTGCGGGTGCTGCTAAAACAACGAGGTGAAACTTGATCTGTACGTCAGCGGCAACGGTGTCCAGATCGGTCCATTCGCCTATCCCGATTCCATAGTCCAGACGCTTGATATTGAAACTGCCGTCAAACGAACCGCGATTGCCATCAGCCTGGAAGGTGACAGGCGCCGTTATATCCAGTGTCCGGCCCTTGATGGACAGTTTGCCTGTGGCCTGGTAGCGATTGCCGCCCAGCGCCTTGACGCCGGTGGAAACAAAGCTGGCAAGCGGATAGAGTTTGGTATTGAACCAGAGTTTGCCGGCCACGGATTCATCGGCGTCGCTCGAGCCCGTATCTATGCTGACAAGGTTTACGTCGATGTGCGCCTGTGCGCTGGCAAGTTTCGCGGGGTCAAACGATATCTGTGCCGAAAACTTGCTGAACTTGCCCTCCATGGGCACACCCATTTGCCTGTAGCCAAAGGTCAGTGCGCTTTGATTCAATAGCACCTGATTATATTCCAGTGCAGAGGCCTGACCCGCCAGTAACAGCAGCGCGAGGATGGTGATTTTTCTCAGTAAATTCATGGTTTGTCTTTGATCACTTGCCGGGCAACATGCGGGTCAGCACTTCGTCCCGGTCTATAAAATGGTGTTTGAGTGCAGCTATGATGTGGAGAATGACCAGCACCAGCAGCGTGTAATTGAGCGTCTCATGAACAATGCCCAGCAAATGGCCCAGGGCCTTGTCACGACCTACCAGATCGGGCAGCGGCAACACGCCGAACCACACTGTCTGAACGCCCTTGGCAGAACTCATCAGCCAGCCTGACAGCGGCACGGCCATAATCAGCAGATACAGCAAGGCATGCACGATGCTGCTGCCGATTTCCTGCCAGCGCGGTATGTGCAACGCGGGCGGTTTGTGCGTGGCACGCCATAATATGCGCAGTATCGCCAGCAGCAATACCGTCATGCCTATCCATTTATGGTAGCTGTAGAGTTGAAGTTTTGTCGGCGACAGCTTCAAGTCATGCATGTACAGCCCGAGCGGGAATGCCGCGAAAATCAGCAATGCCATCAACCAGTGCAGGCCGATTGCAGTCATTGTGTAACGTGCAGTATTCATCTTTACGCCGGCGCGTTGTTCAAACAAAATGTCCGCTCCTAAAATCGTCCAGCGCCTGATGAATCTCCTCCTGCGTGTTCATCACGAACGGACCGTATTGCACGATCGGTTCATTCAACGGACGGCCGGCGAGCAAGATCAGGCGAGCATCAGTTGCAGCGGTCAGCGTCACACCGTCAGCCCCCGTGCTTAAAATCCCCATGCGGCGCGGGCCGACCTGCGTGTCGCCGACGACAACTTCGCCCCGATAGACGTAGATGAAGGCATTGTGTGTGCCTGGAATGGCAGCCTGGAAACTGGCGCCGGCAGGCAGGTGGACATCCAGAAACAGAGGCTCCGTGTCCTTGCGCGTGATGACACCCTCGACACCCCCGCTTGTTCCGGCGATAACCCGCACCCTTGCCCCGCTTGTCGTGACATATTCGGGGATAGATTCGCTTGCAAAATCACGATACCACGGCTCATCCATCTTGTGTTTCGCGGGCAGATTAATCCAGAGCTGGAAGCCTTCCATCACGCCCTCGATCTGTTCAGGCATTTCTGAATGAATCACACCGCGCCCGGCGGTCATCCACTGCACGCCGCCGTTATCCAGCAAGCCTTCGTTGCCTGCGCTGTCACGGTGACGCATGCGGCCGGACAACATGTAGGTCACCGTCTCGAAACCACGATGCGGATGATCCGGAAATCCTGCGATGTAATCGTCCGGCACATCGCTGACGAACGCATCCAGCATCAGGAAAGGATCGAGACGGCGCTGCAATTTTCCGGTGAGCACTCGGGTCAGCTTCACGCCTGCGCCATCGCTTGTGGCAATGCCTTCGATCAGCTGTTCGATGTGACGGGATTGGTTAATGTTCATGGCGAGCTTCCTTGTGAAAGTAACTGCATGGTAGAGCAAGCAAAAGAATAGATAAAGCCGGCAATTCGGGATAGACTGTTCCATATATGGAACATATCTCCGCTGACGATTACATCCTGTTTGCCACCATCGCAGAATTTCAGAGCATGGTGCGCGCCGCCGAACATCTTTCCATCCCGAAGGCCACGGTTTCCCGTCGCCTCTCCAACATGGAAGCAGCACTGGGGCAGCGCCTGCTGATACGAAACACACGCCGTCTGACACTCACCGATTTCGGTCAGGAGTTTCTTGACCATTGCCGCCGCGTTGCGGAAGAAGTCGCAGCTGCACAGGATTTCGTGCTCAGTCAGGAATCCCGCCCGCATGGGCGCCTGCGTGTTTCCATGCCGGGCGATTATGCCAGGCAGCATTTCTCTCGTGCTATCGCCACTTTCATCGAAACTTATCCGCAGGTACAGCTTGATCTGGATCTGTCGTCCAGACGCGTAGACCTGATAGCCGAACGCTACGATCTGGCGATACGCATGGGGGATCTGAGCGACGATGCGACCCTGATCGCGCGAAAAATAGACGAACAGCACTTTGCACTCTACGCCAGTCCGATCTACCTGGCACTTCATCCGGCACCCCTTAATCCCGATGATCTGGCGCATCATGCGGCGGTGCGCCTGCTCTCCGACCGGGGGACTGCCGTTCCCTGGCAGCTGCTGAACGGAAAATCGGAATGGGAGGGGGTGCCACCCGGGCGACTCACATTAAATTCCCCTGATATGATCCAGCAGTTGTTGCTCGATGGAGCGGGCATCGCTGCATTGCCATGCAGTTTCACAACCAATGATGTGCGGCACGGGCGTCTGGTGCGTGTGTTGCCGGAATGGTCATTGCCTGCTGTTCCGGCCTGGGCGGTCATGCCGATGCGTCGCTATCTGCCCGCCAAGACTCGCGCCTTTTTAACGCATATTGAACGTTTCATGGAACGCGGCTAAGCACAGCATCGATATAATGCAAGTGTCACGTGAGGCAGCCTGTAACCGCTGTATTCACCTGTCAGGAACCCGCCAGCCGGATTCCACAATCAACCAGAGATATTACTTAAAAACATGTCAAAACATTATCTTACGTCGCTTTTCTCACCCAAGTCAGTAGCTGTGTTTGGCGCAAGCGACCGCGTCGATTCGGTGGGTCAGATTGTTTTTCACAACATGCTGGAGAGTAATTTTCAGGGCGCGCTCTATCCGATCAACTCCCGTGTTGCCGAGGTGCAGGGCCGTCGCGCCTATGCATCCATCAGCGAAATCGAGGATGAAATCGAACTGGTTGTCATCGCAACGCCGCCGCAAACGGTTCCCGACATCATCGAAGAGTGCGGGAAACACGGGGTCAAGGCAGCGGTCATCATCACCGCCGGTTTTGGCGAGATCGGCGCCGAGGGCCAGGAACTGGAACGCCGTCTGCTGGAAAATGCGAAACGCTATGGCATCCGTCTGGTCGGCCCCAACTGCCTGGGCGTGATGCGTCCGAGCATCGGCCTGAATGCCACCTTCAACAAGGGCGGCGCGAATGCGGGGAATCTGGCGCTGATATCCCAGTCAGGCGCGCTGTGCACCGCGATACTGGATTGGGCGCAGGTCAACGATGTCGGTTTTTCCAGCGTGGTGTCGATGGGCTCTTCCGCCGATGTGGATTTCGGCGAGACGCTCGATTATCTGGTATCGGATCCCCAGACCCAGAATATCCTGCTCTATATCGAGGGGATACGCGAGTCACGCCGTTTCATGAGTTCGCTGCGCGCCGCGGCGCGCGTCAAGCCGGTGATTTTGATCAAAGTCGGTCGCCATGAGGCCGGTTCCAAAGCCGCGATGTCGCATACCGCGTCGCTGGTAGGTTCGGACGACGCCTTCGATGCCGCCGTGCGCCGCGCAGGCGTAGTGCGGGTGCAGACCGTCACACAATTGTTCTCTGCCGCCAAGGCCTTGTCCTGTGGTTTTCATCCTTCCGGCAATCGCCTGGCAATCGTGACTAACGGCGGTGGCCCCGGTGTGATGGCCACCGATCGCGCGTCCGACCTGGGGCTGGTGATGGCGAGTTTGTCGGATGCCACCATTGCCCGGTTGAATGAGGTGTTGCCGGTCAACTGGTCGCACGGCAATCCGGTAGACATCATCGGCGATGCTCAGGCCGATCGCTATAAGCATGCGGTCGCCGCCTGCCTGGAAGATCCAAATGTGGATGGCGTGCTGACTATTCTGACGCCGCAGGCGATGACCAAGCCCCTGGAGGCCGCAGAGGTCGTGATCGAACTTGCCAACCAGTACAGCAAGCCGCTGCTGACCTGCTGGATGGGCGAGATACAGGTTGCAGAATCACGCAAATTGTTTGCCCGTGCCAAAAAGCCGAACTTCCGTACGCCTGAACCCGCTGTCGAGGTGTTTTCCTACCTGTCCGATTACTACCAGAACCAGAAGTTGCTGATGCAGATGCCGGAACCGTTGTCGCATCAGCTGGCGCCGGATGTGGAAGGTGCGCGCATGGTGATCGAAGGCGCGCTGCAGGATAAACGAAAAGTGTTGAGCGAAATGGAATCAAAGGCATTGCTGTCGGCTTTCCATATTCCAGTTGCGCAGACCATGGTGGCCAGATCACCGAACGAAGCGCTGCTGATTGCCCAGCAACTGGGCTTTCCGGTAGCCATGAAGGTCAATTCCCGCGACATCACCCACAAAAGCGATGCAGGCGGCGTGATGCTCAATCTGAGTAATGCGCAAGGTGTGCGCGCGGCGTACCACGAGATCACCGAGAACATCAAACGCAACCGTCCCGGGGCTCACATGGATGGCATTTCCATACAGCCGATGATCGTCAAACCCAACGGGCGCGAACTGATGGTAGGCGTGACTAACGATCCTGTGTTCGGGCCTGTCATCACCTTCGGCGCAGGAGGAACGACGGTCGAAGTGATGGGGGATACACAGGTTAGCTTGCCGCCGTTGAACGTTTTTCTGGCCCGCGATCTTATCAGCAGAACCAAAGTATCGAAGTTGCTGGGCGCATTCCGTCATATGCCGCCCGCCGACATGGAAGCGCTGGAGGGCGTATTGCTGCGTGTTTCGGAAATGGTCTGCGAGTTGCCGATGCTGATGGAAATGGACATCAATCCGCTGATCGTGGATGAGCACGGGCTGCTGGCAGCCGATGCGCGCGTGGTGGTGGAATTCAGGCAGCCGAGTGCGGACCGATACGCTCACATGGCGATTTACCCCTATCCGACCCATCTGGTCAACCACTGGCAACTGGCCGACGGCATGGACATCACGATACGTCCGATCAGGCCTGAAGATGCCGGGCTGGAGCAGGCATTTGTGCGCAATTTGTCGGAACAGTCCCGTTTCTTCCGCTTCATGAACAGTGTGCAGGAGTTGAGTCAGTCCATGCTGGTGCGTTTCACGCAGATCGACTACAGCCGCGAGATGGCGCTGATCGCGGTGACCGAAGTTAACGGCACCGATGTGGAACTCGGCGTGACGCGCTTTGCGATCAATCCGGATGGCGAGAGTTGTGAATTCGCTCTGGTGATCGCCGACCAGATGCACGGCAAGGGCCTGGGACAAAAATTGATGACCGCGTTGATGGATGCGGCCCGATCCAAAGGACTGAAAGTGATCGAAGGCGAAGTTCTGAAAAACAACACCGACATGCTCAGTCTGATGGACAGGCTGGGGTTTGAAGTTGTGACCAGTACGGACGACGACAGCATCAAGTCGGTTCGCCGGGCGCTTTAACGGTATTTTTCACGCGAAAATTCGGAGAACGCTATGCAAACTGCCTACCTGACACATCCGGCCTGTCTCAAGCATGAGATGAGTGCGGATCATCCCGAATCTCCCGCGCGTATCCAAGCGATAGACGATCAGCTCATCGCATCAGGGTTGATGCCCTATCTTGCCCATTACGATGCACCCGAAGCCACCCGGGAGCAGTTGTTACGGGTGCACGAACTGGCATACGTCGAATCCGTGTTCGCTCAATCGCCGCAATCCGGTCTGGTTTATCTCGATGGCGATACGGCGATGAACCCGCATACCTTATCGGCGGCGCTGCATGCGGCAGGTGCGGCGGTCAAGGCGGTTGATCTGGTGATGGAGGGGAGGGCGGAGAATGCCTTTTGCAATATCCGTCCCCCCGGACATCATGCCGGCCGCGCCAGTGCTGCGGGATTCTGCCTGTTCAACAACGTTGCGGTGGCCGCAGCCCATGCGCTGGCGCAGTACGG
Organism: Gallionella sp. UBA4121; assembly: GCA_002381565.1. Taxonomy (GTDB): domain Bacteria; phylum Pseudomonadota; class Gammaproteobacteria; order Burkholderiales; family Gallionellaceae; genus Gallionella. The sequence goes on from DFWZ01000020.1 coordinate 60,790, forward strand.
TCTGACGCGCGTGGCGATCGCCGACTTCGATGTGCATCACGGCAATGGCACAGAGGATATTTTTCACGATGATCGCCGCGTTATGTTGTGCTCGACCTTTCGCCACCCTTATTATCCTTACAAAGGCGTTGGAAGCGGCAATGAGCACATGATCAACGTGCCGCTGGCGGCGGGTGCTTCGGGTGAAGAATTTCGAGCGGCTGTAACAAAACACTGGCTGCCTGCTCTGACGCGTTTTCAGCCGCAACTGCTGTTGATTTCGGCAGGCTTCGATGCGCACTTGGAGGATGATATGGGCGGGCTAGCCTTGCGCGAGTCTGATTATGCCTGGGTGACCGAACGACTCAAGGAACTTGCGGAAAAATATGCCAGTCGACGCATCGTTTCAGTCCTTGAAGGCGGGTACGCGCTCAGTGCATTGGGGCGCAGCGCCACGGCGCATATCAAAGTACTAAGCGATTTATAAAGATGGCGGTTATACCAGCCAGTATTTTCCTGATTGTCTAAACAAGATTATAAGTACATTGTAGTTATTTGATTATTAATAAATTATTATAATATTTTGCTGGCTGTAAAAACTGACATGACGAGAATGAAATGAACCATAAGCACCTGGAACTATTGCTTGTCCGCAAGATGCCATACGGCAAGCACAGGGGGTGTTTGATTGCGGATTTGCCCGGACAGTACCTCAATTGGTATGCCCGGGTGGGTTTTCCGGCCGGAGAGATCGGTCAACTGCTCGCGCTGATGCAGGAACTGGATCACAACGGCTTGTCGTCCTTGCTTGATCCGTTGCGCAAGCGGTGAACCCGACCAGTGCTCGGTTGTTACAGATTGTGCTTTTTACGGGGAAGAGTAATGTCTGGGGAAGTAAAAAAGAATACAACAGAATATATATATCTATTTGATTTAAATAGTTATATTTAAGCAATGAATCCACATTTACTTCGTGCCAGAAAGAAGTAAATGTGGATTCACATGCACCATGAGAAGTAATTGTGGATGCATGCGTACCAGTTATTTTAATTATCAATAAAATCAGTTAATTATATATAGTTACAAAAAAAATCGCCATTGGACTTTCAAGTCATTAACAATATTAAGTTGAACATCGAAAGGATGTTTCCTTCTGTGCAAGATTTTTATCGCAGTGATAAACAAAGAGGTCAGCATTTCGGCCAAACCGGACGCTGGCGGTTTGCTGAAAAATTGCTCAGATTAGCTTCCGGGAACGTCCGCTTCTTGAAATTTCGAATGTGTACTGCCGAGACGAAGCCGTCCCTGGCAATGCCCGTAAGCTGACATCCATTAAGTTGTTTTTAAAATAAAAACCTTGTCACTACCTCCCGTCATGAGCGGGAGGCAGTGGGAACAGAGTCATCTATGGCAGGTTGGGCTCT
>DFWZ01000055.1 GCA_002381565.1 Gallionella sp. UBA4121
GCAATTGTGTGCGTGATGTATTTCGGCTTCACACTGATGATCGCGTTTACCCCTGATATCCTCACCCAGCCCATCGCGGCCGACAGCGTCATTCCGGTCGGCATGCTCATCGGTGTCGGCGTGATCCTGGCATCCTGCGCCCTGACGGGAGTCTACGTTTACATAGCGAACCAGACCTTCGACCCTATCGTCAACGAAATCGTTCGCGAGGCCTCCAAATGAAATCATTTAAATCTGCTCTGCTGGCAATAGCCGCTTCTGCCTCGCTGCTCACCGCAAATCTGTCACGCGCCGCCGATGCTGTCGTCGCGGTGCCGGCTGCGCCTCCCCTTAACTGGCATGCCATCGTGATGTTCGTCATCTTCGTCGCCATCACACTGGTCATCACCTACTGGGCCGCGACCCGCACCAAGACGGCGAGCGACTTCTATGCCGCCGGGCGCGGCATCACCGGCTTCCAGAACGGCATGGCCATCGCAGGCGACTATATGTCGGCAGCCTCGTTCCTTGGTATCGCCGCGCTGGTCTACTTCAACGGCTTCTATGGACTGATTTTCTCGGTGGGTTGGTTAGTCGGCTGGCCGATCATCCTGTTCCTGATCGCTGAACGCCTGCGCAACCTCGGCAAATACACCTACGCCGACGTCGTCTCGTTCCGTCTCAGGCAAGGCCCGGTCCGCACCATGGCCGCCATCAGCTCGCTGATCGTCGTCATCTGGTATCTGATCGGCCAGGCGGTCGGCGCAGGGCAGCTGCTGCATACGCTGGTGCCGCAGATTTCCTACCGGGAATCGATCGTCGTCGTCGGCGCGCTGATCATCATCTACGTTACCTTCGGCGGCATGAAGGCCACGACCTGGGTGCAGATCATCAAGGCGGGACTGCTGCTGGGCGGCGCGACCCTGATGGCACTCGGCGTGATGGCCCACGAAGGCTTCAGCTTCGCAAAACTGTTCTCCGATGCAGTTGCAGCCCATCCCAAGCACATGGAGATCATGAAGTCAGTGGTCAAAATCGGTGCTCAGGCCAATCCGCTTGAATCCATATCCTTAGGGTTGACGCTGATGTTCGGCACTGCCGGCTTGCCGCATATCCTGATGCGCTTCTTCACCGTCACCGATTCCAAGGCGGCGCGCAAGTCAGTGCTCTACGGCACCTGCTTCATCGGCTTCTTCTATATCCTGACCTTCATCATCGGTTTCGGCGCCATCGTTCTGGTCGCCAACAACCCTGAGTATGTGGCCAACATCACCAAAAGCGTACTCGATCTGAAGGGCGGCGGCAGCATGCCGGCGGTTTATCTGTCGCACGCTATCGGGGGAGATTTCTTCCTTGGCTTCATCGCTGCGGTCGCCTTTGCCACCATCCTTGCGGTGGTCTCAGGCCTGACACTGGCCGGCGCCTCTGCTCTGTCTCATGACATTTATGCGAGCGTGATCATGAAGGGCAAAGCCTCCGAGAAGCAGGAAGTATGGGTATCGAAGATGTGCGTGATCGGTCTCGGCGTTCTCGCCGTGCTGCTGGGCATCGCCTTCGAGAAACAGAACGTCGCGTACATCGTGGCGCTGACTTTCTCAATTGCAGCCTGCACCAACTTCCCCATCCTGGTTCTGTCCATTTTCTGGCGTGGTCTGACAACGCGCGGGGCGGTGATGGGCGGCTATACCGGCATCTTTGGTTCTATCGGCCTCTTGATCATCGGACCTACCGTTTGGACCAAAGTGCTCGAAATGGGCCCGGCCATCTTCCCGTATGACTTCCCGACCTTCGTCGTGCTGCCAGCTGTGCTTGTCGTCGCGTATATTGCGTCGGTGACGGACAGCAGCGAGAGTGCGAAGAAAGAGCGTGCTGCGTACGATGCTCAGATGATCCGCGCCGAAACCGGCCTGGGCGCTGAAGCAGGTGCCGTCTCTCACTAAGCTCTGAAGCAGGCTACATCTAAAATTACCGCCGGGCACTCCCCGGCGGTTTTTTTCGTCTGTGCTGCTGGCGAATGTCAAATGCCGAACAAAAATTCAGCTGTTTTCCAGAACAGCACGAAACCTCCGCTCCAGACTGCGCAGACCATCGTAATTCGTCGTCCCCTGTGCCAGCCGTGCCTGTGCAATCGCCACCAGCAACAACTGTGCGGTCGCCAGTGCATCTGCCACGGCATTGTGGCGATCATCATTGTGTATGGAAAAACGTACAGACCAGTCATCCAGCGCACGGAGACGGCGCATCAGTTCAGGCCAGAGGGCCGGCAGAACATATGCCAGATCCAGCCATGGATGTTTGAACGAAAGACCGAGATACGATCTCATCGCGCGCCGGATCATGGTCTCATCAAAAGCGACATGAAAAGCCACCAGCGGCGATTTGCCGAGATAGTCAAGGAAAGCCAGCAACGCATCGGCCGGCGGCTCACCTTCGCGCTGATCAGTGCCTGAAATGCCGTGTATCAGGATGTTTTCCCGGCGGCTGACCTCGCTCTGGCGCAGCACCACCGAGAAGCTGTCGCCCAGCGCAATGCGGCCGTTCACCACGGCCACGGCACCGATGGAAATGAGCGTGTCGTTCGCAAGGTCGAGTCCTGTCGTCTCGACATCCACCACCACAAGCCGTGTGTGTTCAAACGCCGCCGTGCGATCGACCTCCGGCAACGAATGCCATGCCGCGAGCCTCGCCATCTGTTGTGGATTCACTTTCGGCCCGCGGGCGAACCAGCGTTGCAGCAGATTTTTCATAGCTGATATAGCTGCGCCAGTTTGGCTTGCACCTTGCGCGCCTGGCGAAAAGCCTCCTTGAGGATGCGCCGATCCAGCTCATTGAGCGACTCGGGATCGATCAGGTTATCCAGCCCCTGTAAACCCGCCTGCTGCACCTCATAATGATGGCGCAAGCGCAACATCTGGATGTACAAAAAAGCGTTGATCCAGCCATCCACTTCAATCGCCGAAACATTCAAGGCCACGGCGCTCTGACGCAGACGTCCAATGGTGCTGGTATTTGTCACGCCTGTCGCCAGGCTGAAAATGCGCGCAGCGTCTACGAAAGGCGTGATGCCGTTAAGTTTGAGATTGAGTGTGCGTTCTTTGCCCACCACAAAATCGCGCACCACGCCTAACGGCGGGCGGTTGCGTACCGCGTTTTCTGCCATCTGGTGCAGAAAACGCGGCTGATCGCTGGCAACTTTGGCCAGCCACAGCCGCAATTCATCAGTGAGTGCGTGAGAGCCGTATAGCGCCCGGAAATCGAAGAAGATGGAGGCATGCAACAGTGCAACCGGTGATCCGTTGGTGATCCAGTTTAAAAATATGCTGCGCCACTCCTCCAGCGACAGGCACCACGCCGGGTTCGACGCCATCACATTGCCCAGACACAGCGGAAAACCGCATAAAGCCAGCGTTTCATTGATGCGACGGGCCACCGGCAACATCTGCTCGCGCACTTCATCGGCCGTCATGCCTTCCGGCACAATGAAAATGAGCGCGTTGTCCTGGTCGGTGCTCAGGGTCTGCTCGAATCGACCTTCCGAACCCAATGCAATCCAGCATAATCCGGCGCCATCAATTCCGCTGGCGGCGTATTCCAGTTCGACCACGCGTGCCGTGAGCTGGTCATTGAACATGGAAATGAACTGTGTCAGCTGCTCGGCAGCCACTCCCTGCGCCATCATGTTATGCGCCATGCTCCGAATATCGGCGGCGGATTGTTGCAATTCTTCAAGAACATTAGCGTGGCGTATCGCCTGTCCGATCTGGCGCAGCCCTACCCTTTGCAGGGCGAACAGGTCTTTTTCCGACACCAGCCCCACCAGCCGCTCATTTTCAACCACCAGCACATGCCGAAAGCCCTGTTTGGCCATGGCCAGCGCCGCCTCATGCGCCTGAGCCTCGGGTGGCAAGGTGGTCAGTTGTCTGGTCATAATGCCGATCACAGGCAACTCCAGGTCAATCTGGGGCAAGGCGATGCGCTCCAGCACGTCGGGCAGCGTCAGGATACCCAGCGGCCGTCCGTCCTCATCAACCGCGATCATCGAGCCGATCCGCGCCTCGTGCATCCGCGAGAGCGCCACACGCACGCTGGTATCCGGCGCGCAGGTGACAGGTGTGCCGCGCATCAGAGAGGACAGCCTGCTGGACAAGGATTGCAGCTCCGAGGAAGATTGCGTGTATTGCGCCTGAATGACCTGCTTGGAGTGTTCCAGCAGATTGGCGATGCGGCGCGTACAAAAATCCCGGAATGGCGCGCTCAAATCCAGCAGCGCGTGAAAATCCGCGATCGGCAACTCGTAACAGAACGTGTCCCTGCCCGCCCGATAGACACTCGCCACAGGACGATGCGCCAGCAGCGCACCGAGCGGAAAACATTCTCCGACGCTGAGCTCCAGCCAGGTATCGGTTTCGCTGGCATCAGCTACACTCTGCTCGCCCTGCACCAGGCCCTGCTTGATTACCAGAAAACGCTCCACCACGCCCTGCTCCGGCAAGAGTATCACCTCGCCTTGTGCGTAGTAGCCAAGCTGCATGCGTTCGATCATCCACAACAAATGTACCGGCTCCATCCGGTCGAACGGCGCATGGGCGGCAAAAAAAGACAGCTGGGAGGAATGAATGGCACTCAAGGTGTTACCTCTCTATGGAGTTTTGCAGTGGTGCAGGGCTCAGCGCGCCTCAACAGGTTTAACCGGTATCTTCAGCAGCGGGCTGAAAGCATAGTATGCCGAAAGCGCCCAGTTTTCGGCTATGTGCTGACCCGACTCGCCCAGCGAATTGAAATGAATTCCATCTCCGCCTGTGGCAGGGTAGGTTGTGAATTTCCGGCTGTCGAAGAGCAGACAATACTGGCCTACGCCTGCACGCAGTGCTTCAAACATTCGGCCTAGTTCCGGCTCGGGTTGCAGGCGTGCCTGAGGGGGACCGATCCAGATGCACTTGCTCCCGGAATTAACAATCGCCATCGCCATCTCGTGGGAAGTTTGCTCCACCCATTCGATGGACCCGCCGTACATGTTCGCGCCAAGTTCGACCACCGTGTAACTGGGACGATGCAGGGCGAGCAGATTCACAAGCAGCGGTGTATCCCTCTCCCAGCCGCGCTGCTCTTTTCCGTCAGTATCACTGACAAAATAGCCGCAACTGGTTTTTGTTCCCGCAAACCAGGATTGCGGCGAACTTCCGCAGATGGCATAAGTTGCCACATGGAATCCGTTTACCCTGCGCAACAGCGCATCCTCCTGAATACCGAAACTTCCAACTGAATGAGAGTCGCCGATAAAGAGTATTACCGGTGGTGTCGGCGTGAGCTCGTCCCCGACAGAGGCCCCCGCCAAAAGCGCTAGCGCCGAACAAAGCGCCGTTCGAAACAGCGCCCTACGGCATCCGGGAGAAAATGTACGCAAGATATTCATGGTTTTCGAGCGTTGTCTGCAATTTGTGCATTATATGGCGAACGCTGGCCGCCGCTTGTCACCACTTCAATATTTTCTTGCCCAGCCACAAACCTGCGATTCCGATGGCGAACATGGGCAGGTAATGCCATTCGATCACATGCACGACTGATTCATTCGCCACGTACAAAGCCACATGCCGAAGCTGAAACAGCTGCGCAAACAGTTCCCGGCGTTGTACCGATAAATTTTTCGCCAGCCCCCAGATTTGTCCGATTAATCCACTGCTGGCAGACGTATGGTGTACTGACCCGATTTCTCGTCACGCACGACCATCAGCAGCTTGTGCCGCTGTGCGTCCTCGACCAATTCCTTAAACGAGCGGTAGCCATAGGAGGATTCAGTAAAGCCCGGTTTGCGGCGCTGCATGGTGGTCTTGACCATAGAACCCCAGATTTTTTCGTCTGAGCCGCGCTCGGCGATCAGCGCCTCGACAGTCTCAACGATGAAATCGAGCGCTTCCTGACGTTTGTCATCCTCATGTTTCGCAGCTTGCGGTTTGGCTTTGCCCGCTTTTGCCGGTGCTTTTTTCTCGGCACGCTTTTGTTTGGCCTCCTGCTCGCGAACCAGATCGTCGTAAAAAATGAATTCGTCGCAGTTCGCACTTAGCAGGTCCGAAGTGGAGTCCTTCACGCCAATGCCGATCACATACTTGTTGTTCTCGCGCAGTTTGGACACCAGCGGCGAAAAATCCGAGTCACCGCTGATGATGACAAAGGTATCCATGTGAGCTTTGGTGTAGCAGAGGTCCAGCGCATCCACGACCATGCGGATATCGGCCGAATTCTTGCCCGACTGGCGCACATGTGGAATCTCGATCAACTCGAAAGCCGCTTCGTGCATGGTCGCCTTGAACTCCTTGTAGCGCTCCCAGTCGCAATAGGCTTTCTTGACCACAATGCTGCCCTTGAGCAGCAGCCGTTCCAGCACCTTTTTGATGTCGAACGGTGCATACCTGGCATCGCGTACGCCCAACGCCACGTTCTCGAAATCGCAGAACAAGGCCATGTTGGTGATTTCAGATTGTGCTGCCATATTGACCTCCGAATAGTGGTAAGTGGTAAATTCAGATTAACCATCAACAGCTTTTCTTGAATCCTGAATTTAAATTACTTTTCCCGGATTCATCAGCCCACTCGGGTCAAGCGCATGCTTGATGGTGCGCATCAGCTCGAGCTCCAACGGATCTTTGTAGTCGCGGATGGTTACTCTTTTGAGCTGCCCCAACCCGTGTTCGGCGCTGATGCTGCCATTGAGTTTTCCCACCACTTCGTAAACGATGCGGTTCACCTCGGCTTCGTGCTGAGTTATAAAGGCAGCATTAACAGATGCGTCCGACATTGAGGCGTTGTAGTGAATATTGCCATCGCCCATATGCCCGAACGCAACGATGCGTATCTCTTTAAATCGTTCGCGCAATGCGCTGCCAGCCTGTGCAATGAAATCCGCGACGCGGCTCACGGGAACTGCGATATCGTGTTTGATGCTCACACCTTCACGCTTTTGCGCCTCGCTGATATTTTTGCGCAGCCGCCACCAGCGTTCCGCCTGCCGGGCATCGCCGGCAACAGCAAATTCAAGCACCCCGAAGCTCTGCAGCGCGTCGCGCAGTGCGGTTTGCGGCACATCATCCAACTTGATCAGCAAATACCATTCATATGGCTGATCGAACGGTTCCTGCGTATCTTCAATATGCTTGAAAACCATATCCAGACAGTTCCGGGAAATGATCTCGAAACCGCTCAACGTCTGGCCGCAAGTTGAGCGCATATAGGCCAGCAAATTCACCGCCACTTCCGGACTGGCTATGGCCACGCAGGCCGTGACATTGGCTTTCGGGCGCGGGAATAACTTCAGCACCGCCGCCGTGATGATACCCAGCGTCCCTTCCGCCCCGACAAATAATTGTTTCAAATCATAGCCGGTATTGTCCTTGCGCAAGGCTCGCAGGCCGTTCCAGATGCGACCATCCGGCAGCACCACTTCCAGTCCCAGCACCAGATCGCGTGCGCTGCCATAGCGCAATACACCGATTCCTCCTGCGTTGGTGGAAAGATTACCGCCGATTTCGCAATGCGGTGCGATCGCCGTCAGACCTAACGGAAACAGGCGATTGACCCCATCTGCGGCCTCAAACAGAGCGGCCAGCTTGCAACCGGCTTCGACCGTCATGGTGTAGTTGATTGCATCAATCACGCGTATCTGATTCAAGCGCGAGAGATTCAATACGATTTGCCGGCCAACAGGCAAGGGCACGGAAGCACCGCACAAGCTGGTATTGCCGCCCTGCGGAACAATGAAAATCTGCCGTGCTGCACACAGCTTGACGATTTCCGAGACCTGGCGGGTAGAGGATGGAAAAACAACAGCCAGCGCATCACCCGAATAGCGACCGCGCCAGTCTGTGCAATATGGCTTTGCCGCGACTCCCGTCAGCAGCCACTCGCTACCAACTACAGCCGCCGCGGCATGAATAAATTCAGCTGACATTCAGTTTACCGTTTGTTTAAAGTTCAGATTCGACACACATTCTAATGCCCTTTGCGACTCTAAAACTCCAGCGGGTCAATGTCCAGCGAGCAATGCAATTTATGAGCAGGCAACTCATCCAGCAATGGCTGCCAGGCACGCAGGAATTGCTGCAAAACTTTTCGCGACGCGGCCTGTATCAACAGCTGTGCGCGTATATGGTTGGCCCGGCGTGCAAGCGACGCGGGAACCACGCCGAGGATTTCAACCGGATGTTTCAATTCGATGGCAACCGTTCTGGCGCGGGTCAAATAGGCATATACCTCACCCTCATTGATACCCTCTGCACGCAGCATGGCCTGAAATACGAACGGCGGGAAACCAGCCATCTGCCGCTCGGCCAGCAGCATCGCTGCCCAGCCTTCGAAGTCGTGGTTCTGCAAACAGCGAAACAGCGGATGATCCGGAAAAGCCGTCTGGATCAACACTTCGCCTGGCTTGTCCGCGCGTCCGGCACGCCCGGAAACCTGCATCAGCTGGGCGAACAATTTTTCTGATGCGCGAAAATCTGAGCTATACAGCGCGCTGTCAGGATTCAACACCCCCACCAGCGTCAGCGCCGGGAAATCATGGCCCTTGGCCAGCATCTGCGTACCGACCAGTATGTCCACCTCATTCGCGTGAATCTGCTCGCGCATGCGCTGCCAGTCGCGTTTGTTGCGCGTGCTGTCCCTGTCCACCCGCAGAATGCGCGCATCGGGAAATCTCGCCTGCAATACGCCCTCCACTCGCTGCGTGCCGCTGCCGACGGGGAGCAATTCTGCGTGACCGCAACCAGGGCAGGCATTCGGCAGCCGCAACTGATAGCCACAATGATGACATCTTAACCGTTTATCCTTGAGATGCAGCACCATCTTGCCCGCGCAATGTTTGCAATCGGACAGCCAGCCGCATTCAGTACACATCAGCACGGGCGCATAGCCGCGGCGGTTGATGAACAGCAGGCTTTGTTCCCCACGCTCAATACGCAGCCCGACCTCGCGCAACAACTTTTCGCTGATACCGTCAGTCATCACCGTCTGGTTAATATTGATGCAATCCACTTTGGGCAATCGCGCATCGGTCTGTGCGCGCCCTGTCAGTCTGAGCAGCCGATAACGCCCGTGCTGGGCATTGTGATAACTCTCAAGTGACGGCGTCGCTGAGCCCAGCACAATAGGCACGCCGCTCTGACTTGCGCGAAAAATTGCCACGTCCCTGGCCGAGTAACGCAGTCCGTCTTGTTGTTTGAACGAGCTGTCGTGCTCTTCATCGACGATGATCAGCGAGAGTGCAGGCATCTCGGTGAACACTGACAATCGTGTACCGAGCACGATCTGCGCTGCGCCTGCCTGTGCCTGTTGCCAGTTATTAAGGCGCTCATTTTCAGACAGACCACTGTGCAGGCTGACAAGCGAGGCGTCGGGAAACCGGCTATGAAAATAGCCTTCCAGTTGCGGCGTGAGGTTGATCTCTGGCACCAGCAGCAGCACCTGCCCGCCTCGCTGCAACACGTAGTCCATCAGATGCACGTACACTTCTGTCTTGCCGCTGCCGGTAATGCCGTGCAGCAGAAAACATCTGAAACCTGCGGATTGGGTGACAGCATCCACCGCCTGCTGCTGCTCAGACGTGAGCAGGTGCGCATTGGCGAGAGTATGCGCCGAAATTTTCTCTCCTTCCACGCTGGCGGTGGAGAGGGCAGAAGCATCGCATTGCTCGATCCACCCCTCCGCCATCAGCATCTTCAACTGCGCGCCCGCTGTTGCCGACAAGAGTTTAAGTTGAGCCAGATTACAGGGCTGTTCTGCCAGCTTCTCCAGGATGCGTCGCGCGACAACTTTGCGTTTCGGGAAAATGGCCAGGTCGAGCGCCGCACCGCTCACCGTCAACCGGTAATGCGGGGCGGGTTTACTGGTTACCGGCTTGTCCGAACGCAGCCGGGTCGGCAGGGCCGACAGCACCGTTGGCCCGATTGGATAATGGTAATAATCGCTGCAAAATCGCAGCAGATGAAGCAAGTTAGCCGATAATGGCGCACTGTCGTGCAAGACCTGAACCACCGGCTTGATGCGATCAAGTGGCACATCGGTAGTTTCAACGCACTCCATCACCACGCCGACCATCTCGCGGCGCCTGAACGGCACGATGACGCGCTGTCCCGCCACCACGGCTTCATCCACCGTGTAATCAAACAAGGTGGGCAGCGGAACATCAAGAGCGACGCGAACGATGGGCATGTAGAGTGGATTTACAGAATGGTGTGATTATCGCAGAGTACAAACAAAACCATTTGTCTATGATGTAATAATGGTCATAGGTTGTGCAGCCCGCTCACAGGCCGTTTAAAATACGCGCGTGGCGTCGCACTCTAGTGCTTCGAAACTTGGACTATTTGAGCGGGTCTTGAAGGAGATGTATGTTTATTAGGTAAGCCCGGCTCAGCGGCAACGCGGTATATGCCGTAACCTGCCAGCCCAATGACTGTGCCTGCTACAACAAATGGCGCGGCACCAATGGTAATAGCGGTTCCCGCAATTGCGAGACCGCCAGAACCTACCGCGGCAAACGTTGCCCCACCAACTATGGCACCACTTACTGCTGCGCCGCTAGCCTTGATGGCCTCCGACCTCTTGCCTTCCGCGTGAGCAGTAGAGACAATAAAAAAGATCGAAACTACGATGACAAAAAACCTAGTCTTCATAAACTCCACTTTGAGATGAACTATATTCACTATTCAGACCTTATCGACAAAAGAGAAGCATCAATTCTATTGTCATCCACCAGTCCATAGACTATCAAGTTGCAACCCATTTGGATATTGCCGCACTTTTTTAAGACCTCATGTTTTTGAGACTCAGGTATTTCTGAAATATCGACAACAAGTGGATTTGCATCGTTTGAATTTTTCCTCAGATAGAATACATTCATTATGTATTGACCGAGACCTTCAATACCAACCTTTCTACCTTGTAACGAAGATCCTCCAACTTTAAAATCATCTATATCTATCATTTCATCTAAATCCGACTGCGCAAGAACACTGCCTTTTTTTACTGCTTCTGAATAGTAGGCTGCTAAGATTTTTTGCTCTTCATGACAGTAGTCGGCGGCTATCTCGGCATGTGAAAGATTCACTGTTATTAAGTCCTGCTTCTCACTGCCCCGAACTTTCTTATTTATATAGTCATGTAGTTTTTTGCAGCGATCTTTTGATGAACCATTTAAGATTTTTTGCCAGTAAAGGTCGTTATCTAATGCTTGAAAAACAGCAGTAACCTTTTCAAACTCGTGGATTCTTTTATCCAAAGCAGAACTATCTTTTGATGATGCCATAGCATTAGTGGCTAAAACAGAAAGTAACATCATTAAAATAATGCTTCGCATTACAACCCCCCATATTTGTCATTGGCTCTTCACCATAATTAAACAATTGTATCGTATTCGTACAATATGCACCCCCCTAAAAATCAGCGCTGATTTCCGGTTGGGCTTTTTGTTTGTAAGGAGTCGGGAGCCTGTCCTGAGCTTGTCGAAGGGAATGACCTACTTTAACTCCGCCTGATATCTGTCATTTGTGTCGTTGCTAGCCGCTCGCTCAGATTTCGCAGGCGGCTTGTGACTCCAACCTATATTTTGTTTTAACGTCTCGCCACAAGGGCTGCATAACCTCAGTTGTGCAGCCTTTGGCACTGCGTTCAAGCAGGTCAACATTAAATTCTATACAAACAAAAAACCCCCACCGTTTCCGGAGGGGGTTTTTTGTTTGTAAGGAGTCTGACGA
>DFWZ01000002.1:0-140 GCA_002381565.1 Gallionella sp. UBA4121
TGGGAGACGGCAGCAACTGGGGACTGAACCTGCAATACGCCGTTCAACCTTCTCCGGACGGGCTGGCGCAAGCCTTCATTATCGGTCGTGAATTTATCGGCCGTGATCCGTCGACCTTGGTGCTGGGCGACAATATTTTT
>DFWZ01000002.1:431-2350 GCA_002381565.1 Gallionella sp. UBA4121
GTGCTGGGCGACAATATTTTTTACGGTCACGATTTCCAACAACAATTGTTGAATGCGGCACAGCGTGCTGAGGGTGCATCGGTGTTTGCCTATCATGTGCGCGACCCTGAGCGTTACGGGGTGGTGGAATTCGACAAGGCAGGGCATGCTATTTCGCTGGAAGAAAAGCCGCTAATCCCCAAGTCCAATTACGCGGTGACCGGCCTGTATTTTTACGATAACGCTGTGCTGGATATAGCAGCCAGCCTCAAACCATCCCCGCGCGGTGAGCTGGAAATCACCGACGTCAACCGGATTTATCTCGAGCAAGGCCGTTTGTCGGTAGAGACCATGGGCCGCGGTTTTGCCTGGCTGGATACCGGCACGCATGAGTCCTTGCTCGATGCCAGCCAGTTTATTCAGACCATCGAGCATCGTCAGGGGTTAAAAATTGCCTGCCCTGAAGAAATTGCCTACAGCAACGGATTTATCGATGCAGAACAGCTGGAAAAGCTGGCAATGCCGTTGATAAAGAGCGGCTATGGTGCGTACCTGATGCAGGTGCTGAAGGAAAGAGGCGCAACATGAAAGCGATTCAAACCAGTATTCCTGACCTGCTGATTATCGAACCTCGCGTGTTCGGCGATGAGCGCGGATTTTTTTTCGAAAGTTTCAGTCGCCGCCAGTTTGCTGAACTCACCGGGCGCGATGTGGATTTCGTGCAGGACAATCACTCTCGCTCAGTCAAAAATGTGCTGCGCGGCCTGCACTATCAGATTCAGCACCCGCAGGCCAAGCTGGTGCGCGTGGTGCAAGGTTCGGTGCTGGATGTGGCTGTGGACATACGCAAAAACTCGCCGACCTTCGGGCAGCACGTTGCGCTGGAATTGTCCGCCGATAACAAACGCATGTTCTGGATGCCTGAAGGGTTTGCGCACGGCTTTGTCGTCCTGTCAGATACGGCGGATTTTCTCTACAAAACTACCGATTACTGGTATCCGCAACACGAGCGTTGCCTGCGCTGGGACGATCCGGCTTTGGCGATAGATTGGCAGCTGGCGTCAACCCCGGCACTCTCCACCAAGGATGCGCAAGGTAAAAGCCTCAAGGATGCGGAGTTGTTCGATTGAATCGCGCATGAAAATTCTTGTCGTAAGGCTGTCGTCGCTTGGCGATATTCTGCATCTGTTTCCGGCCATCAGCGATTTGCGCGGCTGTTTTCCCGAGGCCGAAATTCACTGGCTGGTGGAACCTGCTTTTGCCCAAATGGTGAGCTGGCATTCGGCCGTCAATAAGGTGATTGAGGTGCCGTTGCGCAGCCACAAAAAGAGCTGGTGGAAAATCCCGCAATTACTGCGCGGCCTGAAGCGGCAACTCAGGGAAGAAAAATACGATCTGGTGCTGGATGCGCAGGGCTTGCTGAAAAGCGCGCTGCTGGCACGCCTGGCAGGGACCGATATATATGGTTTTGATGCGAAAAGCGCGCGCGAACCATTGGCGGCTAAATTCTACAAAAAGACAGCTTTCGTGCCAAAAGGCCTGCATGTCATCGAAAAAAACCGGCAACTAGTGGCACAGCTGTTCGGCGCCGATATCCGGCAACCCGCTGACTTTGGCCTGGAGGCATTTCGCAGGCAGCAAATGGAAAATGATCTGCCGGAACATCTCCAAGGTTTTGCCGCACAGCCTTACATCGTGTTGTTGCACGGGACGACCTGGAACAGTAAGTACTGGCCTGAAGCCTCGTGGCTGGAACTGGTGGGTTTGCTGACACGACAGGGGTGGCGCTGTCTGTTGCCATGGGGAAACCAGGCGGAGCATCAGCGCGCGCAGCGCATCGCCTGTGTACCGCAGGCGCAGGTCCTGCCCAGGCTGTCATTGACTGAATTGATGGGTGTGTTGTTGCATGCGCAGGGCTTTGTAAGTGTCGAGTCGGGCAT
>DFWZ01000002.1:2639-16988 GCA_002381565.1 Gallionella sp. UBA4121
AAAATCCTGCCAACACATCACCAGCGGCCTTGATTGCTCGCCCTGTTTCAAACGTGATTGTCCCATCCTTGATTCTTCGACGGGGATTCCGCCTTGTCAGCAAAAAATCACTGCGCAGTTCGTTTTCGGGCAGTGTCTGGAACGGTTTTCCGGCAACCGTGGTTGACGCGCGTGTTAAAATCCATGCTGTTTAATCCACGGTAGCGTCCATGAACCACTATTCCCCGCTGATTTCCGCGTCAGTAACCATGCTTCTGACACTGATTCTGACATTGAGCAAGCACGGCACGATTGAAGATCACCCAAACGAGCGCTCGCTGCATGACAAGCCGATTCCGCGAACCGGTGGAATCGCCCTGATGGCTGGGATCATGGCCGGGTGGGTGTTGCTGTTCAAATTCTGGTCATGGTGGGTCGTATTGCCCATGTTGGGTCTGTTCATCCTGTCGCTGGTTGACGATGTGCGCGGTCTGTCGCCAAAAACGCGACTGATCGGCCATTTTTTTGCCGCTCTGATTTTTTTGTCGGGCGCCGGAATCAGCTGGATATGGATGCTGCCGGTGCTGCTGTACGTCGTGTGGATGACCAATCTTTACAACTTCATGGATGGTTCGGACGGCATGGCAGGTGGCATGGCGCTGACAGGTTTTAGTTTTTACGGGATTGCAGCACTGATGGGCGGTAATGAAGCCTTTGCCATGCTGAATTTCTCGGTAGGCGCGGCGGCTATGGGCTTTCTTTACCATAACTTTCATCCGGCCAAAGTATTTATGGGTGATGCAGGTTCCATTCCGCTGGGTTTTCTGGCGGCGGCCTTCGGTGTGTGGGGCTGGCAAAAGGGGTATTGGCCATTCTGGTTCCCTATGCTGGTGTTTTCGCCGTTTGTGATGGATGCGACGGTGACGCTCGTGAGCCGTGCACGAAAAATGGAAAAGCTGACGGATGCGCATTGCAGTCATTACTATCAGCGGCTGGTAAAAATGGGCTGGGGGCACCGCAATACCGCCATCGCGGAATATGTGCTGATGGTGCTGGCGGGCATGTCGGCACTGACGGGGCTTGGTCTGGATGCTGCGGGGCAGGGAAATCTGCTGGCCTTGTGGGGGGCGATTTATCTGGGTTTGAGCATGTGGGTAGACAAGCGTTGGCGCCTCTATCGGGCGGTTAATCAGGAAGGCCGTGATGCTGCGTAAATCGAATATTCGCACTGCAATGGCAATCGTTCACGACGTTGTTGCGGTTGTCCTCGCGTGGATATTGGCTTATTTGCTGCGCTTCAATTTTGATTTGCCTGCTAATTTCTACTCTGAAATGCAACAGACTTTGCTGTGGGTTGTCCCGCTGCAGGTCGCGGTGTTCTGGAAATTCGGGCTGTATCGCGGCATCTGGCGCTATGCCAGCCTGAACGATTTGCGACGCATCGTGCTGGCGGTTTTACTGGCGGCAGCGGTTATTCCGTTTGTGCTGTGGATGTTGCGAAGCCATCTGATTGTGCCGCGTTCTGTACTGGTGTTGAATCCGCTGTTGCTGATAATGTTCATGGGCGGCAGCCGGGTTTTGTACCGGATGTGGAAAGAAACCAGATTTCACGGGCGCATGAAGCTGTACAGCGAGCCGGTATTGGTGCTGGGCGCAGGGGACGCCGCCGTGATGCTGTCCAAAGACCTGGCGAAGAACCCGGCCTGGCAACTGGTGGGCTTTCTGGACGATGATAGTAATAAGCATAGCTGTCTCCTGAACGGCGTGAAAGTACTGGGTCATCTGAATGAGCTGGATCACTGGGTCGAGCGCTTTGGCATCGAGCGCGTTATTATGGCCATGCCATCGTGTTCGCACCAACAGCGACAGCGTGTCATTCAGTTGTGTAATGCAGCGAAGGTGCAGGTACTCACCGTGCCGTCGTTTGACGACTTGATGAGCGGCAAGGTGGCGGTGTCAAAATTGCGCGCGATTGAGCTGGATGACCTGTTGGGGCGCGATCCTGTGGTGCTCGATGCGGTTGGCCTTCATGGGCTGTTGACCGGCAAGACGGTCATGGTAACGGGTGCGGGCGGCTCGATCGGTTCGGAACTGTGCCGCCAGATTGCACGTTTCTCCCCCGCAAAGCTGGTGTTGTTTGAACAAAGCGAATTTGCGCTCTATACACTGGAACAGGAACTGGGACAGGCCCATTCGGCAGGCTCAGGGCAGGCGACTTTGAATTTCGTTTGCATGGTGGGCGATGTCCGCGATGCGGAGCGGGTAAACGAGGTCATGGAGCTTCATAAACCTGCGGTGCTGTTTCACGCCGCCGCTTACAAGCACGTGCCGCTGATGGAACAGCACAATGCCTGGCAGGCGATACGCAATAACGTGCTGGGTACCTGGACGGTGGCCCGCGCTACGCAGCGCCACGGTGTCGCCAAGTTTGTGATGATCTCGACTGACAAGGCTGTTAATCCGACCAATGTGATGGGCGCTTCCAAACGTCTGGCCGAAATGGTTTGTCAGGCGTTACAGCCTTTCCACCCTCAAGCCCCTGAGGGAACGACTAGCCATTCGACTAAGCTGGCAAACAACGCCAGCCAAGTCGCTGGTTATCTTCCGCAAGCGGGCGAGGAGGCAAACGAGAAAATCACCTCTAAACCTTCGACGCGTTTCGTGATTGTGCGCTTTGGCAATGTGCTGGGCAGCACCGGCAGCGTGATCCCGAAGTTTCGCGCCCAGATAGCGCAGGGGGGGCCGATTACCGTTACTCATCCTGAAATCACGCGTTATTTCATGTCGATTCCGGAAGCCGCACAACTGGTATTGCAGGCGGGGCTGATGGGGCAGGGCGGCGAAATATTTGTGCTGGATATGGGCGAGCCGGTAAAGATCGTGGATCTGGCGAAAGAACTGATCCGTCTTTCCGGCTTTACCGAGGATGACATCAGGATTGAATTTTCCGGCTTGCGTCCCGGCGAAAAACTTTATGAAGAATTGCTGGCCGATAGCGAACACACCCTGATGACCCCGCATCCGAAGCTGCGCATCGCCCAGGCGCGGCAGGCAGATAGCGCGTGGCTGGAAAAGCTGCTGGAATGGACTGATGTTGCAACCATGCCCGATGCACAGGTGAAGACGGCGCTGAAGAGCTGGGTGCCGGAATATCAGCCCAACCCAGAGCAGGTCATTCCCCGCAAATAATGACAGCGCTATCGGTCGTCATCATCGCCAAAAATGAAGCTGCCAACATTCGCGCCTGCATAGAATCGGTTGCGTGGGCGGATGAGATCATCGTGGTGGATTCAGGCAGCACAGACGACACGGCAAAAATCGCCCGCGAGATGGGCGCAAAAGTATATGTGCATGCCGACTGGCCGGGCTTCGGACCGCAGAAAAACCGTGCGCTGGGCTATGCGACGGGGACATGGGTGTTCTCGATCGATGCGGATGAGCGCGTCACACAAGAGCTACGCAGCGAAATCGAACAGGCGATCCGCAAAGCGGATGCCGATGGTTATTACTGCCCGCGCTTGTCGCAGTTTTGCGGGAAATTCATCCGTCATTGCGGCTGGTATCCGGATTATGTGTTGCGCCTGTTCAGGCGCGGTGCCGGCCGATTTTCAGACAATCTGGTTCATGAGTCTGTGTTGCTGACAGGTAATACGGCCAGGCTGAAGAATCCGCTGCTGCATTACAGCTATCTTTCACAGGATGACGTGGCACGCAAGGTGGAGCACTACTCGAATGCTGCCGCACAACAGATGTTTGAATCAGGCAAAGATTCCCGCTGGCTGGGCGCGGCATTGAGCAGCTGCTGGGCATTCGTGCGAACTTATCTGTTGCGGTTGGGGCTGCTGGACGGGCTTGCCGGCTGGAACATCGCATGCATGAATGCGCGCACGACTTACCTGAAATATCGGAAGTTGACCGCGTTGCATTCCACGAAACCATAAAATGCAGTTGTCCACGAAATACACGAAAGACACGAAAATAAACGGCGCGATATGATTTGTGGTGGGCTAGATGTTAAATCCATCTTAAGCGAGGTTAGGATTGGCATCCACCAAAATCGTAATAAATGTATTGTTGGTTTTATTTAGTATTTTTCATGCCTTTCGTGTATTTCGTGGACAATGGTTTTCGTTAGCTTAACGCGCGTTTCAGTCTGCTGCGAAGCAACTGCCAGCGCAACTCGCGAGTGTCTTCCGGTTCTCCGAGTTTTAAGGCTGTCGCCGTCTGACCGCGCCTCAGATAATAACGGTCGAACACCGACTGGCGCATGCCCCACTTGTGCAGGAACTGTTTCCCGCCATCATTTTTCTTCACCTTGCCGGTAGATTTGCACTGGAAGTGATAAACAAACGAGTCACCCACGCCCAGAAAAATGCGGCAGCCTGCATGCCACAACTTCATCGAAAAATCGTTATCGCTGCTCATGCCGGGCGAGAACTCGCTGCTGTAACCGCCCACCTTGAACCACCAGCGACGGCTGACCAGCGTCGGAGGCCAGGTAGCGCCCTGCCAGTCGGCCTTGTGATGTTGCGGCAAGTCGGCGAGCAGTCGAGCCTCGTCAAACGTATCTGTGTCGCCGCCGTAATCGCCCACGATCACGCAAGGGTTGTTCGTGTCACGCGGCTCGATCATCGTGCCTGACAGCATGAACAAATCGGTATCGATGCCCTTGAGTTTTGCCGTCAGCGCCGTGTCCCATCCGGGGCAGCAATACATGTCATCGTTAAGATAAACGATGTAATCCATTTTTGCATGCATGGCCGCTTCGTTAACCGCCAGGCAGATGCCGATGTTCTCAGGTGAACTTGTATGCTCGAACCCCTGTTCGCGCACCCACGACAGGCTGCCGTCGCTGCCATCGTTTACATGAACGATAATCTGATGAGCATAGGCCGAATTTTGCCGGATGCTGCGGATGCAGAGCTTGAGCAACTCAAGGTTGTTCCAGGTCGGAATCAATATAGAAAACATGGGAAAGTACCAAACGGGTGTGTATGACGGGCAGGCGTGATTTTACTGCACAAAGCTGTGGGCAGGGGCGCTAGTCGCAGAGCGCTGATGCGCCAAACCGCCTATGACGATACAATGCGCAGCTATGCAGATGAATATCGTACAAGTCGTGAAGCGTTATGGCCCGGTGGGGGGTATGGAGCGCTATGTGTGGGAGTTATCGCGCGAACTTTCGCAGTCGGGCCATCAGGTCACTGTTCTTTGTGAGCGTTGTCATGCCGATATGCCTGCCGGGATTAACGTCGTGGAGCTGGGCGAGACGGCCAAGCGCCCGCGCTGGCTGTCGCAAGTGCGCTTCAGCAGGCGGGTTACGAGTTGGGCGCGAGAAAATTTCTGTGCAGGGCGAATAATCCACAGCCATGAACGTCTGGGCGTGCACGACGTGACCACTTTCCACGGGCCGCCGTTTGCCACGATTTACGAAAAAGGCTGGTGGCGCTTTATCTCAATCAGGGTGTGGGTGCGCCTGTATCTTGAGCGCCGTGAACTTGCAACTGCGAAGGTTATCGTGCCCAATTCGTCTTTCATCAGCCGCCAGCTTGCCCATTATTACCCGGAGATGGCTAAAAAATTCAACGCGCCGATAGTTCCAGGTGTTTTGCCGATGCGGCAACGCGAGCAGCGCCTTGTGCCAGATGATGGCGGCACAGTTTGTTTTGTGGGATGGGAATGGCAGCGCAAGGGGCTGCCACAGGCGATTGAGATTGTTGCAGCATTGCGGGTTATCCGACCCAATCTGGAGCTATGGGTGGTGGGGCCGGCTCCGTCGGAGCTGAAACCGTTGTTCGCCGCGTGGCGCGGCGGTTACCGCTTGCTGGGGTGGCGCGACGATAGCGCGTATCTCAGTGAGGTGGATGTCTTGCTTCATCCTGCCCGAGCCGAGCCTTATGGCATGGTGATTGCCGAGGCGATGGCGGCCAGAGTGCCGGTGGTGATCTCGGATGTGTGCGGGGCGGCGGAGCATGTGTCACCTGATGCCGGTTCGGTATTGCCGCTCTCGGCATCAATTGCAGCCTGGGCCAGTGCCGTCCAACAACAGTTAACCCGAACGGCGCCTGTGCCACAATATGACCGAAGCTGGGGCCGTGTGGCGCAGGAATATTGCCAGATATATCGGATGCTTTCTGCTGCGCATATAAAAATTAAGGATAACCAACATGTTTAGCATCGTCATTCCCACTTGGAACAATCTCGACTATTTAAAGTTATGCGTTGAAAGCATACAAAAATATTCAAGCGGGCCCCATGAAATCATTATTCACGTGAATGACGGCTCCGACGGGACACTGGACTGGGTCAAATCGCAAGGTCTGAAATACAGCCATACCGAAAAAAACGTCGGCATTTGTTTGTCACTCAATAATTTGGTTGCAAAAGCCAGTCATGACTGGGTGTTGTATATGAACGATGATATGGTTGCCTGCCCCGGTTGGGATGCTGCTTTTGACGATGCCATAAAAGCCACCAGCACGGATCTTGCCATGTATTTCGGCACGCTGATTGAGCCTAGGAAATCTCAAAGTCCGCTTATCATCAACCAGGATTATGGTACGAATCCTGAAGAGTTCGATGAGGCCGCATTGCTTGTAAACTATATGAACGAAGCGCGGGGCGACATCGAAGGTGCGGCGTTACAGCCGACTCTGGTGCATCGCAAGTGGTGGACGGTAGTGGGCGGATACAGCATCGAATTCAGTCCCGGGATGAGCACGGACGATGATCTGTTGATGAAATTCTGGGTGGCGGGTTGCAGAAATTTTCGTGTGGTCGGCAAGAGCCGTTTTTATCACTTCGGATTCAAGAGTACCGGGCGGGTCAAACACAATCTGGGCGGACGGATATTCGCTACCAAATGGGGAATTACTCAGAAGGAGTTTTTCAATAACTATCTGGCGACGTTAAGAAATAAACCGGCTGCCGGGAATGAGCAGACGACGGGGGTGAGCGACTTTCCCAGAGCCACTCGTCTTGGCAAGTTGCGGCGTGTGGGATACGGCCTGACCAAGGATTATCCTCTGGAAGATATTGAAGGCTGGGATCCTATGTCCGCTGTCGGGAAATGGGAAGAGGGTTAGCGCCTTAGTTTTTGGTTCAATCAATATTTTCATTTTGAACGGTAATAATAAATGGCCCACATAGAACAACTGACTGATTTTAGCTAAGCGATTGAATTCACAAGGGGCCGTTATTTGTCTTGTGGCTAATGTTGCATTTCCTGATAGATCGCACGGCCCATTGCTAAATAGGTCGCAGTCGAAAAATGCTGGTTGTTGGCGGGGTAGACATCCACTGTTTTTGCTTCGATTGCCTGTCGCACGATCCTGAGCAAATTCAGCGAGTGTACGCGCGACTTGGCCTCGTCCCAGAAATGTTTGTCCGGATGCAGGTAGGCGGTCGTCTTGTTCGGGACAACCACCCACAGCGTTTTAAATCCTGCCATTCGTGTGTCAAGGGTCTGCATGTCGTTCACGACGTTTTGACTCAGATCCTCCGCATTGTCGCTTGCCAGGAAAAGCGCATCGGCACAGCGGGCGTGACTGAACAGGTCGCAACCGTTGACAATTCTCGCCACGATGCAGCCGCGTCCGGTGTCCCAGCTTTTGAAATCGGGCTGTGCACTCAGTCGTTCGTATCTGAACTGGTTGAGACGGGTCTCAAGGCCTATCGATATTTTCCCTGAATAGTCTGGTTTTTTGCGATCGATCACGGTGGGTGGCGGTCCTTTCGGCATGTCGGCCTCTACGCTGTGATGGAAATCCATTTTATTGCAGCGGACATATTGGGCGAGCCCCGACGCGACATTGCGTTCGACGGCTTCGAGCACGATATACTTTCCCTTGAAGCCTGTGCTGTTTAACCAGGGGGTAAAGTCCTCACAGATGCCGCGTATATTGGCCCAGTGTTCGGTGTGTACGCGCAGACCATGACGCACAAGTTCCGTCTGCTAGATCCTGCCGACGGAAAAGCTGTCGCCAATGACCAGTACGTCGGCATCCTGCCAGGCGGCTTGCCGGATAAGTGCGGGATCGACCGCCGGTTGTGGCATGCTCCAGCCGAACAGGGTCTCGGGCAGCAGGCCGATACGGGTCTGGTCGCCCTCGAAACCTGCCAGCGGCAGGAAATACAAGCCGACCGTGCCATATAGACCTATTGCTGTGAAGACGAGTATGGAGAAAATTTTGGCGTATTTCATTGCAGGCTTCGGTAGATCGCGTCACCCAGTATCAGATATCCGGCAGTGGACAGATGGGTTTCATTGGCGGGATAGAGGTCTATGGTTTTATCCGCTATTTTCTGGCGCAGCACCTTCAACACATTGGGTGAGTGGAAACGTTGTTCGGCTTTGTCCCAGAACTGCTTATCGGGGTGCAGATAAGCGGTCGATTTATTGGGCACAACCACCCATATTGGCTTGAGACCTGTTAATCGCTGATTGATTATCTGCATTTTGTTGGGTGTATGGTCATCAAAATCGCCGACCTGGTCATCCGCAAGAAATAACGCATCGTTGCAGCGCGGGTGACTGAACAGCTCGCATCCATTGGGCACACGGTTCATGCGCACGTTATTGGTCAGGTTCCAGCTGACAAAGTCCGGCCTGGAGCTGAGCTGCTGATATTTGAGATCGTTTAATCTGGTCTGTATACCTACGGACAGCTTTCCGGAGAAGTCCGTTTCTGACAGAGGCATCCTTCGGGGGGGGGGTGGAACAGCAGGATAGCGTACCGGGTGATAATAGGTCTGCTTGCAACCCAATGATCTGCCCAGTGTGTTTTCGAAATTATGTTCGACGACTTCGATTACGACATAGCGTCCCCTGAAACCCCGGTTGTGCAGCCATTCCGGAAAGTCCTCGCAGATGTTGCGCATGGCATCCCATGTTTCGGTGTGAACCTTCATGCCCCGCTGGATCAGTACGCTCTGCCAGAGGTGTGTCATGGAAAAGCTGTCGCCGATGGCCAGTATGTCGGCCTCCTGCCATGAGGCGTTCACCAGAAACTCTGGGTTGACAGCAGGTTGCTCTTTCGTCCAGCCGAATAGTGATTCCGGAATTTTCCCCATGCGCGTCAGAGGGCCTGTAAAACTCGCCAGCGGCAGACAGTAGAAACCCACAGCGCCGTAGAGCGATATGAGCGCAAACACGAGGATGGAAAAAAGCCTGGCGTACTTCATGATCGTCAGAACCGGAAGTAGAGGAACGGACTGTAGCTGCCGAACTGGTCTATGGCGAGAGCCAGTAAGTACACCACGACAACCGCCTGCGCCAGCGCCAGAATGAAGTTGCCCTTGATGAACCTGAGGCGGGCGGAGTTCGGCAGCAGCCAGACCCAGGCCAGCGAGAAAAATAACAGCTTGATCAGGTCGCGACCAGACAGGTCGGTCGCCAGCAACAGCTGCCCATGCAATACCGCATCGAGAGAAATTGGCCGGGAATTGATGCCGAACATCGCTTCCAGCATGATTTTTGCATGAGCAATGTCATCGGAGCGGAAAACCACCCAGGCGGCGACTACCGCGATGAAGGTAATCAGGCCTCCTGTTAAAGCACCTATCCAGTTGGGCACCCAGCGCAGGAAGCGCTCGGCAATCATCTCCCGCCACAGATGATTGATGGCCAGATACGCGCCATGCAGCGCGCCCCAGGCGACGAAGGTCCATCCCGCGCCGTGCCACAGGCCGCCCAGCAGCATGGTTGCCATCAGATTTACGTAGCGCCGTACCTGGCCTTTGCGGTTGCCACCCAGCGGAATGTACAGGTAGTCGCGCAGGAAGCGTGAAAGTGTCATATGCCAGCGACGCCAGAAGTCGATGATGCTGGTTGCCTTGTAGGGGGAGTCGAAGTTGATCGGCAGTTTAATATTGAAGAGCAGGGCGATGCCCAGCGCCATATCGGTATAGCCGGAGAAGTCGAAGTAGAGTTGCAGTGTGTAGGCAAGCGCCCCCGCCCAGGCTTCGTAAGCGGTCGGCAATATGCCGTTCTGCACGCCGTTGAATACGCCGTTGGCGAAAGGAGCCAGCGCATCCGCCCCCAGGGTTTTTTTGCATAGTCCCAGCGTGAATAGCATCAGCCCGGTGGCGACGTGCTCCCAGTTGAGTCGGTAATTTGAGGCCCGCGCGAACTGGGGCATCATCTCCTTGTGATGCAGGATGGGACCTGCGATCAGGTGGGGAAAGTAGGTGACGAACAGTACATAATGGATGAAGTTGTATTCTTTGACTTTGCCCTGATAGGTGTCCACCAGGAAAGCGATCTGGGTGAAGGTGAAGAAGGAAATACCCAGCGGCAGCATGATTTCGCCCAGATTCCAGTGTGTGCCGGAAAGACTGTTGATGTTGCCTATGAAGAAATTGGCGTATTTGTAGTAACTCAGCAGCAGCAGATTGACGGCAATCGCCACGATGAGCAGCTGTTTTTTACTCGCTCCTGCACCACTTGCCACTTGCCACTTGCCACTTTCCGGTTCTTTAGTTTTAGCTATCCACATCCCGAAGGCGTAATTGCATACGATTGAACCCAGCAGCAGCCCGATATAGGCCGGATTCCAGTAGCCGTAGAAGAACAGCGAGGCCAATGCAAGCCAGCCGGCGGCAAAGGCGTGGCTGGTCCGTGCCAGCCAGAAAAATCCGATCAGGACGACGGGCAGGTAGAAAAAAATGAAGCTGTATGAGTTGAATAGCATCAGGCGGCGGGATTGATGGGAATCAGGAGATTAACACGTAAAAAAGGAATGGATTTCATCAAAGGTGCTTAAAAATCTGGTACGCTATTTTATCAGGATATTTTGCTGGAAAAGCGCGATGGCGATTTACGCGGTAGGTGATATTCAGGGCTGTTATACGGAATTGGTGCAGTTGCTGGAAAAAATACGCTTTGATCCGCAACTGGATAAGCTGTGGCTGGTGGGCGACCTGGTCAACCGCGGCCCGGATTCCTTGCAAGTATTGCGTCTGGTCAAGTCTATGGGGAACAGTGCAATCACCGTGCTTGGCAATCACGACCTGCATTTGCTGGCGGTGGCTTACGGTACGGGCAGATTGCACAGGGGCGATACACTGGATGAGATTCTGAACGCGCCGGACCGCGAAGAGTTGCTGACCTGGCTGCGCAATCAGCGTCTGCTTCATGCCGAGGGGGAGTTTGTGCTGGTGCACGCGGGGCTGCTGCCGGACTGGACGGTGGAGCAGGCGGCTGTGCTTGCGGGTGAAGTTGAAGCGGCGCTGCGGGGCGATGATTATGTGGATTTTCTCGCGCATATGTACGGCAATCAGCCCGATGCCTGGGCTGATGAACTGACGGGCTACAAGCGCTTGCGCGTGATTACCAACGCGCTGACGAGGATGCGCATCTGTACCGAAGGGGGGCGGATGGAATTCGATTTCAAGGCGGAGCAGGAGAACATACCTACGGGCTACCGTCCCTGGTTTGATATCCCTGAACGTGCAAGCCGGGAGGCGACCGTAATATTCGGTCACTGGTCGGCGTTGGGGCTGATGCTAAAGCCCCGCGCCATCGCGCTGGATACCGGCTGTCTGTGGGGCGGGCCGCTGACCGCGATTCGTCTGGATGACCGCGAGGTAATTCAGGTGGACTGCGCCAATTCATCCGTGGCGAAGCACTGGTGAGAACTCTTTATACATGGTTGCTGTGGCTGCTGCTGCCCATCGTGTTCGTACGCCTGGCGTTACGCGCACGTAAACAACCCGAATACCTGCATCATCTGGGCGAACGTTTCGGTTTTTATCCGCTCCTTCCCTCTTGCAGGGAGAGGGTTGGGGAGGGGGTGATCTGGCTGCATGCGGTCTCCGTCGGAGAGACGCGCGCGACGTTCAGTCTGGTCGCCAAACTGCGCGCGGCGTACCCCGAACATCAAATATTGCTGACTCACACCACGCCGACCGGACGCGCCACAAGCGAACAATTGTATGGCGACGGGGTCTTGCGGGTGTATCTGCCTTACGACTATCCGTTCGCGGTGCGGCGATTCCTGCGCCGTTTTAAGCCCAGGCTAGGCATCCTGATGGAAACCGAGATCTGGTTCAATCTGATTCATGAAGGACATGCAGCGGGTGTACCCATGCTGTTGCTCAACGCGCGCCTGTCGGGAAAATCGGCACGGGGCTATGCTCGTGTCGCCAGTCTGACTCGTCGCGCATTGCAACAACTCGACGCCGTCGCGGCGCAGACAGCGGCTGATGCGGCCCGCCTGACCCGGCTCGGCGCTCAAAAGGTATCCGTGATGGGCAATTTGAAATTCGACATCGCGCCACCTCAGGCGATGCAGGAACTGGGACTTTCCCTGCGCCGGCAATTCGGCGCGGCGCGCAAGATTTTCCTGGCGGCCAGCACCCGCGAGGGCGAAGAGGCCTTGTTGCTGGATGCCTGGCAGGCTCAAGCTATTCCGGTGTTGCTGGTCATCGTGCCGCGCCATCCTCAGCGCTTTACAGAGATCGCAGACATGCTTGCCAGACGTGGTTTGCGCTATCAGAAGAGAAGCGAGAACAGGGAAGTGCCAGTTGATGTGCAGGTGGTGCTGGGCGACAGCATGGGCGAGATGTTTGCCTATTATGCCGCTGCCGACCTGGCTTTTATCGGAGGCAGCCTGTTGCCGTTCGGCGGTCAGAACCTGATCGAGGCCTGTGCAGTGGGTACCCCGGTATTGACCGGCCCGCACACTTTTAATTTTTCTGACGCCACTCGACTGGCGGTCGAGGCAGGCGCGGCAGTGCAGGTGAGCGATGCGGCTGACTTGCTTCAGGTTGCACAAAAGCTGCTGAATGATGCCAGCGCGCTGGCTATGATGCGCAAACAGGGCGTGAGGTTTGTCGCCGCGCATCAGGGCGCAACGGACAAGGCGATGGAGATAATCAACAAGGTGCTCAGTTAGCAGTCTGCCACCGGAAATAAAAGAGCGGGCCAAGCCCGCTCAAAGATTACTCTATCTCAGATTCAGGGTGCGTGATCCGGTTCGACAATCATCCCGCCCTTCTTGCGAACCACGCGCACGCGGTCGCCGACTCTGAATTCGCCCGGTTTTCCGGGCTGCATCACATAGGTGCTCTGCTCATCTCCATCCAGCCTGATCCATAATTCCAGACCCGGACGGGTAGAAATTCCCGCCTGCTGTCCAAGTGTGCCGCCGAGCACGCCGCCCAGCACCGAACCTGCCACCGCACCACGCCCTGTTCCGGTATTGGCGCCGCCGACCTGGCCGAAAATGCCGCCCGCTGTTGAACCGGCACCTGAGCTGGCATCCATCTCGATGGGCGCAACGCTTTCAATCACGCCCAACTTGACGATTTCCTTCACCGGGCCGCCGCGCTGGTCTGCCGCGCAACCAGCAAACAGTACCAGCAGCGCGATTAGCAGTTTTTGCATGATTTACAGCGTTATGGAGGAGCCGAAGTGTTGCTGAAACTGCGCCTTGATTTCATCGCGGGTAGGCGCATGGTTCTGGCCGCCGCGACTGGCGATCTTGATCGAACCCATCAGGGAGGCCAGGCGTCCGGTAGTCTCCCAGGCCCATCCGCGCTGGATGCCGTACATCAGGCCTGCGCGATATGCATCGCCGCAGCCGGTAGGATCAACGACAGCCGCAGGCTTGGGCGTGGGGATGGCAATTTCGCGTCCCTCCGTGTAAATCATCGAGCCGTCCGCGCCCAGTGTGACGATCAGGGCTTTCACCGATTTGGCGATATCCTTCAGCGATTTTCCGGTCTTTTCCTGCAGCAACTTGGCTTCATAATCGTTCACGGTCACGTAGGTCGCCTGGTCGATGAAGCGCAACAGATCGGAGCCTGAGAACATCGGCATGCCCTGGCCCGGATCGAACACGAAAGGAATACCGGCTTCGACGAACTGATCGGCGTGTTCGATCATGCCGGTACGCCCGTCCGGCGATACGATGCCGAGTGTGACGCCGACAGCCTCAGAAACCTTGTTCTGTTCGGAGTAACCCATCGCGCCCGGATGAAAGGCGGTGATCTGGTTGTCGTCCAGATCGGTTGTGATAAAGGCTTGTCCTGTGAAACTGTCCGGCACGTGGCGGATGTGTTGCTGCGTGATGGAGAGTTTTTCCAGGCGGCGGGCATAGGGCGCGAAGTCGTCGCCGACGGTCGCCATGATCAGCGGCTTGCCACCCAGCAAATGCAGGTTGTAGGCGATGTTTCCCGCGCAGCCGCCGTATTCGCGGCGCATTTCAGGCACCAGAAACGCGACGTTGAGGATATGGATCTGCTCAGGCAGGATGTGTTTCTTGAACTGGTCCTTGAATACCATGATGGTATCAAAAGCCATTGAACCGCAGATGAGTGTATTCATGTCATTAACCCAGTTGATAGTTGATAATGAATTGTCAATTG
>DFWZ01000002.1:17215-52679 GCA_002381565.1 Gallionella sp. UBA4121
TTGTCAATTGACAATTGACAATTGTCGTAGCGCTGCGTCGTAGTTCGGTTCATGGGTGATGTCGGAGACGAGTTCGGCGTGCAGCACGCGGTCTTTTTCATCGAGCACCAGTACGGCGCGCGCGGTCAGGCCTGCCAGTGCGGTGTCGGCGATCTTCACGCCGTAATTGCGCATGAAGTCGCGCCCGCGCATCAGCGACAGTGGAATGACATTTGCAAGACCTTCGGCCACGCAGAAACGGCTCATCGCAAACGGCAGATCTGCCGAGATCACCAGCACCACGGTATTGTCCAGTTTGTTCGCTGCCTCGTTGAATTTGCGCGTCGACGTCGCGCACACGGCGGTATCGAGGCTGGGTACGATGTTGAGCACCTTGCGGCGACCAGCGAAGCTTTGCAGTGTCACATCTTTCAGGTCACGATCCACCAGCGTGAACGCCGGGGCGATTTGCCCCACAGCTGGAAAGGTGCCGTACAAGGTGACGGGCGCGCCGTCCAGGGTGACGGCATCTTTATCGGCAATGTCTTTTTTCTTGGTCATAGTGTGTGTCCTTATTCTTAGTTCCTTCCTCACGACAGGGGGAAGGGCAGGATGGGGGTTGAGTTGCGTGATCTCAATGTGGCTACCCCGTCCCTGACCCTCCACCTGCAAGAGGGGAGGGAATATCGCGTGTTAAATGTAGGAGTCGATCGGCGGGCAGGAGCAGATCAGGTTCTTGTCGCCGTACACATTATCCACGCGCGCGACGGCTGGCCAGAATTTATTCTCGCGCACCCAGGGCAGCGGGTAAGCCGCCTGTTCACGCGTATAGGGCCGGTTCCAGTCGCTGCACACCACAGCTTTCGCGGTATGCGGCGCATGTTTGATTATATTGTCTTTTTTGTCTGCGCGGCCTGCGATAATTTCGTCGATCTCGCCGCGTATGGCGATCATCGCATCAATGAAACGGTCCAGTTCAGCCTTCGATTCGCTCTCGGTCGGTTCGACCATCAGGGTGTCCACTACAGGGAATGACGTGGTCGGCGCATGGAAGCCGTAATCCATCAGGCGCTTGGCGATATCGGCGACTTCTATGCCTGCATCGCGTTTGAAGTCGACGCACTGGAGAATCATCTCGTGTGCGCAACGACCGTTTTCACCCGCGTACAGGGTCGAATAATGATCCTTCAGTGATTCCTTGATGTAGTTGGCGTTGAGTATCGCCATGCGGGTCGCCTCTTTAAGACCCGTGCCGCCCATCATCTTGATGTATCCATAGGAGACCAGCAGGATCAAGGCGCTGCCGTACGGTGCGGCTGACACCGCGTGGATACCTTGCTCGCCGCCAGTCTTGACTACGGGGTGCGAAGGCAAAAACGGTGTCAGATGCGCCGCCACGCCGATAGGACCCGCGCCCGGTCCGCCACCGCCGTGAGGGATCGCGAAAGTCTTGTGCAGGTTGAGGTGGCACACGTCAGCGCCGATATTGCCGGGGCTGGTCAGGCCCACCTGCGCATTCATGTTGGCGCCGTCCATGTAAACCTGTCCGCCGTTCTGGTGGATGATGCGGGTGATGTCCATGATGGATTCTTCATACACGCCGTGCGTGCTGGGATAGGTCACCATCAGGCACGACAGGTTGTCGCGATGCAGTTCGGCTTTTTCGCGCAGATCTGCCACGTCGATGTTGCCGTTTTTGTCGCATTTCACCACCACGATGTTCATGCCGCACATGGCTGCGCTGGCAGGATTGGTGCCGTGCGCCGAGGAAGGAATAAGGGCTACGTTGCGCTGACCTTCGCCGCGTGAACGGTGGTACGCCTGAATCACCAGCAGACCTGCGTATTCGCCGGATGCGCCGCTGTTGGGCTGAAAACTCATCTGCGCGAAGCCGGTGATCTCGGACAATGCCGCGTCAAGCCCTGCGATGACTTCCTGATAACCTGCTGCCTGCTCCACCGGCACGAAGGGGTGCAGGTTGGCAAATTCAGGCCAGGTCAGCGCCAGCAGTTCGGAGGCCGCGTTGAGCTTCATGGTGCAGGAACCTAAAGCGATCATCGAGTGGGTCAGCGACAGGTCCTTGTTCTCCAGTCGCTTGATGTAGCGCATCATCAGCGTTTCAGAATGGTGGGAGCTGAACACCGGATGCGTCAGAATGGCCGATTTTCTGACCTTGATGCGCATCGTCTGGCCAGCTACCTGCGCCTCGCTCAATCTGGGCGCCGGTTTTTCCGCAGCTTGCGCGAACACCTTGATGATGGCGTTCAGATCGGCTATCGACGTGGTCTGATCCAGCGCAATCCCCAAACCCTCATTGCTGTAACGAAAGTTGATTTCTGCTGACTCAGCTAGCGCCTGGATTTTGACGTTGTCGGTATGCAGCAGTTTCAGCGTGTCGAAGAAGCTGTCATGGGCAACATTGAAGCCCAGCTTCTTCAATTCACCGGCAAGTGCAACGGCGGACAGATGAACATGTCGTGCGATGCCGCGCAGCCCGTCTGCGCCGTGATATACCGCATACATGCTGGCCATGATCGCCAGCAACGCCTGTGCGGTGCAGATATTGGAGGTGGCTTTCTCGCGGCGGATGTGTTGTTCGCGCGTTTGCAGCGCCATGCGCAGCGCAGGATTGCCGTCTGCATCTACCGACACGCCGATGATGCGTCCCGGCATCGAGCGTTTGTGTGCATCACGGCAGGCAAAGTAAGCCGCGTGCGGTCCGCCGTAACCCATCGGTACACCGAAGCGTTGTGTTGAACCCAGTACGATATCCGCACCCCATTCGCCCGGCGGGGTGAGCAAGACCAGGCTCAGGATGTCGGCTGCCACCGCGATGGTCATGCCGTGTTGCTTCGCGCGCCCGACGAAATCGACATAGTCATGCACCACGCCATTGGCAGCAGGGTATTGCAACAGTGCGCCATACAGCTTGTCGCTCAGGGTGACCGTCTTGAAGTCGCCGATCACAAGTTCTATGCCCAGCGGACGGGCTCTGGTTTTGAGCAATTCGATGGTTTGCGGAAAACATTCATTTGATACGAAGAAACTGTTCTTGTCTGCATTTTCGCGCGAGCGCAGGCCATGCAGCATGGTCATGGCCTCAGCGGCGGCGGTCGCCTCATCCAGCAGGGACGCATTGGCGATTTCCATCCCGGTCAGATCCACCACCATGGTCTGGAAATTCAGCAGCGCCTCCAGGCGGCCCTGGGCGATCTCGGCCTGATAGGGCGTATAGGCGGTGTACCAGCCCGGGTTTTCCAAAACGTTGCGCTGAATTACGGGCGGCAGAACCGTATCGTAATAACCCAGTCCGATGTAACTCTTGTATAACTTGTTTTTCGCCGCAATACCTCTGAGATGCGAAAGATATGCGTATTCCGACATGCCGGCTGCAAGGTTCAGCGGTTGTTTTAAACGGATCGCAGCAGGAATGGTCTGGTCGATCAGCGCGTCGAGTGACGGCGCGTCGATTTTCCGCAACATGTCCTGAACGTCCCTGGAGGTGGGGCCATTGTGGCGATTTACAAATTGGTCAGTGTGGGTCATAGGATCAAAAAAACAGGATTGAGGATCGAAAAACCAGTGGTGAGGATCGGGATTTGTGGATCGAAGAGCGGGTTTACCCCCGCTCCTGAATCCTGAATTCTCGATCCTGCTTCTAGTGTGCTTCGCTGTCGACTACGGCCTGGTAGGCGGCAGCATCCATCAGCGCGTCGAGGTCAGCCGGATTGTCGGGTTTCATCCTGAACATCCATGCGGCGTAAGGATCTTCATTGATGGCTTCCGGGCTTCCATCCAGCACCCCGTTGACTTCGGTCACGGTCCCCGAGATCGGGGCGTATACGTCGGCAGCGGCTTTTACTGATTCCACCACCGCGCATTCTTCACGTGCCTTCAGATGACGTCCGACCGCGGGGGCCTCGACGAACACCATGTCGCCCAGCAATTCCTGTGCATGTTGCGTGATGCCGATGCTGACCGTGCCGTCAGCTTCGGTTTTGACCCATTCGTGGGATGGGGTGTATTTCAGGTTGGATGGGTTACTCATGAGAATCTCCTTTATTCGTAAGTCGTAAGTCGTAAGTCATAGCCGGCTTTAGCTAATAACTTACGTCTGCTTTATAAACAGCCCTTGCCATTTCTTGCGAACGGATACTTTACCACCTGTGCGCTCAGCATTTTATCGCGAACCGCAACTTGTACCGTGTCGCCGATTGCAACCTCTTTTGGCACGCGGGCCAGTGCGATGGATTTCTCCAGTGTGGGCGAGTAGCTGCCGCTGGTGATCTCGCCAATCCCATGTGTCGTGTGCACTTTCTGATGTCCGCGCAACACGCCGCGATCTGTCAGCACTAGTCCTACCAGGCGGCTCGCAGGCGGATGGGCCAGCAAGGCTTCCTTGCCGATGAAGTCGCGGGGACTGGTCAGGTCCACCGTCCAGGCAAGACCCGATTCCAGCGGACCCACGCTCTCGTCCATGTCCTGTCCGTAGAGGTTCATGCCCGCTTCCAGGCGCAGCGTGTCGCGCGCGCCCAGACCGATGGGTTTCACCCCTTTTTCTGCCAGCGTTGCCCAGAAAAACGGCGCGGCTTTGGCCGGAATCATGATCTCAAAACCGTCTTCCCCGGTGTAGCCGGTGCGCGCGATGAACATCGTACCCATTTCTACCGCACTGAAAGGGATCAGGCTCTCGGTCAGTTCGCGGCTGCCGGGCAGCGCTTCCCAGACTTTCGCACGCGCATTCGGGCCTTGCACGGCGATCATCGCCAGATCATCACGCGAGGTGATGGTCAGCCCCCTTTCCAACTTTCCCCCTTCTGAGGGGGAAAGGGCAGCCGCCGCATTTCCCGATGGGAGATGCCCTTTGAATTCCTTGGCTTGTTCTTTCATCCACGCGATGTCCTTGTCAGCCGTGCCTGCGTTGACCACGATGCGGAACCATTCCTCGCTCATGAAATAGATAATCAGATCGTCGATCACGCCGCCATCCGGACGCAGCATGGTGGAATACAGCGCCTTGCCCGGCTGCGTGAGCTTGTCGGCGTTGTTCGCCAGCAGGTAGCGCAAAAAGGCGCGCACGCCCTCGCCTTTTACATCGACCACGCGCATGTGGCACACGTCGAACATGCCGCAATCGTTGCGCACCTGATGGTGTTCGTCGATCTGGGAACCGTAATTCACCGGCATGTCCCAGCCGCCGAAATCCACCATTTTTGCGCCCATCGCGCGGTGTGCTGCATTTAAAGGAGTCGTTTTAAGAGTCATGTAGGCTTTCGGCAGATAAAAAAGGCGCAGCACGATATCGTGCTGCGCCCCATCTGTCCTTGGTACCTGAGAGATTACAAAAATGGTCATTCCGGGGCAGACCTGGAAACGAGCCACAAGTGGCGAGTTTCGAGGTACGGCCATCCAGTAATTCAACTAAATTTCCGCTTGATGAAACTACTAGCCATTCGACTAGGTTGCCCCAATACGACAACCAAGTCGTTGGTTATTCGCGGAAATGACGACTTTTGCGTGCCCCTTCGGTGGCAGGTTTTCCCTGCGCTCTCCAGATTTGCCTGTGCCAATAGTCCTTTTGCCTGAGCGGTTACGGGTGTTACGCCTTCGGCGGTGGTAGCAAAACCACGCTCTCCCATTGGTCTGAACGGCAGCGCGAATTATGCTGCAAAGGCCAAAACCTGACAACGAATATTTTATCCCGCCAGTTTTTTCAACAGCACTTCGTTCAGTTGCGCTGGATTCGCCTTGCCCTTGCTGGCCTTCATCGCCAGACCTACGAAGAAACCGAACAGCTTGTCTTTGCCGGAACGATATTCAGCGACCTTGTCGGCATTGGCGGCGATGATCTCGTCTACCAGCGCTTCAATCGCACCGGAATCCGATACCTGCTTCAATCCTTTGGATTCGATGATGGCATCAGCCTCGCCGCCCTCCGCCCATAAAGTACGAAACACTTCTTTCGCGCCGGAGTTGGAAATGGTGCTGTCCGCAATGCGCGCCAGCATGCCGCTCATCTGTTGCGGGGTGACCGGACATTGCGCCATCTCCAGTCCGTCGCGATTGAGCTGGGCGCTGACTTCGCCGATGATCCAGTTTGCGCACAGTTTGGCAGGAGTAGAAGATTGATTTTCACGTTCGCCTCCTCGCACGCTTGCGGGAGAGGACTGAGGTGAGGGGGATACCGCAGCGACGCACACATCGAAGAAGTCCGCCATTTCGCGTGAGCTGGTCAGGCTGTTAGCGTCGTAAGCTGATAAAGCCAGTTCGTTCACGTAGCGTGCGCGGCGGGCTACAGGCAGTTCCGGCAGCGTGGCGCGCACCGCTTCCAGCATGGCAGGCGTGATGTCCAGCGGCAGTAAATCAGGGTCGGGGAAGTAACGGTAGTCGTGCGCGTCTTCCTTGCTGCGCATCGCGCGCGTCTCGCCGGTATCCGGATTGAACAGGATGGTGGCCTGATGGATTGTTCCGCCGCTCTCGATTGTGTCGATCTGCCACTGCACTTCATAATCGATCGCCTGCTGCATGAACTTGAACGAGTTGAGGTTCTTGATCTCGCGGCGCGTGCCGAGCGGCTCGCCGGGGCGACGAACCGACACGTTGACGTCGCAGCGGAACGAGC
The DNA here is from genome assembly GCA_002381565.1 of Gallionella sp. UBA4121. Lineage (GTDB taxonomy): Bacteria > Pseudomonadota > Gammaproteobacteria > Burkholderiales > Gallionellaceae > Gallionella. The sequence continues at coordinate 23,817 of DFWZ01000002.1, forward strand.
CTTCCTGCATATTGCCGTCAGAGATACCGATCCAGCGCACCAGCGTGTGCAACGTTTTTGCATAAGCCACTGCCTCTGCGGCAGAGCACATGTCAGGCTCGGATACGATTTCAAGCAGCGGCGTGCCGGCACGATTCAGATCGACGCCGGTCATGCCCTGTGATGCGCCGTGTACCGATTTTCCCGCGTCTTCTTCCAGATGGGCGCGAGTGATGCGCACTACCTTTTCATAAGGTTTGGCGTTGCCCGACAAAGGTTCAACCTGAATGGCAAGCTGCCCCATGCCCACGACCGGCAGGTCGAACTGGCTGATCTGGTAGCCCTTGGGCAAATCAGGATAGAAATAGTTTTTGCGTGCGAATATCGAGCGCGGCGCGATATGCGCACCGACTGCCAGACCGAACTTGATGGCGCGTTCGACCGCTCCCTTGTTTAATACCGGCAGCACGCCGGGCAGTGCGATGCTCACCGCATCCGCCTGTGTGTTGGGCTCGGCACCATACGTGGTGGAGGCGCCAGAAAAAATTTTGGTGTGGGTGGAGAGTTGCGTATGCACTTCCAGCCCGATGACTGTTTCCCAGGACATAATGTTTCCTTACAGAGCTTGTGGGCAGCGCGTGTGCCAGTCGGTTGCCAGTTGATATTGGTGCGCGATGTTCAGCATGCGCGCCTCGTCGAAATAATTGCCGATGATCTGCAGGCCGACCGGCATGGCAGGGCCGCCTGTGCCCGGGTTACCAAAACCGCAGGGGATGGACATGCCCGGCAGGCCTGCCAGGTTCACCGCGATGGTGTAGATATCTGACAGGTACATCTGCACCGGGTCGTCGCCCTTCTCACCCAAATTGAATGCGGTAGAGGGACTGGTCGGCCCCATGATGACGTCGCACTGTTTGAATGCATCGGTAAAATCCTGCGCGATCAGGCGGCGTATCTTCTGTGCTTGCAGGTAATACGCGTCGTAATAGCCGTGCGAGAGCACGTAGGTGCCGATCATGATGCGGCGTTTGACTTCCTCGCCGAAGCCTTGTGCACGGCTCTTCTCGTACATGTCTGCAAGATCTGTATATTCCGGTGCGCGATAACCGTAGCGCACGCCGTCGAAACGCGACAAGTTGCTGGAAGCTTCCGCAGGCGCCAGCACGTAATAGACCGGTACGGCCAGTTTTGAATTCGGCAGGCTGATGTCGACGATAGTCGCGCCCAGCTTCTTGTATTCGGCAATCGCGTCCTGAACGCGGTTCGCCACATCCTGCGACAACCCTTCCGCAAAAAACTCTTTCGGCAGGCCGATACGCAACCCGGCGAGCGGTTTATTCAGGTCGCGGGTGTAGTCTTCCGGCTCGCGTTGCAATGAGGTCGAATCGCGCTCATCGAAGCCGGTCATTACGTTCAGCATCAGCGCGCAATCTTCGGCGCTCTTCGCCATCGGGCCTGCCTGATCGAGACTTGATGCGAAGGCGATCATGCCGTAGCGAGACACCGTGCCGTAAGTAGGCTTGATGCCCGTGATGCCGCACAGCGCTGCCGGCTGGCGGATCGAACCGCCGGTGTCGGTTCCCGTTGCAGCAGCGCAAAGCCTTGCTGCGACCGCAGAGGCGGCGCCGCCGGAACTGCCGCCCGGTACCGCATTCTGATTCCACGGATTTCTGACCGGCCCGAAGTAGGAGGTTTCATTGGAAGATCCCATGGCGAATTCATCCATGTTGGTCTTGCCCAGATTCACCGCGCCCGCCTTGTTGAACTGTTCGATGACATGCGCGTCATAAGGTGCGATGAAATCGGAGAGCATCCTGGAGCCGCAGGTGGTGCGCCAGCCCTTTGCGCAGAAAATGTCTTTCTGCGCGATCGGAATGCCCGTAAGTGGCTGGGCGCGGCCTGATGCCAGCAGTGCATCGGCAGCCAATGCCTGAGCCAGGCTGGTTTTTTCATCTACGGTGACATAAGCATTAAAAGCCGGATTATGCATGGCGATGCGGTCAAGATAGCTTTTAGTCAGCTCGACGCTGGAAACTGTTCTGGCGCGCAGTGCCGCGCCCAGTTGTGTGAGGCTGGAATTCAACATGATTTTTTACTCGATGACTTGCGGGACAAGATACAGGCCTGCTTCGACTTGCGGCGCGATGGACTGGAACAGCTCGCGCTGATTGGTCTCGGTGACTCTGTCCTCACGCAGGCGTTGCGACAGATCCTGAGCGTGCGACATCGGCGCGATGCCGGTGGTATCCACGGCCTGCATCTCTTTGATGAGTTCAAAAATACCGGACAATTGTGCCCTGGCGGCTTCGATTTCGGTGTCGTTCATGGCCAGTCGCGCTAAGCGCGCAACTTTCTGAACGTCGGCAGTGCTTAATGACATAGTAAAAGCTTTATAATAACGAGGCTGATAGAGTATCATAACAAGTTTAGCAATACACCTCTTTGGACTTCTCGGGAATCGACATGTTTGGACTTTTTAACGGCTATTTTTCTAATGACTTGGCGATCGACCTGGGTACGGCGAATACGCTGATCTGGGTGCGCGGACAAGGCATCGTGCTGAACGAACCTTCGGTTGTGGCTATTCGACAGGAAGGCGGCCCGAACGGCAAGAAGATCATTCAGCAAGTAGGCTTGGGCGCCAAGCAGATGCTGGGGCGCACGCCGGGCAATATCACGGCGATTCGCCCGATGAAGGACGGCGTGATTGCCGACTTTACCGTGACCGAGCAAATGCTCAAGCAATTCATACGCAAGGTTTACAAGGCCAGCATCTTCAGCCCCAGCCCGCGCATCGTGATTTGCGTGCCCTGTGGTTCCACTCAGGTCGAGCGCCGTGCAATCCGCGAATCCGCAGTCGGTGCGGGTGCGCGTCGCGTTGAACTGATCGAAGAGCCGATGGCCGCAGCGATCGGTGCAGGTTTGCCGGTGGAAGAGGCGACGGGTTCGATGGTGGTGGATATCGGCGGCGGCACCACCGAAGTCGGCGTGATTTCGCTGGGCGGCACGGTGTATTCGGGTTCGGTACGCGTCGGCGGCGACAAGTTCGACGAGGCGATCATCAACTACATCCGCCGCAACTACGGCATGCTGATCGGCGAGACCACGGCCGAAGAAATCAAGAAGACCATCGGTTCAGCCTTCCCGGGCTCCGAAGTGCGCGAGATGGAAGTGAAAGGGCGCAATCTGGCGGAAGGCGTGCCGCGCAGCTTTACCATTTCCAGCAACGAAATTCTCGAAGCGCTGACCGATCCGCTCAACAACATCGTCAGTGCGGTGAAAATCGCGCTCGAACAAACGCCGCCTGAACTTGGCGCGGATATTGCAAACAAGGGCATGGTGCTGACCGGCGGCGGTGCGCTGCTGCGCGACATCGACCGTCTGCTGATGGAAGAAACCGGTTTGCCAGTGCTGATCGCCGATGATCCTTTGACTTGCGTGGTGCGAGGTTCAGGTCGTGCGCTTGAAAGCATGGACAAGTCAACCGGCATTTTTACTACGGAGTAAGGATTGCTGGGGGAGTGGTAAGTGGCGAGTTGTGAGTGGGAAAACTGCTCTTTGCCACTTACCGTTCTCTGCTCACCACTTCCTACTTTCTACTCCCCACTTACCAGCCAAGATGGACAGCACGCAAACTTTTCAGGTTTTTAACCGGGGGCCCAGTTCCGCTGCACGTCTCGTGTTTTTTGCGGTGCTGTCGTTGCTGCTGATGTTTGTGGATGCGCGTTTCCGTTATCTTGAATCGACTCGCAGTGCGCTTTCGGTGCTGGTTTCGCCGATGCAGCGTCTGGCGACGCTGCCGAATCTGCTGTGGCAACAAACCTCGGAGTACCTTGTTCAGCAGAGCACTTTGCTGGAACAAAACAAGGCGTTGCATCGGCAGCATGAAACAGACACCGCGCAATTGCTGCAATGGAAATCGGTGCTGCAAGAAAATCAGCAATTGCGCAACATGCTGGCGCTCCAGCAGCGTGGTCAGTTTACGGTGCAATTCGCTGAAATTGCCTATGCCGAGCGGGACATTTTCAGGCGCAAAGTGCTCATCAACAAAGGCAGCACCGCCAATATTCAGGCAGGTCAGGTGGTGATGGATGACAAGGGGATTGTGGGGCAAATCACACGTGTTTATCCCTGGCTGTCCGAAGTTACCTTGATTACCGAAAAAGATCATGCCGTGCCGGTACAAGTGCAGCGCAGCGGGTTGCGCAGTGTCGCATTCGGTGCGGGTGATACCAGTCAGTTGTCGCTGCGCTATATGCCGGTCAGCGCTGATATCCTGAAGGGCGATGTGTTGGTGACATCCGGTATAGACGGGCTTTATCCACCGGGTATTCCAGTTGCAAGAGTGGAAAAGATAGAGAGGGATGCGGCTTATCCATTCGCCCGAATTGTCTGCCTGCCTGTGGGCGGCGTGGATAAGCATCGCTTTTTGATGGTTCTGTCAGCCATGCCTGCGCTCCCTGAACGCCCTGAAGAAGCACCTGTGCCCGGCAAGCTAAAAACCAGGAAGGCAGGAGGCCACTGATGTCTAATCAGGATCAGAAACCGTCGGAAATCCTGCGTCCCGTCAGTAAGCTATTCATCGCGGTCAGCGTACTCGGTGCGTTGTTTCTCAACGGTTTGCCATGGGAAGGGATCTGGCTGACGTTGCGTCCCGATTTTGTGGCGGTCGTGATGCTTTACTGGTGTACGCACAAACCGCAGCGGCTGGGTATTGGCCTGGCCTGGGCGATAGGCATTCTGTCCGATGTGAATGACGCCAGTTTGTTCGGCCAGCACGCGCTGTCCTATACCGTGCTGGCGTTTGGCGGCGTTGTGTTGAGCCGTCGCATACGGATGTTTGATCTGCGCGAGCAAACCACCCAGGTTTTTCTTATCCTGCTGCTGACTTACGCGGTGTATGCGATTGTGCACTGGCAGGTGAACGGTCAGGTGGCGTGGAGCTACTTCCTGGGCTGTCTGACTTCGACCCTGCTGTGGATCCCGACCAGCTCCCTGTTCCAGTCAATGCGTCAGATGCGCGTGGATCGTGAATGAATAATCGGGTTGAGCTAAAAAATCATCAGCAGGAGATTTTCAATTTTCGCTTGCGGCTGTTTATTAGCATCGGTTTTGTCTTGCTGCTGCTGGGGATACTGCTGGCACGTTTCGTCTATTTACAGGCGGTGCGCCATGAATATTACCAGACGCTGGCAGAAAAAAATCGCATTTCAATCATGCCCATGGTACCCAGCCGCGGCCTGATACTGGATCGCAACGGTGTGGTGCTGGCGCACAATTTTTCCGGCTACACGCTGGAAATCACGCCGAGCAAGGTCGCGAATCTGACGGCCACCATCGATGACTTGTCCAAACTGGTAGATATAGAGCCCAGAGATCGCAAGCGCTTCAAGAAGCTTCAGGCGGAGAGCCACGATTTTGAAACGTTGATGATACGCAGTCGCCTCTCCGACGAGGAGGTGGCACGTTTTGCCGCACAGCAGTATCGCTTTCCGGGTGTCGAAATCAAGGCGCGCCTGTTCCGTGACTATCCTTATTCCGATAAAACGGCGCATCTTCTGGGCTACATCGGGCGTATCAACCAGGCGGATGAAGACAGGCTCGAAGAAAACGATGCGGATGCGAATTACCGGGGAACCGATTACATAGGCAAGACGGGTCTTGAGCAATATTACGAAAATGAATTGCACGGAACGACAGGCATCGAGCAGGTCGAAGTGGATTCGGCGGGCCGCGCCGTGCGCATCTTGTCGCGCACGCCACCGGTATCCGGAAATACACTGATTCTGAGCATCGATGCCAAATTGCAGGAAATTGCCGAGCAGGCATTTGGCGATTATCGCGGCGCACTGGTGGCAATCGATCCCGCCAACGGCGAAGTGCTGGCCTTTGTCAGCCGGCCGGGCTATGACCCCAGCCTGTTCGTCGACGGGATTGATGCGGACAGCTGGAAAGAATTGAATGACTCACCCGATCATCCGCTCAACAATCGTGTGCTGCGCGGACAATACCCGTCGGGTTCCACGATCAAACCCTTCATGGCATTGGCTGGCCTTTATTACAACGTACGCTCGCCTGCTCAAACCATCAGCGATCCCGGGTTTTTCACCTTGCCGGGCAGTAGTCATCATTACCGGGACTGGAAGAAGGGCGGGCATGGAACGGTGGATATGTTCAAGTCCATCGTGGTGTCCTGCGATACCTACTATTACGGCCTCGCGGTTGAGTTGGGAATCGACCGTATTTTCGGCTTTCTGTCGCGCTTCGGTTTTGGCAAGAAGACCGGTATCGACCTCGAGGGTGAAACATCTGGCCTGTTGCCTTCCCAGGAGTGGAAGCAGAAGCGCTTCAAACAGAAATGGTATGCCGGCGACACCGTGTCAGTCGGCATTGGTCAGGGTTACAGTCTGGTAACGCCCTTGCAACTGGCTGCCGCGACAGCGACACTGGCGAATGGCGGCATCGGCTACAGGCCGCACCTGGTCAGGGCGGTGAAGAATTCCAGCACCAACGAGACACGCAAGCTTGCAAACGATCCGGCGTTCGATATAAAGCTGGACCCGGCGCATCTTGATCTGATCAAGCGGGCCATGCAGGCGGTGACCCAGCCCGGCGGCACAGCAGTGGCAGCGTCAGCGGGCGCGTCCTACACCATTGCAGGCAAGACCGGCACGGCGCAGGTGGTCGGCATGAAGCAGGGCGAGAAATACGATGCCAGCAAGATCGATGAACGACATCGCGATCATGCCTGGTTCATCGCCTTTGCCCCGGTCGACAAACCCAGAATCGCGGTGGTCGTGCTGGCGGAAAACGGCGGACACGGCGGCGGCACGGCGGCCCCTATCGCCCGCCGTGTAATGGACTATTACCTGCTTGGCAAGGTGCCTGATGTGCCTAAAGTGGTTGCCCCGGCAGCATCGGGTATTCCTGACGTAGAGGTGGACTGACATGACAAAACGACAATTTTGGCAACGTATTATTGCCCATCTTGATTTGCCGCTGCTGGCAGGGATGGGCTTGCTGATGGCAGCCAGCCTGCTGACGTTGTACAGCGCGAGCGACCATAATCTTGAGCGCGTGATGTCGCAGGGCATGAATATTCTGGTGGCGCTTTGTTGTCTGTGGATCGTGGCCAATCTGCCGCTGCATTATTTGATGCGCACCGCCGTGCCGATTTATGTGGTCGGCATGTTGCTGCTCATCGGGGTGGCGCTGTTTGGTGAAATAAGCCATGGCGCGCGGCGCTGGCTGAACATTGGCGTTGCGACCATACAGCCGTCCGAACTGATGAAAATCGGCGTGCCGTTGATGATGGCCTGGTATTTCGAGAAGCACGAGGCCAGCCTGACACTCAAGAATTACATCGTGGCCGCATTGTTATTGCTGATGCCGGTGGCACTGATCGCAAGGCAGCCCGATCTGGGAACCGCGCTGCTGATTTCTGCCAGCGGATTTTATGTGCTGTTCCTGGCGGGTTTGAGCTGGCGCGTGATGGGCGGTCTGTTCGTTGCTGCCATTGCCAGTGCGCCGGTGATGTGGAAAATGATGCACGACTATCAACGCCACCGTATCGAGATGTTGTTCGACCCGTCGCAGGACGCGCTTGGCAAGGGCTATCACACTATTCAGGGCATGATCGCGGTCGGTTCCGGCGGGATTCTGGGCAAGGGTTATCTGAATGGCACGCAGACTCATCTTGATTTTCTGCCGGAGCGCACCACCGACTTCATCTTTGCGGTGTATTCAGAAGAATTCGGCATGATCGGAAATTTGATATTATTAGCAATGTATTTTTTTGTGATCGCACGCGGATTTGTCATCACGGCCAATGCGTCGACATACTTTACGCGGCTGATGGCAGGTTCGATCACGCTGACGTTTGCCACCTATGCGTTTGTGAACATGGGCATGGTCAGCGGTATCTTGCCGATTGTTGGCGTGCCGCTGCCGCTGGTCAGTTACGGCGGCACATCCATGCTGACCCTGTTGCTGGGTTTTGGTATGCTGATGAGTATTCAGACACACAAGAAACTGGTAAAAAGCTAAACAATCTATTCTCACGCGGCAGGCGGAGGGCGCAGAGAAAAACTAACAACAACAAACAAACCCCAATGCTAAATTAAAACCATTCGTTCCATTGAAGATAATTTAGATTTGATATGGTTTTGAACTTCTCCGCGCCTTCGCGTGAGAGGGTCTTCTGAGAAATCGCAAAAAATTAACCGATACGAGACTAAATTCAGGAGTAAGTATGAATAAAAATATCATAGTTATGGCACTGGCCGCGCTGGTGCTCACCGCCTGCGGCACCACGCCACCACGCCCGGAACAGCGGCCTGTCATTCTCGCACCGGTTATAGATCATTCGTCCGGCCATGTTGACCAGCCTGCCCAGAAGCCGGTTCCGGGAGGCGGCGGCTATCTTGTCGGTGATGGCCCGGACGACAATCCGCCTGCCAATCTCGATGGGACGCCTGATGCCGTGCCTGTCATTGAACCGCTGCATCGTTATGCCAACCGCCCCTACAGCGCACTGGACAAAACCTATACCCCGATGAAGTTGCCGGGCAACTTCAAGCAACGCGGCATCGCCTCATGGTATGGCAAAAAATTTAACGGCCAGCGCACCTCCAGCGGTGAGAAATACAATATGTATGCGATGACGGCAGCCCATCCCACGCTGCCGATACCCAGCTATGCGCGCGTAACCAATGTCGCCACGGGAAAATCGGTGGTGGTGCGCATTAATGACAGGGGCCCCTTTCTGCATAGCCGTGTCATCGACCTTTCCTACACCGCAGCGCATAAACTCGGCATGATTGGCAGCGGCAGTTCTGAGGTGGAAATCGAAAGCGTCACCGCAGACGGAAATGTCAAACCGATCGCCAGAACTGAAGCAGTGCAAAGTATCCCGCTTGAACCCGCCGCACAGCCCGTGACCAGCGCCCCGATCACGGCAGATGCGTCTGGCAGCAATATCTTTTTGCAACTGGGCGCGTTTAATTCGACGGGTGCGGCAGAAAAATTCCTGTCCGAGATGCGCGCCAAACTGGGAGACGCCGGCAAGCGACTCGTGTTGTTCAGTCAAAACAACAAGACCCGCGTGCATATCGGCCCCTATGCCAGTCTGGCGGATGCACGAAGCAGCAGGGACGGGTTGAAAGACAAGCTGGGATTTATGCCGATGGTGAATATGCACTAGCCGTGCTTGCCGGACTATCTGGCAGGATTGGCAAATTCAGACGAACTGGAAGGAAAGGGTGGCGATCAGTGCGCCGAGTCCAATTCCGGCCAGCACATCGCTCGGGTAGTGCAGACCGAGTATCGGACGGGACAGGGCGACCAGTAGCGTAAACGGCAACACCAGCCAGATTAGCTGCGGAAAATAAAAAATGGCGATGAGGCTGAATGACACGGCATGCATGGTGTGGCCGGACGGGAAGCTGAACTGGTCGAGCGTCCGGCCCGTGCAGACGATGGACGGGTAAACGTTGAAAGGACGCGGACGCAGCGTGCTGGCTTTGATGAACTTGTAGATCGCGGTGCCGGCCAAAGCGGCTGCCAGCATATGCAGCACGGCGGGCAAGGCTTGTTCCTGATAGCACAGCAGGAGTACGGCCATCAACGTGTACCAGAGCAGCCCATCTCCCAGCCGGCTGACCAGACGGAAAAAATTGCGTACAAAAAGGTATCGGCTCTGCCGGTTGCACAGCAGGCAGAGCGCCACGTCGAAATCGTTAATCCGTTGCAGCGGCGAATTCAGGTTGGACATGGTCAGCTCCCTGTGTACGCACGGTATCGAGCAGCACCGACTCCATCTGACCCATGATGTGATCCCAGCTCAGAGACTTCATGGACTGGCGGGCAGCGTCGCGCAAACGCTGTACGCGTGACAGGTCGGTGATGAGCGCTTTTGCCTGCGCGTTAAATGCCTCTGTGTCGCCGAACGGCACCAGCAAGCCGTTCACATCGTGGCGGATATGTTGCCTGGCAGCGGCGTAATCGAAGGCGATTATTGCCAGGCTGCTGGCCATCGCCTCGACGGTGACGTTGCCGTAGGTCTCGGTCTGACTGGGATAGACAAAGATGTCGCCGGAGGCGTAGTGTTCAGCCAGTGTAATGCCTGTCTGCATGCCGGCGAAAATCACATCCGGATACTTCTTTTTTAATCCGGCGCGCGCAGGGCCATCGCCCACCAGTACCATCCTGGCGCGCGGATTCACCGTGCGCATTTGTTCGAAGGCATCGATGGCGACGTTCAGATTTTTTTCTGCTGCGATGCGGCTCACCAGCATCACAACCGGGGTTGAGTCATCCGCGCCCCAGGATGCGCGCAGCGCCTCGCTGCGCCTGGCCGGGTGAAACAGTTCGGTGTCCACGCCGCGCGATACGACACTCACGTTTTGATAACCTTCCAGCTCCAGTTGTAGCTGTAACTCATTCGTGGGAACCAGCGTACAGGCCGCTTTGTTGTGAAAATGACGCAGGTAGGTGGCGATCGGCCATTTCAACAGGCCGATGCCATAGTGTTGCGTGTAGCTGTGAAAGTTGGTGTGAAAATCCGTGCTGACCGGAATGTTCAGTTTCCGGGCGGCTGACAGGGCCGACCAGCCCAGCGGGCCTTCGGTGGCGATGTGCACGATGTCCGGCCGCTGCTGTTGCCATAAGCGCAGCAGCAACCCCCTGGCGGGCAGGCCTGATTTGAGCCCGGCATAACCTGGGATAGGCATGCCCGCTACCAGTGTTTCCCGGTAGCGGGCCTCCTCGGTCGCGCTATCCTGTTTATGCTGGCGCGGACGGATCAGGTGGATATCGTGTCCGCGCAGGCACAGGCCCTCTGCCATGCGGCCGATGGTGATGGCGACACCATTGATTTCCGGCAGATAGGTTTCGGTTACCAGCGCAATCTGCAGGCGTTTCGGCAATTCCGTGGTTTCATTGGGTGTCTTCATGAAGCGCATCGTGCAGCGCTTATATGACGTTTTAATGATGTTTTGTTGAAGAGTTTATTACCCTGTCAAAACCAGACCCCAGATCACGATCGTGTTGATGAGGCTGACCAGCACCGCTGCGCTGCCGATGTCCTTGGCGCGCTTGGCTAGATCGTGGCTGTCCAGCGAGATTCGGTCTACCGTGGCTTCTATGCCTGAGTTGAGCAGTTCGACGATGATTACCAGCAGCACGCTGCCTATCATCAGTGCGCGGCCGATCAAACCGACAGGCAACCAGAGTGCGAGCGGGATGAGGATGACGGCAAGCAGCACTTCCTGACGAAACGCATCTTCGTGTTTGTAGGCGGCGCGAAATCCGGCCAGCGAATAGCCGAATGCGTTCAACAGACGGCGTAAACCGGTTTTGCCTTTGTAGGGACTTTCCATTGCAGGGTATCCAGATAGTTAAGGGTTTACAAAGTACCAGCATTTGATTATGCAGCAGCAACATGACAGAAAAATTTCTTCAAAAAAAACGCGCACTGAGTGCGCGTGAAAGGGGGGGGAGAGTCGTTGTAGCGCTACGACGCCTGGCGCATGAAGTGCCTGGCGAAGCGTGCATTGATGCGGGACACCGGCAACAGGATGAACAGGTCGGCGCAGTTGAATTCGGGGTCCCAGGCGGGTTCCCCTGCGATATAGGCACCCATGCGCAGATAGCCCTTGATCAGTGGCGGGATGATCACCTCCAGGCTATGGTTAAGCGCCTCGATCGGCAGGCGGTGGTGTGGCACGACGCGGTATTCAACGGGCGCGGCATGCAGCGGGTATACCTTGTTGAATACACTGGCGGCGTAGTGACCGCCATCGCTCATGCTCACGCTTGCGCAACCGATCAAATATTCATGACCGTTTTTCATGATGTAGTCTGCCAGACCCGCCCACAGCTGGGTGATCGTGGCGCCATCGCGGTAACCGGCATCGACGCAGGAGCGTCCGACTTCCGCCATGCGGCCGCGCAAATGCTGTAGGCTTGTCATGTCGAATTCGGTTTCGGAATAATATCCGCCGGCCATGCGCGCCTGTTCCGGCGGCAGGATGCGGTAGGTGCCGACCACTTTGTTGTTGCTTTGGTCGCGCACCAGCAGATGCTCGCAAAACATGTCGAAACGATCGATGTCGAGGCCGGTTGCGGCGCTGGGAAGTTTTGCCCCCATTTCTTCTCCGAACACCTGATAGCGGATGCGCTGGGCTTCTTCCATTTCTGTGTTGGTTTGGGCCAGCTCGCAGCTGAGACTGCGGATGCGGGTGGCGGTCGGTTGGCGAAGCAGATCCAGCATGGTCGTTCTCCTGTCGAATGGATGCGACTAGCTTAGGTGTTGCGTATTGCAGGGCGGTTAAGCAAATATGAACAAAAAATTAAACGGCGCAGTCTGTGACGGGTTGCTGCTTGAGTCGCGGTGGGATGAGTATTTCATATCGCTCATCAAAAGTACCCGTTGTGGCGGCCGAGTTGTGGGCGTTGCTGATCTGCTGCCACGCTGTGCGCGTCAGCGTGCGCCTGTCACTTCCCGCAGCGTCGAGCGACGGTGTGGCGAGCAGACGCACATGCAGGCTGCGGCAATTGAGAATGTTCCACAGCGAGGCGGCAAAGGATAGATCGTCGATGTAAGCGGCAGCCGTGCTATGTGCGCCTTGCGCATCCTGATAGCGGATGGCGACGGGATGCACCTCTGCACCGGCGTCAACGGCGGGCTGCAACAATGAGGCGTGAAAGCTGCCAACCTGTGTGCCGTCGGTGGTGGTGCCTTCGGGAAATACGGCCAGACACTCGCCATTTTGCAGCAACTGGACAATTTGTTTGTTGATGCGCGCAGCGTCGCGGGCACGGCCGCGTTCAATGAACAGCGTTTGCGCACGTGCGCACAACCAGCCGATCAGCGGCCATTGTCGCACTTCTGACTTGGCGACGAAACGCATCGGAATCACGGCATTCAGCACGAAGACATCCAGCCAGGAGATGTGGTTGGTGACGATGATGCCGGAGCGCAATGCATGCATCGATTTCTCGGCGGTAATGCTCACGTTCAGAATGTTAAGCAACTGGGCAGACCAGCGCCGCAGTATGCGCCGCCGCACAGACTGACTGAGCCAGTTGAAGACTGACGCTATCATCAAGCCACAGGCAAGATGCAGCACCACGCGCGCGGCGCGGAAAACGCCAATGAGCTGCGACGGAATCATTTGCCGGGATTGGGCGTGCGCTGCTCCACAAACAGGCTGTTGCCGGAAATTTTCTTCGCCATTTTCTTGGCGCAGCTCATTGCGGCGGAGACCTCGTGATGCGACATGAACTGACCGGGTGACACCTGGATCGCACCTATGGAAAGACTGGTAAGCGGATGGAATTGAGTCTGTCCATCGCGGCCTTCGCTGGAATAACCGCCGGCGGCCAGATGCTCTTCCTTGAACAGCAGGGATGCGGCCTGCTCAAACGAGCGCAGCGCCTGTTCGCAACGCGTTTTCCAGTCGCGGCTTTGCATCAGCAGGATAAAGTCGTCACCGCCGATGTGACCGATGAAATCGAGCTTGTGATCGCATGACCAGCCAAGCAGGCGACCGGTGAGCTGGATCATTTCGTCGCCTTTGCGGTAGCTGTAGCTGTCGTTGAAAGGCTTGAAGTGATCGAGATCGCAATAGCAGGCAATGAATGGCGTGTTCGCCTGCAACAGGCGTTCGATGTGTTCATTAATCGGCACGTTCCCCGGCAGCAGCGTGAGAGGATTGGCATAGCGTGCCGCTTCCAGTTGCATCTGCGTCAGTTCGCGCAGCAGATCCTGTCCTGAGGCGACGCCGATATAGCGCCCATTGTCGGTGATGATGAAGCCGTCGGCGAAATGGCGGCTGTCCGCTTCCGCCATGAAGTGGCTAAGCTCTTCGATCGGCATGTTTTTTTCCACCAGCAGCGGCTCGCTCAGTATCGAGTCTCCGCACAGCTTCTTGCCCATCAGTTCGCGCTGGAATGGCCTGGAGAAACGGTCAAGGAACTGGTAGCGATTGATGATGCCAGTCGGGATGCCGTTTTTCACCACCGGGATGATGCTCAGCGCCGGGTTGCTGGAAAAACGTTCCATGACCTGGTCATTTGAGGTTTCAGGCTGGACCGGTTCAACGTAACTCAATAGCTTCTGGGCAGTCATATGCGAGCGCTTGTTCAGTTCTGCTGTTGGGAAGATGGCGATATTCGATGAGCTGATGATGCTGTTCGTTTCGCTGGATGCCAGCAAGGGCGGCGTATGGTTAGGGCGCGCGATGAAATATCCCTGGCCGAGCGCGATGCCGATGTCCTTCAGTACACGCAACTCCCCTGCGGTCTCTATCCCCTCGGCAATGACACGGGTGCCACAATGCTCGGCGATTTGCTGGATGGATTTGAGAAACTGCAATTTGACCGGGTCGTGATCCACTCCCTGCACGAAATGCATGTCGATCTTGATATATTCCGGGCGCAATTCGGACCATAGGCGCAGGCTGGAAAAGCCGGCACCCAGATCGTCTATCGCGATCTTGAAACCCATCGCGCGGTAGTGGAGCAGCGCGCTGCGCATGCCTTCAAAATCGTAAGTCGGCTGGTTCTCGGTGATCTCCATGACCACACGCGCAGGGTCTATATCGAGTGCACGCATGAATTCCAGTGTCTGGCCGTTCTTAAAGCTGGGATGCGTCAGGGTTTCCGGACTGATGTTGAGGAAAAGGCTGCCCGGCAATTTTTGTCTGGCAAATGCTTCCAGTACGACCTTGCGCGCCAGCATTTCGACTTCCAGCGACACTCCCTGCTGTTCGGCTGCGCCAAACAGATTGATCGGCGAGTGCAAAGGGCTGTCCGCAGGGCCGCGTATCAGCCCCTCGAAGCCCAGAAACTCACCATTTTTCATGTCAATGATGGGTTGAAACAAGGCGCTCAATTTACGTTGAGCAATGATTTCCTGTAGCGGTGTTATAGCCAGTGCAGGTATCAGAATAACATTGTCTGGATATTCCGGGATGAGGGAGTCAGGGCTGTTGGGGTTTGAGGCGGCGAGCATGATTTTATCTCGTGGTATGTCGTGAGTTCAGCACAATAGTGCAATATTGTGACAGAAATGTGACAGAAATCACGCCTGGGTGTGCTTTCTGTGAAAGCAGGCAAACATAATGGCTGCGCCAGACACGATGAGCCTGAGCAAGCGGTTATTTCATTATCATGACTATCAGCTTTTGGCCAGGCAGTTGGCAATTATGACGTGGTGCTTTTTCCCCTGAGCAGTCGTCTGTTCATATCAAAGCGAGCTAAAGGTCGCGTGCATGGCTCGATGAAAAGGATGCCGGAGAGGCACAGGCATCCGCCGTTAGGTGTATGCCCGGACCGTTTATATCCGGTATTGATCCAGGATCGAACGGACATGGTCTGCATGTTTCGCCAGGTCGCTTGCGGTGGAGCCGTTCTGGCTGGCAACAGCAGTATTCTCCTCGGTCATCTGGGCGATCGTCTCCACATTCCGTGAAATATCCAGTACGGCCGTATTTTGCTCGCGAATGGCCTGGCCGATGTCCTTCACCCGTTGCGCCACCTCGGACGAGCCGCTCGAAATTTTTTCCAGTGCGCTGGTAGCCCCCGCCGCCACTTGTACGCTTTGAGCTGCCTGTTGATCCATTGACTGCATGCTATCGACCGTGTGTGCGATCTGATTCTGAATTGTTTCGACCAGTTTGCCAATCTCCTGGGTCGAGTTTGCGGTTCGTTCCGCGAGTTTTCGTACCTCGTCCGCGACCACGGCGAAACCGCGACCTTGTTCGCCTGCGCGTGCGGCTTCGATAGCCGCATTCAAGGCCAAAAGATTGGTCTGGTCGGCGATCTCTTTAATCACTTTGACGATGCCGCTGATCTGGCCAGAGCTTTTCGACAACTGCAATACGTTTTCTGTGGAAGATTTTACGGTCTCGGCGATGCGTCCTACATCGTCCATAACCGCCAGGGTGACGGTCATGGCGCGCTGCGATTCTTCAAGTGAATGTGCAACAACACGTTCAGATTCCTGTGCATTGGACGCGGTCTCGCCGATGGCGACCGATAGTTCTTCTACCGCCGCAGCGACAGAGGCGGCAGCCTCGGATTGGCGGTGGTTAGCTACGGTTACCTGCGCTGACGCCTGATCCAGATTCTTCGAGATCCCGTGAATGTCCGCAATAGGGCTGCGCGCTCCCTCAATGATGGATTTAAGCTTTTCCATCAAAGAATTAAATGCACTGGATATCTGAGCGATCTCCGTAATCGTCGACGTCGAAATGGCGCGGGTAAAGTCGTTCTTGTCCACGGCATGATGCACAAGTTCGATCATCGCGAATATGGGTTTGGTGATTGCGCGCGTGGTGAGCCACAGGAGGCCAAACAGCGCACTTATCGTCACCAGAAAAACGATGACGTTTGCTTTCAGGCTGAAGTTGACCAAGGCACTGCCGGCCTCATCGATGGCGTTGCTGCGCTTTTCCTGAAGCGCAATCAGGTTCGATAGCGCTTTCACTGATCCTGCGCCACTTTTCAGAATAGTCTTGGAACGCCAGTCCGCTGCTTCTTCGATGCTGCCGGCTTCCATCAACTCGAACCAATGCGGCCTGGCATCCTTGTATTGCTTGTAAATTACATTGAACTCGTCGCGAGCGGCCTGCTGCTCCGGCGTAAGGGGTAGCTGTCCATAAGCCCTGATGGCTTCATCCAGCGCATCGAATTGCTTGGGGCTGCCGTCGATGATCTTCTTGCGCTCTTCGGGTTTGGGAACGGCGAGGTATTGGGATATGCCAAAGCGCAATTGCCACATGACATTCTGCGCATCAGCAAGATAGCGGGTGGCACGGACTGCATCGCTGGCTTCCTGCTCTGCGGCACCCATTTGACTGGTTGAGCGCCATGAGTTGAACGCCAGGGCCAATATCAGCATGAAAACGGCCACACCCAGCAGGGTAAGTCGTGTGTTTATGGAGAGATTCTTGTCACGTGTCATTTTTTTTATCCCGTGAATACTTATCTTAATTAACGGCTCACCATCCTGAAACTTGAGGATTTTTCTCAAAGAGTGTGTCAGATTGCTGGTAGATGAAGTGCTGGTGGAGGGTGATACGGGTAACCATCAAAGGCAGTTGCGCTTGCTCACGCCATGCACAAAATGAAAATTGGTGCGTAAAATCAAGTAGCTACCGATCAATGGCTGCGCCAGACACGATGAGCCTGAGCAAGCGGTTATTTCATTATCATGACTATCGGCTTACGGGCAGGCAGTTCGTAATTACGACATGCAGCACTCAAAACGGAATGTGGAAGCAACGCGTAACGTTCCTGCCACTTCATTTACGCTGACGGAGGTTCGTTTGTCGCAAACTCCAGTGCATCGTCCAGCACATTCATTAATTCATTGATCTTGATGGGCTTGGTGAGATAGCGGAAGAATCCCGCCGCAAGTCCAGTCTCAATATCGCGGGGCATGGCATTCGCACTGAGGGCAATGATGGGGATGTGCGCCGTTGCCGGGTCTTTGCGCAGGATGCTCATGGCCTCGATCCCGCTGATGCCGGGCAGATTGATATCCATCAGGATAACATCCGGGAGATGGGAGCGCGCAAGCGCTACGCCGAGATTGCCGTCGTGCGCGCTCAGCATGCGCAGATGGTGGCGCCCCTCAATTATGTGCTCGACCAGCATCAGGTTGGCCGGATTGTCTTCCACGTAGAGCAAGGTGTGCAGTGTCGCAGTTTCCCGGGCCTGCGGCGCAAGTTCTGCCAACATGCTTTTTCCAACTGCAAGTTGTGGCGTAACGTCTCTGTTCAGTTCGATCCAGAATTCGCTGCCCGCGCCGACGGTGCTTTCCACGCCGATTTCACCCCCCATCAGCTCGACCAGTTGCCGGGTTATCACCAGGCCGATGCCCGTCCCTTCCTCGGTACCGGCCTCCTGTCCGAGACGATTGAACGGCTGAAATAACTGCGCCAGATTTTCCGGGGACAATCCCGAACCGCTGTCCTTGATGCTGATGCGTATGCGTTCCGGGCTTGCTGTGCACTCCACAGCGACCGTTCCGTGCGCGCGATTGTATTTGATCGCATTGGATAACAGGTTGATCAGGATCTGTTTTACACGGATTCGATCGGCACGGACAAAATAAGGAATGTCAAATTGGGGGAAAGTCAGCTTGATGTCACGCCGTTGCGCCTGCTGTTCGATCATGTTCTGGCATTCGCGTGTGACTTCGGCCAACGAAACCGATTCCTCCAGCAGCTGCCCCTTGCCGGACTCGATCACTGTCAGATCGAGTATCTCGTTTATCAACCCCAGCAGATACCATCCCGCCTTGGTAATCTGTTGCAGCCTGAGAGTCTGCTTGGCCGTTGGCGGCGGTGAACCTGCTTCCAGCAACTGGGCGAAGCCTAAGATGGCATTAAGCGGGGTGCGCAACTCATGGCTCATGCGGGATAAGAAATCCGATTTCGCCAGGTTGGCTTTTTCTGCCACGGCCTTGGCGTACTCTAATTGTGTTTGGGTAGCCTGGAGTTGTTCAGCCAGTTTTTGCGCATCAACTGTAGCGATGACCAGGCGTGCGTTCGCTTGCTGCAACATGATCATGTGATCGTCGGACGTTGTCTGTATTGTCTTTGCTGCACGAATTTCCCGCTCGAGCGTGTCGGCTATTCCTTCGCGCAGCTGAACAGCGCCTTCACGCAACAGCACGGCATCTTCTCGTGCAGCGACCAATTTCTCGCGGATCAGAAGGTCGGCTTCATCATCAATGACAGCGCTTCCCCTGCGTGTGCTATTTTTTTCGGGGACAGCGGGCAGCCTGTCTTGCCCGGGCACACGCTTTTCGTCTGTGTTCATTTATCTGGTCGTTCTGCCTACGGACTGACAGTGGGTCGCCCCGACATGATTCCGGCATACTCAGATAAGACCTCGCCAATAATGATGCCTTTATCTGTAATGTCAAATAAACGAATGTCCTTGCTGTGCTCGCTGCCACGGATTTTAACCACCGAGAAGACGCGTTTGAATTGGCCCATGATTTCGACATAACGCTGCACAATAATTGCATCAGCGAGAAAAGCGCTTCCAAACGGACTGAAGCGCAAATCGGTGTAGCGGTCTTCCAGTTCCGAGGTCATTAATATGGTTACGCCCATGCCTGTCAGCTCGGCTATCATCCTGTACAGCGACCCACGAAAATCTTCGCTGAACTCGGGTGCCAGTGCCAGTTCGAATCCGGACAGCGAGTCAATGACGACGCGCTTTGCCTGCATTCGATTAATCATGGCGATCAGATCATGCAAGGTTTCATCAATCGATAAATCCAGGGAACGCGTGTCGATCACCCCGACTTGTCCGGCCTTGATCAGTATTTGCAGCTTGTTATTCAGCAGTTGGCTGGGGCTCTTCTCAAATGCTGCAATCACACCGGGTTCGCCTCGGCGGACACCTTCGGCGAGAAATTCCGTCGCCAATATGGTTTTCCCGGAGCCGGATGGCCCGACCACGAGTAGCGAATATCCAGCCGGCAAGCCGCCACCCAGCATTTCGTCCAGACCCGGCACACCCATCGGAACGCGTTGCTCCCCAGTGGATGCCTTGATTGCAGACACAGCTGCTACATCATGTTTGATAATCGCACGCGGGAAAACCTGAAATCCTTCATCGCTAATACGGAACGTATGCAAACCGGGTACCTGGGCCTGACCACGCATTTTGACCACTTGTATCTTGCGCACCGTTGAATTGCGCTGCAAGTTTTGCGAAAGCCACAGGATGCCATCCGCCACTGTAAAAACGGGGCTGGACTCCGATTCCGGCGTCAAATATTCGCCGATTAAAAATGTGGTTGCCTGCCAGTTTGTCATTTGCATGCCCAGTTGCTGCACGAAATGTTGCAACTCGGAAGCCCCCTGTTTCATATGCTTCGCTGATTGCACGACGGATCGAAACGAGTCAACAAAGACAAGACTGGGCGCATAGTTTTTTACTTCTTCGGCTATACGTGACAATACGCGGTCAAAATTCCCCTCCATGAGGTCGGCGGACAGGTTGACGTAGCGGATCGATTCATTGATTTTATCGATATCAAAGAATGGAAATTGCTGTTGATAACGGAGCATCTTCAAAGCAGGTTCACCGAGTACCGTGAAGAACAGTGCCCGATTATTCGGGTTGGCCTGTGAGAACATGATCTGGTGAGCGAGCGTTGTTTTTCCGCTTCCCGGCGTGCCTGCAATCAGGTTAAACGAGAACTCCGGAATGCCTCCGCCCAACAGGCTGTCCAGACCCGGTACGCCAGTTGGAAGACGACGTATGCTTATCTTGTTACTCATTTTTGAACTCCTTCGGGTGCGCGGGCAAAAGTTTTTCGTCGCCGGCTCTGTCTGAAGCGTCATTCGGGTGCCAGGCCAAAAGTCCTTCGGAGCCCCAAGCCAAACGCAAAATACTGGTTGTTAACTGCTCGCCAATTAACGAGGCTAAAATGTCGGTAAAAGTGATCAGCAGCAGACGGTTTGCTTCGCCGGCTTGCGCTGGCGTATGTCCTTCAAGGCTCGTTTTTAATCCCGCGAACGGCTGATCCGCCTGTGGTGGCAGTGCGCCGGCCGCGAGCCAGGGAATGGTTGACCGGGTAAGAAATACACTACGCGCGTAAAGTGAATTGAAACCACCTTCACCGACGATCGCAATGATTTGAGTCGCCATCTGCTCCCATAAATTAATCGCGGCATCCGCAACTTTTTCAGTGTGTTGTGCCATGAGACTATTAATTATCTGGTGTCGCAGCAAATCTCTAGTTTCCATAGGAAAAATATCAATAATCAGTCGACATAACGACATTGGTGGAATGCGGCAGGTTTCAATCTGGCATCAGTATATGGCATTAGCATAGCCATCGCGACATATATATCAGCGTCAAAAAACGGGCGGCTTTAGTGGGTCCTGGGCGCCGCCAGAAAACAGTTATTGCTTTGTGAAACTTCATCAGTGACCGGTTCTGGTATATAGATATGTCAGGTTGCTGGAGGATGAAGTGCTGGTGGAGGATGTACGGGTAACCATTAAAGGCAGCGTTTCAAAAAGTCTATTGATTCGCTAGCGCGCTGCCTTGACAACCAGGCTAACCCCCAGGGCCGTCAGTGCGGTGCCCGCCAGCGTCACTGGTGTGATGGGCTCGGAGAACAGCACCCAGGCCATTACCGCCGTGGTGGGAGGAACAAGGTATAAAAGGCTGGTCACGGCGGTCGCAGCGCCACGATGGATCAGCATGTACAGGAGCGAACTCGCACCCAGGGTCAGCACAAGCACCGACCATGCCATTGCACCTGCGAACTCGGCATTCCAGCGTATGGACTCAGCTTCGAGCAGCGCCATCGGCAGTGTGACAAGCAGGGCGGCTAAGAGCTGCACCGTATTTGCGCTGCGCACATCGCAAGGTGTCACAAATCGTTTCTGGTACAGCGTCCCGGTCGTGATGCAAAAAAGTGCGAAGATGGCCAAAGAAAGGTTGAATGCATCGGCTTCACCGCCTGCGCCAAGCTTTCGCGACACCACCAGCACCAGCCCTGCAAAACCCAGCACCAGTCCGGCCCATTGTCGTCTCGTGACATGGCCGCCTGTGAAAGACAACCAGAAAGCGGTCAGCACCGGTTGTAAACCTACAATCAGCGCAATGAGTCCTGAGCCCATGCCGGCCTTGACAGCGGCCCATACGCCGCCCAGATAGCCTCCGTGCATCAGCAGGCCAGTGACGGACAGATGCAGCCACTGTATACGCGTACTCGGCCATGAGATGCCGGCCAGCATGATCCAGAGAAGCAAACAGAGAATAGAAAAGCTGTAGCGCAACGCCAGAAACGTCATGGGCGGAGCAAGTGGCATGCCATAACGTGCCACGATGAAGCCCGTGCTCCAGAGCAGCACAAACACCAGCGGCATCGCCCGGATCAGCATAGCGCCACCGGCACGCTCATTCATCTGGCAGGCAGAACATCAAATCGTTCATTGGCAATAATCGCATCATATTCATGACCTGATACCTCGCGGTTACCGGCCAGTACTATCAGCGATAGAAATTGATTGAGTGGATACCGCTCATGCGAATGGCTGCCTGATGATATTCGCGGCATTATATACAACAGGGCGTTAACGGTAGCGGCAGTTTTCTGCCATTTTATTTAACTTGTTGGTTTTGCTGTGTGATTGGTGCGCCCGGCGGGATTCGAACCCACCACCCTTGGCTTCGGAAACCAATACTCTATCCAAATGAGCTACGGGCGCGTATGTTGGAAAATGCAGTTTTTAAAGTCATGCCGGATAAAAAATCTGTCAGACACCCTCAAAAAGCGAACGCAGCATAGCGGTTTTTGGTAATTTCGTCCACAACGGCTGTTTGAATGTGGCGTCAAGCTCGTACAAAAGTGCTATCTTTACATCTTTCCAATGCCATGTTTACCACTTAATGTTTATCAACCCGGATACAGATGCAATACGGCAGTTGCTAAAACAGATACACACCGTGGCGGTGGTAGGTTTGTCGCCAAATGAATCGCGTCCCAGTTTTCGGGTGGCGCGCGGCTTGCAAAGCATGGGTTATCGCATCATCCCTGTGCGGCCTATGGTATCCGAGGTGCTGGGCGAGCAGGCTTACCCCGATTTGGGAAGTCTGCTTGAAGTGCCGGACATCGTGGATGTATTCCGTGCCGCCGAGCATGTTCCCGCCATCGTGGATGACTGCATCAGGCTGGGTGTCAGGCGTCTCTGGCTGCAAGAAGGTATTATCAACGAGGCGGCAGCGATACGCGCCACGGATGCCGGTATCACCGTGGTCATGGATCGCTGCCTGTGGCGCGACTGCATTCAGCTTCGCGATCGCATGTCATGAATCAGCAGCGTTGCGCATGGGTGGGCAACGACGCCTTATACCGGCGCTATCACGATACCGAATGGGGTATGCCGGTGTTTGATGACCAGCGTTTGTTCGAGTTTCTGATTCTGGAAGGCGCGCAGGCCGGTTTGAGTTGGATTACCATACTGAAGAAACGCCAAAACTATCGTGCCGCTTTCGATAATTTCGACGCTGCACGCATTGCGGCTTACGACACGAATAAAATAGAATCACTGTTGCTAAATCCCGGTATTGTGCGGAACCGCCTCAAGGTGAATTCGGCGATCTGCAACGCGCGAAGCTGTCTTGAAGTGCAAAGTGAGTTTGGCAGTTTCGCCAGGTTTATCTGGCAGTTTGTTGGCGGGCAGCCGAAGCAAAACGCATGGAAGAGCCTGACTGACGTGCCTGCGAGTACGCCAGAGTCGGATGCGATGAGCCGAGAATTAAAGCTGCGCGGATTTAAGTTTGTCGGGACGACGATTTGCTATGCCCTGATGCAGGCGACCGGCATGGTCAACGACCACACTACAGATTGTTTCCGGCATGAAGAAGTTAAATTTTTATGTCCCACTGTTCCAGCGTATTGACTGGATTAATATCAACAGGAATCATCAGGTTATGCTGTTAAAATTTACCAAAATGCATGGTGCCGGCAACGACTTTGTGGTGTTGGACGGGGTTCGTCAGCATGTCTCATTAAGCACGGAGCAGTTGCGCATGCTGGCTGACCGGCATTTCGGCGTGGGCTGCGATCAGATATTGCTGGTTGAAAAAGCCCATGACTCAAGCGCCGATTTCCGTTACCGTATTTTCAATGCCGATGGCGGCGAAGTGGAGCAATGCGGCAATGGCGCGCGCTGTTTCGTGCGTTTCGTGCATGAGCAGAAGTTGACTGCCAAGTCTGAAATCGTGGTTGAAACGCATGGCGGCCTGATCCGTCCGCGTCTGGAAGAAGACGGGCGGGTGACGGTAAATATGGGCGCCCCAGTTTTTGCTCCGGATCGGCTGCCATTCACCGACGGTACGGGGGGAGTAAGTGAGCCGCTTATCGTGGCCGGTGAAACGCTGATGATCAGTGCGGTATCCATGGGAAATCCGCATGTGGTTCAAGTCGTCGATGATGTTGAATCGGCGGCCGTGGAAAAAATCGGTCCGATGATAGAGCGACACCCGCGTTTTCCGAAACGGGTCAATGTCGGCTTCATGCAGGTCAAGGACAGGCAGCATGTGCGTCTGCGCGTGTATGAGCGGGGCTCGGGCGAGACGCTGTCTTGCGGGACGGGAGCCTGTGCCGCGGTGGTGGCCGGTATCCGGCGCGGCTTGCTCGACAGCCCGGTGACCGTTGCCACGCACGGCGGAACCCTGAGTATCGCCTGGGGTGGCGAAGATGCGCCGGTATTGATGACAGGGCCTGCAATCAGTGTATTTTCGGGCGAAATTAATTTATAAGGTTATGAGCATGAAATCAGAAGACGTTGCACATTATTTGCTGAATACGCCGGAATTCTTTGAGGAGCATCTCGAGACGCTGGCGCAAATCAACTTGCCGCATCCGCACGGCGGGCGCACGATATCCCTGGGCGAGCGGCAACTGCTCGCCTTGCGCGAAAAAAATAAACTGCTCGAAAAAAGGCTGCATGAACTGGTCGAATTCGCCAAAGAAAACGACGCGCTGCAACACAAGGTGCATGAATTCACTACCGCATTGTTCGCCGCCCGCGATCTGGCCACCTTGCAGGAGATGATCCCACACCTGCTGCGCGACATTTTTTCCGTGCCGCATGCCGCATTGCGCCTGTGGCAGATTACACCGCCCAGCATGGAATTGCTGATGTTCACAGATGACCAGCCCAAACCGGTCTGCCTGCACCAGGCAGCACACGACACAGGGCACTGGTTCGGCGAAAGCGCAGCGCAACTGCACTCTTTTGCCTACTTGCCATTGCATGCGGGCAGCGTATCCATCGGCTTGCTGGTGCTTGCCTCCGAGGACAAACAGCGCTTTTATCCCGAGATGGGCACGGTATTCCTGCAACGCATCAGCGAGGCGGTGGGCAGCGCGCTGCATCCGTATCTCGATCATTAATCATGGGTGAGGCCGCCACGCCTGCCGCGGATTCTGTCGAAGGGTCTGGCATGAGTCAGGCTGAAGGTGTCAATCAGCACTATCTTGAGGGCTTCATGGCGTGGCAGCGAGTCGAGAAGCGCTATTCAGAACTCACTGTAGAAAGTTACGCGCGCGATCTTTCGCATTTGTTTGAACTGAGCGCAGGTGCACCTCTTGCCGAACTTAAAGTCCACCATATCCGCCGCTATATTGCGCAATTGCACAGTACAGGGTTGGGCGGGCGTTCGCTCTCTCGCCTGTTGTCAGCCTGGCGTGGTTTCTTCAATTATCTGCTGCGCGATCACGGTTTTTCCGGTAATCCTTGCACAGGCTTGCGAGCACCCAAGTCGGCAAAGGCTTTGCCGCAAGTGCTGTCGCCCGATCAGGCGATACGTCTGGTCGATCTGCCGGCCGACACTGCGGTCGCCGTGCGCGACAAGGCGATGTTCGAGCTGTTTTATTCTTCCGGCCTGCGGCTGGCTGAGCTGGTCAGTCTTGACCCGGAACAGCTGGAGTTAAGTGCAGGTGAAGTGCGTGTGACCGGCAAAGGCAGTAAGACGCGCATCGTGCCGCTCGGCGGTTTTGCTGTTGGTGCGTTACAGGCCTGGCTTGCCGTTCGCCCGCAACTCGCCAATGCGGATGAGGCAGCGCTGTTCGTGGGGCAGCGCGGCGGGCGCATCTCGCCGCGCGTGGTGCAATTGCGCATGAAGCAATGGGGCATCAAACAGGGCATCACCAGCAATGTGCATCCGCATGTGCTGCGCCATTCGTTTGCGACCCATGTGCTGCAATCTTCCGGTGACCTGCGAGCGGTGCAGGAGATGCTAGGCCACGCCAGCATTTCCACCACGCAGGTTTATACCCATCTCGATTTTCAATATCTGAGCAAAATTTACGACGCCGCGCATCCGCGCGCCAAAAGAAAACCATGACCGACAAAGCTAAACGCTCGCCCTCCACCCCGCACCGTGCGTCACAAGGCAATCGCGATTTTCGCAAACGCACTCAGCGCGAAGCTCGCCCCGCCGATGCGCCGCAGCGCAGTGCAGTCGGCAACTCGGATGCGCAACCTGCCATCATGCTCCGCGAGGACCGCGAAAAATCCCTGCTGCGCCGTCACCCCTGGATTTTTTCCGGTGCGGTTGAGCGTATCGATGGTGCGCCCGTCAGCGGAGACACCCTGCCGGTTCGCGACTCGGGCGGAAAATTTCTCGCCTGGGCCGCCTATAATGCAGGGTCGCAAATTACCGGGCGAGTCTGGTCATGGCGTGAAGACGAAACAGTCGATGCAGACTTTTTCCGTCGCCGCATCACTGCCGCACTACAAATGCGTCGTTCACTGCGCCCGCATGAGGGGGCGGGTGAGTCATCCCGGAACACCGGCATGCGGCTGATCCACGCCGAATCGGACGGACTGCCGGGGCTGATCGTAGACCAGTATGGTGATGTGCTGGTGGTGCAGATCGGCAGCGCAGGGGCGGAACGCTGGCGCGACACCTTAGCGGATATCTTGCAGGAACTTTGCAATCCTTCTTGCATTTATGAGCGCTCGGATTCCGATTCGCGCACGCTGGAAGGGCTGGCGCTGCGCAATGGTGTGCTGCGCGGCACGCTGCCGGATGTCGTGGAGGTGGTCGAACATGGCCTGCGCTTTAAGGTTGACGTGGCGGCGGGCCAAAAAACCGGTTTTTATCTCGACCAGCGCGACAACCGGGCACTGACCGAAACGCTCTCGGCTGGCCGAGATGTGCTCAATTGTTTCTGCTACACCGGCGGCTTCTCGCTATATGCGTTGCGCGGCGGTGCAAAATCGGTGCTGTCCATGGATGCATCGGGTGAGGCGTTACGGATCGCGGCACAAAACCTGACCCGTAACCAACTGGATGAGGCGCGCGCCGAATGGCAGGAAGCAGATGTATTCCTGGCGCTGCGCAAACTGCGCGATCAGGGGCGCAGCTTTGACCTCATTATTCTCGATCCGCCGAAGTTCGCCCCTACCGCAGCTTTCGCCGAGAAAGCCGCGCGCGGCTACAAGGATATCAACCTGCTCGGTTTCAAGCTGCTGCGTCCGGGTGGCCTGCTCTTCACATACTCATGCTCAGGCGGCATCAGCGAAGAGTTGTTCCAGAAAATAATTGCCGGTGCCGCACTCGATGCAGGTGTCGATGCACAAATCATTCATCACCTGCATGCCAGCGCCGACCATCCGGTTTTGCTCAGCTTCCCGGAAGGCGCTTATCTGAAGGGGTTGGTGCTGAGGGTGGCCGGCTAGCCTTAGGTCATCTGCAGGTTATGTGTTCCGCCCCGCATGTCAGGCTCAATGGTATGACGGCTCTCCAGTTTTATTTTCAGACGCAGATCGTTCACCGAGTCGGCATTCTTCAGGGCTTCTTCATAGCTGATGGCATCGGCCTCGAACAGATCAAACAGGGCCTGATCGAAGGTCTGCATGCCAAGCTCGCGCGATTTGGCCATCACGCCCTTGATCGCGTGCACTTCGCCCTTGAATATCAGATCGGAAATGAGCGGGGAATTGAGCAGAATTTCCATCGCGGCGGATCTTCCAGCGCCATCTTTTTTTGGAATCAATCGTTGCGAAATCAGCGCCTTGGTGTTCAGTGACAGGTCCATCAGCAATTGTTCGCGTCGCTCTTCCGGGAAGAAGTTGATGATGCGATCCAGCGCCTGATTTGCGCTGTTGGCATGCAGCGTGGCCATGCATAAATGACCCGTTTCGGCAAAGGCCACCGCATATTCCATGGTCTCGCGGTCGCGAATCTCGCCGATCAGGATGACATCGGGTGCCTGACGCAGGGTGTTTTTCAGCGCGGCCTCCCATGATACGGTATCGACCCCGACTTCGCGGTGCGTGACGATGCACTTGCCGTGCTCATGCACATACTCCACCGGGTCTTCGATGGTGATGATGTGACCGTAGCTGTTCTGGTTGCGGTGCCCCAGCATTGCCGCCAGCGTGGTGGATTTTCCCGAGCCGGTAGCGCCGACCAGAATCACCAGTCCGCGCTTGCTCATTACGATGTCTTTGAGGATGGCAGGCATGCCCATCGCATCGAGGTCAGGGATTTTGGTGGTAATGGTACGCATGACCATGCCCACGTGTTGTTGCTGCATGAACACGTTGACGCGAAATCGCCCGATGCCATGGGGGCTGATCGCAAAATTGCATTCATGAGTCGCCTCAAACTCGGCGGTCTGACGGTCATTCATGATGCTGCGCGCCAGTTCACGGGTGTGCTGGTGAGATAGCGGCTGACTGGAAACCGGGGTCATCTTGCCATCCACCTTGAAGGCAGGCGGGAAACCTGCGGTGATGAACAAGTCGGATGCCTTTTTACTTGCCATGCCGCGCAACAAGTTGTGTATCAGCTCGGTGGCCTGATCTCTTTCCATGCTAAAACTCCTGAATTTGGGTGGCTTCGCCGCTAACGACTGTTTTTAATTACCCCGGGAACAGATCCTTGTTCATCGCCTTGGTACGTGCTTCAGATGCGGAGATGATATTGCCTCTGACCATATTGGTCAGGCATTGGTCGAGGGTTTGCATCCCGACGTTCTGCCCCGTCTGAATGGCGGAATACATCTGCGGTACTTTGGCTTCGCGGATCAGATTGCGTATAGCCGGGGTACACATCATGATTTCATGCGCGGCCACCCGGCCTGTCCCGTCCTTGGTCTTGAGCAGCGCCTGGGAAATAACCGCACGCAGCGATTCGGACAACATGGCTCGCACCATCTCTTTCTCATCGGCGGGGAATACGTCGATAATCCGGTCTATGGTCTTGGCTGCCGAGCTGGTGTGCAGTGTGCCAAATACCAGATGGCCAGTTTCCGCCGCTGTCATCGCAAGACGTATGGTTTCCAGGTCGCGCATTTCGCCGACGAGGATCACGTC
>DFWZ01000002.1:52845-59932 GCA_002381565.1 Gallionella sp. UBA4121
TCGCCGACGAGGATCACGTCGGGGTCTTCACGCAGCGCGGAGCGCAAGGCGTTGTTGAACGACAGGGTGTCGCGGCCTACTTCGCGCTGGTTGATCAGGCACTTCTTGGATTCGTGCACAAATTCGATCGGGTCTTCCACGGTCAGAATATGGCCCTGTTCCTTTTCGTTGACGTAATTGACCATCGCCGCCAGTGTGGTGGATTTGCCTGAACCGGTAGGGCCGGTGACCAGCACCAGGCCGCGCGGAAAGCTGGCGATGTCGGTAAATATTTGCGGTGCTTTCAGATCTTCCAGGCTGAATACCTTGGAAGGGATGGTACGCATGACCGCCGCCGCGCCGCGCTGCTGGATAAAGGCGTTGACGCGGAAACGCGCCAGATTGGGAACCTCGAAGGAGAAGTCCACCTCCTTGTTTTCTTCGTAGAACTTGCGCTGCTCGTCGTTCATGATGTCGTATATCATCGCGTGAACTTCTTTGTGCTCCATTGCGGGCAAATTGATGCGGCGCATGTCGCCATGCACGCGTATCATCGGCGGCAGGCCGGAGGAGAGGTGCAGGTCGGAAGCCTTGTTCTTGACGCCGAAGGCAAGCAGTTCGGTGATATCCATTATAATGTGTCCGGTATAGAGGCCATCGCAGCCTGATGAAAAAACATATAGAGGATTATGACAACAATAGCTTCCAACTTGCAAGCTGTGCGCGCTGCAATAGTCGCAGCGGCAGTATCGGCCGGACGAGCGGCTGATGACGTCAGTCTGCTGGCTGTGAGCAAGACGTTTTCCGCCTCTGCACTGCACGAGGCATTTCAGTCCGGTCAGCGGTGTTTTGGCGAAAGTTATGTGCAGGAGGCGCTGGGAAAAATAGCGGCGTTGCATGATTTGGCGATCGACTGGCATTTTATCGGGCCGATTCAAAGCAACAAGACACGATCGATTGCTGAGAACTTTGCCTGGGTGCATAGCGTCGACAGGCTGAAAATCGCCGAGCGGCTGTCAGCACAGCGCCCCGCGCATTTGCCGCCATTGCAGCTGTGTTTGCAAGTCAATATCAGTAATGAAGCGAGCAAAAGCGGTGTGTCACCCGATGAGGTCGCTGATTTGGCGCAAGAGATAGCAGGTCTGCCCAACCTGACTTTGCGCGGACTGATGGCGGTGCCTGCGGCAAGCTGCGAGATCGCAGTCCAGCGTGCCGCGTTTGCACGGGTAGGCGAGCTGTACCGGCAATTGAACCGGCAGGGCTTTAAGCTCGATACCTTGTCCATGGGCATGTCGCATGATTTTACTGCCGCAATTGCTGAAGGTGCGACCATGGTGCGCATCGGTTCGGCCATTTTCGGCAACCGCATTTATCAGGAAGGGATGGTATGAAGATTTGTTTTATCGGCGGCGGCAACATGGCGACCGCGCTGATCGGCGGTTTGTTGGGTCAGGGTTTTGCAGCCGCGCAGATCAGCGTGGTGGAAATCAATACGGAAAATCGCGCACGTCTGCACCGCGATTTTGCGGTTCGGGCAGTGGACACCCTGATGGAGGGCGTGGCGGATAGCCAGGTCATCGTATTCGCGGTCAAGCCGCAACAGTTGCGTGAAGTGGTGCAACAGCTGGCACCGCAGCTCACCGGGCAGCTCTTGATCTCCATCGCCGCAGGTATCCGTGCGGTCGATCTGGCGCGCTGGTCTGGCAGTCAGGCCGTGGTGCGCGCCATGCCCAACACCCCCGCGCTGATCCGGAGCGGCATGACGGGTCTGTATGCGCTGCCTGCGGTCAGTCGCGAGGCGAGAGAACAGGCGCAGAACATTCTGGCGGCGGTAGGCGAGACACTGTGGTTGCAGGACGAGGCGATGTTGGATGCGGTGACGGCCATTTCCGGCAGCGGTCCGGCTTATGTGTTTTATCTGATCGAAGCCTTGCAGCAGGCTGCAATCAAGTTGGGTTTTAGCGCAGATGATGCGCGTCGTTTGAGCGTGGCCACTTTCCTGGGCGGTAGCAAATTGGCGGCCGAAAGTTCGGAGCCCGTCAGCGTGTTGCGCGAGCGTGTCACTTCCAAGAATGGCACGACCGAACGCGCCTTGCTGAGTCTGGCCGACAATCGGGTGGCCGAGCATCTGGTGCAGGCAGCCCTGGCAGCGGATGCCCGTTCGCGTGAAATGGGCGATGAACTGGGGCGGGCATAATGTTGAACGAAGCGCTGTTGTTCTTGTTGAATGTCATTTTGCAATCGTTCGCGGCGATCCTGCTGTTACGTTTTCATCTGCAATGGTTGCGTGCGCCGTTGCGCAATCCGATAGGCGAATTTGTCATGGTGTTCACCGATTTTCTGGTGTTGCGCGCGCGCCGTTATATTCGCGCCCTCTGGGGGTTCGATAGCGCGACGCTGCTGGCAGCCTGGCTGGTGGAAACCATTTATCTGGCCAGCGTGATGTGGATAGAAGGCTATACCGGCCACTTTTTCCCGCTGGCGGGTTTGCTGGTGTTGGCGTTGGTCAAACTGCTGACCATCAGTCTGTATCTGCTGATGGGTGCCGTTTTTGCGCAGGCCATTTTGTCCTGGGTCAATCCGCACACCCCTGTTTCGTCGGTGCTCAATGCTATCACATACCGGTTCCTGCAACCGTTGCGACGCATCGTGCCGATGCTGGGCAGTGTGGATTTGTCTTCCATGCTGCTGCTGATCATTTGTCAGCTGATGCTGATTGTGCCGGTCGGTATGCTGGAGCGTGTCGCGTCAAGGTTGTTTTAACATGCATGTTAAGCGCTTATCTGTAGAGTGGTGGCTTTTCATGTCTGTTCCCTCACCTCAATCCTCTCCCGGGGGGCGAGGAGACGAACGTGTCGCTATGCGAGCGTCTTGTTAATGGCAGGGTGGTATCGCCGCAGCGAGGACGTTATAACGTTGACCTTGCATGTGCAGCCTGGCGCGAAGCGCAGTGAAATCACCGGATTACACGGCGATGCCCTCAAGTTGAAACTGGCGGCTCCTCCAATCGAAGGGCGCGCCAACGAGGCCTTGTTGAAGTATCTCGGCGGGTTGTTTGATGTTCCCCTGCGTCAGGTGGAACTCAAACAGGGGGCTCAATCCCGCCACAAGGTGGTGGCGGTAATCGGCAGTAAAGTAGACCCGGAAACTCTGCTGGCAGGCAAATAACCCTCATCTCAGACCCTTATCGCAGGGTGCGCGGTGGCGGCTGGAAGTCGAATTGCCATCTTTAAGGTAAAAAAAACCTCGGGGTACGCCGAGGTTTTGATGAGTTCAGCCAGGTTCGCTTAGAACATCCGAGTTACCGAGGCAATGAAGGCGCCTTTGCCAAGATTGCGGCCAAGCGCGGTGTAAGCCGCTGTCGCATTGGTTTTGCTGTAAGCCAGAGAAACTTCATACTTTTCCATAAACTCCTTGGTTACGCTTAACTTGTAATCACTGTAACTGAAACTCTCACCGTTTGCATTGATGGCGCCCACGCCTTTATAGGTTTGTTTGCCATAATGAGCGCCAAGCGCCACGCCTGCCGACTCGACAGGGTAAAGCGCGTTCAGTTCAAAATAGTTGGTGCCTCTTGTCTGTGGATTGGCAAAGGTATTGCCCAGGCTGTAGGAGTATTTTGCGGCAATTATTTTGTACTTCAGCTCGCCGTAAATTTCATCGGTGTCGGCCTTGGTGCCGGGGTAGTTGCCGGGGAAATTGTAACGCAAATAGCCGATGTCGTAGCCAATATTGCCGACATGGTTCTTGTAACCTGCGTAAGTATCCAGTTCATATCTGGAGTTCGGCGCACCTTCAACGCCACCGGTCTGCGTGTACAGGTTCCGAAAAATACTGACTCCGGAAGCCCATGCGCCGATGTAAAAATTGTTTTCAAACGCATAATCAACGCCGCCCTGAGGAGTTGCGCTACCGGCTGTTTGTGATATGCCGCGATAGACATAATTGCTGATCAGCGTCACGTTACCGGAAAGCCCGGTCTTTTCCGCGAGAGCGGAGGTGACTTCTTCTTCAAGCATCACTTCTTCAGCAAAAGTCGGAGCGGCAACAATCATCGCCAAACAGGAAATGGCCAATATTTTTTTATTCAACAGCATTTGCTTCTCCATTAAAAACTACGAGATTAATTGAACATCCGCTTTTACACAGCGCTCATCCATAAGACGTTTGCAACTCCGGCGCTGGCTGACGGGGTGTTTTCAGGCGAGCGTGTAAGCTGGTGTTGCCCGGCATGGGGTGTCTTCGGTTACGAACAGGGGATCGTCGCCGGCAATACGGTTCATGCAGCGCCTGTACAGGACTGCTGTCGTATTGCAGTGGGGGTATGTCTGCCGTGCGCCACGTCAGGCACCCGGCGGATTCTAGCAGTGATCATTGCTTACGTAAAGCTTACAATTATGTAAAAATTACATCAGGATCACGTCGTATTGCTCCTGATTGTACTGACTTTCTACCAGCATCGAGATTGGTTTGCCGATGAAGTCGGAGAGTCCTGCCAGGGCTTGCGATTCCTCTTCGAGAAATAAGTCGATGACTTGTTGTGAAGCCAGGATACGATATTCGCGTGCATCAAACTGACGTGCTTCGCGGACAATTTCTCGCAGTATTTCATAACACACAGTCTGTGCCGTCTTGACTTCGCCGCGTCCGCGGCAGGTAGGGCAGGGTTCGCAAAGTACGTGCGCCAGGCTCTCGCGGGTGCGCTTGCGGGTCATTTCGACCAGCCCCAGCGGGGAGAAATTATTGACGCTGATGCGTGTATGGTCACGCGCCAGCGCTTTCTTGAATTCCTCCAGCACCGTATCGCGATGTTGCAGGTTGTCCATGTCGATGAAGTCGCAGATGATGATGCCGCCGAGATTGCGTAAACGCAGTTGACGGGCTATGACCTGAGTGGCTTCCAGGTTCGTCTTGAAGATGGTGTCATCAAAATTGCGCACGCCGACAAAGCCGCCCGTATTGACGTCCACGGTGGTCAGCGCTTCAGTCTGGTCGATGATCAGATAGCCGCCTGATTTCAGGTCTACGCGCTTGGACAGGGCGCGTTCGATTTCTTCCTCGATGTTATAGAGGTCGAACAGCGGCCTTACACCCAGGTAGTGTTCGAGCAATTGCGCAGCATCGGCATTGTAATTTTCGGCAAATTCCAGCATTTTTTTGTGGGTGCTGCGTGAATCGACCAGAATGCGTGTGGTGTCCTGACACACAAAGTCGCGCAACACGCGCAGGCTGATATCCAGCTCCTGATACAGCAGTTGCGGCGCACTGGCCGTTTTGGCCGCTGTTTGCAGGTTGCTCCAGAGCTTGTCCAGGTAGACGATATCTGTTGCAAAATGCTCATCATCCTTGGTTTCTGCCATGGTGCGGATGATGTAACCGCCCTGATGTTCGCTGGGCAAAATGGCCTGCAATTTGGCGCGCAGGGCATCACGCTGCTCGACCCCCTCGATACGTTGCGATACACCGATGCGCATTTCCTGCGGGAGGAATACCAGCAGTCGTCCGGCGAAGCTCAGTTGTGTGGTGAGACGCGCCCCCTTGCTGCCGATCGGCTCCTTGATGACCTGAACCAGCAGGTTCTGACCCTCAAACAATATTTTTTCGATGGGCTTGGCGTTCTCGTTGCTGTTTTCCCAGATGTCTGCCACATGCAGGAATGCAGAGCGCTCAAGACCGATGTCGATAAATGCTGACTGCATGCCGGGCAGGACGCGTTTGATGCGACCGAGATAAACATTGCCGGCAATCCCGCGATTGCTGCTGCGTTCGATGTGCAGATCCTGCACCACACCCAGTTGCATGACCGCGACACGGGTTTCCTGCGGGGTGACATTGATCAGTATTTCTTCGCTCATGAATTTAAGGTCGTCAAAGTGATGGGTGCATCGCTATGGGGTCGGGTAATTAAAGCGTTGCAGGAGTTGGGCGGTTTCAAACAAGGGTAAGCCCATTACGCCGGAATAGCTGCCATTGATGTGTTCGATGAATGCGCCAGCCTGGCCCTGAATGGCGTAACCGCCGGCCTTGTCAGCGTATTCGTGGGTTTGCAGATAGCGATGGATGCGCGCTTCGCTGAGTTTGGTAAAACGCACCGTGGAGCTTGAAAGCAGTACTTCAATATGACTTCCCATCGCGATTGCGACCGCAGTCAGCACCTGATGCTCTCGGCCGGATAGTTCGCGCAGCATTGTTGCCGCCTGATCAGCATGATGCGGCTTGCCAAATATTTTGCCGTCCAGCGTGACCGTGGTGTCGGCGGCCAATACCGGATGCGGCGGCAAATGGCGTAATTGCAGTGCATCAAAGCCGAGCTGTGCCTTTCCCCGGCTGAGGCGCTGCACATAAACCTCCGGGGCCTCGCCAGGGTAAGGCGCTTCATCCACATCAGCGTGACGGCGTGAATCCGTTCGCAACAGCAGGAGCTCAAAACGAATGCCGATCTGCTTGAGCAATTCGCGACGGCGCGGACTCTGTGAGGCAAGGTAGATGCGTGGTTGCATGATGCTCATGACATTGGCTCTATTCTCGATGGTAAGGGTGATTGTGCATCAGGCTATATGCACGATACAACTGTTCCGCTAGCAATACCCGTACAAATGCGTGCGGCAGGGTGAATGCGGACAAGGCCATCAGCTGTCCGGCTGCCTGTTTTACCGAATCATGCAGGCCATCCGCGCCACCGATGATGAACGCTACATCGCGTCCTTCACTCATCCAGTCTTTCATCTGTGCTGAAAGTTGCCGGGTGGTCGGCGTGGCTCCGTGTTCATCCAGCGCAATGCGGCGGCAGGTCTGCGGCAGCGCGTTCAGGATGCGCTGGGCCTCGGCTTCCATGATCTGCTGGGTGGTTTTGCCCGTCGTGCGCGGCTCTGGCCTGATTTCCAGCAGCTCTATTTTTACTTCCCTCGGCATGCGCTTAGCGTACTCGTTGAAGCCCGTCGTGATCCAGTCAGGCATCTTGTGCCCGACGGTTACGATCAGCAGCTTCATGCTTATTCGGAATCGGGCAACTGCGCCAGCTTGGGACGTGCGGCTTGAGCCTTGCTCCACAGTTCTTCGAGATTGTAATAGGCGCGGGTGGCAGGTTGCATGATGTGTACCAGCACCT
>DFWZ01000033.1:0-12430 GCA_002381565.1 Gallionella sp. UBA4121
TGGGTTTGCATCTGCCGCTGGACAGCGCAAAAACACTCAACGGCCTGATACTCGATCATCTCGAAGATATTCCGGAAACCGGCACCAGCCTGAAAATTGCCGGCTACCCTATCGAAATCATCCAGACTCAGGATCGCATCGTCAAGGTAGTCCGCCTTTTTCCACAAATTAATCAGCGGTGAGTGGAGCACTCGCAAGGGGTGGGCCGTGCGGTACCCGCAGCTAAAGCAGCGACCGCTACGCTCAGTCATGAGTAGATCGTGGCAAAACTTACCCCACTCACTACTTACCACTCCCCATTTCATCCGCTTTACAAGAGACTGAAAGCTCGGCATGATGCCGACCAACAGCAACTCAGAGGATACCTTATGGCTGTCGCACCCACCAAACCGAAAGAATATACCTATAGCTGGGAAGGGAAAGACAAATCCGGCAAATTCGTCAAAGGCGAGACGCGCTCAGTTGGCGTAGCCAACTTGTCCGCCCAGCTGCGTCGCCAGGGCATCAACGCCACCAAGATCAAACGCACGCGCAGCAGTTCAAAGGCGATCACCCAAAAAGATATCACCCTGTTCACCCGGCAACTTGCCACCATGCTAAAAGCCGGCGTACCGCTGCTGCAATCATTCGACATCGTGGGCAAGGGACACCACAATCCTTCCGTATCGAAACTGCTGTTTTCCATCAAGACCGATATTGAAACCGGCAGCAGCCTGCAACAAGCCTTTAAAAAACATCCCCTGTATTTCGATGATCTGTACTGCAATCTGATCGGTGCGGGTGAGTCTGCGGGTATTCTGGACAGCCTGCTCGAGCGCCTGGCAACCTATCAGGAAAAGATTCTGGCCATCAAGAGCAAAATCAAATCAGCCCTGTTCTACCCGGTTTCCATTATCGTCGTTGCCTTCATCATCACCGCCGTGATCATGATTTTCGTGAT
This sequence comes from Gallionella sp. UBA4121, assembly GCA_002381565.1. Lineage (GTDB taxonomy): Bacteria > Pseudomonadota > Gammaproteobacteria > Burkholderiales > Gallionellaceae > Gallionella. Next base: position 941 of record DFWZ01000033.1, read on the forward strand.
CCCTGCATTCAAGGAACTGTTCTCAAGCTTCGGCGCAGACTTGCCCGCCCCGACGCTTTTTATCATGGCTATTTCCGATTTCTTTGTCTCCTATTGGTGGGCTATTTTTGGCGGCATAGGCGGCGGACTGTATACGTTCTTCTATTTCTGGAAACGCAGCAGACCCATGCAGCATTTCATGGACAGACTGCTGCTCAAATTGCCCGTATTTGGCGAGCTGATCAGGAAGGCCACCATCGCGCGCTGGAGCCGCACACTTTCCACCATGTTTGCGGCCGGCGTACCGCTGGTCGAAGCCTTCAATTCGGTTGCTGGGGCGGCGGGCAATGCCGTGTATTTTGATGCCACCAAGAGCATTCAGCGCGAAGTCAGTACCGGCAACAGTCTGACTTCAGCCATGCAAAACACCGAGGTTTTCCCCAGCATGGTGATCCAGATGGTGTCTATCGGTGAAGAAGCCGGCTCACTGGATGCCATGCTCTCCAAGGTTGCCGACTTTTACGAAGCCGAAGTGGATGATGCCGTCGAAGCGCTGTCCAGCCTGATGGAGCCTATCATCATGGTGGTGCTCGGCACATTGATCGGCGGCATGGTCATCGCGATGTATCTGCCTATATTCAAAATGGGCCAGGTCGTTTAAAACAGGATTGAGGAACGAGGAATGTGGATCGAGTAAGAATCAGCGCTCCGCTTTTGACTTTCCCTCAATCCCCACTCCTCAATCTTCAATCCTCAATCCTCAATCCGACATGTCTGAATTATTCCAACTTCTCGAATCGTCGCCGCTCATATTTACCGGTGTGTGCGCTGTTTTAGGTTTGCTGGTCGGCAGTTTTCTGAACGTGGTGATCCATCGTTTACCAAAAATGCTGGAACGGGACTGGCATGCGCAGTGCGCCGAGCTGCGCGGTGAAGAAACCGCACCAGGCGAACCCTATAATCTCCTGACGCCCCGCTCCGCCTGTCCGCATTGCCATCACGCCATCAGCGCGCTGGAAAACATCCCTGTCCTGAGTTACCTGCTGTTGCGCGGCAAGTGCCGTGGCTGTGGCGCCGCCATTTCTTTGCGCTATCCGGTCATCGAGGCCATCAGCGGAATCCTGTGCGGATTTGCGGCCTGGCATTTCGGATTCGGACTGGCCGCCGTTGGCGCAATTCTGCTTATATGGGCTCTGCTCGCCCTCACCGCGATAGACTTCGATACACAGTTGCTGCCGGACGACATCACGCTGCCGCTGATCTGGATCGGGCTGCTTTTCAATCTTTACGGTACGTTCACCACGCTGCATGATGCGGTGCTCGGCGCAATCGCAGGCTATATCGCGCTCTGGGCAGTGTACTGGCTGTTCAAGCTTGCCACCGGCAAGGAGGGCATGGGTTACGGCGATTTCAAACTGCTAGCCGCCCTGGGTGCATGGCTGGGCTGGCAATTGCTGCCGCTGATCATCATCCTGTCATCGCTGGTCGGCGCGGTTATCGGCATCACCCTGATCGTTGCAGTCAAACGCGGCCGCGACATCCCTATCCCGTTCGGCCCTTATCTGGCGGGCGGCGGCCTGATCGCACTGTTCTGGGGACAAACACTGACGCAAAATTATCTGCAACTGCTGGCACAATGATCGCCCCATCGGCCCGGCCTATGACTGGCTCAACTCACAAAACACTGTGCATAGGTCTGACCGGCGGAATAGGTTGCGGGAAAAGCACTGTCGCACGACTGTTTGAAGAGCTGGGCGCTGTCATCATCGACGCGGATTTGATCTCGCATCAGCTAACCCGGGCCGGCGGACAGGCCATACCGCCAGTCCGGGCCGCCTTTGGTGCAGCTTACCTCACGCCCGCGGGGGCGCTGGATCGCGCCCGGATGCGCCAGCTGATCGTTGCCGATGCCGATGCCAGGCGCAAGCTGGAAAATATCCTGCATCCGCTGATACTGGATCTGTGCGAAACACGGCTGCTGGCCGACAGCAGCGCACCCTACATCATCCTGATGGCACCCTTGCTGCTGGAGTGCCCGGAATTTTTGAAACTGGTTCAGCGCGTATTACTGGTTGATTGCACCGGACAAAACCAGATTGCGCGTGTCATGCAGCGCAGCGGGCTAACAGAACCGGAAATCCGTGCAATTATCGCGCTGCAGCTACCCCAATCGGAACGCCTGGCACGTGCGGATGACGTCATTCAGAATGACGGTGCATGCGATGATTTGAAGAATCAGGTAGCCGCCTTGCATCGATACTATCTGGGCATAAGCAACAACCATTTGACGGCGGGCTGATATTCAATATATCTTCCGTCCCTAATAACTATTTTAATTGTATACCAGGCAATAACGACGTGATCAGTTACGAATTCCCGCTCAATGAAAAGGTACGCACCTGGTTGCGACTTGAGGATTTGTTCGCGCGCATGAATTATTTCCTGGACTGCGAACTCAGCATGGAACACCATGTTGCGCTCACGACGCTCTTTGAAATTCATGAAGTCGCCAGCCGCCCCGACCTCAAATCTGAATTATTACAGGAACTGGAACGACAGAAGCGTGCGCTAGCCAGCCTGCACAATAATCCTGCCATTTCTGAACAGGCACTGGATAGCGTCTTGAACGAGCTTGAACAAGCCGCGGCTAACCTGCTCGCCATGACCGGAAAGGCTGGCATGATACTGCGCGAGAACGAATGGCTGATGGGTATCAAGCAACGCGCCAGCATGCCGGGCGGCACTTGCCAGTTCGACCTGCCATCCTATCATTACTGGCAGCAGCAACCGGCCAGCCTGCGCCGCGCAAACCTGAAAGAATGGCTCTCTCCCCTGCTGCCGATCAGCACGGCGATCAATATGTTGCTGAACCTGTTACGCGAGAATGGCCGGAAAATCAGTTTCACCGCTCATCGAGGTACCTTCCAGCAGATGCAGGGCGGGCGGGCCGCACTCTTGCTGCGCGTCAGTTTACGTTCGGATTTGGCCTGCATCCCGGAGCTCGGCGCCAACAAGTATGCGATCAATATTCGCTTCATCGCCGCCAACTATGAAGCAAAAACCTCACTGTTTGAACAAGACGTGCCATTCGACCTGACTTTTTGCACCCTCACATCGTGAACACCTCCAAATCAGCGCCTCTTGTCACCTGCCCGCACTGCGGCCGGGAATCCCTCTGGGATACCAAAAACCCTTTCCGCCCGTTTTGCTGCGAGCGATGCAAGATGATAGACCTTGGAAAATGGGCGGACGAAGAGTTCCGCGTAGCCCTCCCTGAAGATGAACAGGAATTCAGTCAGCCGCCTTACCAGGCCTGACGCAGCAGTGAAACCCCATGAGCCCCCTGCCGCCAGGCAGTGATCATGTCGGCATCAGTGAGCCCACCCAGCGCATACACAGGGATGGATGAGCCTGCCGCCAGAGCTGCAAAGCTCTCCCACCCCAGGGTTGCGGCGCCCGGATGGCTCCTGGTCGGCAGCACCGGACTCAACACCGCAAAATCGCAGCCCAGCCTTTGTGCATGAAGCAACTCCTCTGCAGAATGACAGGAAGCCGCGCACCACGCCACGCCAGGGCGCTCAGCGCACCCGGCAAGCTGGCTTGACGTCAGTTGCACACCGTCCGCACCGACCTGCTGCGCCAGCGTCACATCACCGTTGATTAGCACCTTCGCGCCGCTGGCATGCGCCATTGCCACGACACGCCGCGCCAGTTCGCGCAGCTCATCGCGGGCAAGATTTTTCTCGCGCAACTGAATCAGCCGCAACCCTGCATCAAGCCTTGCTTGCAGCCTTGCCAGAAACGCTTCCACACCCAGCTCCGCTGCATTGCTGATCGCATACAAAGACGGCAGCTCCAGCGCCCGCAGAACAGGCGCATTGGCCGGCAACACGGGGGTGACGGTCACCTCGCCCGCCCTCTGCCAGGCGAACTGCTGTCCCTCATGCGGATACAACTCGCCGCGCCACCCGGTGACCCGAAAAAAACTCAGGCGCACCGTGGCATGCGGATAGTTGAAAACGCGTGTGATCCAGGGATAGGCGGTCACGACCTCTATTCCCAGTTCCTCTTTCAGTTCGCGAACCAAGGCATCGTGCGCCGTCTCGCCTGCCTCAATTTTGCCGCCCGGGAACTCCCAGTAGCCCGCCCATGGCTTGCCTGCGGGGCGCTGCGCCAGCAGGAAAGTGCCGTCCGATTTCTCTAATACCGCTGCCGCGACCTCGATCACGTTGGTTTTTTCTATCGAATTATTCAATGCCACACCTAAAATATTAAAACCAGATCAAAAGCAACTTCGCCGGGGGCAGACTGGCGGTGTTGGTTTTAACTGGATTCCGGGTCAAGCCCGGAATGACGAACGACCGCACCAGTCCTTCGCAAACTGCCCCGCCACGCGTCCGCTGCGCGAGCCGCGCGACAGCGACCATTGCAGCGCAGCACGCCGCACTTCATCGGTCATGCCCTGCTGCCAGCCGTGGTGTTCCAGCCAGCGGCAGGCGATCGCCAGATATTCGTCCTGACTGAACGGGTAGAAGGAAATCCACAGCCCGAATCGTTCGGATAACGAGACTTTTTCCTCTATAGCCTCCGCCGGATGGATTTCATCGCCGACAGATTTGCTCGCCAGATTGTCAGACATGTAGTCCGGCATCAGGTGGCGGCGATTCGAGGTGGCGTAGATCAGGAGATTATCGGAGAACGCTACCAGATCGCCGTCGAGCGCGGCTTTCAGCGTCTGGTAGCCTGCCTCATCCGCATTGAATGACAGGTCATCGCAATACAGGATGAAGCGCTCAGACCTGCCCTGTACCAGACCCACGATCAGCGGCAGGTCAACCAGCCCCAGCTTGTCGATCTGGATCACGCGCAAGCCGCTTGCGGAATATTCATTCAACAACGCTTTCACCAGAGACGACTTGCCGGTGCCGCGCGCGCCGGAGAGCAGCACGTTGTTCGCCGTGCCGCCTTTTACAAACTGAAGCGTGTTCTGCCCGATGCGCCGTTTCTGATCGTCGATGCCGAGCAGGTCGGATAACGCGATACGCTGAAAATTTGCAACCGGGTGCAGGGTGCGCTGGCTATGATCCCAGCGAAAGGCTGCCGCCGCCTGCCAGTCGGGTTCTTTGACCTGTGAACCTGGCAGGATGCCTTCCAGACGGGACAACAGCCCTTCTGCACGGGTGAGGAATTGATCGAGTTTGTCCATGACAGCTTTGCCGCGCAACAAGTTCAGCTGCGGTAGCTGGCGTTGATCTTGACGTAATCGTAAGAAAAGTCGCAGGTCCACAGGGTCGCATTCACGCCGCCACGATTAAGCACCACGCGAATGGTGATATCGGACTGCTGCATCACGCGCTGACCGTCTGCTTCGCTGTAGCTCGATGCGCGGCCACCGTGTTCGGCAACCAGCACATCGTCAAGATAAAGCTGAAGCGCTGCCACGTCCAGGTCATCGACGCCCGCATAGCCGATCGCGGCAAGTATGCGTCCGAGATTGGGGTCGGATGCGAAGAACGCGGTCTTGACCAGCGGCGAATGCGCGATGGCGTAGCCGATTTTCCTGCACTCATCCTCATCACGCCCGCCTTCGATTTTAATGGTGATGAACTTGGTCGCACCCTCGCCGTCACGCACGATGGCCTGCGCCAGATAGATCGCCACCTCGCTGATGGCATCCAGCAAGGCGCCATAGGCGGTGCTGTCGACTGAAGTGATTTCGGGCAAAAGTGACTTGCCGGTAGCAATCAACATCAGCGAGTCATTGGTGGATGTGTCGCCATCCACGGTGATGCAGTTGAATGAACGGTTCGCCGCCTCGGTCACCAGTTGCTGCAATAGAGGCTGCGAGAGACCCGCATCGGTGGCGATGTAACCCAGCATGGTAGCCATGTTCGGATGAATCATGCCGGAACCTTTGGCGATACCGGTAATCGTGACAGTCACCCCGTCGATGATGACCTGTCTGGAAATCGCCTTGGCAACGATGTCGGTCGTCATGATCGCTTCTGCCGCATTGAGCCAGTTATCCTCGCTCATATTCGCCACGGCAGCAGGCAGCCCTGCTGCGATTTTCGCGACCGGCAACGGCTCCATGATCACGCCGGTGGAGAACGGCAGTATCTGCGTGGCCTGGCAGCCCAGCAATCCGGCCAGTGCCGCGCAAGTACTCTGCGCATCCGCCAGACCCTGGTCGCCGGTTCCTGCATTGGCGTTGCCTGTGTTGACCACCAGCGCACGTATGCTGTTCCCCGTTGCCAGGTGTTCACGAGCCACGATCACAGGCGCCGCACAAAAACGATTTTTTGTGAACACCCCGGCGACCCTAGCCCCTCCGCATAGTCCGATCACGAGTAAATCCTTGCGATTCTCGCGCTTGATATTGGCTTGTGCAAACCCCAGAGATACGCCCGCAACGGGCAGCGCCGCCACGGGCGGATTCAGATTAACCGGCATCAAATTTACTCCTTAGTAACGGCCGCCGGTCTTGTAAATGTAATTCGCAAGCTCTGCTGATTCGCTGTTCACGCGCCGCACGATGCCATGCATATTGCGGATGATGCCGCGCATCACGTGATAGACCAGTTTGGGATGAGAATTGAGCAGCGATTCAAACTTAAGCCTCGGCATGCTCAGCACTTTGGTCGGACCAATCGCATACAGCGTCGCGCTGATCTGTGATGCGGCGCCGCCGGCGAACGTAATCATCCCCGCCAAGTCCCCCGGTTTGAGCACGTGGACGGTAGACTCTTCGCCACCGCTTTCAAGCTTTACCTCGATATCGCCAGAGGCCAGAATGTACAGATTGTCGGGTTGCGCATCCTTGGGCTGAACAATGATGTCACCGGCCTTGTAGTCCTGAACTTTAAACAGCTCAGCCAGAATTTCCACTTCTGCCTCACTCAGCTCTTCCGTCACCGGCGAGGTGCGCAGCGTATCGATCACTAATGACATTGCATTCTCCTTTGGTCTGTTAACTCAATTGTCCATGACACTGCTTGTATTTTTTACCGGAACCACATGGGCATGGATCATTTCGCCCGATTTTTTTCCCGTCGCGTACAAACGGCTGATGTTCTTCACCCTCCGCGTCGACATCCTGAGCCAGCGCTTCTTCATAATCGGCATGATGATACTGTACATTGCCAATTTGCGGCGCCGCCTCCACTTGTTCGATTTCCGCTTCGTTGCGCACCTGAACAGCCATTAAAACCTGGGTGACTTCGCGCTTGATCACATCCAGCATCATCGAAAACAACTCGAAGGCTTCGCGCTTGTATTCCTGCTTGGGATTCTTTTGTGCATAACCTCGCAGGTGTATGCCCTGTCGCAAATGATCCAGCGCAGACAGATGTTCGCGCCAGTGCATATCCACGCTTTGCAGCATGATGGCGCGCTCATAGTGATGCATCGCATCACTTCCTGCCACTTCCACTTTGGCCTGATACACCTGCTTTGCATATTCGCAAACGCGCGTGCGCAAACCTGCTTCGTTCAGGCTCTTGTCTTCATCCAGCCACTTTGCCAGCGGCAATTCCAGTTGAAACTCAGCGGCGAGCACTTTTTCAAGGCTGGCCACATCCCACTGCTCTTCCATGCTGTGCGGCGTGATGTATTGACTGATGGTGTCGTCCAGCACACTGTCACGCATCCCCTCGACGGTTTCGGAGATGTCGTCGCTTTCCAGCAACTCGGTTCGCTGCTGATAGATTACCTTGCGCTGATCGTTGGCCACGTCGTCGTATTCGAGTATCTGCTTGCGCATATCGAAGTTGCGCGCCTCAACCTTGCGCTGTGCATTCTCGATCGCGCGTGTCACCCACACGTGCTCGATCGCCTCACCTTCCGGCAACTTGAACTTGTTCATGATCGCAGCAACCCGATCGGATGCAAAAATACGCAACAGCGGATCTTCCAGCGACAGATAAAAACGGCTTGATCCCGGATCGCCCTGACGACCTGAACGACCGCGCAGCTGGTTATCCACGCGCCGCGACTCATGGCGTTCCGTACCGATGATGTGCAGACCGCCGCTTTTCAGCACCTGCTCATGCACCAGCTTCCATTCATCTTTCAGTTGTGCAATGCGCGCGTCGATTGCCGCGTCGTCCAGATTTTTGTCCTCACGGATCAGCTCGATTTGATTCTCGATACTGCCGCCCAGCACGATGTCAGTGCCGCGTCCCGCCATGTTTGTTGCAATCGTCACCATTTTGGGCTGCCCGGCCTGGGCCACGATTTCCGCTTCGCGTGCATGCTGCTTGGCGTTGAGCACCTGATGCGGCAGCTTTTCTTTTTCCAGCAGATGCGACAGCAGTTCGGAATTCTCGATGGAAGTGGTACCCACCAGCACCGGCTGTCCGCGTTCATAGCAATCCTTGATGTCGACTATCACCGCGCGATATTTTTCCATCGCAGTCAGATACACCTTGTCCATCATGTCGCGGCGGATCGTTGGCCGGTTGGGCGGAATGATGACCGTTTCCAGATTGTAGATTTGCTGGAATTCGTAGGCTTCGGTATCCGCAGTCCCGGTCATGCCGCCTAACTTGTTGTACATGCGGAAGTAGTTCTGGAACGTGATCGAGGCCAGTGTCTGATTTTCCTTCTTGATCTCCACCCCTTCTTTTGCCTCGACAGCCTGATGCAGACCGTCCGACCAGCGTCGTCCCGACATCAGTCGACCCGTATGCTCATCCACGATAACCACTTCATCGTCCTGCACCACATAATGCTGGTCCCTGTGATACAACGAATGCGCGCGCAAGGCAGCGTACAGATGGTGGATCAGGGAAATGTTCGCGGCATCATACAGACTGCCATTCGGCGGCAGAAGGCCCGCTTCGGTGAGAATATTTTCAGCGTGCTCATGACCGATTTCGGAGAGCAGAATCTGATGATTTTTTTCGTCTACCGAGTAGTCGCCCGGGCCGTCCTCCTCGGTTTGGCGCACCAGCTGCTTCACCAGCTCATTGATTTTCAGGTAAACATTGACATCACCTTCAGCCTGCCCGGAAATAATCAGCGGGGTGCGCGCTTCGTCGATCAGGATCGAGTCCACCTCGTCCACGATGGCGAAGTTCAGCTTGCGCTGAAAGCGTTCACTCATATGTGTCGCCATATTGTCGCGCAGGTAATCAAAGCCGAATTCGTTGTTGGTGCCGTAAGTGATGTCTGACGCATAGGCAGACTGCTTCTCTTCCGAGGGCATCTGCGACACGATCACACCGACCGACAACCCCAGAAACCGGTACAGCCTGCCCATCCACGCGGCATCACGCGCCGCCAGGTAATCGTTCACCGTGACCACATGCACGCCGCGACCGGTAATCGCATTCAGATAAACCGGCAAGGTCGCCATCAACGTTTTCCCTTCGCCGGTGCGCATTTCAGCGATCTTGCCGTAATGCAGCACCATCCCGCCTATCATCTGCACATCGTAGTGACGCATCCCCAGCGCGCGCGAACTGGCCTCTCGCACCACGGCAAACGCCTCCGGCAGCAACGCATCCAGCGTTTCGCCCTTGGCATACCGTTGCCGGAAAATCTCGGTTTTTTCGCGCAACTGCTCATCGCTGTGTTTCGCGATGTCGGCTTCCAGGCTGTTAATCTCTTTGACTGTAACGCGATATTGCTTGAGCAAGCGATCGTTACGACTACCGAAAATACTTTTTAGCGCTTTTGAAATCATGTTTTCTCAACCACCGGGCGAGGTGGCTTAAAACCCTCTCACCCTTATAAATTTTAACAATCAATTATTTGCTTAATTCAACTAACCGGCTTGCAGGAAGCGCACAGGATTCTGCGCAATACCCTTATAACGAACCTCAAAATGCAAATGATTCCCCGTGGAACGCCCGGTGCTGCCAACCTCGGCAATCTTGTCGCCGCGTCGCACCACCTGCCCCACTTTGACCAGCAGCTTCGACGCATGCGCATAACGCGTCACAATATCGTTGCCATGATCGATTTCGACCATATTACCATACTGGGGATGAGTATCTGCATACACCACCACCCCGCCCGCCGAAGCCAGAATAGAGGTGCCAGCCTCCGCCATAAAATCGACGCCTTCATGCATGGCGCTCCTGCCCGTGAAAGGATCCAGCCGCCAGCCGAAATTGGAGGTATACATCACATCACTTACCGGGGCGCTTGACGGCAACAGCGCCTGGCTCAACTGATTCTGCATCAGCAATGTTTCCAGCGCCACCAGCTTATCGGATCTGTCGGCTACCACTCGTGTCAACGCATCCAGTTGCTGCGCCAAACCGGCGGATGACATCGAACCCAGGGAAACCAGTGGTCCGCCCTGCGCGGGGGGCTGATCGAACTGAAACTCAGATGGCTTCAGGCCCGTCAGTTTTACCAGGCGACCGCCCAGCGCATCCAGACGCTGCACGCGCGCCTGCATCTCGCCCAGCTTGATGGCCAGCGTATCCAGGCTGCCGCGTTCATAAACCTGCCGGTTTAGCTGAACTGGCATGCGGCTTTTTAACACAAGGGCCAAATCATCCGGCGCAAAACGCAGCAAGGCAAATTGCACACCGATTACCACGATGGCCATCAACCCGAATAACAACAGCAGCAACAACGCAAAATGCCTGCCACCCAAATATATGCTGCGGGATGCTGCCCATCGATTGGAAACTAGAATAACATTCATGCTTCCTCCTTATTTATAAGTGATCATCGGCCTGTGACCCAACGTTTAAAATCCCTGATGAGCGACGATCCGCAATTGCGCTCTCTGCTCGACACCGCGCAAACACTGATGGAGTTGCAGCAACACTTTTGCCATGCAGCGCCGCCTTATTTCGCGCAATCCTGCCAGGTGACAGGACTGCGTCAAGGCACGCTTCACATCGCTGCAAACAACGGCACGCTCGCCGCGAAATTGCGCCAGCTTGCGCCTGAAATAGTCAGCAAACTTCAGGACAGTGGCTGCGAGGTTAGCGGAATCAGGGTCAGGGTGCAAGTTGGCTACGCCCCTCCCCCAAAAAAACACACGCCCCGCATTCTGACCGAGGAGGCACAACAGCAGCTGCATGAACTAAGTGCCAGCCTGGCTGACTCACCCCTCAAGCAGGCGCTGGAAAAGTTTTCTCAAAAGAAAGACTAGCAACTGGCAGCCGGAGAGCTACATGAATACCCGCCACGCCACCAGCACATAACGCTCCAGCACAAACAGCAGGACGAACACCAGCAACAGCAATGCCGTGAAGCGCACTGTTTGCCATGCGAAGGTAAGGTAGCGCCGATTGCGCGTAAAAATATACATGCCGCCGGACAACACCAGCATCAGTGTGATCAGAATCAGCAACAGACGCATGATCAGCACAGGTATTACCTATGCAGCATGCAGGCGCAATGACGCCGGGGCATCTTCAACATTATCAAACGTGACAAATTCCCACGCGTGTTCATCCGCGAGCAGCTCACGCAGCAGCGCGTTATTCAGTGCATGCCCCGACTTGAAGCCGGAAAAAGCGCCGATCACAGGATGGCCTAACA
>DFWZ01000033.1:12703-58849 GCA_002381565.1 Gallionella sp. UBA4121
ATACAAGTCACCGATGGCATCCAGCACTTTGTGCTTGACGAACTCGTCTTCAAAACGCAGGCCATCGGCATTGAGCACACGGTACTCATCCATTACGATCGCGTTGTCCAGACTGCCGCCCAATGCCAGGCCCTGCGCGCGCATGTTTTCCACATCCTGCATGAAGCCAAAGGTACGCGCGCGACTGATGTCGCGTATGTACGAATTTTCGTCAAGGTCGATCGTGACGTGCTGCTTGGTGTTGGCAAAGACCGGGTGGGCAAAATTGATGGTAAAGGTCAGTTTATAGCCGTTGTACGGCTCGAATCGAACCCACTTATCGCCCTGTTTCACCTCGATTGTCTTTTTAATCCGGATGAATTTTTTAGGCGCAGATTGCTCAACGATGCCTGCAGACTGCAACAGAAAAATGAACGTACCGGCACTGCCATCCATGATCGGTACTTCCGCACCATTCATTTCTATACAGGCATTATCTATCCCCAAACCTGCCAGCGCCGACATCAGGTGTTCGATGGTGGCAACCCGCACGCCATCTTGCTCCATGCATGTGGACAGCCTCGTGTCATGCACCAGATCGGCGCACGCTTTCATTTCACAGACCGGTTTCACATCCACGCGACGAAACACGATGCCGCTGTTTACGGAGCCGGGGCGCAAGGTCAACGTGACCTTCTCGCCGCTGTGTAAGCCTACGCCCGTCACGCTGACGGAGGTTTTCAGGGTGCGCTGCTTAACCATAGGCTTATTAAGGGCGATTTTCATGCGGATATTCTAACATACCGCCTGACGGATATTTCTGTTTTGGCACAAACGCAAAGCTTCATCGAAGCACGGACGAAAAAACACTTTACCAGACGTCCGGCAAGAAAGTCTGCACACAACCCTTGCTGCTATTCATGCGGGGAAGTAGAACTCGTCAACAATGTACACGTTATAATTAATAAAGAGCGCCCGTGCATGCTGATGACTCAATTTTTCACGAATTGCTGACGGCCTGCTTTTTACTTTAAATATGGAAACAACATGAAAAAATCCTTCCTGTTATTGCTGTCCACCTCGGTTATCAGCCCACTGGCATGGGCAGAGTCTACTCAGATGACAGGGCTAGGCGAGAGCTCTACCCTTTTTTTTGAAATGGCCAGAAAATGGCAAGTCACCGTGGGCGGCGGCCTGGCTTCCGTATCCCGCTACGATGGGGCAGTAACCAACCGCTTACGCTTCGTACCGCTTCTGGACGCCGAAAATGGTCACATATTCGCCGGCACCACGCGCGGTATCGGCTACAATTTTTCCGACAATGCAGACCTGCAGTACGGCTTGCGTATGACCCTGGCGCGTAGCCGCAAACAAAGTGCCGATGCGCGCCTGAAAGGCATGGGCGACATTGGCTCTGCCGGCGAGGCAGGCGCATTCCTTAATGCACGCTTTGCCCCCTGGTACGTTTCCAGCAGTCTGGCCGCCAGTTCGCACGGCACATGGCTTGATCTGGGTGGTGGCTATGAGGCGCGCCTGTCTGAAGCGGACCGGCTGCGCATGGGTGCCAGCTTGAGCTGGGGTAACGCCAGGTATAACCAGACCTTCTTTGGCGTGAACGCCGCTCAGGCTGCCGCCTCCGGCAACGTGCTGACCGCCTACAATGCGAATTCCGGCATCAAGGATTACGGCCTTGTCGCAAACTGGATGCATAACTATTCCAGGGAATGGTTCAGCAATGCAGGTATATCGTTAAAACAACTATCTGGCAGCGATAAAAACAGCCCGCTTACCGTAAAATCCACGATGTACAGCGCCAACTTCGTGGTTGGTTATCATTTCTAACAGCTGCATCAGTCGCGATTTATAGACAAACCTGTGCTGGTGACACTTCTTGCAACAACCTGATTTTAGAAATGAAATTTGAATTTAAAATGAATGGGTCCGTGCCAACAACGTTTGTTCCCGCAATACGCAAAATGCCGGATGGCTTCGCTTCCGGGATAAAATTGGCGGCAGCGCATTATTCAGCGCACGCCCCGACTTGAAGCCGGAAAAAGCGCCGATCTCAGGATGGCCTAACAGATACAAACACCGATGGCATCCAGCACTTTGTGCTTGACGAACCCGTCTTCAGAACGCAGGCCATCGGCATTGAGCACACGGTATCCATTCATTTTATCTCAGCAGGTCTTGAGATTGCCTGATCGACGAAGGATCGAGTTGGTGCTTTTGCAGCAGCTTGTAAAATTCAGTGCGATTCCTTTTTGACAGCTTTGCCGCCTGGGATACGTTTCCTTCCGTGATCTTGAGAATGCGGATTAAATAATCTCGTTCAAAACGCTTCTTACCCTCTTCGAGCGAGAGCAGCATGCCTTCTTCATGATGAATGGTATGCTGAACCAGCACTACCGGAATCAGCGGCGCTGTGCACAGCGCCACGCTTTGCTCGACGACATTCAGAAGTTGCCGGACATTTCCCGGCCATGGCGCCCTAATGAGGGTCTCCATCGCCTCCTGAGAAAATCCGTTGATTTTTCGGCTGTATCTTTCGGCAAGCATCGATAAAAAATACATGGCCAGCAGCGGAATATCTTCCCGGCGCCGCGACAGAGGGGGAATTGCCAGTTCCACGACGTTAAGGCGGTAATAGATATCTTCACGGAAATTGCCCGCAGCAATTTCCGCCTTCAGATCGCGGTGGGTTGCGGAGATGATGCGCACGTCAAGGGGTATGGTTTGCGTGGAGCCGACCGGCGTCACCTGTTTTTCCTGGAGTACACGCAACAATTTACTTTGCAGCGCAAGAGGCATGTCACCGATTTCATCCAGAAAGACAGTTCCGCCAATCGCCGACTGAAACAATCCCTTGTGATCGCGTACAGCACCGGTGAATGCCCCTTTGGTATGCCCGAAGAGCTCTGATTCCAACAACTGCTCGGGAATAGCGGCACAATTTATGGCTACAAACGGACCATGGGAGCGCGAGCTTGCGCTGTGTATGGCATGCGCCAGCAGTTCCTTGCCGGTCCCGCTCTCGCCCCGGATCAGCACGCTCGCATCTCCTTCAGCCACGAGTTTGGCTTTACTCAGAATATCTTCCATCTCGGCACTCTGGGTGATGATGTTCGCACGCCAACTATTTGCTTCCGACGTTTGCGGCATAGCGGCGGAAGACAACCGGAGCGCTCTTGCAATATGATCGAGCAGCACCTCGCTGTCGAACGGCTTGGTCAAATAACCGAACAGGCCGCGCTGCGTAGCGCCGACGGCATCCGGAATCGTGCCATGTGCAGTCAGCATAATGACTGGAAGTGCCGGCATACTCCTGTGGATATGTTCAAACAGCGCCATCCCATCCATGCCATGCATCCGCATATCGGTTATTACGAGCTGCGGCCTTGATATATCCATGCACCTGATCGCGGCTTCGGCGCTGTCGGCTGACTCGACCTCAAACCCTGCCGAAACAAGACGCATGGACAGCAACCGCAACAAGTCTGCATCATCGTCTACGATCAGTATTCTGCGGGGAGGTACCGTTGTTCGCTGCGCCGTGCTCATGGCTGATCCCTGTGAGTCTGATGAATTTCAAAGCTCTTGATAGCATCGATTTTGTCCTGTAACGACCTGGCATGCGCCTTTTCAGCCGCAAGTGCTTTTGCAAGGTCGGCCAATGTTTCATCCGTTTGTTGCTGCTTGGCCAACAGCGCGCCCAGCAGCAGGGCAAAATCATCCAGGTCGTGTGAAGAGGCCGAAGGCTTTTCAGGCAAGCTTTTTAGAAGAGCAATTGCCGCTGTAGTACTGTGAAACGGGGTGTTAGGCAGGGACAACAGTATTGCTAATTTAATCCGATCAGCATTGCTTCCGGTTTTCGAGAAGTTCTGGCTGGCCGCATTGTATTCCGTCACGATCTCAGAGGCTGACAGGGTACTTATGTAAGCGTAGTAGCGTACAGATGCATTGAGTTTAAGGTCGAAGCTTGATGGCGGAGTGCAAGGAACGATACCCGGGGAAGGCTGGTGAACGGTCACGGCTGAACATGCAGCCAGCATGAGCGCTGCCGTCATCGTCGCCAGGATAGTCGAAATTTTGTAACTCATTCTGTAGCCGTAATGTGATTTAGAGGAAGTGTTACACGGAAACAAGTGCCTTCGCCCTGCTCTGCCAACTCGATAGTTCCTCCGTGTGCCAGGGCGTATTGACGAGCGATGGACAAACCCAGCCCTGTTCCTCTGATATGAGACTGTGGCGCTCTGCGCCCCTGATAGAAAGCCTCAAAAATTTTTTCTCTATCCGCGGCATCTATGCCCGAGCCAAAATCAATTACGTCCAGGCTGAGGGTGTTGTTAATGCCCGACGCCTGAACTTTGATCAGCCCACCCGATGGAGAATGTTTAATCGCGTTGGACAGCAGGTTGTCCACAATAATGTGGAACTTTTGTTGATCGCACTCAATGGATAAATCAGGGCACAGCAATTCAATTTGCAACGATTTATTCGTCAGCGCCAGATACTGGTCGCGCACCACCGCGTCGATCATCGATTTGAGTGCAGTTTTCTGTTTAAAAAGCACGATTTTATCGGACTGAATCTCGCTGAAGTTTAACAGATCTTCAATCCGCTTCTGCAACTGAATGCTGTTGCTGAAAAGTATCCTGGCTATTTCGCCTTGTTTGGCGGTGAGTTTCCCGGCAATACCTTCCGAAAGAAGATTCGCCCCTTCCCGGATTGAGGTGAGCGGGGTTTTGAGTTCGTGAGAAACATGCTGAAGAAATGTTGATTTTTGATCTTCAATTTCCAGCAGGCGCAGACGCATCCAGTTCAACCTCTCTCCCATTTGCTGCAAATCCTGGGGACCATTTATCTTGATGGCGTCCGACAGATTGCCATTCCCCATGGATCTGATCGCATCATCAATTTGCCGGGTAGGCCTGGCAATCAACCTGGAAAATCCGAAAGCCAGCAGGACCGCAAATGGTATCAGGCCAACCAGCAGCCAGATAATAATCCTGTTTGCCCGGTCAGCCATTTCCTGCATTGCCCCCACCTCACGTTCAATGGGTGCATCTCCGTGGTTCAGGAAAGCCTGTGTCGAGTCCATTAGCGAAGAGAAGTCAACACGCCATTGATCCGTTTGTTTATGGGACTGGGAAATTTTCGTCACATCGCGAAAAATTGCCGACTCTGAGGAACCTATAACCTGCACAAGCTGGCGTTGCGCGGAAGTTAACGGGAGGGTGGAAAGATTTGCCAGGGCATCCCTGAATTTTTCATGACTTTGGTAGTAATTTTTTAACAAAGACTTGTCTGCCAGGATAAACGACAGCTTCACGCTGCGTTCCATCGCCGCAGCATGTTCAATCAATATGCGGCTGAAATGTGCGATTCGCTCAGCCTTGTAAACTACCTGCCGGTTTTGTTTTGCAAGCTGGTTAATGGATGCGGCACTGTATATCAGCGAAAGAATCAGCGGCAGGGAAGCGAGCAGAAACCCGGCTAAAATCAGTCCGGAAAATGATTTTGGATGCCACCCCGGCAATTTTGTTTGGGGAAATACTGTCATGTTATTACTCATTGCGATTGGTGTCGTAACCGGGGCATGCACATATCGGGAAGGGAAAACGGCAACAAAATTATAAACGATGCCTCATTATCGCCGCTTCAGTTCGGAAATATTGCTAAGAATCGCGTCTCTGCCAGCGCTACCATTTACTGAACGCGAGTTCGTCGGCAAGGCGAACTCATGGGTGACGCTATGCACGATACTGCTTATTCAGGTGCGGCCAGCAACTCTGTGCGTATCAGGCTCAACAACAGATCGTCGAAGGTATAAAAACCCCTGTCGCATTTGGCCAGTTGCTCCAACACGAATGCAGCCCCCGTACCGAATGCTTCGCGTCGAATCGAGTCGTGTATCAGTCGCACGGTTTGATGGGGAAAGCCAAAGATCACCTCGTGGTGTCCAACGATCCCACCCAGCCGAAGTGATGTAATGTTCTCTTGTCCGATCTCCAGGGCTTCAGCGATTTTGCGTGCAGTGCCAGAGACTTCCGGTTTCTCCTTGAAATGCTTTTCTAAGATTTCGACATCAGCAAACGGGGCTATTTTGCGCAATAGCTTAGCCGCTACGGTCAGGAAATTAATACCCATCGTAATGTTGGGTGAGCATAACACACGGCTGTCCTTCCCCAAGCTGCGCGCATAGTCCAAATCATTCGCAGAATAGGCAGAGATTGCACTGAGCAGCATGATGCCACGCTTGCGAACTTCTTCTCCATAAACGCGGATACTCTCTGACGAAGAAAAATCAACCAGCGCATCCACTCGGTCTCTGTCAAACAACTCTGCGAAAGAATGCTGAGCCAACCCGAAAACTGGAATATCGATACCTGAGTGAGTTTGCGGCTCTGCCATGATCGAGCGGCGTGCAATCCAGCGCAAATCGAAACGCGTGTCACCGCTCAGTACATTTGCGACCGCCTGACCTGCTTTACCGTAGCCGACCAGGCCGACACGTATTTTTGGCATGCTGTTCCTTCGTAATGTTGTAATATTCTCAGCATGGCAAGCGCATAGCAGCCCAGCCGCTGACAGGCACATCACAGACAGGCCACTATATTTCCCGTCGAAGCAGCATGACAAAATCATCACATGGCAGCATCGTCATTTTTCCAGTGAAATATCCGGGGGGAAAGTTGGACCTCATCAACAAACTCCGCTTCTGACCTTCAACCATGCGCTGATTTTTCGCCGGCATCATCTCAAAATCACCTTTTTACGGTGGTCGATTTCTCAACTCAATTGAAGCTGACATTTCTCCACATCAGACCGTATGGAACTGATAGAGCCATGTTTCGGTGAGCGTTTCCAGCCCATTCCGGAGAAAGAGGCGTATTTCAACGGGATCGGTTCCATTTTCCAACGCGCCCAAATCAAAGAATGTGCGCCAATGTCCAAGCACTCCATCAGGGACCGCCTCAGTCGCCACCCTCGACAGCTTGCCGTAAGAAGTCGTCAATATCGCTTCAGGTACGGCGCCGGGCGGTAGTTGTTCCAGCGCAGGCCCTTTGAACTCCACTACGAATTTATGCACTCCGTGAGGGCGTTTTTCCGGCTCGCCTCCGCGTCCGATACGCGTTGCCACACAGCGCGCAAGATCAGTTTTAAACGGCTCTTCTGCCATCCAATGCAGGCGATAACGCAAACGATAGCTTGCACCCGCGCGAGCCTTTTCACGGGGAACCCACATGACAGTAACGTTATCGTAGAGTTCTTCTTCAGTAAGCAGTTCAACTAACTGCACAGCCCCCTCTCCCCAGTCTTCCAAAGGCTCGATCCATAAACTGGGACGGCGCTCGTAATGAACAGCATCCAGATACTCGCCGAAATGGCGTTCCCGCTGCATCAGGCCAAATCCCCGAGGGTTGCGATCGGCAAAGGCCGAAACGTTAATCATGCCCTTGGGGTCGATGAGCGGGCGCCAGACATGCTCATTGGTGCCGGTCCACAGCGCCAGGCCATCAGAATCATGCACTTCAGGTCGCCAGTCTGTCTGGAAGGCCTTGTCCTTTTTCGAAAACCAGTACATGGAAGTGGCAGGAGCAATGCCAAATCGGGCAACGTCCCGACGCAGAAACA
Source organism: Gallionella sp. UBA4121 (assembly GCA_002381565.1). Lineage (GTDB taxonomy): Bacteria > Pseudomonadota > Gammaproteobacteria > Burkholderiales > Gallionellaceae > Gallionella. The sequence continues at coordinate 20,321 of DFWZ01000033.1, forward strand.
GGTTTGCTTCAATGTCCATCACTACCCCGGTTGCTCGGGTCATGGCAAAACGATAGGCGCCACAAATGCTTGGGCCATCGAGCAAGGCATAGACAGTCACCGTGTCCGAACCCTTTGCTGGCGGATCAAAATAAAATCGGGTGAAAGCGGGAAACTCTTCGTGCTGGCCCGGTTCAACCGTGTTGATAGCGATGCCCCGCGCCGAAAGGCCGTACTGGTACTCATCGCCAATGGCGCGAAAATAGGAAGCGCCCAGAAATGCGGCCCAGTCGTTCTGATGCCAGTCGAGGCGGGACTGATTAGCGATGCGGCTTTCCTGAATTCGAAAGCCTGCATAACGTGTCTGCGGCCCCATACGTTGGGCAGGGCTGTCGTCAGGCATCGCAAAATGGCGCTTGTCGAATAAAATTTCGCGCGCGATGGTCTGAGGCTGCCTTTCGTTTAATAACCTGTCCAGCCGATACATCTGTACAGGAGATTGAAAAAATCGTCCCGGGTGAAAGAATGCGATCGGGTACTGCCCCGGCCCGCCGGCGAATAGTGCATCCTCTGGTTTGAAATGGATTTCCCCATGAGCCTGCCAATCAATTTGCTCGAGCGCATCGTGGTTCGGTTGTAAGGCTGGTTGGAATGCTTGCTGCGCCAGGAGCCGGGCTTCGGCGATCAGTCCCTGCCAGGAAAAAGCATGCACCGGCCCCAGCGTCAACCCCGCATCGACAGCCATGGCATCAGACCACGGTAACGCCGCCGAAGCCGCAGCAGTTGCGAGCAAACCGAGGAATTGACGACGATTGAGTTCAGACATAGGTGATATTCCGGATTTTATTCAAGAATGGGCTGTCGCACCAGATTTCAAAGATCATGCCCAGGCTCGCTGCAGCACCGCTGGAATGATACGTTCTTCCGGCGTGAGCAGCCAGAGACGACGGCGCAGGGACACCCCCCAACGGGACTCACTGGTCAACACCGTCAACGGGGCTGCCAGCAGCAGTGGCAGGCCCACGGGCAACAGCCACCACCCCGCATCCCGATGTGACTGAAAGATACCCAGCAGTGCCAGCGCAACAAAAACCATGACGGGCATGAAGCGATGTAACGCATCGCGCCACAGAATGGATTGAGCCTCACGCGTGGGAGACTTCCACTCCAGATTCAGACCGGTCAGCGCCGTCACCACAAACAGGGTATGCGCCATCATGCGGATCGGCGCCTGCAAGGCGGACAATCCGGCTTCCAGCAATGCGCTTTTGATCAGTGCAGCAGTTCCGCCGTAGGCTCTTTGCTCGCCATGCTTCAAAATCGCGACCACCGCCAGCACGCGAGGCAGAAACAACAGGATCAGCGTGAATGCCCACAACATATCCAGCGTGGAAGACAGGCCGAGCCAAGGAAACAGGGTTGCTTCAGACGCCTGCGTCTCCAGCAATCGCAAACTTACGCTGACCAGCAGAAAACAAAGCCACAGAGGCGCGGAAACATATGCCATGACACCCGTGAACAGCATGGCGCGGTGAACCGCCTGAAAACCGGGTTCGGCGATGAGCCGGAAGTTAATCAAATTGCCCTGACACCACCTGCGGTCTCGCTGAAGCTCTTCCATCAGGTTGGAAGGTTGCTGCTCGTAACTGCCTTCCAGCTCAGTCGTAAGCCAGGTGTGATAGCCTGCACGACGCATCAGCGCAGCCTCCACGAAATCGTGCGACAGAATTTCTCCCGAGAGCCCGCCACGACCGGGTAACTTCGCCAATGCGCAATGCTTCATAAATGGTTCGACACGGATGATGGCGTTATGACCCCAGTAATGCGACTCCCCCAGTTGCCAGTATTGCATGCCAGCGGTAAACAAACGTCCGGCTACTCGTCCGGCAAATTGCTGGACACGGGCATGCAGTGTTTGCACGCCGCAGGCACGGGGCGCAGTCTGGATGATGCCGGCTGTAGGGTGTGCTTCCATCAGGCGCACCAGCGTGGTGATGGTATCGCCGGTCATCACGCTGTCGGCATCGAGCACGACCATATATCGATAATTCTTTCCCCAGCGGCGGCAAAAATCAGCCACATTTCCTGCCTTGCGTTGGGTGCGACGCTGGCGCAGACGGTAGTAAAGGCGAAAGTTATCCCCCAGCTGTTCCTGCAATGATGATAAAGCGGCCAGCTCCTGTTCGCGTAAAAGCGGGGCATAGGTGTCGGACAGCACATAAACATCAAACAGCTCGGCAGCCTCACTCCCGGCAAGCGATTCGCAGGTGGCGCGCAATCCTGCAAATACCGGTGCCGCCGGCTCATTACAGATCGGCATGATGATTGCGGTGCGCGCATCCATGCGCAAAAGCTGGCGGCGCGCCACCGCAATAGACAGCGCATGCGGGTCAGGGTGCCATTGCACCCAGAATCCCATCAACGCTGTCACAAAGCCGGCTGCCACCCAACCGAACAGCACCACAAACAACGCAAGTTGAATGAAATGCAGAACAGGGTGAGCATTATTCGTCGACTGGGTGTAAGCAAGCAGCTCTGCTGCCACGAGCGTGCTGGCAATGACAAGCGTCATCAGCGTCTTCCTCCGTCGGGACGCAGCGCGTTCCCAGGGGAGGGAACTGCGCGCCTTCCGGTTCGATATAGCAGCGCCAAAAAGTGCTAACCGAAGACCACGCCAGAAACCAGTCCAGGGCTGCGGTGACATGCTGCCGCGATGGATGGGCGGTACAGTCTTCGTGAGACGAGTGACGGTCAGGTTGTCGTGTAGGTTCATGTCCTTGGGATACAGTATTAGTCTTCCAGGACTACAAGCAAGTATCAGGCCAGAACAGCATTATTTTATTTAACAAATTGATTACTTGTAATTTTTAATCATTTATCAATGAGCAAGTTCGCTTATAAGCGTTCACGTTTGCAACGAAGTGTTGCCTGATGACGACACCACGTCTCGAAAAACTTCGCAGCATGTCGGTAACAACATGAAAAACAAGGTAATTATGGCTGTCGCTTAAATGAGACAATTTGACGCGGGTCACGCGAAATGCCGGATGGCTTCGCTTCTGGGATAGAATTGACGGCAGCGCAGGCCCGCAGGTGATTTTTCGAATCACCTTGAGTTAATGCAAAGTTCAACGGACAGTCACTGCTTTGAGCAAAGGCATAAGCCATGCACCTGACGCGCCACCCTACCTTATTAGCCGGAGTCTTCATGGCCTTCAAAGAAGCACACACTCAATTCCAGATGATAGCCGTGACGTTGATTGAACCTGACAGTGCAAGCCCGCGTCACAGCATCGATGAAGCAGCCCTCAAGAGCCTGGCCAACTCCATTCTCAGAACGGGTGTCATTCACCCGCTGGTGCTGCAACCGGCTAACTCAGTGGGGATGCACACACTCATTGTAGGCGAGCGTCGCTGGCGCGCTGCCGTCATGGCCGGCGAAAAATCAGTACCCGCCCTGATCCGCCGTTGTGATGCCGCCGAAGTATTGGATGTTCAGGTTTCTGAAAATATGGGTTTGGGTGTGCGTTCAGCTCTGGAACCGCGAGACATGGCCAACGCCCTCCAAACCATTGCCGAACGCTTTGACAACAGGGAAGCCGCAGCTGAACACTTTGGCGGAACAAGAGCCTGGCTCAACCAGGCCACTGCGGCGGCCGCAACCAATTTGTCCCCCGGAATTACCGCACTGCTGGATTCAGGCAAAATTACCAGCGCCGGCACCGCCATTCAGCTGAAAAAACTGTCCCGGAAAAACGAAGCCAGGGCCGAATCCCTGATAGACCATGTGGCGCAACTGCCTGAAGGCGAGAAGCTGACCAGGAAAAATGTGGACAGAGCACTCTTTGAGGAAGGCGGCAGGCGCAAAAAGCAGGTTGTCATTGCACCTGTGGCAGCGAGCCTGGATAACGCAGCCGCCACTCCGTTTAGCGCTGAAATCCCAGCCGATTTATCCATCAATCGCAATTGGATCAATCCCGGCAAGGTCGCGAGGGTGGCCAAAATTCTCGGCCTGCCCGAGGGTGATGAGGCAGAAGTATTGGTTCGGCTGATCGACGAATTTTTAGCCTTGAAGGAAGAAGTTTAATGGGAAAAGTTATCAATTCAGCGGAATACCTTTTGAATCAATTGGGCGAATTGAGTTATCACTTAACCAACGTTCCTCATCAGGATCAAAGCTATTTTGAGAAACCGCTGCAAATAATCAACAAGGCCCTGGGCTTTCACATCGGCGTCTTATATAAAATTACCAACGTGATTGAAAACGATTTGATTCTGGAAGTCATGTCAGTTTGCAATCCCGACCACATCAGACCGGATTTGCTGGAGGGCGCCAAAATATGCCTTGATATCGATAATCCTCCTCTGGAATTTACCAACGAAGTCATGGCCTTCAGGAATCGCAATGTCTCATTCATCAACATCCCGGGATGGGGCTGCGATATTGTCGGGTCGATCTATTTACCCGAGAACTTAGGTCACGGTTACCTGTTGGCAGGTGATTTTTTCGGGGATGAATCAGACATCCAGGAGCATGAAGTGCGGGTTTGCGAAATCATGTGCAATATGCTGAGTTCCATTTTAATGAAAACGCAATTTGAAAAACTTGCGAGTTACGATGGATTAACCGGTCTGCTGAACAGCCGCGCAATTCGGGAGGAACTGGAAAAAACCTTCCAGCGCCAAAAACGCAAAAAAATAGCTTCAGGTGCGTTTGTCCTGGCCGACATCGATTTTTTCAAGAAAATCAATGACCAGTATGGCCATATTCAGGGCGATTCAGTATTGCAGGAAGTCGGGTGCATCTTCGAATCCGTGATTCGAAAGCATCTCGATGTCGCCGGCCGATATGGCGGTGAGGAATTTTTGCTGATTTATGAAGACACTGAAACAGATCAGGTCTTAAACACCGTAGAACGTCTTCGGCTAACCATTGAAAATCATCAATTTATAAAGATCGGGCCTGCCGGCAGTCCGCTGATGGGTGAATTTTTGCATGTGACCATGTCGTTCGGCGTTGCACTGCTTAATGATCAATCCATAGAAAACAGCAAGGAAATCTTATCGGTCGCCGATGCAGCCTTATATAGATCAAAGGCAAGCGGCCGCAATAAGGTGACGTTAAGCTCACGCTGAGTAAGCGTCGCCTACTGAATGAGTCCTTTGTACAGGAAAAATGCATATCCGCCGATAAGGCCCGCGCCGATGAAACGGGGGACTCGTCCAAGCAACGCAATAGACAGAAAAAGAACAGCGCCGGCGCCCAGAATGATGTACGTGCCAGTCTGAAAAAAGTCGGGGACCCGGATCGGATTAAACAGCGAAAACAGACCAATACACATTGGAATGCAGATGTGACCATCGCCGATTTGCGAGCTCAGGACAATATCCTGACGGCCTATATAAGCGTAATACATGGCGATGAATGCATTAGGCAAAACCATCAGCACGCCGCTCAGCCAGCCTAATTTTGCAAAACTGAAAAACTGGTTTTCCGTTTTCGACACCCACCCCACGAGATGATCTACGGCGAAATAAATACAATAGGCGCTTGCAGCGATAATCACTATGTCGATCACTATCGTCCAGTGAAATGCTTTATTTTTTCTGATATTGTCTTTTAACACTTCAAACACGTGCAATATCTGCCAGAACAGGAACAAACCAACTAAAACCAGTCCATCATAAAAATCGAGCACCCCATCCTTTGCCAGAGCCCAGAGCGTTCCGGTAAACAGGAACAATGCGATCAACGTAAACAGCAAATTAAGCCGGTTGATCCGGTGAAAATCGGCGGGGGTTTTTACCTTTTTCCTGGGATTTCCTTTTTGAATGATCGCTGCCGAGCCAAACACAGCAGAAAGCCCGAGGATCAACGTCAGGTTGGTGGCATTGTTTACGATACTGTTCTCGATCACCAATCCGCCATTGCCCGCCGAACTGCTCATCACATAGGCAAAAACAAGATTTGCGAATCCCGAGCAGTAAGGCATGATCAGCGTGCCGAGAACTGTTCCTTCAAAGCCCTTGCTCTCCATTGCGTGCAGACGCCAGATCATGGCAAACGAAGCCGCTGCAAATATGGCAAGCAGCATCAACGGATGGTCAAGATAGGTTTGAATATTATCGATTATGCTTTCCACTCTGGACAAATAAAAGGACATTTACCTCTGCTGCGATCACATCATTTTTGCCGGCGACGGTCAGCCAGAGTGCGATTACACACTCTGGAAACCCCGGGAATACTGAGCATCGGCGGGTGAATCTGATTCAGGGGTGCGCTATCCTCATTCCTGTCCTTAGTCAGCCTGCTTGCGCAGGAAGGAAGGGATATCATAAGTATCCACACCCGATTTTTCCATCGCGTCCACTGCGGCGCGGCGCCCACTGCGCATGATGGTTGGCGTCTCCAGCTCCATGTAGTTGACATTGGCCATAGGCTGATCGTGCGTGCCGGTTCTCTTGTAGTCCTGATCTACGTAGACGATTTCCGGCTTTTGCATCTTGCGCTCCAGCGGGCCGCCCAAGCCTGTTGCCACTACCGTCACACGCAAATCATCGCCCATGGACTCGTCAAACACTGAACCCAGGATGACCGTCGCTTCCTCGGCTGCAAACTGCACGCACGCCATGACCTCTTCCATCTCCCTGACCTTCAACGAGCTGGTGGACGTGATATTGACCAGCACGCCACGCGCACCGGTCATATCCACATCTTCCAGCAAGGGGCTTGCGATGGCGCGTTCTGCCGCAATTCTTGCACGATCCGGCCCTGAGGCGACCGCAGAACCCATCATCGCCATGCCGTTTTCCGACATCACCGTGCGCACGTCAGCGAAGTCGACGTTGATCAGGCCAGGCACATTGATGACTTCGGCGATCCCCGCCACAGCGCCTTGCAACACGCCGTTAGCAGCCTTGAAGGCTTCCGGTACGGTGACATCATTACCCAGCACTTCCATCAACTTGGCATTAGGCACGATAATCAGCGAGTCCACATGTTCATGCAGCGCCTTGATGCCTTCGGCGGCGAAGCGCATACGGTTGCCTTCATAAATAAACGGCTTGGTCACCACCGCTACGGTCAGGATATTCATCTCACGTGCGATTTGCGCGACGATCGGTGCGGCACCGGTGCCTGTACCGCCGCCCATCCCGGCTGTGATAAACACCATGTTCGCGCCGCTGATCAACTCTTTGATGCGTTCGCGATCTTCCTCTGCGGCCGCCTGACCCACCGACGGTTTGGCACCTGCACCCAGACCCTTGGTGATCGTGGAGCCTATTTGCAGTTGCGTGCGGGCTTTACTGCGATTCAACGCCTGTGCATCGGTGTTGATGACAATAAACTCCACACCCTGTACGCCTTGTTCGATCATATGATCAACCGCATTACCACCGCAACCGCCAACGCCGATCACCTTGATTACTGCATCCTGAGATTCTGCTTCCATAATTTCAAACATCGCTGCCCCCTATAATGACAAAATTTAAACCGATCAGAACCTGACCGCCAGTAAAGCAAAACTTAAAACCACGACTTCATCCTTGCCAAAACATCAGCAAACGAGTTCGACTGCTTGCGTGTTTCTTCATTGTTCTTGTGATACTCCAGCCCATATAACAACAGCCCTACCCCCGTCGCCATGCGTGGCGTTTTCACCACATCCGACAAGCCGCCAACATACTTGGGGATACCCAGCCTGACCGGCAGATGGAATATTTCCTCGCCCAGCTCAACCATGCCCTGCATCGCGCTGCTGCCGCCAGTGATCACGATGCCCGAAGACAACAGGTCATCGAAACCACTGCGGCGCAACTCCGCCTGCACCAGGGAATACAGCTCCTCTACACGCGGCTCGATCACTTCAGAGAGGGTTTGTCGTGACAGCATGCGTGGCCCGCGTTCACCCACGCCCGGCACTTCAATCACGCCGTCATCCGCCAGCTGGCGCAATGCGCAGCCGTGTCGGATCTTGATATCTTCAGCATCCTGCGTCGGGGTACGCAACGCCATGGCGATGTCGTTGGTGATCTGGTCTCCCGCAATCGGAATCACGGCGGTGTGGCGTATCGAACCGCCGGTAAACACCGCGATGTCTGTCGTGCCGCCACCTATATCCACCAGACACACACCCAGATCCATCTCATCGTCGGCCAGCACAGCGCGGCTGGATGCCAGGGGTTGCAGAATCAGCTCATTGACCTCCAGACCACAGCGGTGTATGCACTTCATGATGTTCTGCACGGCCGCCACTGCGCCCGTTACGATATGCACTTCGACATCCAGCCGCATCCCGCTCATGCCCAGCGGCTTCTTGATGCCGTCCTGTCCGTCTATGCTGAATGCCTGTTCAAGGACATGCAGAATCTGCTGATCGCCCGCCAGACTGATGGAACTGGCCGTTTCAAGCACCCGGTCTATGTCAGCCTGCGTGACTTCTTTTTCCTTTATTTTTACCATGCCGCGCGAATTCGTACTGCGGATATGGCTGCCCGCAATACCGGTATGCACCGCGCTGATTTTGCAATCGGCCATCAATTCAGCTTCTTCAAGCGCACGCTGGATCGCAGCCACCGTCGCCTCGATATTGACTACCATGCCTTTCTTCAAACCCGAAGATTCATGCATGCCCATGCCGATTACCTCCAGCATGCCGTCAGGCTTGACTTCCCCGACGATGGCCACAATCTTGGATGTACCGATATCGAGGCCGACCACCAGACTCTTCGTTTCCTTATTTCTGCTCATCGCTTGATCTCCACTGCCAGTCTTTGTTTTTTCATTTGCACCCGCCTATGCATGTCGCTTGCGCACTGCGAATCCATGGCGATAACGCATATCTACCACTTGCAGACCTGACGCTTGCACCCCGGTCTGCCCTGCCAAAGGCACCTCCCCTAAACCTGCGTGATAAACCGCTACAAATCTGGCCAGGCGTTGTTGCATTGCGTCCCGCCCCAGTTCCACCACCATATCGTTGCTCAAATGCAACTGCCAGGCATGGCGCGGTGACAATGCCAGCTGTGTCACCTGCAAATTCAGCGCTGCCAGTTGCCTGTTGAACTGTGCATATTGTTGTGCCACTTCCGCCGAGCTGCCTTCAACCCCCATGAATCTCGGCAATTTCTGCATCGTTTCGGCTGCAAAAACCTCGCCTTGCTGATTCACCAGTGACTCGTCATTCCAATGTGCCAATGCCCTATGCTCTTCGATCTGCACCGCCAGACGATCGGGAAATTCACGCCGTATGCTGACATTGCGTACCCAGGGTAATTTCTCCAGCGACTGCCTGAGCCTGTCAATATCCACTGTCAAAAAATTACCCTGCACTTCCCGTCGCACCATCGCCAGCACCTCATCGGGCACCACGCGTTCAGGCGCTGCGCTCAGACGCACACTCCGGATGGGCAGCACTTGTTGCATATGAACTGCGTAATGCACGGCGCCATACACGATTGCTGCGACACTGCAAAAAAACAGTGCGCTTGCGATACTGCGCAACAATGGCGGGTTATCCCACATGTGCCAGATCCAGAACATGCAACACCAGTTGCTCGAAACTGATACCCGCCTGACGGGCCGCCATGGGTACCAGGCTGTGATCTGTCATGCCGGGTGAGGTATTCGCTTCCAGCACGTAAGGTTGTCCGGTCTCGCTCATCAGAAAATCCACACGCCCCCAGCCTTGTCCGCCTATCAGAGCAAAGGCCAATAAAGCCTGCCGCTGCATCTCGGCTTCCTGAGCAGCATCAAGACCGCTCGGGCACAGATAGCGCGTGTCATCGCGCAGGTATTTCGCCTCAAAATCGTAGAATTCATTGGCAGGTTCAATCTTGATCACCGGCAAAGCCTGCTCCCCCAGTATCGCCACGGTATATTCGCCGCCACCGATGAAACGCTCCGCGATTACCAGCTTGTCGTATTTAACGGCATGCCGGTAGGCTTCCTGCAACTCTCCCTCTGTCTTGACCTTGCTGATGCCAACACTGGAGCCTTCATTTGCGGGCTTGACGAATAACGGCAAGCCCAGTTTTCCAACCACCTCTGCACTGACACTTTGTCCGTTGATCATCAGAAAGTCCGGTACCGGCAATCCGCCTGCCTGCCACACCAGCTTGCTGCGCCACTTGTCCATCCCCAGAGCAGAGGCCATCACGCCACTGCCTGTGTAAGGAATTCCCAGCAATTCCAGCGCGCCCTGCACCGTACCGTCTTCGCCAAAGCGTCCGTGCAGTGCGATGAAGGCGCGATCAAACCCCTCATCCACCAGCGCCTGTAAATTTCGCGTTGCAGGGTCAAAGGCGTGCGCGTCCACGCCGCTGCGCTGCAAGGCTGCCAGTACGGCCGCACCGCTTTTGAGCGAGACTTCACGCTCTGCGGAACGACCGCCAAACAGCACGGCGACTTTGCCAAAAGAACCCGCGGAAGGCAGCTGGTAGCTGGCAGCACCACCGTCATTCGTCTCTTTTTTATTCATTTTCACCTGTACATCGCCTATGATTTTTACTTCCGGATGCAGCAGCACCCCAGTTTGACTCGCGACCGTCTCACGCACCAGGCTGATCAGGCTTTCGATATCATCCGCCGTAGCGCCGCCGACATTGACAATAAAATTTGCATGTTTGTCAGATACCTGAGCACCGCCGATTTTCCTGCCTTTCAGCCCGCACAGTTCAATCAGGCGCGCCGCATGATCCCCCGGCGGATTGCGGAACACGGATCCGGCATTCGGGAAATTCAACGGCTGACTCACAATGCGTTTGCTCAGCAACGCCTTGATTTGCTGCCGTGCGATGTCGCCATCACCCTGTTCGAATGAAAGCCATGCTCCGACAAATATTTCTGAGGATTCGGAATTCAGGAGTCGGGATTCAGTAAAACCGGCGCTCGCATCCTGCATCCTGTATCCTGCATCCTGAATCCTTGTTACGCTCCGGTAGCCAATCTCGTATTCCCCGGGTGTACGCGTCAGCAACTCACCGCTGCGTGTCACCACTTGCACCTTCACCACGTGTTGCCATGTGTCGCCGCCATAGCACCCTGCATTCATCGCCAGCATGCCGCCCAGCGTTCCCGGAATACCGGCGAAAAATTCCGCACCCAGGCAGCCGTGCAAGGCTGCAAAGCGTGCCAGCTTCGCACCCGGCACGCCGGCTTGTGCGTAAATCAGCCCATCGGCCTGCAAGCTCAGTTCTTTCAAGGCACCGTGCAGCAACAAAACCGTGCCCATGATCCCACCGTCGCGCACCAGCAGATTGCTGCCAAGCCCCACGGCAAGCAAGGGTTCAGCAGATGGCAGACTGCACAAAAACACCCGCAGGTCATCCAGATCAGCGGGCTGATAAAACCGTGCAGCCACACCACCGGCACGCCAACTGGTGTGACGACGCATGGGCTCGTCGAGACTCAACTTGCCCCGCAGCACTGCCTTGATGAATTGCCCCGATTCGCTCATATTCATGTCTGTGCCATCTGTTTGACCGCCCCCGGCACATTACCGACAGATCCCGCACCCATGGTCAGGATCACATCACCGTCTTTCGCCAGTTGCAGTACAACCTGCGGCATGTCTGCAATATTCTCGACGAAAACAGCTTCGTGTTGCCCCGCCAGACGCAGCGCATGCATCATGGCGCGGCCATCCGCCGCCACCAGCGGTTTCTCGCCTGCCGCATATACTTCCGCCAGCACCAGCACATCCACACCGCACAGGATTTTCACGAAATCTTCAAACAGATCGCGGGTCCGGGTATAGCGATGCGGCTGGAATGCCAGCACAAGACGGCGGCCAGGGAATGCGCCTCGCACCGCAGCCAGTGTCGCCGCCATCTCGACCGGATGATGGCCGTAATCATCGATCAGGGTAAAACTGCCGCCCCCCTGCAACCCCACTTCCCCATAACGCTGAAAACGCCTTCCTACGCCCTCGAATTCGGCCAGCGCGTCCACGATAGATTGATCAGGCACACCTATTTCCAGCGCGATCGCAATGGCAGCCAGTGCATTCAACACGTTGTGATCCCCGGCCAGGTTGAGGGTAATGTCGAGATCCTTGGGCGTGCCGTTCTGGCGGCATTGCGCGGTGAACAGCATTTGTCCGCCGCGTGGCCGCACGTTCACGGCGCGGATCTGTGCAGCCTCATCAAAACCATACGTGGTCACGGGTTTGGTGATGCGTGGCAAAATCTCGCGTACGTTGGCGTCATCCACACACAGCATTGCCCGGCCATAGAATGGCAGATGCTCCACGAAATCCACGAAGGCCTGTTTGAGGCGCGAAAAATCATGGCCGTAGGTCTCCATATGGTCCGCATCGATATTAGTGATCACCGCCAGTATCGGTTGCAGATACAGGAATGAGGCGTCTGACTCATCCGCTTCCACGACGATGAATTCGCCTGTTCCGAGCTTGGCATTTGTGCCGCTGCTGTTGAGCCTGCCGCCGATCACAAATGTGGGATCGAACCCGCCACGACCCAATATGCTGGCCGTCAACGATGTCGTCGTGGTCTTGCCGTGCGTACCAGCCACTGCAATTCCCTGACGCAAACGCATCAACTCCGCCAGCATCATCGCGCGCGGCACGACAGGAATATGGCGTGCGCGTGCGGCCATGACTTCCGGATTGTCCTGCCCCACGGCGGTGGACACCACCACCGCATCGGCATTTAACAGATTCTGTTCGGCATGACCAATAGAGACAGTCACACCCAGTTGACGCAGACGTTTTGTCACCGCGTTATCATTAAGATCAGAACCACTCACCCCGAAACCCAGATTGAGCAACACCTCAGCAATACCGTTCATCCCCGAACCACCGATACCGACGAAATGAATGTGCTTGATTTTGTGTTTCATTCCGCCAACTCCTTGCATACGTCAGCCACAGCTTCGGCCGCATGATTTTTTGCCACGCTGCGGGCTTTTTGTGCCATTTCCAGCAACTTTTCCCGTCCCAGCCCCATCAACAACTGCGCCAGCTTGTCCGCATTCAGCTCTGACTGTGGCAGTAATATCGCAGCTCCACGATCGCTTAAGAAACGTGCGTTATGCGTCTGATGATCGTCCACCGCAAACGGGAACGGAATCAACAGGCTGGCCACGCCCGCAGCTGCCAGCTCGGCCACTGTCAGCGCACCTGCGCGGCATACCACCAGATCGGCATTTGCATAAGCTGCGGCCATGTCTGAAATAAATGGCTGTATGTCAGCCTGTGCGCCCAACTGCTGATACAAAGCCACAACTGCCGCATGATGAGGCTTGCCGGTCTGATGCAAGACATTGGGACGCGTCTCCAGGGGCATTTCTGCGAGTGCCTGCGGCACGGTTTCATTCAGCGCCCTGGCGCCCAGGCTGCCGCCCACTATCAGCACGTTTAAGCTGCCGGTGCGTATTGCATAACGCTGCTCCGGCGGGGCCAGCTCCGTGATCTGGCGGCGTACCGGATTGCCGCACCAGAGCGCTTTTGGCAACACATCGGGAAAACCTGTAAGCACTCGGTTTGCCACACGTGCCAGTACCTTGTTGCTCAAACCTGCTACTGAATTCTGTTCATGGATCACCAGCGGACGACGCAGCAGGACCGCCATCAAGCCGCCCGGAAACGTGATGTAGCCGCCCATCCCCAGCACCACATCGGGTCTGTAGCGCAGCATCGCACCTGCGCTTTGCCACAAGGCAACCATTAAATTAAAAGGGAGCAACAACTTGCGCAGCAAGCCCTTGCCGCGCAACCCTGCGAAACGCACCTTAGCCATCTGGTATCCGTGTTTCGGCACCAGATCCGCTTCCATGCTGTTCGGCGCACCCAGCCAGGTCACCTGCCAACCCTGCCCGCGCAGGATGTCGGCAACGGCCAGAGCGGGGAAGATGTGCCCTCCAGTGCCGCCTGCCATGATCAGGATAGAGCGACTCATGCAGGCATCCCCCGTGCAAGTCGAAAATTTTGACGCAGATACTGCACAGACTTTGTCTGCGCCGAAACCGAAGGTTGGAAATTTTTTGATTTCATGCCGGCATCCCTCTTGCCAACCTTCGGTTTTCATAATCGACTCGCAGCAGCACGGCGGCGGCGATGCAGTTCACCACCACGCCGCTGCCGCCGAAACTCAAAAATGGCAACGTCAAACCCTTGGTCGGGAGCACCCCCATATTCACGCCGATGTTGATGGTCGCCTGCACGCCTATCCAAACACCGATGCCCTGCGCCACCAGGGCTGAAAAATTACGCTCCAGAAACGCGGCATGCCTGCCGATCCCAAACGCACGTATCACCACCAGTGCGAACAGCAAAATGACACAGACAACACCTGTCAGGCCCAGTTCTTCAGCGATCACCGCCATCAGGAAATCGGTATGCGCCTCCGGCAAATAGAATAATTTTTCCACACTGGCGCCCAACCCTACGCCAAACCATTCGCCTCGCCCGAATGCGATCAACGCATGACTGAGTTGATAGCCCTTGCCATACGGGTCTGCCCAGGGATCCATGAAGCCGATCACGCGCTGCATCCGGTAGGGTGATGAAAATATCAGTGCCGCAAATGCCATCGGCAGCGCTACCAGCAATGCTCCGAATACCTTAACGTTGAAGCCGCCCAGCCATAACGTGCAAATGGCGATCGACAGGACCACTACAAACGCGCCCATGTCCGGTTCCTGCAACAACAAACCGCCAACCATCAACATCACAGCAAACATTGGCAAAAATGCTTTCATGAACAAATGCTTTACTACTCCCTTGCGAACCGTGTAATCGGCGGCATACATCACCGCGAACAATTTCATCAATTCGGAAGGCTGCAAATTGATCACGAACAGCGACAGCCAGCGGCGGCTGCCATTTACTTCACGTCCGATATGCGGAATCAGCACCAGCAGCAAAAGGGCTGCGCCTGCCAGAAACAGATAAGGCGCATAGGTCTGCCACAGTTGCACCGGCACCTGAAACGCAAACACGCCGGCCAGCAATCCAACCACGATGAACATGCTGTGCCGCATCAGGTAATACGTGGCCTGATGCCCGGTAAATTTGCTGCCCTCGGCGGTTGCAATGGAAGAGGAATACACCATCACCAGCCCAATGGACAGCAGAGCGATGAACACCCATATCAGCAGATTATCGAACTGAGCCTGCGGGGGCGGCGTGCGCGTCCTGACTAAAGAAGCCATGCGCCCTCCCCGGCCAGCTTGCGCACTTCCAACCTGAAAACTTCAGCGCGATGCGCGTAATTGCGGTACATATCAAAACTGGCACACGCAGGGGATAACAGCACCGCGTCTCCTGCAAGCGCCTGTTTTGCGGCTAGCCCGACCGCATCATTCATGTCGTTTGCCCGCAGCACCGGGACTTCGCAATCCTGCAATGCCGCAGCAATCAATGGTGCATCCCGACCTATCAGCACAACCGCACGGGCGTGTTGCGTCACGGCAAGCTTTAAGGGTGAAAAATCCTGCTCCTTGCCCACACCCCCCGCAATCAGTACCGATTTGCAACCCAGACCCGCCAGAGCGGCAACGGTAGCCCCCACATTGGTTCCTTTGGAATCATCGTAAAAGTTCACCTCGTTTATCCGGGCAATTCGTTCCACGCGATGCGGCAATCCCTTGAACCCCTTCAACGCTTCCAGCAGCACCGGCATTGGTAAATCAATCGAGCGACACAAAGCCAGCGCTGCCTGTGCATTGGCGAGATTGTGCAGTCCGGCAAGTTGCAGTTCCGAGGCCTTGATCAGGCGCTGTCCGCCCTGCACCAGCCAGATTTCATCAGCTTCTCTTTCAATGCCAAAATCAGATTCACGCTCAGGCAGATTCAGACCGAAGGTGATGAATGCCTGTCCGGCGCGCTTCATGCCGATGCTGCGCGCATCGTCCCTGTTCAGCACCTGGAAGGCGGCACCTTCCAGTATGTTTTGCTTCGCCGCCGCGTATGCATCGATACCTGCATAGCGATCCAGATGATCTTCGCTGATATTCAGCACCGCAGCCGCAGCTGTCTTCAGACTTTTCGTCGTTTCCAGCTGGAAGCTGGACAGCTCCAGCACCCACACTTGAGGCTGATTTTCACCTCGTTCCAGCACCACATCCAGCACCGCAGGCGAAATATTGCCGGCCGCCACCGCGTCTTTTCCTGCCGCTCTGCACAGGTGCGCCACCAGACTGGTCACCGTGGTCTTGCCGTTCGATCCGGTAATCGCAATAATCTTAGCCACCCCTCCTGAATCCTTAATCCTGCATCCTGCATCCCGCATCTGTTGAGCAAAGAACTCAATGTCGCCGGCCACGGGTATGCCTCGCGCTACGGCACTCGCCACAAACGGCTCACTCAACGGCACACCCGGGCTGATCGCGATCAGATCGATGCCGTCAAACAAGGCATCGCTGAATTCACCACAAAATATCTGTTCGGCCGACACATGCCCGGCAACCTCCTCCAATCCCGGCGGCATGGCGCGGCTATCTGCGACGCGCAGGCGTGCGCCCTGCGCGCTCAACCAGCGCACCATGGATAGCCCTGTCTCACCGAGACCGAGTACCAGTACAGATTTGTTTGCCAAACTTTTCAATGTTTTTCCCTGAAATCAGACTATCTAAGTTTCAACGTCGCCAGGCCCAGCAATACCAGCAACATGGTGATAATCCAGAAACGCACGACAACCTGCGTTTCCTTCCAGCCCTTGAGCTCATAGTGATGGTGAAGAGGCGCCATGCGGAACACGCGACGACCCGTCAGCTTGAACGAAGCGACCTGGATGACCACCGACAAAGTCTCCACTACGAACACGCCGCCCATGATGAACAACACCAGTTCCTGCCGCACGATCACCGCGACCACGCCGAGCGCCGCACCCAGCGCCAGTGCGCCTACATCGCCCATGAAGACTTCCGCCGGATAGGCGTTGAACCACAGAAAGGCCAGGCCTGCACCGGCAATGCCACCGCAGAACACCGCCAATTCACCTGCGCCCGGGATATAGGGGATACCTAAATATTTTGCAAACACGGCATTGCCCGCAACATAGGCAAATAGCGCCAGCGCGCTGCTCACCATCACGGTAGGCATGATCGCCAAGCCATCGAGCCCATCGGTCAAATTCACCGCATTGCTGGTTCCGACAATCACAAAATAGGCCAATGCGATAAACGCTGCCGCACCCAGTGGAAACACCAGAAACTTCATGAACGGCACGATCATTTCGGTCTGCGCCGGCAGACTCGCCGTATTCCACAGGTAAACTGCAACCACCAACGCAATGATGGACTGCCAGAACATTTTGGCTTTAGCCGACAATCCCTTGGGGTTGCGATGCACCACCTTGCGATAGTCATCAACCCAGCCAACCACGCCAAAACCCAGCGTAGTGAACAACACCACCCATACGTAATGGTTCTGCAAGTCGCCCCACAACAAGGTTGTAATCGCTATAGACGTCAGGATCAGCGCACCGCCCATGGTAGGTGTGCCCGCCTTGACCAGATGTGTTTGCGGCCCGTCCGTGCGCACGGACTGGCCGATTTTGTAGGCAGTCAGCTTGCGTATCATCGCCGGTCCCACCAGAAATGAAATCCCCAGTGCCGTCATGGCGGACAAAACGGTGCGCAGCGTGATGTAATTGAATACGCTGAAAAAACGTACATCCTGAGCCAGCCATTGTGTGAGTGCTAATAACATGCTTATTCCTTTGGTGAGCGGCAAGCGGCAAGTGGCAGGCGGGGGGTGCTTGCACCACTGACGACTTCCGAACCCCCGTTTTCCAGGTACTTAACCACGCGCTCCATTTTCATGAAGCGCGATCCCTTGACCAGTACGGTCGTACCTGCCTTCAATTCTTTTTCCAGTGCGCTTTGCAAATCCTCAACACACTCGAAGTGTTGTGCTTTGCTGCCAAATTCGCGCACTGCCTGACGACTCAACTCACCCAGGGCGTAAAGTTTTTCAATGCCGGATTTTCGCGCAGCACTGCCGATCTCGGCATGAAATGCGGCAGCGTTGTCGCCCAGTTCGCCCATATCGCCCAGCACCAGCACGCGATGCCCCACGGTCTGGGCCAGCACGCCAATTGCGGCATGCATTGAAGCCGGATTCGCGTTGTAGGTATCATCGATCACCACCGCGCCGTGCCGGGCCAGCTTTCGCTGCAAACGTCCGGCCACCCCGCCGAACTTCTCCAGCCCTGCAACAATGTTCTCCAGCGACAGGTTCAGTGCTATCGCTGCCGCCGTCGCAGCGAGCGCATTGCGCGCGTTATGCTCGCCGGGTACTTGCATATCCGCTGTAAAGTCACCCTTTGGCGTTTTTGCCTTCAAACGCAGTCCTGTTGCCAGCGGCTGCCATAGCCCGGATATATCGGCTTCGCCGTTCAAGCCAAATTCCAGCAGTGAATGTGCGCCGGCAAGACTGCGCCACAACGGTGCATATTCGTCATCGGCGTTGATGATTGCGCTGCCGCCATGCGGCAAACCTTCAAATATTTCCCCCTTGGCGCGGGCCACCGCCTCTACAGAACCCATGCCTTCGAGGTGAGCGCCACTGGCGTTATTGATCAGCGCCACGCAAGGACAGGCCATCCGTGTCAGGTAATCAATCTCCCCGGAATGATTCATGCCCATTTCAATCACGGCATAACGATGTTGCGCGTTGAGTTGAAGCAGTGTCAGCGGCACGCCGATGTTGTTGTTGAGATTGCCTTTGGTCGCCAGCACCGCATCATCACTGCCCGCCGCCTCACGCAAAATGGACGCAGTCATTTCCTTGACCGTGGTCTTGCCGTTGCTCCCGGTGATCGCCACCAGCGGGATATCAAACTGTTTTCGCCAGTACGCCGCCAACTGCCCCAGAGCCAGACGTGTATCTTCTACGAGCAGAATTGGGCATCCTGCATCCTGAATCATGATCTCTGAATCCTGGTTCACCAAGGCAGCGACGGCACCGCTCTGCACGGCTTGCGCGATAAAATCGGCGCCATCGAAATGCTCGCCGCGAAGCGCCACATACAAATCGCCTTTTACCAGCTTGCGCGTATCGGTGGAAACAGCGAAAAAACTCACATCCGCTGCATCTGGAATCTGACGTGCATTCAGCGCATCAGCGGCTTGTGACAGCAGCATCATTGGACACCCCCTGACTGCTGTAGAGACCAGTTTTCCAGTGCCCGCACAGCCACCGTCATGTCACTGAAGCCGTGCTTCACACCCTGGATCTCCTGATAATCCTCATGCCCCTTGCCCGCTATCAGGACGGTATCGCCTGACCGGGCTTGACTGATGGCATAGTCAATGGCCGCTGCGCGCTCCTGTATGATTTTGTGATTATTGAGCGCCATGCCGCCCACCACTTCTCCGATGATCTGCAGTGGATCTTCACTGCGAGGGTTGTCGCTGGTGACGATGCAGCTATCCGAAAACTTTTCTGCAACTCGCCCCATCATGGCGCGCTTTCCCCGGTCACGATCGCCCCCGCAACCGAAGACACAGATCAATTTCACGCTCGTCGTATCACCTGGCATCTCGCAGACTTCCCGCAGTGCCAGCAAAACTTTTTCCAGCGCGTCCGGCGTGTGCGCGTAGTCCACGATGACCATGGGCTGCCCTGCATTGCCAATTTTCTGCATCCGCCCTGCGACAGACACAGTCTTGCTCAATGCGCACAGCGCATCGGTCAGACTGACTTCGCTCACCAGCAATACCGCCAGCGCACCCAGCAAATTGGCCGCGTTAAATCTGCCAACCATGGTGCTGCACAATTCACTGGCCCCCCAGCTTGAATGAATATCAAGGCGCATGCCCAGCGCGCTCATTTCCAGCAATTTTCCGTACACCATGCGCATGCCATGCCGCTCAGCCAGGCGCAGCGACACATCGGACAATCCATAGCCTATGACCTCGAC
The DNA here is from genome assembly GCA_002381565.1 of Gallionella sp. UBA4121. GTDB lineage: Bacteria > Pseudomonadota > Gammaproteobacteria > Burkholderiales > Gallionellaceae > Gallionella. Next base: position 40,190 of record DFWZ01000033.1, read on the forward strand.
TTCCCTTTCTCGCAGCTGCATGGCCAGCTCGGCGCCAAACGCATCATCCAGATTGATAACGGCGAATTTGAGCGCCTGCCAGTCAAACAGATGGCGTTTTGCTGCTGCATAGCTTTCCATATTGCCGTGATAATCCAGATGATCGCGGCTCAGATTGGTCAGCAACGCCACATCAAAACGCACACCATTGACACGGCCTTGCGTCAATGCATGTGAAGACACTTCCATCGCCACGGCCGCAGCGCCCTCGCGCAGATATTCAGCCAGCAGTCCGTGTAAACTAACCGCATCCGGCGTGGTGTTGGCACTGGCTTGCAGCGCACCGGCAAAACCATTGCCCAGCGTGCCGATCAACGCGCATTTTTTCCCCGCTTCATTCAAGGCCTGCGCTATCCAGTGACAGGTCGATGTCTTGCCGTTGGTTCCGGTCACCCCCACCATCCACAGTTGTTCAGAAGGTGCGCCATACACGATGTCCGCCAGATCGCCTGCCTTGTGACGCAAATCCGCTACCGCCAGATTGGGTATATTCCAGGTCGTATTCCATACAAAATGCTGCTCTTCGTACGGGTGCCCGGACAAGAGCTTTTCGTAGATCACCGCATTCGCGCCTTGCGCTATTGCCTGGTCGATGAACTGACGCCCATCGGTTTTTTCACCGGGATAGGCCACGAAGGTATCGCCTGGTCGCACGACTCGGCTGTCCGTCACCAGACGCGTAACCGACACGCCTAGCACTTTCAGTTGCCGGCAAAGGTCGTCGCTCATACCTCTTCCTTGACAATCTCAGCTGGCGGCGTGATCACGTTATCCAGCGGCGCATCATTCGGTACATTCAGCAAATGCAACGCTTCGCCCACTACCTTGCTGAATGCCGGTGCGGCGACCAGCCCGCCGTAATACTGTTTAATGTTCGGCTCGTCTATCATCACCGCGACAATCAGACGCGGCGCAGATACAGGTGCTATTCCTACAAATGAGGCGACATAGCGGTTGATGTAATGCCTGCCGTCCAGCTTGTGCGCAGTTCCCGTTTTTCCAGCCACGCGGTAGCCTGCCACTTGCGCCAGCGGAGCCGTTCCGCCGGCCAGCACGACCGACTCCAGCATGACGCGCATTTCGGCTACGGTTTTACCGGAAAATACCTGGTGTCCGATGGCAGGTGTATTCAGCTTGAGCAAGGAGATGGGCATCAGTTCGCCATCGTCGGCGAAGATCGTATAGGCGCGCGCCAGTTGCAACAGATTGACCGAAATTCCGTGCCCGTATGACATCGTGGCCTGCTCAATCGGCCGCCAGGTTTTGGCATCACGCAATTTTCCGATTGCTTCACCGGGGAAGTTGCTGCCGGTATGCGCGCCAAAACCTGAAGAAGTGAAAGTCTGCCATAGCGCTTCTGGCTCCAGCGACAATGCGATTTTCGAGGCGCCCACGTTGCTTGATTTCTGTATTATTTGCGACACCGTCAAACTCGGTTCCGGATGGGTATCGTGTATTTTTTTATTGCCGACCGTGAACACGCCATTCTCGGTATTGATCACTGTGTCGGGCCTGACACGGCCCAGATTTAACGCGGTCCCGATAGTAAATGGCTTCATCGTTGAACCCGGCTCAAACTCGTCTGTCACGGCACGATTGCGCATCGCCTGAACACTTACATTCATGCGATTATTCGGGTTATAGCTTGGATAGTTGGCCAGCGCCAACACCTCACCGCTCCTCGCATCCAGCACCACAATAGCACCCGCTTTGGCCTGATGCTCCTGCACTGCCAGCTTCAGCTCACGATAGGCCAGATGTTGCACTTTACTGTCCAGGCTGAGCGCAATGTCGCTGCCGGGCCTGGGCGGGTTCAGGCTGCCCGCATCCTCGACGATATGCCCGCGCCTGTCCTTGATCACGCGCTGACTGCCCATCTTGCCCGCGAGTCTGGTTTGCAAAGCCAGCTCCAGCCCTTCCTGCCCGTTATCATCCTGCCCGGTAAACCCCAGCACCTGGGCGAACTCTTCCCCCGCCGGGTAATAACGCCGGTATTCGCGTTGCAGGGAAATCCCCGGCAAATTCAGGCTTGCCACCTTCCCCGACTCTTCGGGCGGAATTTGTCGTTTCAAATACACGAAATCCCGCGAACTATCCGCGAGACGGTCTTTTATTTCATTTACGCGCATGCCTAATGCCAGTGCGAGCTGTCTTAGCTGCTTATCATCGAGCTTTGCTTCCTTCGGATCGTTTAACTTGATATCCGCCGGACTTGCCCAGACCGATTCGACCGGCGTGCTGACCGCCAGCGGATCGCCATTGCGATCGGTAATCATGCCGCGATGCGCGCTGACCTCGATAACCCGGCTGTAACGCTGATTGCCTTTTTCCTGCAAAAAATCGTTGTGTATACCTTGCAGATACACGGCACGGCCGATCAGACCGGCCAGCCCCAGCAGCAGCACCGTGAATAATACCGTCGCACGCCATCCCGGCAATTTCGCCGTGCTGTTGTCTTTTGCGCTGGCCGCGTATTTCATGGTCTTGTTCCGCTATCGTATGGAGAGGACTGCCCTATCCGGATAAACCTGCTTTGTTCTTTTTTCGGCAACTGCATCTGCAACTGCTTCGTGGCAATTTTTTCTATGCGCGCCGGGGCGGCCAGCGTGCTTTGCTCCAATTGCAACTGCCCCCATTCCACCTCCATCTGACGCGCATGCTCCTTTTCCTGCTGCAATGCGACAAACAATTTGCGCGCCTGATGCTGCGAGGTGACTATGCTCAACGCGCCCGCCATCACCAGCAGCAGCAACAACCCTTGCAAAAGGCCGTTACGCAACATCGCTACGCTCCGCCACACGCATCATCGCGCTGCGCGCACGAGGATTAACCTGCAACTCGGCCTCTGTCGCCCGCACCGCACGGCCGATCAGCTTCATTTTCCCTAGCGGCACTTCGCTGGCGCGTATCGGCACATTGCGCGGCAACTTGTCGACCTCCACCATATCGCGCATGAAGTGTTTGACCATGCGATCTTCCAGCGAATGAAAGCTGATCACCACCAGTCGGCCGCCGGTTTTCAGGTGCGAGACGCACTGGGGTAAAACACGCTCTAGCTCTTCGAGCTCCTGATTGAGATAAATCCGTATAGCCTGAAAGGTGCGCGTCGCCGGGTTTTTACCTGCTTCACGGGTACGTACCGTCTTGCTAACCAGCTCGACGAGCTGCCGCGTGGTTTCGATGGGTTGAATCGCACGCGCAGCAACAACCGCTCTTGCAATCTGCTTAGCAAACCGTTCTTCGCCGTAATCACGTATAACCTCCGTCAGCAGACCTTCATCCACAATTTCCAACCATTGTGCTGCGGTGATCCCGCAGCTCGTATCCATACGCATGTCCAGCGGCGCATCAAACCTGAAACTGAAGCCTCGAAGCGCTTCGTCCAGCTGCGGCGACGACACACCCAAGTCAAGCAAAATCCCATCAACACGATCAACATTCAACTCGCCCAGCACATCCGCCAAGCGTGTAAAACCGCTGTGCATCATGTGAAAACGCGCATCCTTCCACTGACGGCCGCATGCTACCGCCGCCATATCCTTATCCAGCGCGATCAATCGTCCGCTCTGATTTAAGCGTTGCAAGATCAGCGCGCTATGACCGCCTCGACCGAAGGTGCAATCCACGTATATTCCATCCGGCTTGATCGCAAGCGCGTCGACCGCCTCGCTCAATAAGACAGTGGTGTGAATTAATTCCTCACTCACAGCGAGAACCCTTCGAGTTCGGGCGGCAACTCGCCACTCATCAGTAACAGCGCAGCTTGTTGCTGTGCCTGCCATTTCACGTCATCCCACAACTCGAACTTGTTGCCCTGCCCGATCAACATCACGTTTTTGTCCAGTGCGGCGTAGCTGCGCAACACAGGAGAAATCAGCACGCGCCCGGCGCTGTCCATCACCACATTTTCAGCGTGGCCGACCAACAGACGCTGCAGGGCACGGCTGCGCGGATTAAATGATGAAAGTTTGTTCAGCTTGTCGCATATCGGCAACCACTCAGACTCCGGGTATACCAGCAGGCAACCGTCGGTATCTACGGTCAGCACCAGATTTCCGGCGCAGGTACTCAGCAGCTCATCGCGATACCGTGCCGGTATTGCCAGCCTGCCCTTGCCATCCAGATTGAGTTGCGCCGCGCCTTGGAACATTCCCACACCTCCACAATTACCCACTTTTTACCACTTAAACCCACTATATTGAAAAAAAACCGGCAGGTCAAGCAAAAAACAGATTTTTTCTTTACAAGACAATGAGTTAGCGAAGAAAGCTAAGAAAATACAAATATGCTTAAAAAGCAATGAATTGCAGAATTAAGCTAAAGTTGTTTGTAATGGGAAGTGTAAATTTTTGGGCAGATTGCCCGAATTTGATGGCAAGAAATAAAGCCTGTCGGAGGTCAAGTATTCTTATGCCGGATGAACATCCGCCAGACAACCGATGCTACCCATTGGGAAAATAACATGCCGCTGTCAAGCTGTCGTCGATCGAAGTTATTGTGCCGAACCTCTGTTTTTCGGCCTAAGCAGTCGATCGCGTCGTCCTGAATCAATTGGCTATGGACGACCGCTTTGTGGCAAGATGCCATAGCAGCTTCGTGCCATGACCAGAACTTCCAGTCCCTCACATCATGCCCCAATTATTTACCATTATGCTTATACTTCGCCCCTATTTTATGCTGTTGCTTTTCATATTGATCGTAGCCGGCGTATCCTTTTCAGGTGCGCAATTTCGGCCTGGGGATTGGTATGCAGGGCTGATTAAACCTGACTGGACGCCACCGAACTGGATTTTTCCAGTTGTCTGGAGTGTTCTTTATCTGATGATTGCAGTTGCCGGGTGGCTTATTTTTGCTGCTTCCAACCGTACCCTTAAAATATTATGGGTCATTCAGCTTGCTCTGAACGGGCTCTGGTCATGGATTTTTTTTGGCATGCACCTGATCGGACTCGGGATGATCGATATTCTGGCGATTTTTTTCTGCACATTGATACTGTTGGCGTTCGCCTATAAATTCTCAAGAGCTGTAGTCTGGCTTATGGCACCTTACCTGTTATGGATTGGTTATGCTTCGGCACTGAATGTTGCGATTTATTTTTTAAATCCGGTCTGAGCCATTCAGCGGGCATGTTTCCATGCTAAGCCTGCCTGGCAGACAATCAGGATATCTTTCGAAAGTTTTCAGAAATACCGTATTAATGAACCGCTTGATAAGTCCAGGCTGCGCCGACTTGGCTTGGTTGCCATTGGCAGAGATCGCCAGAGCATCTTTGTATCACTAGCATCACTTGGAGTAAGTGTTAATTCAACGTTTTGTAAGGTGTTTACGATGCGAATATTGATTACAGGAGGGACTGGCCTGATAGGCCGGAATCTTTGCAAGTTATTGCATGAAAAGGGGCATCAAATCACTGTATTTAGCCGGCACCCTGAATCTGTCTCGGTAAAATGTGGTGCTGCGGTAAAAGCATTTGCCTCGCTCGATGAATGGCAGCCTGATACGGTTTTTGATGTGGTCATCAATCTGGCCGGGGAGTCCATTGCCGATAAAGCATGGACGGCAAAACGCCGTCAGGCACTGCTGGACAGTCGTGTTGGGCTGACAGAAAAACTGATTGATAAAATTGCGGGCGCTCACGTGAAACCAGCCGTTTTACTGAGCGGCTCGGCCATTGGCTATTATGGCAATCGTCATGACGAAGTTCTTGATGAGTCGTCGACCGCTGGACAAGGCTTTGCTGCCGACTTGTGCATTGCCTGGGAGCAGGCGGCGTTGCAGGCGCAGGGGGTGCGGGTCTGTCTGTTGCGTACCGGTCTGGTGTTAAGCCGTGATGGCGGGATTCTTGCCAAGATGCTGTTGCCGCTGGGTATGGGCGTTCGCTTTGGCAGTGGCATGCAATGGATGAGCTGGATCCATATCGACGATTACACGCAGCTCATTTTGCGCCTGATCGCCGATGAACAGATAAGTGGGCCGGTGAACATGACGGCACCTAATCCAGTGAGCAACAAGGATTTTACCCGCGCACTGGTCGATGTGCGGCATGGTTTGGTGTCCTTGTCTGCGCCATCAGCGCTGCTGAATTTAATGCTGGGTGAGCGGGCCGCTTTATTACTCGAGGGACAGCGCGTCTTGCCGGGCAAAGTGCTGGCGGCGGGATATTCGTTTCGCTACCCTGACTTATCATCGGCATTAGGAAATTTATTGTCTGCATAGACTTCTGATGAACGCTGTGCCACCCTATACCCGTTCCAATCTTCAAAATTCTTATCCGCTTTCAAACAAGCAAGCTTCTAGTCTTGATTACGGGTGAATTCATGAATGACGGGTTCAGAGCAGGCTAAAAAATTGACCTGCGAAAAGCACCCAGTGCAGCTTACAGGCGGTGTATTATCAAAGTCGGTCATCAGCAACGTGCCAATTGCTGCATTCTGACAAATACACAAACTTCTCAATCCTCTCGTGCTAAAGCAAGACGATCCGGTACAACTTAAGCGATAAATAAGACTATGCCAGCCCAACTCCATGTCAATATTGACGTGCACGTTCAAATCATCAGTACGTTGCCAAAACTGTGGGAGTGAACCTCAAGAACCAGCTCTTGGTACACTTATTTATTTATACTTCATCAATTCAACCTAAGGAGTTATATGAATCTTCCAGAATTTATTGAAAAGTATTGGCTATTTCTGGCGCTGGGCCTTTGGTTTGCGTACAAGTGGTGGAACTCAAAGAGAGTCATCGCTATGTTGCCAGAACTTAAGAAGAGCGGTGCAATATTTGTCGACGTTAGATCGGCAGGCGAGTTTGCCAATGGGCACGCACCTGGAACAATTAACATCCCCCTTCAGGAGTTGGGAAGCAGACTCGGTGAGATACCCAAGTCTTCCCCGGTTGTTCTCTGCTGCGCAAGCGGAACACGAAGTGGAATAGCAAAACTTTTGCTAATGAAGAATGGCTACCGGAATGTTCATAACATCGGCACTTGGAACAAGTTTCTGGACTAACTGGCGACCTAGTAAACCTTATACCTATTGGGTTCGACAGACTATATTCACAAGCACCTGATGATTTTCGCAGAAAGCAAGGACAAAGAACTGTTTTGTGCTGGTGGGGTGCGGTCATCGTCGGCGCAGCTGTGCAGTATCAGAACAGGCTGTGGTTTAGAGCCATGTGAACTCCAATACTGGCTGCATAGCCGAGTGCAATCGCTGCCGTCCATTTGAGGTGGCCGACAAAGGTATAAATTCCCCGCGCCTGTCCCATCAGAGCGACACCGGCGGCCGAACCGATCGACAGCAGTGAACCGCCGACCCCGGCAGTCAGCGTCACCAGCAACCACTGGCCGACTGACATATCCGGCATCATGGACAGTACAGCAAACATGACCGGGATGTTATCAACGATAGCCGAGATGACACCGACGGCAATGTTGGCGTTGGTCGCCCCCCAGCCGCCATAAATTGCTTGTGAAATCATGCCCAGATAGCCGATGAACCCCAGCCCGCCCACACACATCACTACCCCATAGAAGAAGAACAGCGTGTCCCATTCGGCGCGCGACACCTTGCGAAAAATATCGAAGGGAACCGGGTTGCCGATGTTTTCCGCATCACCGCCCCGTGAATGCGTTTTTTCGCCGCGTATTTTCAGGTAGTAAGCGAAGAACTGAAGCAGACTCAAGCCTGTGAGCATGCCGATGACGGGCGGCAGTTGCAACACGCTGTGGAAGCTAACAGCCAGCGCGATTGTAAAAAGAAACAGCGCCACGATCGTCAGTGCGCCGCGCCGCATCGCAACCATTTCTTCGCCGCCTTCGGGTTTTTCGTTGGTCACGGAAAAGTGCATGATGAATGCCGGCACCAGCCAATTGACCAGCGACGGGATGAACAGCGCGAAGAATGTCCAAAAATCAACGTGGCCATTCGATGCATGAATATTCTTTTGCCAGACCATCAGTGTCGTGATGTCGCCGAACGGACTGAAGGAGCCGCCGGCGTTGGCTGCGATCACGATATTGATACAGGAGAGCATAACAAATTTCCTGTTGCCGCCGCCGACGGCGATCACGACCGCCCCCATCAACAGCGCCGTAGTCAGATTATCGGCGACCGGCGAGATAACAAAGGCCAGCAGGCCGGTCACCCAGAACAGCGCGCGATAGCCCAAACCACGGCGAATCAGCCAGGTGCGCAACGCTTCGAAGACATTGCGCTCCTCCATCGTATTAACATAGGTCATCGCCACCAGCAAAAATAGCATCAGCTCCGCGTATTCCTCCAGATTATGGCGCAGCGCAATTTCGACCAGATGCGGAATGTCATGCGACTGGTAGTACCAGGCAATCAACCCCCAGATAATGCCTGCCGCCAGCATCACGGGCTTGGATTTGCGCAGATGAGTAAATTCCTCGGCCATCACTACCAGGTAGGCGGCGAAGAACAGCAGCACTGAAGCAATACCGACCCAGCTACCGGTCAGATCGAGTCGCTCCGTCTCTTCCGATGCGTGCGCCAAAAGCGGTGAGCAGAGCAAAACAGCGGGCGTGATCAATTTTTTCATGTGTAAATTTCCGGACATAATTAAAACTGTGGAATGCAGCGGGTATTCAACACACTTATTGAACCAATAAGGGCTGAGCACGAATGGTTCTTTAGCGCTCACCCGACAGGCGAGAAGTCCGTTCGCGCTGCGATCAAACCAATCCTGATCACGGCGCTTTGATTCGCCGAATCACCGCCTTCTCCGCCTCAACCGCCACAAACAGCAATACCCCAAAAGCCATGATGCGTATCCATGCTGCTGCATCGAGGGCGACCACGCCGAACAGGCTTTGCATGAACGGCAGGTAGGTGAAGAGTATCTGAATGACGACCAGCACGGCGATACTGAGCAGCACGTACGGGTTGCCCCTGAAATCCTGCCAGCTACGCACCGGCGCCAACAGGTAGCGGCAGTTGAACAGGTACACCATCTCACCCATCACCAGCGCATTGACCGCCACGGTGCGGCTGGCTTCTATACTCAAACCGCGCTCAATCTCCCACAGGAACAGGGCGACCGTTCCCAGCGCGAGCAGCACGGAGACAAAGCTGATGCGCCAGATCATAAAACCGGACAGGATGGATTCATTGGCGGCGCGCGGCGCACGGCGCATCAGGTCCGGCTCCGCTTTTTCAAACGACAGCGCCAGCGCCAGCGTGACTGCGGTCACCATGTTCACCCACAGGATCTGCACCGGTGTAATCGGCAACGCCATACCGAACAGGATTGCGATCAGCACGATGCCGGCTTCACCGCCATTGGTTGGCATGATGAACACAATGGCTTTCTTGATGTTGTCATAGATGGTGCGACCTTCTTCGACCGCGTGGACGATGGTGGCAAAGTTGTCGTCGGCCAGCACCATCTCGGCCGCCTCCTTGGCGACTTCCGTGCCTTTCATGCCCATCGCCACACCGATATCGGCACGCTTGAGCGCCGGCGCGTCGTTCACGCCATCGCCGGTCATGGCGACGATCTCGCCGTTGGCCTGCAACGCCGCGACCAAACGCAACTTGTGTTCCGGGCTGGCGCGCGCGAACACATCCACATCAAGCACCGCCTCGCGCAATGCGGCCTCATCCAGCAGATCAAGTTCGCTGCCGGTGAGCGCCTGACCATTGCCTATCCCTAGCTGTCTGGCAATCGCGCGGGCCGTATCGCTATGGTCGCCGGTGATCATCATAACGCGGATGCCTGCCGCACGGCATTCGCGCACCGCAGCGATGGCCTCATCGCGCGGCGGATCGCTGATGCCAACCATGCCCAGCAGCGTATAGCCGCCCTGCATGTCGGCGAAATTAAGTTCGCGCTGTACACCATCCACCGTCTTCATCGCCAGCGCCAGCACGCGCTGCCCGAGCGCGCCGGTCTGCGTCATCCTTTCGTGCCAGTAGGGCAGATCGAGTGGCATATCCTCGCCCAGACTGCGCTGCTGATTACACATTGCCAGCACCTGTTCCACTGCGCCTTTCACGAAGACCAAGGCATGCCCGGCGTGATCGTGGTGCAGCGTCGCCATGAAACGATGTTCAGATTCGAACGGAATGTAATCGGTGCGCGGCAGTTCGCCGTGTTCAAACGCAGCATCCATCCCGGCTTTCAAGGCCAGTGGAATCAATGCGCCCTCGGTCGGGTCGCCCGCAATGAGCCACTGCCCGCCGGCATCGTTCAGCGCGGCGTCGTTGCAGAGCAGGCCGGCGCGCAACAAGTCCAGCACGTACGCATGCATTGAGATATCCGTCTCCTTGCCGGCGATGGCAAATCCGCCGTGTGGCGCATAGCCGGTGCCGCTCACGTCGAACACCTGGGCCGCCGTGATCACCTGCTGTACGGTCATCTCGTTTCTGGTCAGCGTGCCGGTCTTGTCGGTGCAGATGGTGGTGACCGAACCCAGCGCCTCGACCGCCGGCAGACGGCGCACGATGGCCCGACGCCTGGCCATGCGCTGCACACCGAGTGCTAACGTGATGGTCAATACGGCAGGCAGGCCTTCCGGGATCGCTGCCACCGCCATGCTGACGGCGGCCAGGAACATGTCGCCAAGAGCGAAGTGATGCACCCGCCAGCCGAACAGAAAGGTGAGCGCTGCCAATGCCAAAATGGTGCCGGTCAGCCAGCGACCGAACGTCTCCATCTGCCGCAACAGCGGCGTGGTCAGGGTCTGCACCTCGCTCAGCATGGCGCTGATGTGTCCGATTTCGGTCTGATCGGCCGTCGCTACCACCACGCCTGTCGCCTGCCCATACACCACCAACGTGCTGGAATACGCCATACAGTAGCGGTCACCCAGCACGGTTTGGGCATCTACAACAGCAATATTTTTTTCGACGGCGGTGGATTCACCGGTCAGCGATGCTTCCTCGATACGCAGGTTCTTCACGTTCAACAAGCGAAGGTCAGCGGGCACCTTGTCACCGGATTGCAACAACACAATGTCGCCGGGCACCAGGGCTTCCGCTGCGATCACTTCGCGACGGCCTGCGCGCAGCACTGTGGCCTCGGGAGAGAGCATGCGGCGGATCGCCTCCATTGCCTGCTCTGCACGGCCTTCCTGGATAAAACCGATGATGGCATTGATCACCACGACACCTGCGATCACCGCCGAGTCAACCCAGTGGGAGAGCAACGCGGTGACCGCCGCTGCGCCCAGCAACACATAAATCAGTACGTTGTGGAATTGCAGCAGGAAGCGCATCAGCGGACCGCGTCGTTTTTGCGGCGTTAACCGGTTTGGTCCATATCGGGCGAGACGCTCAGCAGCGTCTTCGCCGCTCAGTCCTTCAGGCGTTGTTTGCTGTGCGGCAAGTGCCTCGTCTGCCGGGAGTTGATGCCAGGATGTCATGTCAGAACCTCCATTTCATTCGTGGGCATCGTCAATGTCCCTGACGCATTCTAACGTACGCCAATGCCTGTCCGGCTCAGGTTAAATTCAAAACAAAACACGAGCAGATCTCTTAACCCAAACGGTTGTCAGCCGGATGATACAGCGGGTCTTCCAGCACATTCACTTCGATCATTCCTTTTGCCTTATCCAGCAACTCCAGACAGTCCGGGCTCAAATGACGCAGGTGCAGCTTCTTGCCGAGTTGCGTGTAGCGTTCCGCCAGCATATCAATCGCTTCCAGCGCAGAGTGATCCTTGACGCGCGCGTTTTTGAAGTCGATCACCACCTCTTCGGGGTCATCTTTGGGAGTGAACAGCGCAATGAAATTCTGCGTCGAGGCGAAGAACAGCGATCCGTGCAGATCATACACTTTCCATCCGTGCTCTTCGGTACTCACGCGCACCTCGATGTTCTTGGCATGCTGCCAGGCAAAAACCAGCGCCGAGATAATGACGCCTACGATCACTGCGATGGCAAGGTCGGTCATTACCGTAACGAGAGCTACTGTGATGACCACCAGCAGATCGGCATGGGGCACTTTGCCGAACAGACGGAAGCTGCCCCACTCGAAAGTTTTTTCCGATACCACGAACATCAGACCGATCAAGGCGGCCAACGGGATCATCTCGATCCAATGCGATGCGAACAGGATAAAGCTGAGCAAGAACAGTGAGGCGGCAATGCCGGAGAGGTTCTTCACCGCACCATTGGTCACGTTAATCATGCTCTGGCCGATCATCGCGCAACCGCCCATGCCGCCAAAGAAGCCGGTCACCACATTGGCGATACCCTGTCCGACGCTGGCGCGATTCGGTTTACCGCGCGTTTGCGTCATGTCGTCGATCAGATTCAGTGTCAGCAGCGATTCGATCAGGCCGATTCCGGCGAGTATCAGGCTGTAAGGAAAAATGATCTTCAGCGTTTCCAGATTCAGCGGCACGTCCGGAAAATGGAACTGTGGCAGCCCGCCCTTGATGGAGGCGAGATCACCCACCGTCTTGGTGTCAATGCCGGCAAAGATGACCAGCGCGGAAACAGTCGCAATCGCCGCCAGCGTGGAGGGGATGATTTTGGTGAACTTCGGCAACAGGTAGATGATCGCCATGGTCAATGCAATCAGCCCCAGCATGGTGAACAGCGGTGCGCCCTGTATCCAGCTCGTCGTGCCATCGGGTGCGGTGACTTTGAAATGGTTCAGCTGTGCCAGAAAGATTACGATGGCCAGACCATTGACGAAACCCAGCATTACCGGATGCGGCACCATGCGGATGAATTTGCCGAACCGGGCCAGGCCGAACAGGATTTGCAACACCCCCATCACCACCACGGTGGCGAACAGATACGCCACGCCGTGTTGCACCACCAATGCCACCATTACCACCGCCAGCGCACCCGTTGCACCCGAGATCATGCCGGGACGACCGCCGATCAGCGAAGTGATTAAGCTCACCATGAACGCGGCATACAGGCCGACCAGCGGATGCACATGCGCCACCAGCGCGAAAGCAATGGCTTCGGGGACTAACGCGAGGGCTACGGTCAGCCCGCTCAACAGGTTGGTTTTTGCTTCAGCGAAATTTTGAATGTTCATGAACGCCTCAATAGAGAATCGCGCCCGTCATGTGCTGGGGCGTGAAGTAATGCTTAAATCAGCGTTGTTGCCAAAGGTGGTAGCAGCCGGTCTGAACCGGCAACCTTGAAAAATACGCACCCAATAAAGGAAATACAGGAGAAATATAGGTGAAGCTGGCCGATAAGCCGGGTTCTGTCGTGGACAGTCATTCCTCTAGGCGTTTCGTTACCTTACGCTCAAGCAATCTACCCGCTGACGACGCGAGCAACGCCATAGTCAGCCTATTTGATCTTGCTCCGAATGGAGTTTACCGTGCCACTCCCGTTACCGGGAGTGCGGTGCGCTCTTACCGCACCGGTTCGCCCTTACCTGATCTGTTTGCACAGCCATCGGCGGTATATTTTCTGTGGCACTGTTCATCACCTCACGGTGTCCGGTCGTTAACCGGCATTCTGCTCTATGGAGCCCGGACTTTCCTCCCCGCACTTGCGTGCGCGGCGACTGTCTAGCCAGCTTCACTGCTGAGTTTAACACCGAAAAACAGGGCGGCTTCGAAAAATTCTCAAATCTATGGTGTTCATTACCAAAGCAAAAGGCACACTTTAAAAATGATTGCGATTGCAGGCACCCGTTTACCGGAGTCGGCTAGTGCGCCTGATCCCAGTTTTTGCCGGAGCCCAGTTCAACGAGCAGCGGCACCCGCAGGTCGGCCACATTGCACATCAGGCCGGGCAGCGCTGACTTGATAAGGTGCAGTTCATCCTCCGGCACTTCCAGCACCAGCTCATCGTGTACCTGCATGATCAAACGGCTATGCAGTGTCTCCGTCTCCAGCCACTGTTGCACCGCTATCATCGCCAGCTTGATCAAGTCGGCTGCCGTGCCTTGCATAGGCGCGTTGATCGCGGCGCGCTCCGCACCCTGACGCTTCATGCCGTTGCTGCTGTTGATTTCCGGCAGCCATAGCCTGCGGCCAAACACGGTTTCGACGTAGCCTTGCTCTTTAGCCTGTAATCGCGTGCTGTCCATGTAATTTTTCACACCCGGATAACGCGCAAAATATCGCTCGATGTACGCTTGCGCAGCACCACGCTCGACGCCTAACTGGCGGGCAAGACCAAAGGCCGACATGCCGTAAATCAGGCCGAAGTTGATCACCTTCGCATAGCGGCGTTGCTCGCTCGTTACGTCCGCAGCTTGCGTCATGAAAATTTCGGCGGCCGTGGCGCGGTGAATATCTTCGTTGTTGGCAAAGGCCTGCAACAGCCCTTCATCGCCCGACAAGTGCGCCATGATGCGCAACTCGATTTGCGAATAATCCGCCGCCACGAGGTGACTGCCGACGGGTGCAATGAAGGCTTCACGGATGCGCCGCCCCTCCGGGCTGCGGATCGGGATGTTTTGCAGGTTCGGGTCGCTGGACGCCAACCGCCCCGTTACCGCCACGGCTTGCGAGTAGCTGGTATGCACCCGTCCTGTGCGGCGATTCACCATTTTCGGCAACTTGTCGGTATAGGTGGATTTGAGTTTTGCCATGCCGCGATATTCCAGCAAAAGCTTCGGCAAAGGATAATCGAGCGCCAGTTCCTGCAACACTTCTTCATCGGTGGACGGCGCACCGCTCGGCGTCTTTTTCTTCACCGGCAGTTTCAGTTTGTCGAACAATATTTCCTGAATCTGCTTGGGCGAATTCAGGTTAAAAGGCTGATCGGCAGCTTCAAATGCACGCGCCTCCAGTTCGACAAGCTTGGCACCCAGCTCATGGCTCTGAACATGCAGCAGATTGCAATCGAGCAACACCCCGTTGCGTTCCATGGTGTAGAGCACATGCATGGCCGGCAGCTCGATATCCCGGTACACATGCTGCAAACCAGGTTGCATCTCGATTTGCGGCGCCAGCGTCTGATGCAATTGCAAGGTGATATCGGCATCCTCGGCGGCATAGTGCGTGGCGATGTCCAGATTGACCTGATCGAAACAAATCTGCTTGGCGCCTTTGCCCGCCACATCAATATAACTGATGGTTTTTACATTGAGATGGCGCAGCGCCAGGCTGTCCATGTCATGCGACTTATGGCTCTCCAGCACGTAAGACTCCAGCAGCGTATCGCCTTGTATGCCACGCAGCACAACGCCGTGATTGGCAAAGATGTGTTTGTCGTATTTCAGGTTCTGCCCGACCTTCTTGTGCTGAGCGCCCTCCAGCCATGGCCTGAGTCTGGCAAGCGCCTGGCTGCGATCCAGCTGATCCGGCGCACCGGGGTATACATGCGCCAGAGGCAAATAGGCCGCCTCGTGCGGCGTGATGGCAAAGGAAATGCCGACCAGCTGTGCTTCCATCACATCAAGACCGGTCGTCTCGGTATCCAGACAGACCAGATCGGCGACAAGCAGCTGCTCCAGCCATGTATCGAGTTGCACCTCAGTCAGGATCGTCTGGTAATGAGCACTGTCGGTGCGGGCAGCCTCATCCGCCACGCCATCCTCGACTTGCGGCAAGGCAGCAGACTCCGTGCGCTGTTGGCTCCCGCCCTCCCTCTGAGAGGGTGGCGCCGTGTGGTGCCCGGCAGCTTCGCCTCTGACCTCACGCAGCCATGTCCTGAATTCCAGACGTTCAAACAGGCGGGCCAGTTGCTCCTTGTCCTGTGGCGGGGGGATCAGATCGCTGTAGGGCGGCAAGTCGGGCACATCGCATTTCACGGTGATCAGACGGCGAGCCTGCGGCAGCCAGTCCACCGCATTTCTCAGATTAGCCCCCACCACGCCGCTTATGGTATCCGCGTTGCGCATCAGCATATCCAGCGTGCCATGCTGGTTCAGCCATTTCGCCGCCGTCTTGGGACCCACTTTTTCCACACCCGGCACGTTGTCCACCACGTCGCCCGTCAGCGTCAGGTAATCCACAATCAGCGATGGCGGCACGCCAAACTTGGCCGTCACGCCCGCAACATCCAGAACCTCGTTGTTCATGGTGTTGATCAGCGTCACATGTTCGTTCACCAGTTGAGCCAGATCCTTGTCGCCGGTCGCGATGATGCAGCGCACGCCATCCTCTGATGCCTGCCGCGCCAGCGTGCCGATCACGTCATCCGCTTCGACGCCGTCCACCATGGCGATTTTCCAGCCGGATGCGGCAATGGCCTGATGCAGCGGCTCGATTTGCTGCGCCAGGTCAGCCGGCATGGACGGGCGATGGGCCTTATACTGCGGATACCAGTCATCGCGAAAGGTTTTTCCTTTTGCGTCAAATACGCACAGGCTATAATCCGCCGGGTAATCCTGACGCAGGCGGCGCAACATGTTGAGCACGCCGTAGACCGCGCCCGTAGGTTCGCCGTGACGATTGCGCAGATCCGGCATGGCATGAAACGCACGGTAAAGAAAGGACGATCCGTCCACCAGAAGCAAAGTTTTAGTCTTATCGAAGCTCATTAATATTCTTTTTTATCACTGTAAGGTACTGACATGAACAATACGCCAAAGCTGCCTGTAACCGACATTCCCGAAGCCTGGGATGCCAAGGAGGCGTGGCGCGTTTTCGGCATTATGTCAGAATTTGTTTCGGCCACCGACCGCCTGGCCCAAATCCACCCGGCCGTCAGCGTCTTCGGCAGCGCGCGCATGAAACCGGACCAACCCTATTACAAGTTGTGTGAAGAGATTTCACGGCTGCTATCCGATGCTGGTTTTTCAGTCATATCCGGCGGCGGACCTGGCATCATGGAGGCTGCCAACAAGGGCGCATTCTACGGAAAATCCCCCAGCGTCGGCCTGAACATTCAACTGCCGCATGAACAGTCCAACAACCCATACCAGAACATCAGCCAGTCATTCCAGCACTTTTTCGCCCGCAAGGTGATGTTCGTCAAATTCGCTCATGCCTACGTCGTCATGCCCGGCGGCTTTGGCACCCTGGACGAGCTGATGGAAGCACTGACGCTGGTGCAAACCGGCAAGACACGCCGCATGCCGATTATTCTGGTGGGCTCGAAATTCTGGGGCGGGATGATCGAATGGTTCAAAACCGCGCTGCTGGAAGAGAAAGTCATCAGCCCGGAAGACATAGAACTGATCCAGCTGATCGATGAACCCGGGGAAGTCGTCAGCGCGATCTTCAAACATTACGAATCCTCCGGCTTCGAGCCTACCGAAGCGGAACGCGAACGCCAGCTTTACCTATAAATCGGCTAAAATGCGCGCATTACAATTTACAGGCACCGCTACCATGCGCCTCTTATCTTTTTTACTGCTGTGCGGTTTGTCACTTTCCGCCTTCGCCGCCAACCTCGAACCGTTGCCAGCCCCTCCCGCGTTTACGCCTGAACCGGAAACTCCAAGCGACGAACCCGAAGTCACCATCATCAAACAGACCGAACTGACCGTTGAAGAATATCGCTCCGGTGGCCGCCTGTACATGATAAAAGTAACGCCCAAAGTCGGCCCGCCTTACTATCTGGTGGATCAACGCGGCGACGGAAAATTCGCCCGCCAGGAGAGTCTGGATACCGGTTTCCGCGCCCCGCAATGGGTTATCCACCGCTTCTGACGATCATGGCTAAAAGACACACGCCATGCACTCCCTCATTCCCTCTCCCGTAAGCGGGCGAAGGGGACAATGACTCGCTACGCGAATTTACCGTTTATATGTCTGTTTACACTACCGTTACCGAGGCCGAGCTGACCGAATGGCTGGGCGATTATTCGCTGGGCCAATTGCTGAGTTTGCAGGGCATTGCGTCCGGCATCGAAAACACCAACTATTTTGTCACCACCAGCAATGGTCGCTTCGTCCTCACGCTGTTCGAAAAACTGAACGCTGATGAATTGCCGTTCTACCTGAACCTGATGGCTCATTTGGCGCGTCACGGCATTCCCTGCCCGGCACCGATGGCAAATCGCCACAATCAGTTTCTGGGCGTACTGAAGGACAAACCCGCCTG
The DNA here is from genome assembly GCA_002381565.1 of Gallionella sp. UBA4121. Lineage (GTDB taxonomy): Bacteria > Pseudomonadota > Gammaproteobacteria > Burkholderiales > Gallionellaceae > Gallionella. Next base: position 58,170 of record DFWZ01000033.1, read on the forward strand.
CATCGTCAGCCGCCTCGACGGCAAGTCTACCACCGCCCCCACCCGGACTCACTGTGCGGCGATGGGCGCAATGCTGGGGCAAATGCATATTGCGGGCATGAGCTTTTCGCAGATCATGCCCAACCCGCGAGGGGGCGCCTGGCGCAGCACTACCGCGCCGCAGGTACTGCCCTTTGTCAATGCCGAACAAGCCGCCCTGCTAAAGAGCGAAATCGCGCTGCACGCGCAACAGAACAGCCCGACCTTACCGCAAGGCCTGATTCACGCCGACCTGTTCCGCGACAATGTACTACTGATCGAGGACCGCATAGGCGGGCTGATAGATTTTTATTTCGCCTGCACCGATGCCTTGCTGTATGACGTGGCGATCACCGTCAATGACTGGTGCATGAACGCCGACGGCAGCCTTGATGCGGGTCGGGCACAGACATTTTTGCGCGCGTATCATGCGGTGCGCCCGCTTGAAGACAGCGAACACCATGCCTGGCCGCTGATGTTGCGCCTAGCCGCGCTGCGCTTCTGGCTGTCGCGCCTGTTCGATCTGTATCTGCCACGCGATGGCGAATTGATACATGCACATGATCCGGGCCATTTCGAACGCATTCTGAGAAACCACATCGCAGCCGAACAAACCGTCTGGCTGTAAAAACCGGTAAGTGGTAAGTGGTAAGTCTGTCTCT
>DFWZ01000033.1:59083-59275 GCA_002381565.1 Gallionella sp. UBA4121
GTGGTAAGTGGTAAGTGGTAAGTTAAATAAGGAAATCATGGAACCCAAACGTCTGGAAGCCAACACCGGCCTGCAATGGATCAAAAAAGGCTACGCACTGTTCATGCGGGCGCCTCTGCTGTGGATCGTTCTGCTTGCGATCTGTTTTGTCGCGGCAGCCGGGGTATCCGCCGTGCCTGTGGTAGGCGAACC
>DFWZ01000018.1:0-49079 GCA_002381565.1 Gallionella sp. UBA4121
AAGTAGGTCATCGTCAGACTCCTATTCAAGATACCGCCCTCGTAACTGAGGGCGTTATTTTTTGCACATTTGAAATGTTTTGACAATCTGTCGAATTTTTCAGATGATGCGAACCGTTTTGATGTTGCAAAATATCAGATCGGGTCGTTAGCTCAGCTGGTAGAGCAGCGGACTCTTAATCCGTTTGTCGCAGGTTCGATCCCCGCACGACCCACCAAATAGAATAAGGCTTGCAGCGATGCGGGCCTTTTTTCTTTTCTATGATAAGTACAATATCAGCTGATTCAATATGCCGTAAGCCTTGAATTTTCGAGTGCATCTGGTCTTTCGTGCCTGAATCCAGTAAAGTGTGCTTCCTAACCCTACAAAAAGAGCAATAATATGAGTGCAAAAGGCCAGCAGTTGCAAGATCCTTTCCTGAATACCTTGCGCAAGGAGCATGTTCAAGTTGCTATCTATCTTGTCAATGGCATCAAGCTGCAAGGTCAGGTTGAATCCTTTGATCAGTACGTGGTGCTGCTTAAAAACAATTCCGTCATTCAGATGGTATACAAACACGCCATCTCCACGATCGTTCCGGCGCGCGCAGTCAATATTTCCTATGACGATGACGATAACGCTGCCGAGTAATGAAGCAAAAATCAGAGGGTTCTGAAGCTGCATTATTAGTCAGTATTGATTTCGGTGATGCCGATTATCGCGAAAGTTTAGAAGAGTTGCGACTGCTGGCTGAAACAGCCGGGGTGCGTACTTTGGCGACCGTTGAAGCTCGTCGCATGCGGCCTGATGCCGCCTTGTTTGCTGGTAGCGGGAAAGTGCTGGAAATCGCTGAAATGGTTGAGCGCATGGAAGTGCCTCTGGTGATTTTCAATCATGACTTGTCGCCCGCGCAAATGCGCAATCTTACCGCTAAATTGAATACGCGCGTCATCGACCGGACCATGTTGATCCTGGATATTTTTGCGCAACGCGCACAAAGCCATGAAGGCAAGGTGCAGGTCGAATTGGCGCAACTCAAGTATCTCGCGACCCGCCTGGTGGGGCTCAATACCGACATGGGGCAGCAGAAGTTTGCTGTTGGCGCACGTGGTCCCGGCGAGACTCAGCTGGAGCTGGACAGGCGTAAGCTCGACAAACGCGTGCATTTGTTGAAAGAGCGTCTGGAAAAGCTCAAACATCAACGTGATGTGCAGCGTCGTTCGCGCAATCGTTCAGGCGTTTTTTCAGTATCCATTGTAGGCTATACCAATGCAGGAAAATCCACGCTGTTCAATCGTCTGACCAAGGCTAACGTGTACGTGGCGGATCAGTTGTTTGCGACGCTGGATACGACATCACGCAAGATGTTTGCTGAAGGTGCGGGCGAGATTGTGGTGTCTGATACGGTAGGTTTTATACGCCATTTGCCGCACAGCCTGGTTGCTGCGTTCCGCAGTACGCTCGAAGAAACCGTGCAGGCTGATTTGTTGCTGCATGTGGTGGATGCCAGCAATCCTAATCGCGACGATCAGATCAGTGAAGTCAACAAGGTGCTGGCTGAAATTGACGCAGGCGATATTCCGCAGCTGCTGGTGTTTAATAAAGTTGATCTCACTGATACACCGGCGGGTGCGCAGCGCGACGACTATGGTAGAATCGCCCGCGTTTTTCTAAGTGCCAAAAGCGGTGCCGGACTGGATGAGTTGCGGCTTTTCTTGTCCGAAGCGCGCGATGCAAAGCTGGCCTCTGAACAAATTGAAAATCAAATTAAACAAGCGAGAAATGAGCCATGGGATTGAATGACCCTCAGTGGGGCAATAAGAACAACAATGGTGGCCCGCCCGATTTGGAAGAGCTGTTGCGCAAACTGAACGCGAAGGTGGCGTCCTTGCTGGGTGGTAAGGGCGGTGCCGGCAAGAATGGTGGGCCGGCTATGCCAAAGTTGAATGGTAGTGGCATGGGATTGCTCGCCGTTATTGTTGTTTTGATCTGGCTGGGCAGCGGCTTCTATATCGTCGATGCGAGTCAGCGCGGAGTCGTGTTGCGTTTTGGCAAGATGCTGGAAACTACGCAGCCCGGTCCGCGTTGGCATATCCCGTTTCCGGTCGAAAGCGTTGAAATCGTCAATCTGAGCCAGGTGCGCACCGTCGAAGTGGGTTATCGCGACAACGTCAAGAACAAGATGTTGAAAGAATCGCTGATGCTGACGGACGACGAGAATATTATCGATATTCAGTTTGCGGTACAGTATTTTCTGAACGATCCGTCCCAATATCTGTTTAACAATCGCAATCCCGACGAAAATGTGCGTCAGGCGGCGGAATCCGCGATACGCGAGGTGGTCGGCAAGAATAAGATGGACTTTGTGCTTTACGAAGGACGCGAGCAGGTGGCTGCTGCCGCGACCAAACTGATTCAGGAAATTCTTGACCGTTACAAGTCAGGTATTCAGATCAGCAAGCTGACCATGCAGAATGCGCAGCCGCCAGAGCAGGTGCAGGCCGCCTTTGACGATGCGGTTAAAGCCGGACAGGATAAGGAAAGACAGAAGAATGAAGGCCAGTCCTATGCCAATGATGTGATTCCGCGTGCAAGCGGTACGGCAGCGCGTCTGATTCAGGAGTCTGAAGGCTATAAGCAAAGCGTGATTGCCAATGCCGAGGGTGACGCCAGTCGCTTCAAGCAAATTCTGGTCGAATACGAGAAGGCGCCTGCCGTGACTCGCGACCGGATGTATCTGGATATGATGTCGCAAGTCATGGGCAATGTCAGCAAGGTGATGGTCGATCAAAAGAATGGCAGCAGTCTTTTGTACCTGCCTTTGGATAAGCTGATGGAATCCAGTCGTGCTGTCGCATCCCCGGCGGATGTGGCGCCATCGGTTAAGGCAGATCCGCAGGCTGCCTCATCACAGAATAATGATAATAGTGCGGCGCAGCGTGCACGAGATTCGCTGCTGAGCCGTGATCGGGAGGCCCGATGAAAACCAATGTGGCTAATATACTGATCGGTGCGGTCGTCGCGCTGATCCTGTTGAGTTTGAGTATGTTTGTGGTGGATCAGCGCCAGAACGCGATCGTGTTTCAACTGGGTGAAGTGGTCGGTGTAAAAACTGCACCAGGCTTGTATTTCAAAATCCCGTTGATGCAGAACGTGCGTTTTTTTGACTCGCGTATTCAGACGCTGGACACCGGGGAGCCAGAGCGTTTCATCACGGCAGAAAAGAAAAACGTGATGGTGGACTCTTTCGTCAAATGGCGCATCATCGACGTTAAACAATATTACATCAGCGTGGGCGGCGATGAAGAGCGTGCTAACACGCGTCTTCGTCAGACGGTCAATTCGAGTATGCGCGAGGAGTTTGGTAAGCGGACTATCAACGAAGTCGTTTCCGGGGAACGGGAACAAATCATGACGGTATTACGCCAAAAGATTGACGCGGATGCGCGCAAGATCGGTGTGCAGGTGCTGGATGTGCGCCTGAAGCGCGTTGACTTCCCCTCGGAGATCAGCGATTCGGTCTATCGCCGCATGGATGCCGAGCGTAAGCGGGTGGCGAATGAGTTGCGTGCCTCAGGGGCTGCCGAAGGTGAAAAGATCAAGGCAGATGCCGACAAGCAACGCGAAGTGATTCTGGCCCAGGCGTATCGCGAGGCACAGCAGACCAAGGGCGAGGGCGATGCCAAAGCGTCTGCAATTTACGCTGCTGCATTTGGCCGCAATGCCGAGTTTTATTCTTTCTATCGCAGCCTTGAGGCGTACAAACAAAGCTTCAAGAACAAGAGCGATGTGATGGTAATGGATCCTAGCTCTGCTTTCTTCAAATACATGAAGAACCCCGGCAAGGCAGCCAGGTAGTGCTGAGTTACTGGCTGCTTGGCATTGCGATGGTGCTGGTGATTGAAGGTTTGATGCCGTTTTTGTTTCCCGGTATGTGGCGCGATACCTTTCAGAAACTGGTCGGACTGACAGATGGTCAGCTTCGTTTTATTGGCATGACCGCGATGCTGTCCGGTTTGCTGATGTTGTACTGGATTAAATAATGCAAAATTGGTTACTCCCTGAATATATACAGGATATGCTGCCGGATGAGGCCTGGCATGTCGATCTGATTCGCGCTCAAGTTATTGATTTGTTGCGTAAAAATGGTTATCAGCTGGTTGCGCCTCCGTTGCTGGAGTATGCCGAATCTTTGCTGATCGACGATAGCCGCGACATGGATTTGCGCACCTTCAAGCTGGTTGATCAGTTGAGCGGGCGTACGCTGGCTTTGCGCGCAGACATTACGCCGCAGGTGGCGCGCATCGATGCGCATCTGCTCAATCGTCAGGGCATCGCTCGCCTGTGTTATGCAGGCAGCGTGCTGCATACGATGCCTGCTGGTTTGAATCGCACTCGTGAATTGCTGCAAATTGGCGCTGAGCTTTATGGTCACAGTGGTCTGGAAAGTGATCTGGAAATTCAGCAGCTGATGTTGCAGGCGCTGGCCTTGATTGGTGTGCAGGATGTGCATCTTGATCTTGGCCATGTTGCTGTGTTTCGGGCGCTGGTTAAACATGCACAACTCGACAGCGATCTTGAAGGCGGTCTGTTTGCAGCCCTTCAAAGCAAGGATGTGACGACTTTGCAGGGCCTGGTAGCGGGACTGGACGCTGAATCACGCTCTGCTTTCATGACTTTGCCCACTCTGTATGGTCGCTGTAATGAGGTGCTGGAACGCGCGCGCAAGTTGTTGCCTGAATTGCCGGAGATTACCTCGGCGCTGGCGGATTTGCAGACCGTGGCGAACAAATTGCAGGTGTCCAGCATTGGAATTGATCTTGCAGATTTGCGTGGTTATCATTACCACAGCGGTATGGTGTTTGCCGCCTATCATGCGGGCAGCCACGACGCGATTGCGCTGGGTGGCCGGTATGACGATCTGGGCAAGAGCTTCGGGCGTGCGCGCGCCGCAACAGGCTTCAGTATGGATTTGCGTCAGTTGTATCGTCTGCTGCCGGCCCAGACTGCGCATCTTGCAATACGTGCACCCTATTCGGATGATGTTGGCTTATCCGCAGAAATCGCAAATCTGCGCGCGATGGGTGAAGTGGTGGTGGTGAATTTGCCCGGCAGTGAAGAGTATTCTGGTGAACTGCAATACGACCGTGATCTTGTTTTGCGCGACGGCGTTTGGCAGGTAGTCGCAATTTAATTAACAGTTGATAACTATCAATTCTGAATTCTTTTTTTGAAAGCTCCGTAATGGCTAAGAACGTCGTTGTAATTGGTACCCAATGGGGTGATGAGGGTAAGGGAAAGATTGTTGACTGGCTGACGGATCACGCCCAGGGCGTCGTGCGTTTTCAGGGCGGACACAATGCAGGCCATACGCTGGTCATCAACGGCAAGAAAACGGTGCTGCACCTGATCCCGTCCGGTATTCTGCGGGCGCATGTGATGTGCTATATCGGTAACGGTGTGGTGCTGTCGCCACAGGCATTGCTAAAGGAAATGGATGAGTTGCAAGCTGCCGGCATAGACGTGTACGGTCGCCTGAAAATTTCAGAGGCCTGCCCGTTGATCCTGCCGTATCACGAAGCGATCGACAAGGCACGGGAGTTGGCCAAAGGGGATGCCAAGATAGGCACGACCGGACGCGGAATCGGGCCTGCCTATGAGGACAAAGTAGCCCGCCGTGCGATACGTTTGCAGGATATTTTTTACCGCGAACGCTTTGCTGCGAAGCTGGGCGAAGTGCTGGATTACCACAACTTTGTTCTGAAGAACTATTTCAATGCGGCGACGGTGGACTTTCAAAAAACCCTGGACGATACACTGGCTCTGGCCGAGCGCATCAAGCCGCTGGTGATGGACGTGCCGCGCGCCTTGTATGAAGCCAATCAGACAGGCAAGAGTCTGTTGTTCGAAGGTGCGCAAGGCGCATTGCTGGATATCGATCACGGCACGTATCCATTTGTCACAAGCAGTAACTGCATTGCGGGTGCTGCCTGTGCAGGTGCCGGTGTCGGGCCGCAGATGCTTAACTATGTGCTGGGGATTACCAAGGCTTACACTACGCGTGTTGGCTCCGGCCCCTTTCCGACGGAGCTGTATGATGCCGTGGACAAGTGCGATCCTATCGGTGAAGGCCTGGCCCGTCGTGGTCATGAGTTCGGTTCAACAACGGGGCGTGCGCGCCGCTGTGGCTGGTTCGATGCGGCCGCGCTCAAACGATCTATCCAGATCAACGGCGTGTCGGGTCTGTGCGTCACCAAGCTGGATGTGATGGATGGCATGGAGAGCGTACGGATCGGGGTCGCTTATCGCATCAATGGTGTGGATAGCGATATTCTGCCTGTGGGGGCGGATTCTCTGGTCGATTGTCAGGCGGTCTACGAAGAAATGCCAGGCTGGTCTGAGAGTACGCTCGGTGTGCAACAGTATGATGAGTTGCCGCTCGCCGCACGTAACTATCTTGAGCGCATAGCTCAGGTTTGCGGCGTCCCCGTGGATATGGTGTCTACCGGCCCTGATCGCGAGGAAACTATTGTGCTGCGACACCCGTTTGAATAATGGCAAACCAATTTCAATAGTGAAACGTTGATGGAGTTCCCGCAAACTATGGTTCTTGGCTCGACCTGTATGTTGTGCGGGATTTTTTTTGATGTACGAGTCTTGTTTTTCGGCAAGCAAAGTTTGTCTGATCTGGCTTTTTCAGATTTTGATTCACAGCAGGTTAAAGCGGGTGTGACGCCGGCATCCGTTGCATCGGATGCACGTCGAGTTCTGGCGCGGACGATGTTGTCATTGCGCTGGGCAAAAAGAAAAAGCCAGCTTGCGCTGGCTATTTCTTGTTTTTGGTGCCCAGAAGAGGACTCGAACCTCCACACCTTACGGCACACGGACCTGAACCGTGCGCGTCTACCAATTCCGCCATCTGGGCAATGCAACTTGCTGAAGGCGCGCAATTTAATAGTTAAAGGACAATTTGTCAATGAAAAAGAAAAATAATTTACGTTTACAGGATCCGTTTCTAGAACGCGAGCGTGAACAATACGAACATCCTCTGCCAAGTCGCGAATTTATTTTGCAGATTTTGACTGAGCAAGGTGCGCCTACGAGTGATGATGAGCTGCTGGATATGCTGCTCATCGAACCTGAAGAGGAAGACCTGTTTTCACGCCGTCTGCGAGCGATGGAACGCGACGGTCAGATCATGCGCAATCGCAAGCGTGCGATTTGCGTGGTGGACAAGCTGGACCTGATTAAAGGTAAAGTGCAAGGGCATCCCGATGGTTTCGGTTTTCTGATTCCTGAGGACGGCAGCGCCGACATGTTCCTCTCCGAGAAAGAAATGCATCAGGTGCTGAACGGCGATGTAGTGATGGTGCGGCAGGCCGGTACCGACCGCCGCGGTCGCCCTGAGGCTAAAATCGTAGAGGTGCTGGAGCGTGCCAATAATAAAGTAGTCGGTCGTTTGTATGAAGAACACGGCATCCAGTTTGTGGTTGCCGAGAATCGCCGCATTAGTCAGGATATTCTGGTTGCAGCCGGTGCGTCGGGCGGAGCCAAAGCTGGCCAGGTGGTGATACTCGAAATTATCAAACACCCTGACAAGCATGCGCAACCGATAGGTCGCATCGTACAGGTGCTGGGTAACTATGCCGATCCCGGTATGGAAATTGAAATTGCCTTGCGCAAGCATGATCTGCCATATGAGTTTCCTAAGGATGCTGAACGCCAGGCAAAAGCAATTTCACCCGTTGTTTCCGAGCAAGACTGGGCGGGCCGTGAGGATATTCGCAACCTGGCGCTGGTGACTATCGATGGCGAAACAGCACGCGACTTCGATGATGCCGTGTATTGTGAACCTGTGAAGGGCGGTTACCGTCTGGTGGTAGCTATCGCCGATGTCAGTCACTATGTGCAGACGAATGACGCGCTGGATCGCGAGGCAATTTTGCGAGGCAATTCGGTGTATTTCCCGCGGCGTGTGATTCCGATGTTGCCGGAAGAGTTATCCAATGGCTTGTGTTCGCTCAATCCTCAGGTGGATCGATTGTGCATGGTGTGCGACATGCATATTTCAAGCCGTGGTGAAATCGGCAAATATCGTTTCTATCCCTCGGTGATGTATTCCAATGCGCGACTGACTTACAACCAGGTTGCCGAAATGCTGGCGCAACCCGATGGCGAACTGGCCCGGAGCAACGCGACGATAGTGCCGCATCTGCAACATCTGTATGACTTGTTCCAGAAGTTGCTGAAGGCGCGAGAGAAGCGCGGTGCGATTGACTTTGAAACGGTTGAAACACAGATGATCTTCACCGATCAGGGCAAGATTGACCGCATCGTGCCGGTGGTGCGCAATGATGCGCATAAGCTGATCGAAGAGTGTATGCTGGCGGCGAACGTATGTGCGGCCGGATTCTTGCAAGAGCATCAGCATACCGTGCTGTATCGCATTCACCAGGGCCCGACACCCGAGAAGCTGGAAGCCTTGCGTGAGTTCATGAAGGAGTTTGGCCTTGGGTTAACCGGGGATGACGAGCCGCAAGCCGCCGACTATTCCAAGTTGCTCAAGCGCATCAAGGGGCGTCCGGATGCAGCCCTGTTGCAGACTGTGATGCTGCGCTCCTTGCGTCAGGCCAAATATGAACCTGAAAACATCGGCCACTTCGGTCTGGGTTACGATGCTTATACGCACTTCACTTCGCCTATCAGGCGTTATCCCGATCTGCTGGTACACCGCGCCATCAAGGCGGTATTGCATGGCAAACAATACCAGCCTGCGCAGAAATGGGCTGAGCTGGGCATTCATTGTTCGATGACCGAGCGCCGCGCCGACGATGCAACGCGTGATGTGGAGGCCTGGCTGAAATGTTTCTACATGCGCGACCATCTGGGCAGTGTGTTCACCGGCACGGTTTCCTCCGTCACGAGTTTCGGTATGTTCGTCTCGCTCGATGACCTGTATGTGGAAGGGTTGGTGCACATCTCTGAACTTGGCAAGGATTATTTCCACTTCGATGCTGCCAAACACCATCTGCTGGGGGAGCGTACCGGGCAGAGCTATCGCCTGGGGGACCGGGTGCAGGTGCGTGTGGTCAAGGTAGATATGGAAAGCACCAAGATCGATTTTGTCTTGCATTCAGAAGCGGTGGAGCCAGAAGGTTCGTCTAAGCCAAAGAAAAAATCTGATAAAACTGCTGGCCATTCCACTAAGCCGCCAAAAAACGGCGGTAAAGTGGCTGGTCAAGCTAAGGGACGAAAATAGCATGGCTGATCTGAGGCTTATTTACGGTTTTCATGCCGTGACCTCACGCATACGCCAGAATCCGGACGGCGTGATGGAAATTTATCTGCAATCACAACGTCAGGATCAGCGCATGCGCGATCTGATCAAGCTTGCAGAAGTCAGCGGTGTGCGTGTCATTCCCGTGGACGGTGCGCGGCTGGATGGCATGGCCGGCGGCGCCCGGCATCAGGGCGTTGCGGCACGCGTGGATGCGGCGCAGCGCGTGCAGCATTTGTCTGACGTGCTCGATACGCTCACAGAGCCTCCCTTGCTGCTGGTGTTGGATGGCATACAGGACCCGCATAATTTGGGAGCTTGTCTGCGCAGTGCAGATGCATTCGGCGTGCATGCGGTGATCGCGCCGAAGGACCGTGCGGTGGGTATCACGGCGACGGTTGAGAAGGTGGCCTGTGGTGCTGCGGAAACGGTGCCCTATATTACGGTCACCAACCTGGCTCGTACCTTGCGTGAGTTGAAAGAGCAGGGTATCTGGGTGGTCGGTGCGGCAGGTGAGGCCAAACAGGACTTGCACAGTTTCAAGCATACCGGTGCGTTGGCTTTTGTGTTGGGTGCAGAAGGCGAGGGCCTGCGTCGTTTGACGATGGAAACCTGTGATGAGCTGGTGCGCATTCCTATGCTGGGCAGTGTGGAAAGCCTGAACGTGTCAGTGAGCACCGGTATCTGCCTGTTTGAGGCAAGACGGCAGAGAGCTGCGGGTAATTAAGCGACAGTCAGGTTGTCCCGGACAACGGTTTGCTGAGAAAACAGGTTTGTAACGAAGCAATTGGTTATTGCGCAGCCAGGTTGTTGTATTTGTGCAACAGCGGTTATGTGATTGAAGGATTGGGATAGAATGCCTGAGAAATCTCGCATTAAATCGATCTTTTAAGAACTCCAACAAATAAAAGGATGACATGATGAATAAGAGCACAATGACAATTGCCTTGGCTGCCGCGCTGTTGAGCGTTTCCGCAGTACAGGCCAGTGAATTTTCCGGTGGACTGATCGGCGCCAAAGTGGGTTCAAATCGCTCAAACGTAACGGGTTTCGATACCAAGCGCGCGACTACCTATGGCGCAGAAGCTGGTTATAACTGGGATGTAAACAGCTTGCTGCTGGGTGTGGATGGTTTTTTCGATCACAACAATGCGGCGGATCATAATCCTGCACCGTACAGATACGGAAGCCGTGAATATGGTCTGGACTTCAAGCTTGGCCTGCCTGCCGGTAATTGGCTGCCTTACGCCAAACTGGGTTACGCACGCATCAATGCGAACGGTGCCGCCAGCGCATTTGGCGGTAATGGCGCACATATGGGGCTGGGTGTCGAATACAAGTTTGCGCCTCACTGGAGCCTGGCTGGTGAATACACTACATTCAGCGACAAAAACGCGGGCCTCAAGCTGACCAACAACAACCTTACTCTCGGTATCAATTACTACTTTGACACGCCTTATGTTGCACCCGCTGTGGTGAAGGAAGAGGCTAAGGCTGTTCCGGCTCCCGCGCCCCAACCGGTTGTGGTGACACCGGAGCCAGTTCATAGGAAGGCGGTTTTTGCTGCTGATTCCTCTGCGGATTCTCTGTTCGATTTCGGCAAGGCGGACGTGAAACCTTCTGGTAAAGCGGCGATTGACAAGTTTACTACCGACCTTAAGGGTGCCGACTTTGAATCCATCAAGGTAACGGGGCACACTGACCGGATTGGTTCGCATGCCTACAACATGAAGCTTTCGACGCGCCGAGCCGAAGCTGTCAAGGCCTATATGGTTGAATCTGCAGGAATCCCGGCAGGCAAAATTGAGGCCACGGGTGTGGACGGATCATATCCCGTAACGAAGCCCGGTGAGTGTAAAGGCAATAAAAAAACCAAGAAACTTATCGCCTGCCTGGCACCTGATCGCCGCGTAGAAATCGAAGTTGCCGCTACGCGAACATCAAAATAGTTTAAGTAGTTTTAGTATGTTCTGAAAAAAACGGGCTGATATCAGCCCGTTTTTTTTGTAGCAGCGCAAGCGTATATTTCACTGCGTAAATGGAATAAAATGCGCGCCCATAATGGATTTCTGTATAAATATGAAACTTGCAATTGCACAAATCAACTGTGTGCTGGGTGATCTGGCAGGAAATTCTGCAAAAATCCTGCGCTATGCCGAAGATGCCAGGCTCGCCGGTGCGCAGCTGATGTTGACGCCTGAGTTGAGTCTGTGTGGTTATCCGCCGGAAGATTTGCTGCTGCGCGAAGGATTTTTGCAGGCTTGTCGGGCGGCTTTGAGCGATCTGGCAAGCAAGATTTCCGGTATTTCTGTGATCGTGGGGCATCCTCATGAACTGGATGGAAAACGTTACAACGCGGCATCATTGTTGCGTGATGGGCAGGTGGTCGCGACTTATCACAAGCATTTCCTGCCTAATTACTCGGTATTCGATGAGGAGCGTTATTTCGAGCGCGGTGTGGCGCCGCTGGTATTCGAATTGGCTGGCATTCGATTTGGTGTCAATATTTGCGAGGATGTGTGGGAGCCTGCGGCGGCACGACTGGCAAGGAATGCGGGCGCACAGGTCTTGTTGATATTGAATGCCTCGCCCTATGCTGTCAACAAACAGGCATCGCGTTATGGCACCCTGCGTCAGCGTATCATCGAAACAGGCCTGCCGGTCGTGTATGCCAACATGGTGGGTGGTCAGGACGAACTGGTTTTTGACGGTGGTTCTTTTGCGATGGATGGTTCAGGTAGATTGACTGCGCAGAGTGTAGCTTTTGCAGAAGAGTTGTCTGTGCTGGAGCTATCCGTTGACGCCGTACCCGTCGGGAAAGTATGCGAGTTACCTGGGCTGGAAGCCGGTATTTATCGCGCCCTGTGTCTGGGGTTAAAGGATTATATCGGCAAGAATGCTTTTTCGGGTGTTTTGCTGGGTTTGTCCGGCGGCATCGATTCAGCCTTGACACTTGCCGTCGCAGTCGACGCACTGGGCGCAGATAAGGTACATGCGGTCATGATGCCGTCACCCTATACCGCAGAAATCAGTCTGGATGACGCGCGCGAAATGGTGAAGATACTCGGCGTGCAATATGATGAATTTTTTATCGAGCCGATATTGCAAGGCTATCTCGCGACGCTAAAGGCAAGTTTTGCAGGACATGCAGAAGATACCACCGAAGAGAATCTGCAGGCGCGCATCCGCGGAACTTTGCTGATGGCCTTGTCAAACAAGTTAGGATCGCTGGTGCTGACTACCGGCAATAAGTCGGAAATGAGTGTTGGTTATGCCACCTTGTATGGCGACATGGCGGGCGGATTTTCGGTGCTGAAGGATGTGGGAAAAATGCTGGTGTACCGTTTAGCGCGTTATCGCAACACCTTGAATTACGTGATTCCAGATCGTATCATTACGCGTGCGCCTAGTGCCGAATTGCGCCCCGACCAGACAGATCAGGATAATTTGCCGCCTTACGAAGTGCTGGATGCCATCATGGAATGTTATGTGGAAAGGAATTTGTCCATTCCTGATATTATTGCGTCAGGTTATACGGAAGCAGATGTGCGTCGCGTTGTTCATTTGATACGAGGCAGCGAATACAAGCGCCGGCAGTCAGCGGTTGGCGTGCGCATTACCGAACGCGGCTATGGCAAGGATTGGCGTTATCCCATTACCGTACGCTATCAGGATGGTTTCTGATTGATCGGATTTTTATCGGTCGCATGTTTTGGGTGCAACGTAGCTGGTATGACTAAGGAAATAAATCTCTGGCTCCCTGCCTTCCTTTCGGCTGCAATATTTGCTATACTCTGAAAGGTTTACAGATGGGCTTAGTGCCCGTTTTTTATTTGTGGGTCGCAATCATGGATGTTGTAAAGCTGGTAGAAAAGACGGTCGGCGGTTTGGGCTATGAGTTGGTGGATGTTGAGCGCTCTGGGCGCGGCCTGTTGCGCGTGTTCATCGACAAGCCGGAAGGGATTGCCGTGGAAGATTGTCAGGTGGTCAGCAATCAGTTGACCAGGCTTTTTACCGTCGAAAACATTGATTATGACCGGCTTGAGGTTTCTTCGCCGGGGCTGGATAGAGCGCTCAAGAAAGAGGCCGATTTCATCCGCTTCGCTGGCCAGAAGGCGCAGATCAAGTTGCGTATGCCGATCGCTGCCCGCAAGAATTTCATCGGAATAATCGGAGATATCCGCGAAGGTGTGTTGCAGATGGATGTGGATGGCGTTCAGGTCGAAATTGAGCTGGCTAATGTTGACAAGGCACGTTTAGTGCCGACTTTTTAGAATTTAATGCTTGTCGCTGACAGGCGAATAGCCGGAGAATGGTATGAGTCGTGAAGTTTTGTTGCTGGTAGATGCGTTGTCTCGTGAAAAGAATGTGGACAAGGAGGTCGTGTTTGCTGCGCTGGAATCCGCGCTGGCATCGGCTACCAAGAAGCGCTTTGAAGATGAGGCAGATGTGCGCGTCGAGATCGATCGCAATACGGGTGAGTTTGAATCTTTCCGTCGCTGGGAAGTGATGGACGACGAAACTTTTGAGACGCCTGATTTGCACATCAAACTGGAAGAGGCTCAAAAGCGTGACCCGAATGTGCAGTTGGGTGAGTTTATCGAAGAACCGCTGGAGTCAATTGACTTCGGGCGTATTGGCGCGCAGGCGGCCAAGCAGGTAATCTTCCAGAAGATCCGTGATGCTGAACGCGAGCAGATTTTGGCTGATTTTATGGATCGCAAGGAGCATTTGGTTTCCGGTACGGTCAAGCGTCTGGAGCGGGGTAGTGCGATTATTGAATTCGGCAAGATCGAAGCGTTGCTGCCGCGTGATCAGATGATCCCAAAAGAAAATATGCGCATTGGTGATCGTGTCAGGGCGCATTTGTTGCGCGTTGATCGCGGTCCGCGTGGACCCCAGGTGATCTTGTCCCGTACTTCGACGGATTTGCTGGTCAAGTTGTTTGAGCTTGAAGTCCCCGAAATTGAAGAGAATTTGCTGGAAATCGTCGGTGCTGCACGCGATCCCGGTTCTCGTGCAAAAATTGCCGTGCAATCGCATGATCAGCGCATTGACCCTATTGGCACCTGTGTGGGTATGCGAGGTTCCCGCGTGCAAAGCGTCACCAACGAACTGGCTGGCGAGCGCGTGGATATTATTTTGTGGTCGGAGGATCCTGCTACGTACGTGATCAATTCCCTGGCGCCGGCAGAAGTGTCCAGCATTGTGGTGGACGAAGATCGTCACAGCATGGATGTGGTGGTTGAGGAAGAGAATCTGGCGCAGGCGATTGGCCGTGGTGGTCAGAACGTTCGCCTGGCGAGTGAGATGACCGGATGGGAACTCAATATCATGACGGTCGAGCAGGCTCAGGAGAAGCATGATCAGGAGTTTGTAAAGACTCGCGCGATTTTCATGGAGAAGCTGGACGTCGATGAGGAAGTCGCCGATATCTTGGTGCAGGAAGGTTTTGCTACGCTCGAAGAGGTGGCTTACGTGCCGGTGGAAGAAATGCTGGAAATCGAGACATTCGACGAGGCGACTATCACCGAATTGCGTAGCCGTGCCAGAAATGCCTTGTTGAACGCGGCTCTGGTTAAGGAAGAGAGGCTGGAGCACGGCATTGATGATTTGCTCAAGCTGGACGGAATGAATGATGAGCTTGCTCGTGTATTGGCCGCAAAAGGCGTGAGCACGCAAGAGCAATTGGCTGATCTGGATGTCGATGAACTGGTGGAATTGTCCGGTCTGGAGACCGACAAGGCAAACGCGCTGATTATGGCGGCGCGTGCGCCCTGGTTTCTGTAGTTTAAAGGCGGACGAATTATCACGCACCAGGCTGGCGGCACTGGAATTTGCCGCAGGATTTTGATAGCGTGTTTGTGAGTTATTGCCCACTGGGTAATATCCCTGCGAGAATCATTTGCGAGTTATTGCCTGCTAGGCGATATTCCAGTGAGAATAATTTGCATTGTCGGGACGGCATTTTTGCCATGCCCGTTGGAGTTGTTAAAGGATGGTAATGGGAAAATTAGACGTAACACAATTTGCGGCCGAGCTGGGTCTGACGGTGGCTTTGTTGCTGGAGCAGTTGCATGCAGCGGGGGGCACTCAAACAGATGCAGCAGATGCGGTATCTGAAAAGGATAAGGCGCAGTTGCTAGAACATTTGCGTCAGGCGCACGGTGCTGACCATGCCGCCAAAAAAATAACGCTTACTCGTCGCGAAACCACGGAAATTCAGAGTTCAGACAGGTCCGGGCGTGCACGTACCATCCAGGTGGAGGTGCGCAAGCGTCGTATCGTCGCGCCCATGTCTATTGAATCTGTTCAGGCTGCCGCCCCGGTGGTGTTAACCAGCGCTGAGCAAATTAAGGTTCTGGGCAGTGATCAAATGGTCGCTCGCGAACAAGAGGCGCGATTGCAGGCCGAGCTGGCCGCGCGTCAGGAAGCGGAATTGTTGGCCCGTCAGGCATTTAATAAGCGCCGCGCGGAAAAGCTGGCTCAGCCAGAAGTGCCTGCTGTGAAGCCGGTAGCTCAAGTCAAGGGTGAAGCGACAGCCGAAGTCGTGGCAGAAGCGGCCCATGCAGTTGCAGATTCGACTCAGGCAGCGGCGTCAGTTGTGTCGGTTGCAGAAAAGCCGTCCGCAGGTCATGAAAAGGCCGCGCAGGGTACGTTGCATAAACCGGCAGTACGCCCTGGCGATAAGGTCGAAAGGCCGGACAGAAAGCCCAAGGTCGAGGTAAAAGCCGCGCCTGCTGCACGTGAGGATAAATCGGGCAAGCGAGTGCCTGCCAAAACGACAACACGTGTACCGCCCAAAACGACAACCAAGGAAAAGTCCTGGGCGATGCCGGTTCGTGCGCCAAAACATGGCAGGCATGGCAAGCATATGGTTGACGAAGCGGCTCACGCCTTTACACTGCCGACTGAAGCTGTGGTGCGTGAAGTGGCTGTTCCAGAGACGATCGTCGTCGCCGAACTGGCGCAAAAGCTGTCTGTCAAAGCGGTCGAAGTCATCAAGGTGCTGATGAAGCTGGGTATGATGGTGACCATCAATCAGGTGCTGGATCAGGAAACGGCCATGATCGTGGTGGAAGAGTTGGGCCACGTTGCCAAAGCGGCAAAGCTGGACGATCCTGATGCGTATTTGATGGATGATGAAGTGCATCATGATGTGGAACCTGAGCCTCGTGCACCTGTCGTGACTGTGATGGGTCACGTCGATCACGGCAAGACGTCCTTGCTCGATTATATCCGCCGCACCCGTGTGGTGTCGGGCGAAGCGGGTGGCATTACCCAGCATATCGGTGCCTATCACGTCGAAACACCGCGTGGCATGGTTTCATTCCTCGACACGCCGGGTCACGAGGCATTTACTGCCATGCGTGCACGGGGCGCCAAGGCAACCGACATCGTGATTCTGGTGGTGGCGGCGGATGATGGCGTGATGCCTCAGACTAAAGAGGCGATCGCACATGCCAGAGCGGGTAACGTGCCGCTGGTGGTGGCCATTACCAAAGTTGACAAGGCCGATGCCAATATTGAACGCGTCAAGCAGGAACTGGTATCCGAGGGTGTGGTTCCTGAAGATTGGGGCGGGGACTCGATGTTTGTCGAAGTCTCTTCCAAATCGGGTCAGGGTATCGACCAGTTGCTCGAAGCAGTATTGCTGCAGGCTGAACTGATGGAATTGAAAGCGCCGCGTGCATGCAATGCCAAGGGTCTGGTCATCGAAGCGCGTCTGGACAAGGGTAAAGGCCCGGTTGCGACGGTGCTGATTCAGTCAGGTACGATGAAGCGGGGCGATGCGGTGTTGATCGGATCGGTATTCGGCAGAGTTCGCGCCATGCTGGATGAAAATGGCAAGAGCGTACTTGAGGCGGGCCCGTCCATTCCTGTTGAAATTCAGGGTCTGTCGGAAGTGCCTGAGGCGGGTGAAGCGCTGATGGTGCTGTCCGACGAAAAACGTGCGCGTGAAATCGCCTTGTTCCGTCAGGGTAAGTATCGTGGCGTCAAGCTGGCTCAGCAGCAGGCGGCCAAGCTGGAAAACATGTTCGATCATATGGCCGAGGGTGAAGTGCGTACCCTGTCAGTGATAGTCAAGTCTGACGTGCAAGGTTCTGCCGAGGCAATTGCGCAAACGCTGCAAAAACTCTCTACCGATGAGGTCAAGGTTAATTTGATACACAGCGGTGTCGGCTCGATCAATGAGTCTGATATTAATCTGGCCCTGGCTTCCAAGGCTGTTTTGATCGGTTTCAACACACGTACCGATGCGCCGGCACGCAAACTTGCCGAATCATGCGGCGTCGAGATACGCAACTACAGCGTTATTTACGCGATGGCGGATGATATCAAGATTGCCTTGTCCGGCATGCTGGCACCCGAGAAGAAGGAAAGCATCCTGGGTCTGGTCGAAGTGCGTCAGGTCTTTGTCGTCTCGAAGATTGGTACCATTGCCGGTTGTATGGTGCTTGAAGGTGTTGTCAAACGCGGTTGCAAGGTTCGCGTGATGCGTGGCAATGAAATGGTGCATGAAGGTGAGCTGGATTCACTCAAGCGCTTTAAGGATGACGTGAAAGAGGTGCGTTCGAATTTTGAATGCGGTTTGTCAGTCAAGAATTTCAATGACCTTCAGGTCGGCGACAAGCTTGAAGCCTATGAAATCGTTGAGGTTGCGCGTACCCTGTAATGGCTAACTTTGCGAGAACAGAACGAGTCGGGCAGCAAATTCAGCGTGAAATCGCCGAGTTGGTTCGCCTGGAAATCAACGATCCGCGTGTGCGGCTGGTGACAATTACCGGCGTTGAAGTGGCGGGTGATTATTCGCATGCCAAGGTATTCTTCACGCGCCTGGATGGTAAGCATGAAGAGGCGCAAGAGGGGCTGGATCGCGCCGCGGGTTTTTTGCGCAGCCGCCTGGCGCACAGCATCAAGCTGCGCATCATGCCGCAGTTGCATTTTGTGTTTGACTCATCGGTCGAACGCGGCAGTCACTTGTCCCAACTCATCGATAAGGCTGTCGCCAGCGATTTTCATCTTGACGAAGAAAAGTAATTTTCAAGTGGCAAGAAGCCGAAGGGCGCTGGATGGCGTGTTGTTGTTTGATAAGCCGCTGGAACTGAGCTCAAACACGGCATTGCAAAAAATCCGCCGCCTGTTTCAGGCTGAAAAGGCCGGGCATACCGGTACGCTCGATCCATTGGCTACAGGTTTGCTGCCGATTTGTTTCGGTGAGGCGACCAAATTTGCCAATGCCTTGCTGGGCGCCGATAAGTCCTATACCGCGCAGTTGCGCCTGGGACAGACTACGACGACCGGGGATGCGGAAGGCGAGATCACCTCTGAGCAAGCTGTTGATTTTGTCCAGTCCGATCTGGATACTGCCTTGATGCGGTTTCGCGGTGAAATCGAGCAGTTACCGCCCATGTATAGTGCGCTAAAGCATCAGGGAAAGCCGCTTTACGAATACATACGCCAGGGGATCACCATAGAGCGGCCACTGCGCACCGTGGTGATACACGAGTTGGTGGTAAATCGCTGGGCCGGCAATGAGATGGAGATCTCGGTGCGTTGCAGCAAGGGCACATATGTGCGCACACTGGCTGAAGATATCGGCGCTGCATTGGGCTGTGGTGCGCACCTGACAGGGTTGCGCCGGACAAAGATCGCTCATTTAAGTCTGTCGGATGGTTACGACTTGACGCAATTGACAGCGATGAGCGATGTGGCCCGTGAAGCATGTCTGTTACCGTTGGTGAGCCTGATGCCTGATATGCCGCAGTTGAATCTGGACGTCACGCAAATCAAGCGTCTTGCACAAGGGCAGCGGTTGGGGCTGGATACCGGATTGCCCGATGGCAAGGTGCGTCTGTATGGGCCGGACGGATTTATTGGTGTGGGATTGCAGCAAGGTCGCCGCATCGCCCCTGAACGTCTGCTGTCCAGCGTTGCCAAACAGGCTGCCCGGATGGATTTGACAGAAGTGGTTGAGTAGTAACAGTATTCAAGAGTACAATGTAGCACTTTTTTTAGGAGAGCAAAACCAATGGCAATTACCGCCGCGCAAAAAGCGCAAATCGTAACCGACTATCAACGTGCCACAGCTGACACGGGTTCCCCGGAAGTTCAAGTGGCCCTGATCACTGCACGTATCACCTATCTGACAGATCATTTCAAGGATCATGCCAAGGATCACCATTCCCGTCGCGGTCTGCTGCGACTGGTCAGCCGTCGTCGCAAGCTGCTTGACTACCTCAGGAGCAAGAATGAGGCAAGCTACCAAATTCTGATCAAACGTCTGGCAATTCGCAAGTAGTTATAACAAGCGGGTCGCGATTGCGGCCCGTGTCTTTTAGTCTCGTCTATTTTAACTTGATGGCGCGTCATGTCTGCCAAAAGAGGTCTATCTTGAGTAATTTCAAAAAAACAATCACGTTCGGTAATCATCAGCTGACACTTGAAACCGGTGAAATTGCCCGTCAAGCGAGCGGTGCGGTTCTGGTCAGTATGGACGATACGGTAGTGCTGGTCACTGTGGTCGCTCGCAAGGATGCCAAGCCTGAACAGGATTTCTTCCCGCTGACAGTGGATTATCAGGAAAAGACCTACGCTGCCGGCAAGATCCCGGGCAGTTTTTTCAAGCGCGAAGGCCGTGCAAGTGAAAAGGAAATTCTCACTTCTCGACTGATCGATCGCCCGCTGCGCCCGTTGTTCCCGGAAAGTTTTTACAACGAAGTGCAAATTATTGCCACTGTCATGTCGTCGGACAGCGAAATCGATTCTGATATTCCATCGCTGATCGGTGCATCCGCTGCGTTGGCTATCTCGGGCATTCCTTTCGATGGTCCGATCGGCGCTGCTCGCGTGGGTTATTTCAATGGACAATATCTGCTCAATCCAACCGCGACTGAGTTGAAGACTTCGCAAATGGATCTGGTCGTCGCAGGTACGGACCGTGCCGTGTTGATGGTTGAGTCAGAAGCGCAACAGTTGTCCGAGGAAGTGATGCTGGGCGCGGTGATGTTCGGTCACGAACAGATGCAGGTGGTGATTGCCGCCATCAATGAAATGGCCGATGCAGTAGGCAAGCCGTCATGGGATTGGACAGCGCCTGCCAAGAATGAAGCGCTGATCGCTCAGATCGCGGAACTCGCCGAAGCTGATCTGCAACTGGCCTACGCAATTCGTTCCAAGCAGGAACGCACCGATGCGCTTTCTGCAATTCACAGCAAAGTGATGGCAGCGGTGTCGGCTGATCACGACAAGAACAGCGTTAACGAATTATTCAGTGCGCTGGAAGCCAAAATCGTGCGCGGACAAATCCTGAGTGGTGAGCCGCGCATCGATGGTCGCGATACGCGTACCGTTCGTCAAATCACCATACGCAATGGCGTGTTGCCTCGCACGCACGGTTCCGCCCTGTTCACGCGTGGCGAAACTCAGGCTATCGTTGTGGCGACGCTGGGCAGCATGCGTGATGCGCAGAAGGTCGATGCGCTGCAAGGCGAATATTCCGATCGTTTCATGCTGCATTACAACTTCCCTCCGTTTGCTACCGGCGAAACAGGTCGCGTAGGCAGTCCTAAGCGCCGTGAAATCGGTCACGGACGTCTGGCCAAGCGCGCGCTGGTCGCGGTGTTGCCTAATGAAGAAGATTTTGGCTACGCCATCCGTATCGTGTCTGAAATCACCGAATCAAATGGTTCCAGCTCGATGGCATCCGTTTGTGGCGGTTGTTTGTCCATGCTGGATGCCGGTGTGCCGCTCAAGGCGCATGTGGCGGGTATCGCGATGGGTCTGATCAAGGAAGGCAACCGTTTTGCCGTGTTGACCGATATCCTGGGAGATGAAGATCATCTGGGCGATATGGACTTCAAGGTGGCAGGATCGGAGGCCGGTATCACCGCTTTGCAGATGGATATCAAGATCAACGGTATCACCCGCGAAATCATGCAGGCTGCATTGAGCCAGGCACGTGAAGGTCGTTTGCATATACTCGGTTTGATGACGGAATCCATGTCCGGTGTACGCAGCGAATTGTCGGAATTTGCGCCGCGCATGATCAAGATGAAGATCAATCCGGAAAAAATTCGCGACGTGATCGGCAAGGGCGGTGCGGTAATCCGTGCCTTGACCGAAGAGACAGGCACGACAATTGATATCGACGATGCGGGCAATATCACCATCTCCAGCGTCAATGGTGAAGCGGGTGAAATAGCCAAGAAGCGCATCGAAGACATCGTGATGGACGTTGAAGTTGGCAAGGTTTACGAAGGTCCGGTAGTCAAGTTGCTCGACTTCGGCGCGTTGATCAATATTTTGCCAGGCAAGGATGGTCTGTTGCACATTTCCCAGATTGCACACGAGCGCGTCAACAGCGTGGGCGACTACCTCAAGGAAGGTCAGGTAGTGCGTGTTAAGCTGCTTGAGATGGACGACAGAGGCCGTATGAAGCTTTCCATGAAGGCATTGTTGCCCGCACCTGAAGTTACCGGTGCATCGATTGCCGAGTAGTTGAATTTGCAGGGAATAAAAAGCCCGCCGATAGGCGGGTTTTTTATTGCGTCCGCACATAATCATTTGAGCATGCATTCTGATTCTCCGTCTTATCTGGCATAATTCAGCATGCTGTCAATTTCGCTTTAGTATCCAGGACGTTTGGTCTGTAAAGATTAAGTAATTACTGCCGATAAACTAACATGCCACCCATGGAGATCTGCCGAGAATAGCAAGGCTGCGCCGCGTAACGTGTAATGGGGCCGCCGTTGCCTGACCTTTGCAAAGTATTTCGAGAGTATTTTTCCATACGGGATAATTGCTAAGTTTATTTCAATTCAAAAATTCAGGAGATTCCATCATGCATCAAGAGAAACAAGAGAGCTTTATCGAACGTCATATTTCTGGCCTTATTGTTATTACCGTGTACTCTGTTTTATTTGGTCTTGACTGCGCTTTGACGTCTTATTGACTGCCGGGGGCGGGGCAAACGCAGCAGCCTTCGTCCACAGGCAGTCCTCCATGAACACCCGCAGTAGGCATTCGCGCTGCATCCATTAATCCTCTCGCTGGGCTCTCATCTGTTTGAATCAGTTCGCTAAGCTGGGCGCTATGCTCGCGTATCGGGTAGCTGTAGTTGTGCCGCCTTTCCTGGGCTACCAAGCAGCAGGCTTTGATCATGAACTGGCGCATCTGCTTCTATTTGGGAGAAACCGGACATTACTACTTTGGGCTAACAAGCATCCGGACGCTACTGTACAAATGTAGCGAATAAGATTATTCTTTCAGCCATCTAGGATAAGTACTAGCTTCGATAGTTTGCGATACGTAAAAAGCAAAAAACATGTTCAGCAGTCTGTTGGACGATGTATGACAAACTGCCCCCAAAGAAAGCATCATATCGATTCGCTATGAACGACGATAACTCATCCAGTGCGCAGTATTTACAGCCTGAACAGCTCCGCGTCGGGATATTCGTGAAACTTGAACTGGCATGGTTCAAACATGATTTTGCGAGCAGTGATTTCAAGATACGCAGCGAAGAACAGTTGGGCGAAGTGCTCGACTTGCGCCTTCCTCGCTATCGCTACGACCCCGCGCGCAGCGATGCATCGGCAGCAGTGCTGTTAAATCAGCAGTCTGCCGATGCGGTACTGCCAAACTCTGGTGAGCATAAGGCCAGTGACAATCTGCACCGCCTTGATCCCAGTGACCTGTCAATCGTGCTGCCGCCCGGTCAGGGGGCTGCTGAGACGATGCCGCAGGCATCAGGCTATCTTGATGTCAGTGATGTTCAGGTACTTTCAGACGAGCAGCAGCGCGCAAGGTTTTTGGTGCAGCGAGAACAGCGTATAAAGGAAATCGAACAGGCATTCGTTAAGGCCGTCGGTGTATTGAAAAACCTCAACCGCAATCTGCTTTCGAAACCGAAGGAAACACTTGATGACCTGGGCGTTCTCGTCGGAGAAATGATCGCGGCATTCCTCGAAAGCCCGGAGGTCACCTTGCATATCATGGGTGAAAATGTGGCAGGGGAAGACGTTTACAATCATTCCCTGAACGTAGCGATACTCGCCATGATGTTGGCCAAGGATCTCGGATTCTCAGCCAAGATGGCACGAGAACTGGGGATCGGTGCGTTGGTTCATGATATCGGTCTGACGAAAATTCCGGCACGTGTATTAATGAAGCCTCTGGGCGAGTACACGACTCCTGAGCGCAACTTGCGCGCCATGCACGTCCAGTACGGTATCGAAATCGGACGTGGTGTCGGATTTTCTGCCGATGTCATGGCGATCATCGCGCAACATCATGAGTTTTCAGATGGCAGCGGGTACCCGAATCGACTGAAAGAAGCCGCGATAACACCTGCCGCGCGCGTGATTTCGCTCGTCAATTATTACGACAATCTTTGTAATCCGTTTGATCTTTCCAAGGCGATGACCCCGCATGAAGCTTTGTCATTCATTTTTGCGCAACGCCGCAGCAAATTTGAAGCACGAGCGCTGTCACTGCTGATTCGCTGTCTGGGTGTGTATCCGCCCGGCTCGATAGTGCAGTTGTCCAGCGGGGTTGTTGCCGCCGTGATTTCCGTAAATCCGAAGATATCTACGCGTCCCTGTGTATTGGTCTATGACGACAAGGTACCGAAAGAAGCTGCGATCATACTCAACCTCGAACATGAACCAGAAATCAGCATTACAAAAGCCATTCGCCCTGCGACACTGCCATCCAAGGTGGTCGCCTACCTGAACCCTCGTAAGCGAGTGACGTATTTTTTCGACAGCGACAAACAGCCAGAAAGTGCTTGAATGGATGCCGATGCTCTGTTGTTGAATGCGTCGGAGGAGATTCTCATCCTGGTTGATGAGAAGACACTGGCAATACTTGCCGTCAACCGAGCCACGTTGGCGTTGCTGGGATATACCCGCGAATCGCTGATAGGCCTTCCGATCGGCGAAATTGAATGTGCGCTGTCCGATATCTTTTTCTGGGATGAGGTGCTGAGTCAACGTGGCAGCAGCGAGACGGGCGGTGCTTATCGTTGTGCGGACGGGTCGATTCTTGAAGTCACGAAAACGGCATGTCTGGCCTTGGAATCAGACAGCCTGTTTGTCGTGCGAGCAAATCCGGTTGGACACAGGAAGCGCATTGAAGAAGAGTTGCTGGAAATGAGTTCACGGCTGAGTGCAACCCTGGAAGCGACGGCGGACGGTATTTTGCTGGTTGACAGCGAAAATACCATCCTGAATATGAATCACCGTTTTTCGAAAATGTGGGGGCTGTCAAAGACGCTGCTGGAAAACCGTGACGATGCAGGCATCTTCGCGCACATGTCCAGCCAGCTCATGCAGGCGCAGCAGGGCATCCTGACTTCACTGATACCCCTGCGTGATGCTGATGATGCCGCCACGGACACGCTTTGTCTGTTGGACGGACGCGTTTTTGAGCTGACGTCGCTCTCGGCACGTTCACGGGAACAGATTGTCGGGCGGGTATATTCCTATCGCGATGTTACCGAATACAAACGCGTCGAGAATCAGCTGCGCATTTCCGCTTCCGTCTTTGATTCTCAGGAAGCTATTATGATTACCGACGCCCGCGCCGTGATACTTCGAGTGAACCATGCCTTTACTAGTATGACAGGTTACACTGCTGAAGAAGTCATTGGCAAGAACCCGAGGGTGCTCAGTTCAGGACGTCATGATGCGAGCTTCTATGCGGCAATGTGGAAGTGCGTTCAGCGCACCGGTCGCTGGGATGGTGAAATCTGGAACCGGCGCAAGAGCGGCGAAATTTATCCGGAGCGTCTCGCTATCAGCGCAGTAAAGGCCGCCGATGGAACCGTCACGAATTACGTTGCCACAATCACCGACATCACCATGAGCCGTGATGCAGCGGATGAAATACAGCATCTGGCGTTCTACGACTCTCTCACGCGTCTGCCCAATCGGCGGCTTCTCATGGACAGGCTACAGCAGGCATTGGCTTCCAGTACGCGCAGCGGCCGGGAAGGTGCGTTGTTGTTCATTGACCTGGATAATTTCAAGACGATCAATGATACGCTCGGCCATGATATCGGTGATCTGCTTTTGCAACAGGTTGCCCTTCGTCTGGAGTCCTGTGTGCGGGAAGGCGATACTGTGGCTCGCATTGGCGGTGACGAGTTCGTGGTGATACTGGAAGACCTGAGCGAATATCCCATTGAAGCGGCTGCGCAGACAGAAGACGTCGGTGAGAAAATTCTTGCAGCGCTAGGCCAGCTATACCAGCTTGCCTCGCACAAACATCGCAGCACCGCCAGTATCGGCGTCACGCTGTTCAATGGACACCAGCAGGTGATTGATGAGTTGTTGAAACAAGCTGACATCGCGATGTATGAAGCCAAGGACGATGGGCTCAACAGATTGCGTTTCTTCGACATTAAGATGCAGGAAGTCGTCAACGCCCGCGCTACCCTTGAGGAAGAATTACATAAAGCGCTTGAAAGCGGGCAATTCCAGCTGCACTACCAAATTCAGGTGGACAGTTTGCGGCGTCCATTGGGTGCGGAAGCATTGATCCGCTGGATGCATCCTGAACGCGGGATGGTGGCTCCGGCTCAATTTATTCCGTTGGCAGAAGAAATCGGGCTGATACTGCCTATCGGGCAATGGGTTCTGGAGACGGCCTGCGCTCAGCTCGCGGCATGGCAACAAGATATGCTCACCCGCGATCTGATTCTGGCGGTAAACGTGAGTGCAAAGCAATTCAACCAAGCGGATTTTGTGGCGAAAGTGCGAGCTACCGTGCAATGCTATGGCATCAACCCGATGCGACTCAAGCTGGAGTTGACGGAAGGCCTGTTTCTGGAGAATATCGAAGATGTCATTGCAACGATGAACGCATTGAAAGAAATCGGTGTTCAATTCTCACTGGACGATTTTGGTACCGGCTACTCATCCCTGCAATACCTTAAACGGCTGCCGCTGAGTCAGCTCAAGATCGATCAGTCGTTCGTGCGCGATCTTGCGGTCGATGGCAGTGACAGCGCGATTGTCAGTACCATCATTGCCATGGCGCGCAACCTGAATCTGGATGTCATTGCCGAAGGGGTGGAGACGGAAGATCAGCAACAGCTTCTCCTGGACAGTGGTTGTCTTTATTACCAGGGATATCTGTTCGGCAGACCGATGCCGATTGAGCAGTTTGAGGCGTTGCTGAAACAGCATTAGCCACGCTTACTTTGATGGCATGTCAGCCTCTTTTTTTCTGATATTCGTGAATGCCGACTGGCAGGTTGCGCGCTATTGAAAATTGCGCGAAGTAAGGCGAGTTGTCGCCCTCAGGGCGACATTCCTGCTAATAACCCCACTTGACCATCGGGCATCATCCCTGCGAATGCAGATAGCTGATTACTTTGCCATCTGTTTCTCTCGGATTTCATCCAGCGATTTGCAGTCTATGCATTGTGTGGCCGTTGGGCGTGCCTCTAAGCGACCCAGGCCAATTTCGATTCCGCAATTCTCGCAGTAGCCATATTCATCTGCGTTGATTTTTCCCAGCATTTCATCAATTTTCTTGATCAGTTTGCGCTCGCGGTCACGGTTGCGCAGTTCCAGGCTGATGTCGGATTCCTGTGTGGCGCGATCATTCGGATCGGCAAACACCGTGGCTTCGTCCTGCATGGTATGCACGGTACGATCGATGTCCTCACCCAGGCCTGACTTGATCTGCTGCAGAACCCGGCGAAAATGCTCGCGTTGCTGCGGGTTCATGTATGCCTCACCTTCACTGGCTTGATAGGGGGTGATGGGTTTTAGTGATAGTTGCGACATTGCACTTCTCCAACGTGAAAAAATTGAGTCCGCTTTAATACCAGAAAGCGTGCTTAAGGGCAACTAAATAATCTATAAAAATCCACATTAGCGGTTGGCGAGCAGTAGAAACAGGCTTGGACGTTTGTTAAGTTGTGGCGCGGGCTGGGTTTTCCACTGCGCAATGGTTCGTGTATGTATCTGCTCGGTGGCGAGACTGATATCGGTTGCGACACATAGCTGCGTATGCGGGTGACACTGTGCGAGCAGAGCCGCGAATAATTTATCATTGCGGTACGGCGTCTCGATGAACAGCTGAGTTTGGCGGCGATGCGCCGATTCTGTTTCCAGTGTGACAATCATCTT
This sequence comes from Gallionella sp. UBA4121, assembly GCA_002381565.1. Lineage (GTDB taxonomy): Bacteria > Pseudomonadota > Gammaproteobacteria > Burkholderiales > Gallionellaceae > Gallionella. The sequence continues at coordinate 27,403 of DFWZ01000018.1, forward strand.
GTTTCTATCCGCTTCTGCGATGGGCAGGTAGCCGTGAAAGGCGAAGCACTGCCCATTCAGGCCCGAGGCCATCAGCGCCAGCAAAATTGACGAGGGGCCGACCAGGGGGACTACGCGGATGCCTTTTCGATGTGCCAGATTGACCAGTTCGGCACCTGGATCGGCGATGCCGGGGCAGCCTGCTTCAGAAATGATGCCAACATCCTGCCCCGCCAGCAGGGGAGCCAGTAATTCCGGCAGTTCATTGCTGGCGGTGTGTTCGTTGAGCGTGGCAAAGTGGAGCGACTGTATCGGTTGTTCGTGCTTGAGTGCAGAGAGGAATTGCCGTGCAGTCTTGGGCTGCTCCACTACGTAATGTTGCAAGGTTCGTGCGATGTCGATCACGTGTTGCGGGAGTACCTGACGGGCGGGTGTGTCGCCCAGCGTGCAGGGAATAAGGTAGAGTGTGCCGGGTTTGATAGTCATAATCAGAATAATTGTACGTTTTCACGGCGCAGCATTTCGGCGAGCAAAATGAGCGGCAGACCGATCAGTGCATTGGGGTCGTCGCCGCTCATTTTGCTCATCAGCGCGATGCCCAGCCCTTCTGATTTTGCACTGCCGGCGCACTGGTAGGGTTGCTCTTTAAGCAGATAGGCTTCGATTTCCGCATCGTCAAGTTCGCGCAAGGTGACATGATTGACCGCCACTTCGGTTTGCAGATGGCCGCTCCGGCTGTTGAGCAGTGTCAGCGCGGTATAAAAACAGGTCGTCTTGCCGCGCATGGTGCGGAGTTGCCTGACTGCATTGTCGTGGGTGAGTGGTTTGCCGAGTTGCTGTCCTTCCAGCAGGGCAACCTGATCGGAGCCGATAATCAGTGCGTCAGGATAATCGGCGGCTACCGCACGTGCTTTTTCCTGTGACAGCCGCAACGAGGTTGCGCGCGCCGTTTCATCGGGCAGCGGTGTTTCGTCCACGTTGGGCGATGCGGTGATAAAAGGAATCTGCAAGCGTGCCAAGAGTTCGCTGCGGTACGGGGAGGTGGAGGCTAAAACAAGCAATACTGTTCCTTTGGGGTTTGATAATCTGTTGTGAGCATGAGGGGAAATCGTCCTGCATGACAGGCTTTGCCCGGTCTGCGATAGCGGATCTCTTGCTTGAAATGTACCCGTAAACAAACACCTGTACAATCATTATGCAGTTTTATTCGGTATTTTCAGCAGGATTTTTGACAGAGTGCCGCGAAAAATATATCATGCGCGGCTCATGTACGCACGACCTTTCATTGACAGCCTGGATTTTGCCGGTAACGGCAAGCAAATAAGTGCGCAAGTGCCGTTTGCCGAGCTGCCACGTTTGCTCGATGTGCTGGATAATCCGCAAGGAAGCCTGCATTATACCTTGCAAGGAAGGCTGGATAATCAGGGGCGTCCGGTGCTGGATGTCAGCATCAGTGGCCGTTGTCAGTTGCGTTGTCAGCGTTGCCTGAATGGTCTGGATTATGTCATAGCGCATCAGGCGCGCCTGTTGTTGTGCGATCAGGCCAGTCTGGACATGCTGGAAGACGAGGAAGAAGATTTTGATGGGATTTTGGCGGATGCACATCTGGATGTGCTGGCTCTGCTGGAAGACGAAATTTTGTTAAATCTGCCAATCGCACCTAAGCATGAAGCAGGTGCCTGTAAGGTGGCAGATGGAAAAAATAGGCAAGAGGGAGATCAGCATCCTTTTGCGGTTTTAGAGAAGTTAAAACGTAATTAATTAGATTTATCCAAGGAGCAATAGCATGGCAGTTCAGCAGAATAAAAAATCCCCATCCAAGCGTGGTATGCATCGCGCCCATGATTTCCTGACCAGCCCGGCATTGGCGATTGAGCCGACGACAGGTGAGAATCATTTGCGTCATCACATCAGCCCGACCGGTTTCTACCGTGGAAAAAAAGTGGTTAAGACCAAGGGCGACTAAGTCCTTATTTAACGCAGCCGACCCGTCGGCTGCGTTTTCAGTTCTGTCAGATTTTGATGTATCCGAATCTTGAATTTAGCGCAGGCGGTACTCTGGCTAACAAAAAGCAGCTCTTCAACGGGTGTGTGGATTGTAGGCAGTGCTGCTCAAGCTGCGTCTGGATTTGGAGCTTTCTCTCGCCAAGGATCACTTAGTGGATGTCACATTAGCTATAGATGCGATGGGAGGCGATCATGGTACTGCGGTCACCGTCCCCGCTGCCGTTGAATATCTGAAGCAGTATTCCCGCGACACCATCATTCTGGTGGGTAACCCTGAGACGATCAATGCGGAACTGCGCGCGCTGCGAGTCGATGCGGCGGGCGGTAAGTTCGGTACGCGTCTGCGCGTGCATGCTGCCTCGGAAGTGGTGGGTATGGATGAACAGCCGCAATCGGCACTGCGTGGAAAAAAAGATTCTTCGATGCGCGTCTCCATCAACCTGGTGAAAAGCGGCGACGCTTCGGCCTGCATCAGTGCGGGCAATACCGGTGCACTGATGGCGACGGCGCGTTATGTGCTCAAAACCATTCCGGGTATCGACAGGCCGGCCATCGCCTCCTATTTGCCAACCAAAAAAGGGCAGGTGTGTATGCTCGATCTGGGCGCGAATACCGATTGCACCGCTGAACATCTGCTGCAATTTGCCATGATGGGCTCAACGCTCGTCACGGCGCTTGAGCACAAACCCAATCCTACGGTCGGACTGCTTAATATCGGCTCTGAGGACATCAAGGGCAACGAGGTGGTCAAACAGGCCGCGCTGTTGCTGCGGGATAGTGATCTTAATTTCTTTGGAAACGTCGAGGGTAACGATATTTTCAAGGGTGTCACCGATCTGGTGGTATGCGATGGTTTTGTCGGCAATGTCGCGCTCAAGACAGCCGAAGGCGTGGCCAAGATGATGGGCGGCTTCCTGAAGGACGGTTTTTCCCTGAATTTGTACACCAGGATGGCTGCCCTGATTTCCATGCCGGTGCTCAAGGCATTCAAGCACAGGCTGGATCACAGGCGCTACAACGGTGCCAGTTTTCTGGGTTTGCGCGGCATCGTGGTGAAGAGTCACGGTTCGGCGGACGTGTTTGCCTTCCGCTGTGCCATTGAAAAAGCGGCCGAGGAAGCGCGTGCCGGTATCTGGCAGCAAATCAGCGTGCATATCGAAAAGTGGCACCATGAGCGTCAAAATACTCAGCCGGGAGTGTCATGATACATTCAAAAATTATCGGTACAGGCAGTTATCTGCCAGCCAAATCGCTCACTAATTTCGATCTTGAAAAGATCGTCGATACGACAGACGAGTGGATCACCTCGCGCAGTGGTATCCATGAGCGGCATATCGCGGCAGACGGTGAAATGGCCAGCGATCTGGCCTTGCAGGCGAGTCTTAAAGCCATCGAGGCGGCAGGAATCAGTGCGGACGACATTGACCTTATCATCGTTGCCACGACCTCGCCGGACAAGATGTTTCCCAGTACCGCCTGTATTCTGCAGGACAAGCTGGGCATCATCAATGGCGGTGCGGCATTCGATATGCAGGCGGTGTGCGGTGGTTTTGTCTATGCACTGAATACCGCCGATCTGTACATACGCGGCGGCCAGGCTAAAACAGTGCTGGTGGTCGGCGCTGAAATCATGTCGCGCATGCTGGACTGGAAAGACAGGACTACTTGCGTGTTGTTCGGCGACGGTGCCGGTGCGGTCATCTTGCAGGCAAGTGCCGAGCCCGGAATTCTGGCTAGCAAACTGCATTCCGATGGCCGGCATCACGCGCAGCTTCGGGCGGATGGCAATATCAGCAACGGCGTGGTGCAGGGTGACCCGTTCATCAAGATGGAAGGGCAGGCGGTGTTCAAGTTTGCCGTCACGGTGTTGAGCCGCGTGGTCGATGAGGTTTTGAGCGACGCCGGACTGTTGGGTACTGATATCGACTGGCTGGTGCCGCATCAGGCGAATATCCGCATCATCGAAGCGACGGCTAAAAAACTCGGCCTGAGCATGGATAACGTGGTCGTCACCGTAGCACATCACGGTAATACCTCTTCGGCTTCGATTCCGCTGGCGCTGGATGTCGCCGTGCGCGATGGCCGCATTAAGGCGGGTCAAAGTGTCCTGCTCGAAGCGATAGGTGGCGGATTTACCTGGGGTGCGGTGCTGCTGCGCTGGTAGATTAAGAAGCAGTTGGTAGTCGTTAAACGTCAGTTTTTAGTTAAAACGTACGACTACCAACTCACGACGTACGACTAACTACTCTGAACTGTTTTTTCCTATGACTAAATTCGCTTTTGTATTTCCCGGCCAAGGTTCGCAATCGCGCGGCATGATGAACGGCTATGCCGATTTTGCGGCGGTGCGCGACACTTTCACCGAAGCATCCGAGATTTTGAACCAGGATCTGTGGCAACTGGTAAGTGAGGGCAGTGATGCTGAGCTGAATGCCACCGTCAACACTCAACCGATCATGCTGACCGCAGGTGTCGCAGTTTATCGCGCATGGCAGTCACAGCACGGCGCACAACCTGCCATGATGGCGGGTCACAGTCTGGGCGAATACACCGCGCTGGTCGCTGCCGGCGCCTTGAGTTTTGCCGATGCGCTGCCGCTGGTGCGCTATCGCGCCCAGTGCATGCAGCAGGCAGTGCCGGAAGGCGTGGGCGGCATTGCTGCTATCCTGGGGCTTGACGATGAAACGGTGCGTGCCGTGTGCATCGAGGGCGCGCAGGGTGAAGTGCTGGAAGCGGTGAATTACAACTCGCCGGGCCAGGTAGTGATCGCGGGTAATCGCGCGGCAGTCGAGCGCGGCATGGAACTGGCCCGTGCCCGTGGTGCAAAACGCGCCATCATGTTGCCGATGAGCGTGCCTTCGCATTGCAGCCTGCTGAAGGGCGCGGCGGAACAGTTGCGCACTTACCTTGCCGATGTCGCTATTGCTGCGCCAGTCATTCCGGTGTTGCATAACGCGGATGTCGCGGCTTACATTGATGGCGATCGTATCCGCGATGCGCTGGTGCGCCAGTTGTATTCTCCGGTGCGCTGGGTCGAAATCGTGCTGGAATTCGGCAAACAAGGCATCACCCACAACGCTGAATGTGCGCCGGGCAAAGTCCTGGCAGGACTCAACAAGCGCATCGACACGAATCAACAGGCCTCAGCCATCAACGACGGCGCAGCGCTGATGCTGGCTTTGACTACATTCGCTCAAGGAGATAAGGCATGACATTGCAAGGACAAATCGCACTGGTAACGGGCGCTTCTCGCGGGATCGGTCAGGCTATTGCGCAGGAGTTGGGCCGTCAGGGCGCGACGGTGATTGGCACGGCTACCAGTGACAAAGGGGCTGCCGCCATCAGCGAATATCTGGCGGCGGCGGGGATTGTGGGGCAGGGCTATGCGCTGAACGTCAATGACGTGGCGCAGACTGAGCTGGTTTTGGCTGAGTTGCGCAAACAGTATGGCGAGATTTCGATCCTGGTGAACAACGCCGGCATCACGCGTGACAATCTGCTGGCCCGCATGACTGACGATGAATGGGATGATGTCATCGCGACCAACCTCAAGTCGGTGTTCCGTTTGTCACGCGCCGTGTTGCGCGCGATGATGAAGGCACGTGGCGGGCGCATCATCAGTATTTCTTCTGTCGTCGGCAGCATGGGCAATCCGGGGCAGGCCAACTACGCAGCCTCCAAGGCAGGCATGATCGGTTTTACCAAATCGCTCGCCCAGGAAATCGGCAGCCGTAACATTACCGTGAACTGCGTCGCTCCAGGCTTTATCGACACCGATATGACGCAAGGACTGGGCGATGAGCAGCGCGCCAAACTGGTTGAGCATGTGCCGTTAAAGCGTCTCGGCCAACCCGCCGACATCGCCGCTGCAGTCGCTTTTCTGGCAGGCCCGGGTGCGGCCTACATCACAGGCGTCACGTTGCATGTGAACGGCGGGATGTACATGGAGTAGTGCGGGGGAGGGTGAAAAATTCACTTATTCTCCCTCGCCCAGGTATGCGGATAGTTTTTCAGCATACTTATTATTTACTGCCTGTGCCTGTTTTCCGGCGATTTTCCCGCTTTTTGACCGGCTTGCAAGCTGCTTGCCAGCGAACAGTCGGTGGGCACGCCATCTTCGGCGATGGCGCAATTTGCGCATCAGCCCGATATCTTTCATCCAGCCGAAGCACTCCCAACTGATCCAGTTCACGCTATAGCGAACCTGCGGGTGCGCGAATAAAAAAATGGCTTGCGTGGGGGACGCAAGCCAAAGAGGGGGTATCTACATCAGTTATTGATAATATACATATATAGGTATTTGTCAATCAGTTCATGTATGACTGCAAGCCGCTTGCCTCAACCTCACCCTCGAAAAAGATTACGCCACACGTAATTGCTGGCTATCTATAGATTGGCTTGCGATGGCTGTTTCAGTTTGGTCATTTGCGTCGCACTTAATGATGCGATTTCGCCATTAATTTAAGTATTTTTAAATTAATCACGAGAAAGCGTATCGCCTGCCATATCAGCGATGTCCTCATGTAGCGGGTGAATCCGGTCGGCGCCGGAGGATAATAAGCTTGCTGATAAGGTTCTTTATTGGTAATTTTGCCTGACATGTCTTGCTCCTGAAAATTGATTGAGTTATTAATCCGGGATGATAGCCCAGCCCGGTTTCATTTTTGCCTGATAAATAAAAGCGTGGTGCAGCAGATACTTCATCCAGTGACCTGCCAATCCGATTTCACCAAAAGTCAGATCAATGTCACGGCCGTAATCCGGATATTTCTCAAAGTCTGGCACGACCGGGTATACCGTCATGGTGGCAGCGGTGCCCTTAAAAAAATCAGCCCCGGTAGACGCCACACATGCAGCTCCCATTTCGGCCATTGATGCCGTATGAGTTGGTTTTTCAGCGCCGTTAACCATATCGCTGATACTTTTAGCCACGGCCATCGCCATGGCCGCCGATGGCATGCCGGTTCTGGGGGCTGTCGGATTGATGGGCGTTCCATTCGCACTCTGCATCGGCTTGCTGATCATATGAGGTGGCGCAAAAGCAATGCCGACCGCAAAAATGTTCCGGTAGGCAGGCGTTTGATACGTCTTCGGCCAGTCACGTGCACTCCATTCCAGATAGGGGCGCGGGGTGTAATCAGCATCCACTTTCATGAAACCGTTAGGCGCAAAAACTTGACTGGTGATGTCCTCGCCGGTTTTGTCGAAAGCCTTTAGTCCAACCCCGGCAAAGGGTGGAATCAGCATGGAGAAATCGAATTCCTGTTCATGGAAACTGCCATCCATGATTTCATAATGAATTTTCCCGGCTTCGACTTTATTCACGTGAGCGCGAGTAATCCATTCGATCCCACGCTCAACCATCAGCGATTCGGCAAAGGTCTTGCCGTTGGTAACGTAGCCGCCGCGTTTGATATGCACGCCACCCATGCCAAAGTCGCCCAATTCGTACTCATTGCTAAGCCAGATGATCCGAGCCTTGTCGCGGACTCCGGCCGCGCGTAACACATGGTCCACGTTGTAAATATATTCAAATGCGGCCCCCTGGCAGGTGCACATCCCATGTCCCGTGCCAATGACGATCGTGCAGTTTTTGCCGCTGCGCATGGCCTCGATCGTTTCCTGAAGTTTTTTATTGGCTTCCAGAGCATGGCTTGCGGTGCAAACAGATACCGTATGGCCGTGATCCGGGCCCAGCCCTTCGGTAGCGCCAAAATTCAGTTTTGGTCCTGTGGCATTCACCAGGTAATCGTAAGCAATGTTTTCCTGCACGCCTGCTTTGTCAGGGAGCGTGTATTCCACCGTGACGAATGGACTGGCATTTTCAGCATTCCCTTCCGGGTTGATTGAAAGTGCCTTTGCCTGACGAAAGCTTATCGTGGTTTTGCGGTAGACTTCAGCCAGATCAAAGGTGACTTCCTTCTCTTTCATCTGCCCGACACCCACCCATATGTTGGAAGGAATCCAGTTCCATTTTGCGTTGGGTGAGACAACGATAATTTCATGCTGCTTGCCTATCATCTTATTCAAATGTCTGGCGGCGGTGTGCCCTGCAATGCCTGCGCCCAGAATTACGATTCGTGCCATTTTTTTCCCCTCATAATGAGTAAATTAGGAATGCTGCAAAAAATTCGATAGCGTATAGACTACCGAAATCAATTAAAACAGTGCTTGCGGTTCTCAGCTTTCATTCCAACAAGTTGATGCGTGTTCAGATACATGGATAATTCTCCTGTTTAATGATGGGTGCTGAGTGTTTAACATGTTAATTTTATAAGTATTTTCTGAAAATAACTTGTTGATGCATTTCAGGCGGCACGGGGTTCATCATGACCACAGTGCTGGTTGGCAGGTACTGCACTGTCTATCAGCAGCGGCATGGGTAAATTCAAGCCGGACATGATGGCGATAAATTCATCACGACTCTTGCCTGTCAGCCGCGGGTTGGATTCGCGCTCCTGCGCCACGCTGGACACATGTTTGTGCTGATAGTCGTGGCCCGGATAAATCAGGGTTTCTCCGGGCAATGGCCATATTTTTTGCGTGATACTATCATGCAGCATACCTGCGTCACCTCCCTGAAAATCGGTGCGGCCACAGGTGCCGATGAGCAGTGCATCGCCCGTGAACAGACGGTCTCGCCACAGGTAACTGGCACAGCCGGCGGTGTGGCCAGGAGTCGCCAGAACGGTAATGGTTTCAGCCCCGAACTGCACGGTATCCCCTTCTTTGAGCTGAACGTCTGCGCACTTGGTACTGTCTTGCTGCCTCATCATGATTTGTGCGCCGGTCTGTTCGCGCAACAGCGAAGCGCCGGTAATATGATCGGCGTGAATATGGGTTTCCAGCACACAGCGCAGTTTTAATTTCTGCTCATCGAGCAAAGACAGATACAACGCGAGATGTTCGCGCACCGGATCAATCAACACGGCTTCATGATGCGTCAGGTCGCCCAGCAGATAGGTGTAGGTGGAACTGCTTGTGTCAAATAACTGGCGAAAATAAATCATCATGACCTCACCTTCCAATGAATCGCATTTTGCAGCATGCAGACTCAAGACAGGTAGTTGCGTACAAACAGCGTCCAGCCCAGCAGCAGCAACGGCCAGGCAATGAAAGGACCCAGCAGCACCCGCAGATAGCGGTTGTTCGGGTCAAAACCTACGCCATGCACAAATCCCGCTGACATGCCCCACATCAGCAGACTGAGCAGCCCGTGATTAAGCAACACCCCTTCATGCGTCAGCCCACGTGGATAGACTGTGACGGCCAGCGCCAGACTTGCCGCCGCAGCCAGCGATACGCCGCGAGCCCATCCGTTGCCGAGCGGCGTCATGAGGTGCTCAGTGCGAGTCATCATCGCGCTTTGCTTCTTCAAGCGCACAGTCTTTGGCGTCGCACATCGTGGCGGCCATTGAAGCGAGCAATATGGCCACGGTGACACCGAGTATCCAGGCGAAGTACCACATGTGTTTCTCCTTTAAAAATCAGTAAACAGACTTATCGTTGGTTTTGATGTAGTCGATGGTCACTTTGCCCCGCATCACCTTATACGCCCAGGAGGTGTAGATAATGATCAGCGGCATAAAGATGACAGTGGCGCCCAGCATCAATCCCAGCGACATTTGTGAGGACACGCTGTCCCATACCGTCAGGCTGGAGCGCGGATCGGATGAGGAGGGCATCAGGAACGGGAACATGGACACGCCTGCCGTGCCAATGATGCCGGCACAGGTGATGGACGAGGCGATGAATGCCAGTCCTGGCTTGTTGATGCGCGCAAACAGCAGCCCTGACGCAATCGCGATGAAAGTGGTTATCGGTACCCATTTTGCCCATGCATAAAGGGTGTAGTTATGCATCCATGCGCCGGCTTCCCTGATCACGGTTTTGTCCATCGGGTCAGGCAGGGCGTTGGGGTCGATATGGCTGGTGATGGCATAGCCGTCAATGCCATTCATGATCCACACACCTGCCAGCGCAAAGGTCACCAGTGTGGCAGCGCCAAAAATCAGGCTGGCAGTGCGCACGCGGCGGTAGATGTCTCCCTCGGTGCGCAGCATCAGGTAATTGGCGCCCTGGAAGGTAATCATGGACAGACTTACAACGCCTGCCAGCAGTGCAAATGGATTGAGCAATTGCCAGAACGTGCCGGTGTAGGTGGAGCGCAGCGTGTCATCGAACTGAAACGGCACACCCAGCAACAGGTTGCCAAACGCCACGCCGAAGATGATGGGCGGTACCGTGCCGCCGATGAACAGACCCCAGTCCCATGTGCCGCGCCAGGTCGCATTTTGTACCTTGGAACGGTAATCGAAACCCACCGGGCGGAAGAACAGCGCCCAGAGTGCCGCCATCATCGCCCAGTAAAATCCCGAGAAGGCGGTCGCATAAACCAGCGGCCAGGCGGCGAAAATCGCGCCGCCGGCTGTGATGAACCAGACCTGATTGCCGTCCCAGTGGGGAGCCACGGTATTGATGACGACGCGTCGCTCGGCATCGTTTTTGCCGACAAAAGGCAGCAGCGTCCCTACTCCCATATCATGGCCATCCATGATGGCAAAGCCGATCAGCAGCACGCCCACCAGCAACCACCAGATCAGCTTTAAACTTTCGTAATCCATTATCGTTCTCCTTATGCGTTGCCGGCGGTGTTGACGAGATGCTCGTTGTGATATCTGCCTGTACCCATGCTCGACGGGCCGAGGCGCGCGTATTTCACCATCAGGTACATCTCGATGACGAGCAGTACGGTGTAGAAGGTCACAAAGCCTGCCAAAGAGCCGTAAATGCTGGCAGGAGTAAGGCTCGATACCGACAGGTGGGTAGGTAATACGCCGTAAATCGTCCACGGCTGACGTCCGTATTCAGCGACAACCCAGCCGAGTTCTGCGGCGATCCAGGGTGCAGGGATGAATAACAAGGCCCAGCGCAGCAGCCATCTTTTTTCAATGAAAGTGCCTTTGATCGAATACAGCAGCGCCAGCGAAAACAGCAGCAGCATGCCAAAGCCTAACGCCACCATGATCCGGAAGCTCCAGAACATCGGTGCGACTCTGGGGATTGTGCTGTCGACTGCCTGTTGAATCATCTGTGGCGTAGCGGTGGATACATCCTCGGTGTACTTTTTCAGCAGCAGGCCAAAACCCAGATCCGCCTTGTGAAGGTTAAACATAGTCAGGGCGTCGGCATTATTTTTGTTTTTGCGCAGTTGTTCCAGCGTTTTGACAGCAAAAATGCCGCTTGCGATACGCTGGCGATTTTTTTCCTTGATTTCGCTGATGCCCGGTATCGTCTGGGACAACGTGCGTGTGCCTATCAACCCCAGTACGTAGGGAATCTTGATTTCATAATCGTTGCTCTGAGTCTTCTCGTTGGGCAGTGCGAATGCCACAAACGACGCCGGGGCAGGTTCGGTGTGCCACATGGCCTCGATCGCGGCGAGTTTGGTTTGCTGCGCTTCACCCACGGTGTAACCCGATTCATCACCCAGCACAATGACCGACAATGCGGATGCGAAGCCGAAACCCGCCGCCATGCGGAACGAGCGCCGTGCGAAATCAAGGTCGCGGCCCTTTAGCAGGTAGTAACTGGAGATGCCCAGTACAAACAGCGAGGCCGTCACATAGCCTGCCGACACGGTGTGGACAAATTTGGCCTGCGCCACCGGATTGAATACAATTGTCCAGAAATTGGACATTTCCATGCGCATGGTAGTAAATGAAAACTCCGAGCCGATCGGGTTTTGCATCCAGCCATTGGCGATAAGTATCCACAGCGCAGACAGGTTGGAGCCCACCGCCATGAATATCGTCACCATGAAGTGTTTCCATTTGCTGAGCTTGTCCCAGCCAAAGAAAAACAGACCTATAAAAGTGGACTCCAGAAAGAACGCCATCAGGCCTTCAATTGCCAGGGGTGCGCCGAAAATGTCGCCGACATAGTGCGAGTAATACGCCCAGTTGGTGCCGAACTGGAATTCCATGGTAATGCCGGTGGTCACGCCCAGCGCAAAGTTGATGCCGAACAGCTTGCCCCAGAACTTGACCATGTCTTTGTAAATCTGTCGGCCGGTGGTGATGTAAGTCAGCTCCATGGTGACCAGCATGAATGCCATCCCGATCGTGAGCGGCACAAACAAAAAATGATAAAGCGCCGTGACGGCAAACTGTAGTCGCGATATATCTACTAATTCGGTACTGATCATCCGTAATTACTCCTTGTTATTATCGATTACAGGCCTGGATTCCAGCAGGGCATGGCTGACCTGCTCCGCTGTAGGGGCGTCGGGGGCACGAAAAAACACCCACCAGATCGCAAAAATCAGTGCGATTTTCACAATCAAAATGAGCAGAATTTCTCGGCTGAGCGGGTTATTCCATATCTGACGCATCCAACGCTTCCCTGGTATGAGTGGCGGCACTGAACAATCTGCCGATGGTTATTGCACAACTGTCCTGAGCTTAGTAACGCATTAAGTGTGCCAGCGATTGAATTTTTAACTTTAAATTGCAAAGCTTGTTGTTTTTAATAAATAAAATTTTATTGGCACATTTATGATTTATAAATAAAAGTAACAAAAAACGACCTGATGTCAAAAATGGCAGTTTTATTGTGGCGAATGCTGGGGTAAACTGCCATTTCTGACGCGCGCCTTAAAGGGTTAGGATGTCCATCATGCAAATCACCGAATTGTTGTCCTATCTGGACAGTCAACCCGAACCCCACATTGTGATGAACCGGGATTACACCATCATTGCCGCCAATGCAGCCTACCGCGCAGAACACGGTGACTCCATACCGCTGGTGGGGCGACATTGTTACGAGGTTTCACATCACTTCACCCGTCCGTGCGATGAGGTGGGAGAATCCTGCCCGCTCAAGCTCAGCGCCGCGACGGGGCTGCCGCAGCGTGTGCTGCATTTGCACCAGACGCCGCGTGGAGAGGAGCATGTCGACGTCGAGCTCACGCCGATTCACAACGCCAGCGGAGAAATCGTCTATTTCGTCGAAATGATGCACACCATACGCGATGCCAGTGCGAATCCTTCTGCGCGCGGGTTGGTCGGGCGATCGGTGGCGTTTAACAGCATGCTGGGGTTAGTCCGGCGAGTTGCGCCGTCCGGGGCCGCAGTGCTGCTGCTGGGTGAGTCTGGCACAGGCAAAGAGCTGGTGGCGCAAGCCCTGCACAATGCCAGTGCAAGGACCAACAGCCCGTACGTGGTGGTGGATTGCTCCGGGGTGACCGAGACGTTATTCGAGAGTGAGTTGTTCGGCTACGAAAAAGGCGCCTTTACCGGTGCCACGCAGCGCAAGCTTGGGCTGGTGGAAAGCGCCAGCGGCGGCACGCTGTTCCTCGACGAGGTGGGCGATATTCCGCTTGCTTTACAGGTCAAATTGTTGCGCCTGCTCGAAACCGGAACCTATCGGCGTGTGGGGGGTGTTGAGCCGCTGCGGGCAGATTTCCGACTCGTGTCAGCGACCCACAGGGATCTGAAAAAAATGGTCGAACAGGAGAGTTTTCGCAAGGATTTGTATTATCGCATCAGCACATTTCCTATTCATCTGCCTGCGCTGTCCGAGCGGCGCGACGATATTCCCCTGCTGGCCACAACGCTGTTGGCGCGCATCAGCCCGGGGCGTAAGCTCAATTTACATCCGGATACGCTGGCGCAGCTTGGCGCCTACGACTTTCCCGGCAATATCCGCGAGCTGCGCAATATTCTTGAGCGCGCCAGTCTGATGGTCGACGGTGATACCATCATGCCAGAACATCTGGGGCCGGAATGCAGTGGTTTTCAGCTTCACGAGAGTGCCATGCCGCAGAGCATCGTGCCGCTGGAACAGGCCGAGCAGCGCTATTTGCAGTGGGCGCTGGCGCAACACGGGAGCGACCGCCGCGCGCTTGCAGACAAGCTGTGCATCAGCGAGCGGACCTTGTATCGCAAGCTTAAAGCCTGAGCCTGGCAGCCTTTATCGGACCGGAATACGTTACAGGCGCAGCGCACTGCGGACTTGCTGAGTCAGGTTGTCCGCCAGGCAGTTTATTGCCACGTTTTCAGGCATGGAGCGCAGCCAGGTCAGTTGCCGTTTTGCCAGCTGGCGGGTGGCGATGATGCCGGTTTCCAGGAGCTGCGCCTCAGAGATATGGCCTTCCATGAACTGCCACGCCTGACGATACCCGACGCAGCGCATGGACGGCAGATCCGGGTGCAAGGCGTAGTTTTTCCGCAAGTCGCGCAATTCAGTTATCAGTCCCTGTTCCAGCATCTGTTTGAAGCGCGTGGCGATGCGCTGGTGCAATACGCTGCGATCATCGGGGATGAGTGCGATCGGCAGGATGCGGTAGGGCAGGGCATCGCTCACATTTGATGCCTCAAGCAGCTCGGACATCGGCTGTCCGGTGATCCGGTAGATTTCCATCGCGCGCCCGATGCGCTGGGTGTCGTTGGGCGAGAGTCGCGCCGCGGTGATGGCATCCACTGCGGCTAATTGCTGATGCAACCAGGGCGCGCCGTGTTGAGCGATTTGTGCATCAAGTTCTGCGCGCACTGCGGGATCCGCTACCGGCAAGTCGCTCAGGCCTTCCTTCAGAGCCTTGAAATACAGCATCGTGCCGCCGACCAGCAAAGGGATCTTGCCGCGCGCCGTGATGTCCGCCATCAAATGCAGTGCATCTCGGCGAAACGCGGCGGCGGAGTAGGCCATCGTCGGATCGATGATGTCGACCAGATGGTGCGGCGCGCGCGCCAGTGTGGCGGTATCCGGCTTTGCCGTGCCGATATTCATGTCGCGGTACACCAGCGCGGAATCCACGCTGATGATCTCATAAGGCTGCGATTGCACCAGCTCCACCGCCACGCCGGTCTTGCCGCTGGCGGTCGGGCCCATCAGAAAAATTGCCGGAGGCAGCTTCTCTGAGGATCGGGGATCGGCGATCGGGGATGGAGTAAGGGTGTTCAGTGGTTCTTTCATGTCAGCTCATTGTTGCGTGTCTCGCGCAGGAAGAGTGCGGCCAGCACGCTGATTGCGGCGGCAACGGAAATATAGCCGCCCACCCAGGAAAGCCCACCGTGCAACACCAGTTGTTGCGCGATGTAGGGGGCAAGTGACGCGCCGAGTATGCCGCCCAGATTATAGGCAGCTCCCGCTCCCGTATAGCGCACTTCGGTGGGAAATAGTTCCGGCAGCAAGGCGCCCATCGGCGCAAAGGTCGCCCCCATCAAAAATAGTTCGATGCAAAGAAACGCTGTGATTTGCAACATCGAGCCGCTGGAGAGCATCGGTTCGAGCAAGAAGCCCGACAGCAAAGCCGCGCTGCCCGCTGCAATCAATACCGGACGGCGGCCGAAACGGTCTCCCGCCCACGCTGATAAGGGTGTGGCCAACGCCATGAATACCACGGCCACGCACAGCATGGACAGGAATTGCGGGCGGGCAATGCCGAGCGTACTGGTGCCGTAGCTCAGTGAAAACACCGTTGAGATGTAGAACAGTGCATAACACACCACCATGACCAGTGCACCCAGCAGCAGCGGCCGTGCATGGCGGGAGAGCAGTTCTGTCACCGGCAGTTTGACGCGACTGTGCGTTTGCAGTGCCTTGGCGAATACGGGCGTTTCACTGAGTCTGAGCCGCACGTAAAGACCGATAATAACCAGCACGGCGCTTGCCAGGAACGGAATGCGCCAGCCCCATGCGCGGAACTGTTCATCATCCAGATAATTCGACAGCAACAGGAAGCTGCCGACAGCTAACAGAAAGCCTATCGGCGGCCCTAATTGCGGGAACATGCCGAACCAGCCGCGGCGTCCTTCGGGTGCATATTCTGCGGCCAGCAGGGCGGCGCCCCCCCATTCGCCGCCCAGACCGATGCCCTGGCCGAAACGCAGCAGGCAGAGCAGCAGCGGGGCGCTCCAGCCGATCAGGTTGTAGCCTGGCAGTACGCCGATCAGCGTGGTGCAGGTGCCCATCACCAGCAGTGAAATCGCCAGGGTTGCTTTTCTGCCGACCCTGTCGCCGAAATGGCCGAACAGCAAGGCGCCGATGGGGCGGGCCACGAAGGCGATGCCGAAGGTGAGAAACGCATTCAACGCCTGTACAGCCGGTGCGCTGTCAGGAAAGAACACCGGGCCGATCACCATCGCCACGGCAAGACCGTAGATGTAGAAGTCGTAGAACTCGATGGCAGTGCCGATGAAGCTGGCGAAAGCGATGCGCAAGATCGAAGGGTTAGATTCAGTCATTAGTTGTTAGTCGTTAGTTGGTGTGGTCGCTGCGCGTGTTTGCAACCAGTCCGTTAGCTGCGTCATTCCGGCGAAGGCCGGAATCCAGTTGATTAAAAATCTCCCGCGAATGCGGGACAACATCCCACTTTTGTCACACCTCGAAATTCGCCATAATCGGTTATCGGCTGGGTTTTGTCCGCTACGCGGGATTATTATACCTGCTGGATTCCGGCCTTCGCCGGAATGACGGCCCAATGGGTTTAACTGGCATCTGGCGACTAATAACTGTGGTTCACTGTCCTCTCATGAACATCTTGTCCAGCTCAGTCATGGAAAGCTGAAACCAGGTCGGGCGACCGTGGTTGCATTGCCCTGAACGGGAAGTGCTTTCCATCTCGCGCAGCAACGCGTTCATCTCGGGAATGCTCAGGATGCGGTTGGCCCGCACCGCGCCGTGACAGGCCAGGCTTGCCAGCAGTTCATTGCGGCGTTCGGTCAGCACGCGGCTGGCGCCGAAGGTACGCAGTTCATGCAAGACCTCGCGTGCGGCCGCTTCCGCTTCAGCCTGCTTGAGCAGCACCGGCATGGCGCGGATGGCAAGTGTGGTGGGCGAGAGCGGTGCGATGTCGAAACCGAGTTTACCCAGCGCCGCCTGTTCCGCTTCCACGGTGGCAACGTCTATCGCGTCGGTTTGAAAACAGACCGGGATCAGCAACGGTTGCGTGGCGATGCGCTCCGCATCCATCGAAGTCTTGAGTTTTTCATAGACGATGCGCTCATGCGCGGCGTGCATGTCCACCACGATCAGGCCCTGTGTATTCTGAGACAGGATGTAGACGCCGGAGAGCTGAGCCAGTGCGAAGCCCAGAGGTGGAGAGTCGTGAGTCGTAAGTCGTGAGTCGTCCGTTGTCAGTGGCAAGCGCTGAGTTGCGGGTGAGTCGTAAGTGCTAAGTGGTAGGTGGGCAGAGCTAAGCGAGGGGTGCAGCGTGACTTTCCCACTGCCAACTCCCAATTCACTGCTCCCGGTTTGTGCTTCCCATACCTGATAGGTGGCATTCAGCTGAGCTGCGCTGAGCGGTAGCTGAGCCGGCGCGGAGTACGGCCTGGTGTGGGTGTCAGGCAAGACGGGTGCTGCGAGCTGGTCGGGTGTCGCCAGCGCCTGTTGCAAGGTGTGAAAGATGAACTGGTGTATGCCCTGACTCTCGCGAAAGCGCACTTCGCTCTTGGCCGGATGCACGTTCACGTCTACCTGTTCGGGGGGGAGTTCGAGGAACAGCACGAAGGCCGGATGGCGCTGGTGATGCAGGATGTCCTGATATGCCTGGCGCAGCGCATGGCTGGCAACCTTGTCGTGTACGAAACGGCCGTTGACGAAAAAATATTGTGCGTCGCGATTTCCCCGCGAATAGGCGGGCAGGGCGGCCAGACCATGCAGTGTCAGGTTGGCGGCGCTGCGTGAAACTGCAACGGCAGCACGGCCAAACTCATCGCCCAGCAGCGCCGCGACACGCTTCAATGCGGCATTCATCATCCATCCTCCGTCCTCCAATTCTCGATCTTCGGTCCTCAATCCGGAGTTTAATTGCCATACGGTGCGCCCATTGTGTTGCAGGGAAAAGCCGACATCGGGGCGTGAGAGCGCGATGCGCTTGAAGGCCTCTTCGCAATGCGCGAATTCGGTGGCTTCCGTCTTCAGAAATTTGCGTCTTGCCGGGGTGTTGAAATACAACTCGCGTATTTCGACGGTCGTGCCTTGGGGCTGGTTGGCAGGCGCAGGTTCGCTGATGTGCCCGTCCAGTGCTTCGACTTGCCAGCCATGCGCGTCGTCTTTCATACGGCTGCTTAATGTGAGTTGTGCCACTGCGGCCATGCTGGCCAGCGCTTCGCCGCGAAAGCCCATGCTGGCGACACTCTGCAAATCATCCAGCGATGCGATCTTGCTGGTGGCGTGGCGCATCAGTGCCAGCGGCAGCTCATCCCTTGCGATGCCACGGCCGTTGTCGCGCACCCTGAGCAGCTTGATGCCGCCATTATCCAGTTGTACTGCAACGTCGGTCGCCCCCGCATCCAGGCTGTTTTCCAGCAGTTCCTTGAGTGCGGCGGCGGGGCGCTCGATCACTTCGCCAGCGGCAATCTGATTGATCAGCAGTTCGGGCAATAACTGAATGGATGAGGGCATGTGACAGACGCCGGGTTGTGTGTGACCCGCAATTATAACGGAGCGCGCCTCTTGTCATGCACAAGTCGAATGAGCCATAGCGGATATTTTGACGGCATGACAAGTCAGGTGCGATTTCGGGCTTGACTTGAATGCAAAAAAGGGCCAGATTGGCAATGTAGTTGAGTATATTGGTCGTGTTTATCCTGAATTTTACTTAAGGAGTAATATCATGAAACTGCTCGATAATCTTAAAGTTGGCATTGTTCTGGCCGCTATGACACTGCTGGTGAATCCGTCCTGGGCCGCCGATGCGGCCGGAACCGGCTCGATCACTATTACATCCCCGGCAAACGGGGCGGTTCTGCAAGGCAGCGCGGAGAATAAACTGGAGTTCAATGTAAAGCTCGGCCCCACTGGTAACCATCTGCATATTTACGTTGATAATCAGGACCCCATCATCGATCGTGACATTGCGCGGTGCCCATGCAGCATCGTTCTGCCGAAGTTAGCTCCCGGCAAACATGTCATCGTGATCAAGGAGGCAACGGCTAGCCATGCAACGACAGGGGTTGAGGCTACTGTGACGATTACCAGTAAGTAAGCCGTGATGCAGAACCTGATTTATGCGCTGATTCAGGTCATCCATAATTTCGGTGCAGCAACCATCGTGGGCCTGGCCGCCACCGCGCTTTGGCAGGCGGACGCTGCACTGAAGTCAAGGCTGGCTGTTGTTGTGGCGGTTGTCTGGGCGCTGCAGGGGCTGAGCGGCATGGCTTTTGGTGCCGCCACTTTTGCTTATGAAGGACATATGCCCGATATTCACGGCATTGCCGTGGCAGTGCTGACAATTAAAATCCTCTGCGTCATTTCCAGTTTCATTCTGGCGCTGGCTTATGCAAAATATCAGGCGGGATGGGATGCCAGGAGGCAGCTTTTCGTGTGGCGCATCTTGTTCCTGCAAGGTCTTGTCGCTTTGGGTGCGGCCGCATTCCTGCGCTGGTTCTCCTGATCGTTGTATTGACTTGTGAAAGATGGCACGTGTGACAGCGTGGTTATTGTCGGCGCAGAGAGGTTATAATCGCCGCCGCGAAAAAGTGCGTCTGGTAGTTTCAATCAGACGACTAAAAAAATTCCACGAATAGGAGAGATTCATGCGGATAGGTATTCCTGCGGAAACGCGTGCAGGCGAGACGCGTGTTGCAGCCACACCTGAAACGGTGAAGAAGATGGCAGCATCCGGTCACACCGTGCTGGTGCAAACGGGTGCGGGTGCGGGTTCACATTACCCTGATACGGAATTCGCAGCGGCTGGCGCGACACTGGTCGATGCGGCCACGCTGTACCAGCAGGCGCAAATCGTGCTCAAGGTCAAGGCACCCACGCCGGATGAACTGGTGCTGTTGCCATCCGGCACCGTGCTGATCGGCTTGCTCAACCCGCATCAGGCAGAGCAGGTTGCAGCCTATATCAAACAGGGCATCACCGCTTTTTCCATGGAAAAGCTGCCGCGCACCTCGCGCGCCCAGGCGATGGATGTGTTGTCCTCCCAGGCTAATATTGCAGGTTACAAGGCGGTGATCCTGGGGGCGAACCTGTATCAGCGTTTCATGCCCATGCTGATGACCGCAGCCGGTACGGTCAAAGCCGCGCGCGTGCTCATTCTTGGGGTGGGCGTCGCAGGGCTGCAGGCGATTGCCACCGCCAAGCGTCTGGGGGCTGTGGTTGAAGCTTCCGACGTGCGCCCCGCTGCAAAGGAACAGGTCGAATCCCTCGGCGCCAAGTTCATCGACGTGCCCTTCGAGACAGATGAAGAACGCGAGATAGCAAAAGGCGTCGGCGGTTATGCGCGGATGATGCCTGCCTCCTGGATGCAGCGTCAGGCGGTATTTGTCGCCGAACGCGCCCGTCAGGCCGACATCATCATCACCACGGCATTGATCCCCGGTCGCGCTGCGCCCGTGCTGCTGACTGAAGACACCGTGAAACAGATGAAAGCCGGTTCCGTGGTGGTGGATATGGCCGTTGAGGCGGGCGGCAACTGCCCGTTGTCTGAAGCCGGCAAGACGGTCGTCAAGTATGGCGTGACCATCGTCGGCGAGACCAATCTTCCCGGGCTGGTGGCAACGGATGCCAGCGCATTTTACGCGCGCAACCTGCTTAATTTCATTAACTTGCTGTGCGACAAGACCGGCGCGATGAATATAGACCTGGAAGACGACATCATTGCGGGCACCTTGTTGTGCAAGGATGGCGCGCCTTTCGTGCCAGTTGCGCCTGCGACAAAATAACGACGGAGAAATAATCATGACCGGTGTAGTAGACCCCTTTGTTCTGAACCTGACCGTATTCGTGCTGGCGATCGTCATCGGCTATCACGTGGTCTGGAATGTCACCCCGGCGCTGCACACGCCGCTGATGGCGGTGACCAATGCCATTTCCGGCATCATCATCGTTGGCGCGATGCTGGCAGCCGGTCCCGAGAAGCTTGATCTGGGTACCGTGATCGGCCTGGTCGCAGTGGCGCTGGCCGCAGTGAACGTGTTCGGCGGCTTTCTCGTCACCCAGCGCATGCTGGCCATGTTCAAGAAGAAAGGTAAGTAAATGACGGCCAATTCAGTAGCACTCGCCTATCTTGCCGCAGCGGTTCTGTTCATTTTTGCACTCAAAGGCTTAAGCTCGCCGGTATCGGCACGGCGCGGCAACATGTTCGGTATGGTCGGCATGACGATTGCCGTATTGACCACGTTGACCCTCACCCATAACTGGCTGTACATCGTGCTGGCGATTGCCGCCGGCGGCAGCATCGGTGCTGTCGTAGCACGTCGCATCCAGATGACGGCGATGCCGGAACTGGTTGCAGCGATGCATTCACTGGTCGGCCTGGCCGCCGTGCTGATCGCGATGGCGGCGTTCAACGACCCGGTCGCCTACGGCATCGCGCTGGCAGGAGAGACACTGCACGGCAGCAACCGCATCGAGTTGTTTATCGGCACCTTTGTGGGTGCGATCACCTTTACAGGTTCCATCATCGCATTCGGTAAACTGTCCGGCAAGCTGGGCAGCAAACCGTTGCGCTTCGCAGGGCAGCACTGGTTCAACCTGTTGTTAGGCGTCGCGATGATCGCTTTCGGTATCGCCTTCTTCATCACGCCTTCATGGCCGCCGTTCCTGATTATGACGGCGATTGCGATGCTGCTGGGCGTGCTGCTGATCATGCCGATCGGCGGCGCGGACATGCCGGTGGTGATCTCGCTGCTCAACGCGTTCACCGGCCTCGCCGTCGCCGCCGCGGGCTTCGTCCT
>DFWZ01000018.1:49229-49360 GCA_002381565.1 Gallionella sp. UBA4121
GACATGCCGGTGGTGGTGTCGATGCTCAACTCATATTCAGGCTGGGCGGCAGCGGGCATCGGCTTCACGCTGAACAACAACATGCTGATCATCGCAGGCTCGTTAGTGGGCAGCTCCGGCGCGATCCTGTC
>DFWZ01000060.1:0-13695 GCA_002381565.1 Gallionella sp. UBA4121
CCCACTGTATTTCACATAGAGCCAAATAAATTGACGGCCATCGGCACGATATGCTTAAATCCGCGGTCTCAAGAAGGGAGGTTAGCTCAGCGGTAGAGCATTGCACTCACACTGCAAGGGTCACTGGTTCGACCCCAGTACCTCCCACCAATAAACTGATCAGTTATAAGCAACTTGTCCCGCGAACGATAACTTTGCCGCTGCGGCAAAGTTATGCTTCCAAATCCCTCTGGCAATAATATGCTTCCAGGCTCTCGGCTGATGTTTTGCTTCGGTCGTATGACCAGCAACCGGGGAGCGATGCAAACCGTGTAGATGGATGCACTTAATTCATTTTTCCCAGTATCATTTCATCTGTAGTAATGTCAGCGGTGCCAGTTCGATTCTTTTCGTTCGGTTGGAATAGTGGGCTTGGTAAAATTCAAAGTCCAGGGATTTTAACTTTACGAAAAAAAACCGGCCTGACAGGCCGGTCTTTTAATCACACAAGCTGTACATCGCGCAATTGGCGATCAAGTGCTCTGAACGACAATCTTCGGGAACACTGCGCTGTGATCCTGCGCCATGTCCGCAACCTTGACTGCGATACGGCGCGCAATCTGCTTGTAAACTTTGGCGATATTACCGTCAGGATCAGCAACTACGGTCGGGGTGCCTGAGTCAGCCTGTTCGCGGATGCGAATATCCAGCGGCAAACCGCCAAGAAACTCTGTGTCATAGTCAGCACACATCTTCTCCCCACCGCCCGCGCCGAAAATATGTTCTTCATGACCGCACTGGGTGCAAATATGCGTACTCATATTTTCCACGATACCGACGATCTTGATGCCGACTTTCTCGAACATCTTGAGCCCCTTGCGAGCGTCCAGCAGCGCGATGTCCTGCGGTGTGGTAACGATCACGGCACCTGTCACCGGAACGTTCTGCGCAAGCGATAACTGGATGTCGCCGGTGCCGGGTGGCAGATCCACAACCAGATAATCAAGGTTATCCCACTTGGTCTGATGCAACAGCTGATCCAGCGCCTGCGTCACCATCGGGCCGCGCCAGATCATCGGCGTATCGGCATCGATCAGAAAACCGATGGACATGGCCTGCAGGCCGTGGCTCATCATAGGCATCAGGCTCTTGCCGTCAGCCGATTCAGGCTGGCCGGTGATACCCAACATGGTAGGTTGCGAAGGGCCGTATATGTCGGCATCCAGCACACCCACGCGCGCACCTTCGGCAGCCAGTGCCAGCGCCAGATTGACAGCAGTGGTGCTTTTTCCTACACCGCCCTTGCCGCTCGCCACCGCGATAATATTCTTCACGCCTTCGACCAGTTTCACGCCGCGCTGCACTGCATGCGGCACGACCTTGCTCGACACGCTGACACTGACCTGTCCGATGCCAGGCAAAGCAGATTTAAGATGCGATTCAACCATCCCCTTGATCTCGCCCCATACGCTCATGGCCGGATAGCCGAGAAGAATATCCAGTGACACATCAGAACCCGCGACCTTGATGTTTTTCACGGATTTTCCGCTGACAAAATCTTTTCTGGTATTTGGGTCGATCAAACTCTTCAACGCATTTTGCACATCAGTTTCATTAAAACTCATACTGGCTCCCGGATTCAGATATAAAAATTTAGACTAGGATTATAAATTATGTCGACTTAATTTGTCGGGTATTTTCACTCAACGAAGCGACTCACGGCTGCCACCGGCGGCCTCCAGTCGGTCAAGATAATCCTGCCACAACACAGCCTGATTTTTGCCTAACTTGTAAAGATATTCCCAGGTGTATAGCCCGGTATCATGTTTGTCATCAAAGTTGATTTGCATGGCATAACTGCCGACTGGCACGACCCCAGTCACCCCGACATGCTTTTTTCCAACTTGCAACACCTCCTGCCCCGGGCCGTGCCCGCTGACATCGGCCGACGGCGAATACACCCGCAAAAATTCGTATGGCAATTGAAAACACTCATTGTCGCTGAAAGTGATTTCGAGCATGCGGGATTGTTGATGCAATTTTATTTCTGTTGGTTGTTCTGACATAGGTCTATTTCCTCTGGTGTGCTGCAGCTGCGCTGCCGTTAATTGTTTATCGTGCCTTGTAATGAATATTTGCCAGGCGAACAATTTCCGAATAAGGGAAGTCAGTCAGTTCCCCATACTTCTGTTGTGCCATTATCAGCAGCTCGTCTATATCACGCACCTCATCACTGTCATCGAATGCGTGCTGCAAGCCCTTCAGTCCTCCGCATTGCATGCGCATTTCTTTTGCATGAGGCAGCGGTCCGTCAATATGCAACTGACCCAGTGCGAAAGTAAAATTATGCCGCAACAAGTCCCTTAATGCGATGCAGCGTTCGTGTGCATGTTCACTATTACATGCAACAATTTCACGCTCGGCAATGTTGCGCTTTTCTGCCTTCGAACAAACCGCACAACGCGTCAATATGGTTTTTGCAAATGGGCAGGCACGCCCATGTAACTCAGCCAACCGCTGGCGGAAGGCAAACTCATCCATGGCGATTAATCATCACCCACTGGTGGTTTTTCACGCACTTCGTTGAGCAAGTCTTCTGCAAGCAGTTCGTTATCAGCATGTATCATCTTGATGATGGCCGGCGAATTATCAGACAACTCAGCGCGCAACTGTTTTACTCTCGCTGAAGCCTCACGATAAGTTTCGTGCTGCTCCAGATTTTTCAGAAGCCGGATAGGCTGCTCGGTGATGCGATAAATATAATATGGCATGCTAATTGGCTTCCTGTGAAAAAGTTCGACGCATTCCGTGCTAAGTGCGCTTCAAAAAAGTGATGACATTGGAACCCGGTGCATTCTTGCTTTCACAACTGCCTTCCCCGAGACCGGAAATCTGTTCCGCTTCATGCAGCAGATTAACGACATCCACATAATGTTTCTGTTTCACCATCATCAGCGCGGTGAAACCGCCCTCGTTTTTTGCAAGCACATCAGCGCCTGCATTAAGCAGCACCTCAACCACCGCTGTTTCACCATAACCCGCCGCCAGCATCAGCGGACGAACGCCGTAGCTGATAGCGGCCTCGATGTTCGCCCCGGCGTTGATCAGCACTTGCACGACTTCGGCAAAGCCGCGATTTTGTTCGGCGTTGTATACCGCACGACTGATGGCCGACCAGCCGCGCGCATCTTGAGCATTGACATCCGCACCGGCCTCGATGAGCGCCTCCACCATGGCCAAGTTACCCGCATATGCAGCCAGCATCAGCAGGGTCGCACCCTCCTCGTCGCGGGAATTAACATCTGCTCCAGCAAGCAACATCCGCGCTACTTCGGCAACATCACCTGCTTTGACTGATTCAACTAATTGTGCCTTCATAACCATTCCTTTCTGACCTGTTCCTTTATAACTATTTTTGAACGGTTTTTTGTAATGCAAGACGAATCGCTTCCGGTGACTTCATGATATTCATGAAGCTGTTCTTGCCCATCATGCTCAAGTCGGGGAAATCGATTGCAATACGGAAACGGGCATACAACGCATACACCTTGCCGCCTGATACCAGCACTTCATAGGGCAGGTGTGCGGTTGATTTTACGTCGTGAAAATCGATCTCATTCATAATGAACTGGTCGTCCATGTATTTATTCTCTCCGCTGCCTTTCATTGCCACGCCGAACACACTCTCCTTCTTGCCCGGGATATCGACACGATAAACTTTGGATATACCGTTCTTGTTATTTGCCAGCTTGCTGTCCACCGCCTGAACCGCTTCTTCATAGCTGCCATATTCTGCCAGCACGCTAGGCTCATCGAAATATTCCATACCTATCATGTAATGGTATTTGCGCGCCTGCTTCGCGGTCATGCCCTTCGCCGAACCGAACTCTTCTATCCTGCCCAGTGCGCCCGCCAGTTGCGCTGACACATTGCTCAAATCCCCTTCCATACGGTAAACATTCGCCATATATACCGGATTGGTATAGCTGACCTGCACTTCATGCCCTGCTTCGGTGACAGCAACGCGCTGCACAGCGCCATAGCCGCCATTTTCCGAGGCTGCCGCGTTTTTCTTCAACACATCGTTGGTGACAATGATGA
The DNA here is from genome assembly GCA_002381565.1 of Gallionella sp. UBA4121. Lineage (GTDB taxonomy): Bacteria > Pseudomonadota > Gammaproteobacteria > Burkholderiales > Gallionellaceae > Gallionella. Next base: position 4,081 of record DFWZ01000060.1, read on the forward strand.
TCTCGGCGCCGGCATAGGGCGCATAGTCGCCAACCACCGTGAATCCGCTTCCCGCCAACACCGATTTTACCTGAGCAGATTTTTCAGCCACTGTCCCGACACCCTTTGAGGCCAGCACAAAAGGTTTGAGCAATGTATCAGCAGCCTGAGCACCCATCGTGACGAACATCAGCAATGCAGATAGCAACACACTTTTAAATCTCATCATGTCTCCCCTTACGAATTGTTGGATTATGGATAATTATTTACAACTTCTGCTGATCGCCGTGCAATAAAAGCACGACTCTACGGATAGCAGCAAACCTCATAAAAAGGCATTGCTCAAATCAATGGTTTTGAAACGCGCTAATCTGCCAGTTTGTTGTGCGCTCCATCGCAAAATGGCTTTTTCGCTGTTGCTTTGCAGCCGCACAGCCAGACTTTTGTTTTTTCCGACAATGTAAATTTTTCAGGAACAAACTGACTGCCACGATGGGACCCGTCACAGAATGGCTGGGACTTGGACTTTCCGCAGGAACACCACCAGTATTCACCGGCTTCAAGTTCCAGCGCGTAAGGTGCACGCTGAGCACATACAGGTTTGTCCATTCAATTTCTCCTTTGAGGTTATTAAACTACATTCACAGAAACGCGCGTTTTTGGCAAACCAAGCCCTAGAAAAAACTGCTCGGCGATATTCAATGCAGACTCCGGGCCGGCAAGATAAATATCGTTCTGAATCAGTCCGGCATCGCTGTCAACTATTTGGCCTAGCTGGCTCAACAAGTTCTCTTCTCGTTTACCTGTTACTGCACGCAAGTCGAAACCGGCGATATGTTCCACGTAGTGAAAATTATCCAGTGCATCGGACCACGCACGCACCACATTAGGCAAATAGATACTCTCCTGATTCGATGCGATCCAGTGCAGATGAACAGATTCCGCATTGAGTGACATGGCATGTTCGATCAGACTTTTTATCGGTGCAAAGCCGCCATCGAACGCAAAGAAATACAGCGCACGGGGAGACTTTTCATGCAGGATGAATTCGCCCTCCGGCCCTTCCAGTTCAACTGACTCGTGGCATTTCAGCCTGTCAAAAACATAATCTGAAAACAGGTTGCCGGGCTGTCGGCGCAAATGAAACAGCACGTTGCGATCGTCACAGGGACAGCTGGCAATGGGCAGTTCGGCAGTGAAGGCCTGACCTACCCGCAAGCTCACACTCTGACCTGCGAGAAAACGCAAACGCTGGGTGCGCGGCGTTTGCAGATGCAGCAAAAGCATGTCCGGTGCAAGAGCGTCAATTGCTTTTACAGTGGCGGTTATTTGCTGGAAGGGAATATCCTGCACGCTCCCCGCCACTACGGCTTCGATTACCACATCACTGACCGCAGTATTGCTGCACAACAGGATGCAGCTCTGACTCTTATCCGCTTCTGAAATAACGAAATCGTGATGTCGCGTTTTTTTAACCTGACCCGAGATTAGCTTTGCCTTGCACAGGCCACAATTGCCGCCGCTACATCCATAATTGAGCGGAATACCGGCTCGCATGGCCGCCTCCAGTAGCGTGTCCTGCCCTTCAAGCAAAAAATCGTGGCGGCTTGGCAATACGGTTACCTGTGCAGTCATGACGCTCAGCATGTTGTCCTTTATTGCCAAAAGATTGCAGAAACCTGGCTCCATAGCTGAGGCTGCCTCATGTTTTATCCATAGCTTCAGATCTTCAATCGTCGCGTGAGAATCAGCGCCATCTCCCAACGCTTCGAGCTTTTTCCACAAATTGTTTAAAAGTGCGTTTAACTGCTTAAGTTGCGACTGGCTGTTGGCCAGCGTTTTGCCGAGCTCTGTAACACGTGCCGCCAATACTTCTGCATCGGGCAGGGCGCGTTCAAACACACGCTTGCCAAATGCCGTCTCCTTAATCCTGGAAATACGCTCAATCTCGACGGTATCTTCAAGTTGGGCATCCGGGTAGCATGAGAGCAAACTATCGATACTCACCATTCCATCGTAGGAAGCCATCTCCCCGCTTTGAATTTTTTTTTGCAGCACGACACGGGTAACACCCACCAACCTTGCAGCCCGTGTCAGACTCAGCAGGTTACTCATGATCCATTCTACCCGCGGAGCTCATTGTCACAATTTCAGGGATGGTGCGGATGGAACCACTGCAATTTTTCGCGGAGCTTGACTACACCACCGATGATGATCAGCGTTGGCGCCTGGAGTTTTTCGATTGCCGCAATCCCGGGCAATGTCGCCAGTGTGCCGGTAGCAACGCGCTGATTCTGTGTTGTACCCTGCTGAACAATGGCGATGGGTGTGGTATCCGGCATGCCGTGTTTGACAAGCTCGGAACACAGCGTATCCAGCCCGTGCAGCCCCATGTATACCACCACAGTCTGTTTCGGTCTGGCTAACGCATCCCAGTCAAGATTCATCGTGCCGTCCTTGAGATGCCCGGTGACAAACATACAGGACTGTGCGTAATCGCGATGAGTCAGCGGAATACCCGCATAGGAAGCAACGCCGGAAGCCGCAGTGATGCCCGGCACCACCTGAAACGGGATACCCTCCGCCGCCAGCGTCTCGATCTCTTCGCCGCCCCGCCCGAAGATGAATGGGTCGCCACCTTTAAGGCGCACCACGCGTTTACCTTCCTTGGCAAGCCTAACCAGCAGTTCGTTGATCTCTTCCTGACGCAACGTGTGATCGGCGCGCTTCTTACCGACAAAGATACGCTCTGCATCGCGCCGCGTCATGTCCACAATAGGTTTCGACACCAGGTTGTCATACACCACCACATCGGCTTTCTGCATCAATCGCAGCGCACGGAATGTCAACAGATCCGGATCCCCTGGCCCTGCACCGACCAGATACACTTCGCCTCGAACAATATTGTCCTCATCGATCAGCATTTGTTGCAACATGTTCTCTGCGCTGTGCTCATCGCCAGTCAGCACTTTTTCTGCAACGACGCCATCCAGTGCATTTTCCCAGAAGATTCTGCGCTTTGCGGGATTGGTGACGCGCTGTTTGACCTGCTCGCGAAACCGTTCCGCAAATGCCGCCAGTCGGCTGAAATTCTGTGGGATGAGGGTTTCGAGCTTGCCGCGCATCATGCGCGTCAACACAGGCGATGCACCACCGCTGGAAAACGCCACCATCAGCGGCGAACGATCCATAATGGCCGGCATGATGAAGCTGCACAATTGGGGATCATCCACCACGTTAACCGGTATGTTGCGTACACGCGCCAACTCGGAGACCTGACTGTTGACGCTGCGGTCATTAGTCGCCGCAATCACCAGCACAACATCGCTCAGGTGTTCAACCTCAAAACGGGCAACGATGCTCTCGACGCCACGCTGTTCGATCAAAGAAGGTTCGATCTGGGGCGCGACCACGCGCACACGAGCCCCGGCTTCCAAGAGCACTCCGGCCTTGCGTTTGGCGACTTCACCACCGCCCACTACAAGGCATAGCCTGCCTTTGACATCAAGAAAAATCGGCAGAAAATCCATATCAGCTTGCCAGATAATCGCGGGGGCGGTCTTGCCACATCGCAGCTGCCTGACGCTGCGCATCATCCATGTCAGCGGCTCTTCCCATCGCACGCAATGCGATGGCAGCGGTAGATTGCACTGCTGCCTGTCCGTACTCATCCTCTATCTCACCGCGCCACAACTTACCCAGACGCGAGATATCCATCGTCTCGTCCTTCATGTGGCGTGACTTGAACAAGGCCGGCCAGGTTTCGGTCAGCATCTCGCCTTTGAGCAACAATCTCACCTTGCAGTCGGTATCAGGGTTGCGTTCGGCCTCCCCACCCTCGCCCTTGAACACGGCAAGCGCGGTATCTCCCAACAACTGTGCGGCCCCCTGATGGGTCTCATCGTAACCCGGATGAAATATCCCCATGAAAGACGTCACAGCACGCGCAGGATTCAACATGCGTACCAGCGAATGCACCGGGGATCGCAGCCCCAGCGTCTCTTTCAGATCAAGGAACTGCTGCAGGACTGGGTTCATCGCACCCAGCAAAATGAAAGCGAAGTTGCGCTGCTCCAATTGCTGTGCAGCTTGCGCAAACGACTGACAGTTAGCGACACCCAACGCGGCAAGCGCGTCAGTGGTGTTAACGCGGTCTTCAGACTTGACATCCATGCCATGCATCAACACCTTGATACCGCTACTTGCCAGCAGCAACGCTGACAGTACGAACCATGGCAGTTGCCTGCGCTTGCCAGCATAAGCTGCCCAGTCCAAGTCAACGACCGGAAAGCCTTCCGGCACACTGATAGCCACGCGCGATGCCTGAACCAGACCGGCCATCTCGGCAACGGTCTCTTCCTTGACTCGCATCAACATCAGGAACGCACCGATCTGAGCAGGTTCCGCCTGCCCCTTCAGCATCATCGCCATCGCTTGCTCGGCTTCCTGTTGCGTCATGTCGCGCGCGCCACGTCGACCTTTACCCAAAAATTGTATGTATTGTGCAAATGGATGTGTCATATTTTCCTGATGATTAAATTACTGCCAATATCGGATCGTTGGTCTTTTTTAACACGCCGAATAAAAGCTACAAAACGCGCTGCCCAATAGCAACTGCCGATCGTGCGCAGGTGAGTATAAGAGGCCAGCATGTTATGCAGCACAAGGCCGTCTCGCTCCCCGTCTATACCGTGACCACGCTCGACGTGGTAAGCGAAGCGGGAATCTGGGGGTAGATTTTCCAGACTGGAATAATGGAACTCGTGCGCCTTGATTTGAGTCGCCGGCGCATTCGGTCTAGGCCACGGATGCGATTCATCTTCTTTGAGATGAACGTAGCCACGACCGACAGGCTTGCCGTGCATCTTCACATCCCCCGGGATCGCACCTACCATCTGGTAGGTGTGCCCCTGATAATCAATGCTGCGGGAAAGATACATCAGTCCGCCGCATTCGGCATAAGTCGGCATGCCATTTTCGATACGCTGTTTGATCTGTGCACGTAACGTGCTGTTGGCTTCGAGTTCATCCGCACAAGTCTCAGGGAACCCTCCGCCGATATACAACGCATCGACATCCGGGAAAGATGCATCGCGCAGGGCATCGAACGGCACCAGCTCAGCCCCTGCCTCTGTCAAAGCGTCGAGATCATCGGCATAATAAAACCCGAAAGCTCGATCGCGTGCGATCGCTATGCGGACTTTGTCTTTGCTGTGCATGGCGATAATCTCGGCCTTGTTCGGCACATCCAACGCATCTTTTTTCGACAAGGCAAGCAGTTTGTCCAGGTCAACCTGTTCCGCAATGGCCTCCCCTATCTGCTTGATCTTTGCCGTAGCGACATGCGATTCATTGCTGGGCATCAGGCCAAGATGGCGTTCGACGATACTGAGCCGCTCGTCATGATGGATCGCACCGACCACCGGCACATCGGTGTAGTGCTCGATGACGGCACGCAACTTGGATTCATGACGAGTGCCACCCAGATTATTGAGTATCACACCGGCAATATTGATATCCCGGTCGAATGCCTGATAGCCCAGGATGAGCGGTGCAATACCACGCGTCATGCCGCGCGCATCGATGACCAGGAATACTGGCAAATCGAGTATCTTCGCCAGCGCCGCATTGCTGTTGCTGCCATCGAGGGCAAGACCGTCGTACAGCCCCTTGTTTCCTTCCACCAGACTCACTTCAGCGCTGTGGCGCGAGAAAGTTGAGACAATATCGTCACGTTCCATCAGATACAAGTCGAGGTTGCGACAAGGGCGACCGGCGGCCTGTGACAGCCACATGGGGTCGATGTAATCAGGGCCCTTTTTGTATGGTTGCACGACATGGCCACGCAATTTTAGCGCAGCGCACAAACCAATGCTGACCATCGTTTTACCCGATGACTTGTGTGCTGCCGAAATAAGTATGCGGTTCATGTCAGCGTTGCGACAAAATCAATCGGCGATGTATGGCTTGTCATGAGGGATGAAATTCAACACCCGCACGCTGACCGTGGTGATAATAAAGGCAATGGCCACCCCGCCCAGACCTAACAAAATTTCATATATCGAAGGAGTATAACTGGCGATTTGACCGTCACCAAAGGTGCTCTTAACCTCAAATCCCGGAAAAATATCGAGCGGATAAGCTTGTCCCCCGATGATAAACACATACAGAAATGCAAAACCACCCAGCACGACAGCGAGTGATGCCGCCAGGGCGCATTTTTTTCTACCCAAGCCTGGCAGATAGATCAGGATTAAAGGCACTATATTTCCCAGCACCACATAACCCCACCAGAACAGAGTCGGATAGACACCGCCATCACGCAGAATAAAATGCTCGAAACCTGATTTGTGCGCAAAATACAGGTTGGTCACATGATAGGTTGCCACCATATACAGCGATGCGAGTACGAACACGCCGAGCAGATGCTTCTTGCGATCCATGATCGCGGGGTCCAGCACCTTTTCGTTCCATGCATACATCGCAGTCTGTACCATATGAAACACGGCCATCCCCCAGGCGAAGGACAGTACGATGAACATCGGCGGCAATATGGCTGAGCCATAAGCCTGTCGTGCGGTGAGGAAAGCGAAGATCAGACCCGTACCGGTGGTCAGAATGAAGCGCCAGGCGAACACCGCCAACCCCACGGGTTTGGTCCAGACATTCATGCGCCGTTCCATCATGGTCCACAGATATGCAATCACCAGTCCGAACATGCCGGAATAGAGCACCACGTTCCATGCAAAAACGGAAGTGAGATTAAAGTGAAAAGCGGGCAGCATGAAACGATCGGGGCGACCCAGGTCCAGCATCAATACAGCCAGACCACCCGCCAGCATGGCGATGGACAGCAGGCTGGCCAATGGTGCGCGCGCCTTGTAGATGGCTTTGCCGAACACTGAACCGATGGAGGCAACATTCAACACACCTGATGCGGCAACGATCAAAAAGATCGCGAACACATGCGGCATACCCCACACGATCTGGTTGTTCATGCCAGTAATAATATGCCCGCGCCCTTCCATCATATGCACGGCATACAGGGCAGCCATCACGACCAGCCCCCCCGCTGCCAGCAATAAATAATACAGGCGATTTTTGAATTGCAACGAAGCATATTTAAGTTGCAACGAAGAAGGCGTCGACATGGTCACAGTCCTTGGTAACGGATGCCGGGATTAAGTCCCAAATCAGAGCGCACCTGCGTAGATGCAACGGTGCGTATTTTTTTGGCAATTTCACTGTCAGGGTCGTTCAGATTGCCGAACAGAATTGATTTATTCGGACAAGCCTCGGCGCAAGCAGGTTGTTTGCCTACATCGATGCGATGCACGCAAAGGGTGCAGCTTTCCACCGTACCCTTGCCGCGCGGCACATCCGGGTTCTGGTCGTGCAAAGGTTCATGTACAAAAGAACGCGCCTTGTACGGACAGGCCATCATGCAGTAGCGGCAACCGATACACAGATGTTTGTCGACCAGCACAATACCGTCGGCGCGCTTGAAGGAAGCGCCTGTTGGACAAACGTCCACACAGGGGGGCTCTTCACAGTGCTGACACATCATGGGTAGTGCAAAACTGCGCCCGGCGCTGACATCCTTGATTTCGATTTTTCTTATCCATTGCGAATCGGTTGGAGCCAGACCGCCGGATAAACCGTTTTCCTTGTTGCATGCAGTTACACAGTCCTTACAACCATCCGCACAGTTCGCCGTGTCAATCAGCATGCCCCAACGCACCTTGTCTGAGACTGCCTCGGACTTGCCATGTGCAACATCAAACAGCAACAGACCCGGTGCGACAGTAACGGCCGCAACCCCCAACGAAGTCTTTAAAAAACTTCTGCGCTGGTTATGGATGTCATTCATTTTGCATTCCTCCGCAACCAGGCACTTTTCCGTGTGCCGGAATGGCAATCAAAACAATCGATCTTGACGGCTTCATAGCGATGACACGCGACGCAAAAACTGTCCTCACGCGCGATTACACTGTCATCCTTGGTACTGGCATGGCATTCGATGCAGTTTTTAAGGCTGATCTGGTCATCGCGTATACCCTTGTGCACGACTTCATCGCGTTGATGTATAAGAAGATGCATGTGATTCTTGCGCATCCACTGCGGATCCCTCACGCACTGACCACCACGACCGATGTCCAGTTTGTATGGCGTCGTTTGTGCAGCCCAAACAGCGGGAATGAAAAAACTCGTCAACACCAGCAACAACACAATACGGACAAGAACTGACATGATCAGATCAAACCGCAGGGAACCGCGAACGATCCCCTGCAGGAAGGCGACTTGCGAATAAACACGCAACGATTGATCGCTCAGTTGGTTCATGCCGCGTTACTCGCCCAGACCCATTTGAATGTATCCGGTAGGACACACATCAGCACAAATGTGGCAGCCGATACATTTATTGTAATCGGTGTCAACGTAGCGACCCAGCGTAGCTTTTGCCTTTGGCACACGGAACACGGCAGTCTGCGGACAATACATCACACAATTGTCGCATTCAAAGCACATGCCGCAGCTCATGCAACGCTTGGCTTCTGCCACCGCATTTTCCTGCGTGAGCACGCCCAGACGATCTTCAAAGTTACCCAGGGCTGATTGCGCATCAAGCGTAATAATATTGCGTTTATTGCGGGAGACAATTGAAAAGTGCCCCAAAAACAGCTTATCGTGCGGAATGACGTAACGGTCTGAACGATCATCGAAGTTGTGTATCGCCACGTTGGAACTATCTGTGCCACGCAACGGTTCATGCGTCTCTTTAACTTCCAGGCCTTTTTCCATCATCTTGCGCATCAGGTCGAACTGATGTGCATCGATCTTTGGACGCTTTTCGAGATCCTGACCATTCAGAAAACTGTCAATGCCATCGGCGGCGATAGATCCGTGACCAATAGCCGTAGTCAGCAGATGAGGCTTGATGATATCGCCACCTGCAAACACGCCTTTTTGCCCGGCAACCAGATAATTGCGGTCAGTGGACACCGCACCTTTACCATTGTTGAATTCTTCCAGGCCGGTAAAGTCAACCGCCTGACCAATCGCAGATACGATCAGATCAGCTTCGATATCGTGTTCCGTGCCTTCGATATTCTTGACTTCGAGCCTGTTGCCTACCATTTTCGCTTCACACTGACAGACGCGCAACGCTGTGGCACGACCATCCGCACCGCGAACGATGCCGATTGGCACAAGACTGCCAAGGATTGCAATGCCTTCGGCAAGCGCCTGTTCGATTTCATGCTTGTTGGCAGCCATCTTGTCGATGTTGAATATTGAAGTCAGCGTTACATGTGCACCTTGTTTGACAGCGACTTCCGATACATCGTGTGCCATTTGGCCCGCAATTGCTTGTTCAAATTCAGTAGGCATGGATGACTCAAGGTGACCCAGACGACGTGCAACTGTTGCAACGTCGATTGATGTATCACCACCACCCACAACGACTACACGTTTACCTACATGCTGCAGACGACCGTCATTGAACGCCTTCAGGAAGGCGGTCGCCGTCACTACGTTTGGTGCTGCGCTATCTTCCAGTGGCAATGCACGACCGGCTTGCGCACCCATACCCAGAAACACGGCGTCAAAATCATTGCGCAGCTGTTCCATCGTGAT